>JAXJHR010000073.1:0-10281 GCA_036299165.1 Collinsella aerofaciens | reverse complement strand
TCTCTGGACTGCATGGCAGCCCGAGCGTAACGGGGATGCGCGGGAAGGCATTTAATGGCGGTGCCGAACGGCAATATTCGGTCGGGTGGGCGGCGGTGCTGATTCGCAATATAGGTGGTGTCGAAAGGGCCTAGGACTCAGCAAGGATCCTGGTCGTCGGGTTGCCGAGGGTAAAAAGGCCGATCGTGCCGAGAAGGACAAGAAAGTCGGCGCGCATGCTCATCCTGAGTGGGCGCCTCATTTGAATTCGGCTAGTGAGGATTTGACTGCCAAGTTGTTTACTCTGGTCGAGGTAATTTTGGGTGTGGTGCCCCTTGTGGTTATCGGTTTATTCTTGGCTTCGAAGGACGCCACGAGTGTCGATAAACTCACCGAGGTCTTTTCGCAGGACCCCTCGATGGTGGTCTCGTTTATTTCTGCGTGCTTGCAGCCGTTTGTGGCGTACATGCTGTATATGGTCTACCGCAAATACTGCGAGGGTGATGCGGGCTTTGCCGCCGGTAACCTGATCGGTCTTTTGTGCTCCGAGATCCTGCTGCTCAATATCCCGGGCGTCATCGGTATGGGCATCTTGCTGTGGCGTGTTTGGCGCAACGTCGCCCCGCACTTTGAGAGCTGGTTGTTTGAACGCCGTGCAATGGGCGTGCTGGCAGACATCGCCGGGTCGCTCGTGATTCTCGTCTTGGCATTTATGTGCGCCACCGCCGCCCGCGGTCTCGCGGGCATGTAGTCTGTTCTCACCGACCACGGGGCGCAGGGCGGGGAAACCTTCCCCTCTCGCTCACGGCTTCGCAGGGTCGCGCGAGGCAAAGGTTTCCCCGCCCTGCGCCCCGGCGTTGAGTCGTCGCATGCTCGTTACAGAAAAGCTGATAATAAGTTTGTGTGCCGCCCCTTTGGGGCGGCACTTTTTGTGTGGGGTCCCGGTCTCCACAATTTTCGTCAAGCTATTGGTTAGATTTTGGTCAGTTGGCGTAAGGGTGGAAGGCCAAAAGATTGTTGGCGAAAAAAGCTCAGAGAAAGTGCTGGTAGGGGAGTTGTTGAGCTTTTCGACAGCTTTTGAGCAGAAGAAACTTTGTGGCTATTGCCGGCGATTGCGTTGTCGCGGTCATGGCGGTGCGGGATGCTGGTCGTAAGCGTCGAATGCTCCGATTGAGGAGGCCAACATGGATCTGTTTCTTGAGACCCCGCAGCAACAAGCCGAGCGCATGTTGCGCCAGCAGCAACGGCTTATGGAGATGCAAATGCAAGGGGTAGCCGCCCAGCCCCCTGCGCAAAATGCCACGCCCGCGGTTTCGCCTGCGGGCGGATCGGCGCCAGAGAACTATTCCGTACAACAAGATTCATATGCGCAGGAGCTTGCGTTCGACAAGCGCCGCACACGTCACCGCCGCGTGGGCCAGCGCCTGCGCACGTTAGCGATGATTGTGCTCATTCCATTAGGACTTGCGGCGATTTTCCTGGTCTCGTATGCGCTCACCTGCATCCTCAACGGTGCCTCGCCCAGTGAAGTGCTCCAACATCTGTCAGCCCTCGGCCAGCGCCTAGGCGATGTCATAACAACCATTCGCGCCGGCTGGGAGAGTTAGCGTTTGTCACATTAGGACTTCTAGGGTGTACGGATTATCGCCACGAGTAGAATCCTTGCATCCTTTGGGTCCTGTCGTGCGACTGAATAGTATTATTGAAGATGAATAATAATAGGATTTGCTATGTATAAGCAGGATTTAGAGCAGACTCTTTTGGGCATTGATGAAGAGGCGGAGCTGGAAATAGGCCCACGAGACGATAGGCCGAGCGTTGTATTGGTGGGAGGAAGCGCCTTCATGCTAAACGATGTGACGAATCGGTCGGTTACACATGACATTGATGTGTTTGAGGCAGATAGGTGCCTCCGCGAGATCATAGCTCGATACCCCGAGGTGAATGGTATGGCGGTGGCATATTGTAATCAGATGCCATTCAATTACGAAGATCGTTTGATTCCCGTAGATATTGGGGCGCGTTTTATCAGGTACTTTACGCCATCCTTGGAGGACCTGGCGGTAATGAAGCTCTATGCCTACCGTCCGAACGACATCGTCGACCTCCATAGCCGAGCGTTTATCGACCGACTTGATTGGGATCTGCTCGAACGGCTTATATTCGACGAGGGAGAAGCGCTGGCGTCGTCGCCTTCGGAGCGAAGCTATCAAGAGATGGTCTGTGCATACAGACAATACAAAAAGGAGGTGCTTGGTTGAATCTGACCTTTGAGGGATTTTTGAAAGGCTATTGCCGAGAGCTGTCCGGGCAGCAGTCGCTGAGTTTTAGAAAACTGGTTGAGCAGGCGACGACGGTTGCGCCGCGCGTGGCGGAGCCTCTGTTTTTGCTCTCTTTGGCGCAAGGAAAAGCCGAATACGTTCTGGGTTTATCCGAGGGTTCGTGGATGGAAGAGGATTACCGAGGCGTTTTGTCCTTGTACGATCAAGCGGGTGGCATGGCGTCTCTATGCGCCAAAAGTGAGCTCCCTAACCGTTATGCCAACGTTTGGCGTGCGTATAGAGCGGTGAAGGAAAAGCCAGTGGCGGACAGAAGGATCAACGCCCTGATGCGAAAAAGAACATTGGGGGCGCTAGGGGAATCGGGCGTAACGCGCTACGGTCTCTGCCGCGATTTGAATCTGAATAAGGGAAACGTGTACGCATACTTAGCCGGCGATGACTCAAAGGTGAGCAGGGAGACGGCGCGTCGCATTATGGAATATGCGGAAGAGAGAAGCTCCCAAGAAGGGGCCGGGCGCCCGATGCGTGTGGCGGGGTAAGATTGATCGCGGTTTTGATTGATGATCGATTGAGTTTGTTGGGCGGAGTCTATGTCTGCTATTGATATCGTGCTTGTTGTGATTGCCTTGGTCGCGGTGGGAGTTGCCGTGGTTTGCGCCATGCAGCTTAAAGGCCTTCGTGCCGAGTTGCGAGAGCGTGGCGGCAACGACGCGGAGACGCTCGCGGCGCTCGAGCAGGCCAACAACACGCTCGATGCCCTCAACGTCGCGTTGGCCGAAACCCGCCGCACGGCAAACGCCATCGCGCAGCAGCAGACGACCGACGCCGCCGTGGAGCAGCAACGCTACCTGACCATTGCGCGCGAGTTCTCGCAGGCCGGCGACCGCATGGATGACCTGCGCCGCGAGACGGCCCAACAGCTCGGCGCCAACCGCGAGGGCATCGAGCACCGCCTGGACAAGGTGCGTGAGACGGTCGATGCCCAGCTGGGCGCCATCCGCAAGGACAACAACGTGCAGCTCGATCAGATGCGCGCGACGGTGGACGAGAAACTCTCCCGTACGCTCAACGATCGCCTGTCTGCATCGTTTAAGCAGGTGAGCGACCAGCTCGAGGCCGTGTACAAGGGCCTGGGCGATATGCAATCTATCGCCACCGGCGTGGGCGACCTTAAGCGCGTGCTGGGCAATGTGAAGGCGCGTGGCATTTTGGGCGAGGTGCAGCTGGGCGCAATCCTGGCGGACATCCTTACGCCCGACCAGTATCTGGAAAACGTTGCCACCAAGCCCGGCGCCTCGGAGCGCGTTGAGTTTGCTGTCAAGCTGCCGGTGGACGAGGGTGATCCCGTGCTGCTGCCGATCGACTCCAAATTCCCGGGCGATGCGTACGAGCATCTGCTCGACGCCCAGGAGTCGGGTGACGCTGAGGCCGTCGCCGCAGCGCGCAAGACGCTCGATATGATGGTGAAGCGCGAGGCAAAGGACATCTGCGAAAAGTATCTGAGCGTGCCCGCGACTACCAACTTTGGCATTATGTTCGTTCCGTTTGAGGGGCTGTACGCCGAGGTCGTCAGCCGCCCCGGGCTTATCGAGACCCTGGGCCGCGACTATCACGTCAACGTTGCCGGCCCCAGCACCATGGCGGCCATCCTCAACAGCCTGCAGATGAGCTACCAGACGTTTAGGCTGCAAAAACGCACCGATGACGTGCTGCGCGTGCTTTCCGCCGTCAAGGCTGAGCTGCCGCGCTATCAGGCGGCGCTACGCCGCGCCCAACAGCAGATCGAGACTGCGGGCAAGACGGTCGAGGGCATTATCACCACGCGCACCAACGTTATGGAGCGCAAGCTCAAGGACATCGATGCGCTGGAGGATGCCGAGGAGGCCGACGCGATTCTGGGCTTGGAGTCCGCAGGCTTACTCGCGGGCCAGGAAGACGAGGGCTAGCCGCAACGGACGGCGGGGCGTCGGCGCAAGCGCGAGGCGCGGGCGCTTTTCGCATCGTGCTTGCCTGAAGTGCGCTTTAGTGTGCAACAATGGCGTTTCGCCCTATCAGACGTGAAAGGAAGCCCATGTCTCAGAGAAGCACCAGCCCGCTCAAGCGCTCCACCGTGCGCCGCACGTTGCAGCGTTTTTGGGATGTCACGCGCACGCAGCCGCTGATCGTCTTTCTCTCGGTATTCTCGTCGGCGGGCTATATCTTTTTGCTTACGTTTGCCAACACCTACGTGATGGCGCTTATCGTCGACCGCGTCCAGGCCGGCCCCGTGGCAGGCGACCAGGTGTTTGAGGTCTTTGGTCCTTACATTTTGGCGCTCGTGCTCGTTAACCTGGTAGGCCAGATCCTCTCCAAGCTGCAGGACTACACCGTCTACAAGCTCGAGATTGCTGGTAACTATCACCTGGCGCGCTTGTGCTTCGACACGCTCTCCAATCAATCCATGACATTCCACACCAGTCGATTTGGCGGATCGCTTGTGAGCCAGACGAGCCGTTTTATGAGCGGTTACACGGGTCTGGTGGACGTGACGGTGTATTCGCTCATCCCCACTATCACCTCGGTTGTCTGCACGGTGGCGGCGCTCGCCCCGGTGGTGCCGACGTTTACCGTGATCCTGGTGGGCATCATGGTCGTCTACATTGCGTTTGTCTGGCTTATGTACAAGCGCATCATGCCGCTTTCGGCCGCGACGTCCGCTGCGCAGAACAAGCTGTCGGGTGTGCTTTCCGACGCGGTCACGAACATCCTGGCCGTCAAAACCTGCGGGCGCGAGGACTTTGAGCGCGACCTGTTCGATACCGCCGACCGCGCCGCGCGCGATGCCGAAACGGTTTCGATGCACGCCATGATGCAGCGCAACTTTACGACCTCGGGCCTTATCGTCATCACCATGGCCGTGGTGAGTGTGTTCGTGGCGGGCGGCAACGCGTGGTTTGGCATCTCGGCTGGTTCGCTCGTCATGATCTTTACCTACACGTACAACCTCACCATGCGCCTGAACTACGTGAGCTCCATGATGCAGCGCATCAACCGCGCGCTGGGCGATGCGGCCGAGATGACGCGCGTGCTGGACGAGCCGCGTCTGGTGGCGGACGACGAGGACGCCCCCGAGCTCAAGGTGACCGAGGGCGCGATCGATTTTGAGCACTTGAGCTTTGCATACCGTGACGCCGCGGCGGGCGAGAACGTGTTCGACGACCTGACGCTCCATGTGGCGGCGGGCCAGCGCGTGGGCCTGGTGGGCAAATCGGGCTCGGGCAAGACGACACTCACCAAGCTGTTGCTGCGCCTGGACGACGTGCAGGGCGGCCGCGTGCTCGTGGACGGCCAGGACGTCTCGCGCTGCACGCAGCAGAGTCTGCGCCGCCAGGTTGCCTACGTGCCGCAGGAGGCGCTGCTGTTCCACCGCTCCATTCGCGAGAATATCGCCTACGGCCGCCCCGACGCCACCGACGAGCAGATTCGCGAGGCAGCGCGCCTGGCCAATGCCCTGGAGTTTATCGACCGCCTGCCCCGTGGCTTTGACACCATGGTGGGCGAGCGCGGCGTTAAGCTCTCGGGCGGCCAGCGCCAGCGCGTGGCCATCGCCCGTGCCATCCTCACCGACGCGCCGATTCTGGTGCTCGACGAGGCGACCTCTGCCCTGGACAGTGAGTCCGAGGCGCTGGTGCAGGAGGCGCTCGAGAACCTGATGCGCGGCCGCACCTCCATTGTGGTGGCGCACCGCCTGTCCACCGTGGCGGCGCTCGACCGCATCGTGGTGCTGGCAGACGGCGAGATTGTCGAGGATGGCACCCATGCTCAGCTCGTCGAGGCGGGCGGCGAATACGCAAGCCTGTGGAGCCGCCAGACCGGCGCATTTTTGGAGGCGTAAAGACCCCATACGTGGGACAATCGTGCCCATAGGTTTGTTATGCCGCTGAGCCGAGGAGTCGTTATGCCACGCGAGACCAATGCCGCCAAACGCGAACGCGCCATCGAGGTGTGCGAGCGCCTTAACCGTCGCTATGGCCCGGTCGAGTGCTTCTTGGACCACGAGAATCCATTTAGGCTGCTCATCGCGGTACTGCTCTCGGCTCAGACGACCGACGCGCAGGTCAACAAGGTGACGCCCCAACTGTTTGCCCAGTGGCCCACGCCCGAGGCCATGGCCGGGGCAAGTGTGACCGACGTGGCGGACACCATTAAGTCACTCGGCTTTTATAAGAGTAAGGCCAAGCATGCCGTGGAGGCCGCGCGGATGATTGTTGCCGACTACGGCGGCGAGGTGCCGGCCGACATGAAGGAACTCGTCAAGCTGCCGGGCGTTGGGCGCAAGACGGCGAACATCGTGCTCAACGTGGGGTACGGCATCGTGGAAGGCATCGCGGTGGATACGCACGTCAACCGCATCGCGCACCGCCTGATGCTGAGTCCCAAGACGCACGCCAAAGAGCCGCTCAAGACCGAGCAGGATCTGCTCAAGATCTTGCCGCACGAGTATTGGGAGTCGGTCAACCACCAGTGGATTACCTTTGGCCGCGAGATCTGCGACGCCCGCAAACCTAAGTGCGACGAGTGCCCACTGGCAGACCTTTGCCCCAGCGTACGGGTGACGGGGTAGGGTCCGGCACGCTTTGCCGGCGTCCGAAGGCTGTGGTCAATGTTGTGCAACACATTTGGGCTGCGAAGGCTCAATATGATGGCGGCAGATACCGTTTGTTGTGAGGGGATGCCCGAATATGTTTTGCACCAAGTGTGGCTCCGAGATGCCCGACGGAACCGATTTTTGCACGAACTGCGGGGCGCGCATGGGCGCTGCCTCTCCGGCGGCCGCGCCTGCTGAGCCCGCATCGATGCCGGCGGCAGGGATGCCTCCCGTGCAGAAGAAGTCACATAAGCGCGCGGTGATTGTCGGCATGTGCGTGGCGGGCGTGCTCGTTGCCGGCGGTGCCGCTCTGGCGCTGACCGGCGTGCTGGGTCCGCTTGGGCAGGGCAACTCATCGCAGATTACGGTACTGGGGTCCGACGAGGGGTTCAGCCGAGCACAAGGACAAGGGAAGCGCCAAGGAGAAGCCTGCCGATGAGCAAGAAGAGCCGGAAGAGACCGAGCAGACGGGCAGCAGCGTAAAGGTCGACCTCAATGACCAGGCAACCTATGCCGCCGCGAATCTGTTCCTGTCGAACTTTACGGAGGAGCACTTCGATCGGGACTGGTATCAGACGGGCGGCTTCGATTCGACTGACGGCCTTTCTGATGACGAGAAATACAAGCTGGTCAAGTTTATCTGGTGCCATTTTATTGACAACGCGCCGTATCGAATCGAGAAAGGCGACTATGACAACGGTAATAGCCAGCGTGTGGCGACTGATGTGATCAATAGGGAACTCAACCGCTTGACGGGTCTGACGCTTTCCGATGCCGATATGACTTATGACAGAACGCCGGAGGGGCAGGCGATTCCTGATTCGGCCGAAGCGCATGGTGGGTACTTGTATCTGAAACAGGAATATGGCCAGGGAAATTACAACCCACCGTGTGCCATCGTTACGGGCGCGACTGACCTTGGCGACAACATCTACGAGCTCACCTATGAGGTCTACAGTGCTGGCGGCATGTTACTTCCTTCCGACATCCCCGAGGGCACCTACGGCCTGCCAAAGAACCAGTTCATCGCCGCAATTCAAGCGGACGCATCCATGGGCCGTACCGAGACTTGCACGGTTCGCGTCGCGCAGGGTGACGGCGCTCCGACCTTCACACTGCTTAAAATGGGCGTCTACGATTAGACTCGGCGTATAGCTCACTCTGATAGCGCCAGACGGCTTGCCCGTCTAACGTTTTTTGCGGGGCTGTGCATGCGCTTGAGCAGGAGTATATGTCGCTGCCTGCCGCCCCATGCAAAAATGTGTTGCTAATTTAGAAGCCTATTCAAGCGCGCCGAAGTCGTGCGTGCTGGCGTAGCATGAGCAAAAAAATCAAGCAATGGAGGGTAACGTGGCAACATTGAAGACGCGAGAGCTCGAAGATTATTTTGAACGCATCGTACGCACGCGCGAAGGTGACCTACCTGGTCGTCGCAAAGGCGACGAATACTTGTCTCAAACCCATGCGCTCTACCATGGTGATCCTGCGCCCTGGGCTCTGACGCCAAAGATATTCGACAAGGATATGACGGCGCTTCTTAAGGAGGCCGCCGAGCGCATGTACGGCATTATGGACAAGGTGACGCGGGCGTTTTGTTCCGATGCCTCCGTGCGTGCGTGGTTTCGCATGGATCCGGCTTTTGCTGACCTGTGCGCTATGGATGCCGGCTATGATTGCCAAATTCCCCTTGCGCGTGTTGATATCTTTCTTGACGAAGATGCCGGTTCGTATACGTTTTGTGAGCTCAATACCGACGGCAGTGCCGGAATGGTAGTGACCGATGCGGTCTGTCAGGCAGTGCGAATGACGCCTTCCTTTGAGGAGTTTGCATCCGACCACCCCGGCTTTCGGCAGTACGATTTGTGCGGTAGCTGGATAGACGCATTGTTTGAGACCTATGCAGAGTGGAAGCTGGCCCATCCTCGCCGCACCGAGGATAGTGCACGATCGGACGACGGGGCCCGCGTTGACGAGGGGCTCAATGCACCGCAATCAAAGATATATCCCGCTTCGGTGGCAATCGTCGACTATTCGGAAAGCATCGACTTGGAAGATGCGGCTCATTTTGTCGACCTTATGAGGCGACGGGGTGTGGTGGCGCGCTTTGCGGATGTGCGCGACCTGCGGATTGGCGAAGACGAGAGCGGTGCTAGGCGGCTGTGCGATGCCGCCGGTCCTATTGATTGCGTTTGGCGGCGCGCGGTGACCGGCGAGCTGTGGGATAAGCCGTGCGACGGACGCTCGGCCTTAATCGAGGCGGCTCAAGAAGGGCTCGCGTGCATCGTTGGTGGTTTTAGAACGTGGCCGTGTGCGACTAAGACCGTATTTGCATTTCTGTGGTCTGAGGCGGGTCAGTCCTTGTTAAGCCCGGAGGAGCAGGCGTTTGTCCGGGAGCATGTGCCCTATACCGAGATCCTGGACGAAAGCACCCAGTTGTCGCGATTTGCCGAAAAGGATCGATGGGTTGTCAAGCCGTGCGGCGGCTACAACGCGGTTGGCGTTGTCGCCGGTTTGGATGCCACAGAACAGGAATGGTCCCAAGTGCTTGCTCGCGCTGCGGCCGCTGGGGCGATTGTGCAGGAGTATGCTCAGCAGTATCAGACTCCCTGCTTGCGTGGAACGCTTGTCGATGGGCCGCATCGAGGAGAGGCGCCCAAAGGACTTGTGGATGATCTTGGTTTTGCGCCCGCTTCTAATATGGAAGGCCTGTACCTGTATCGCGGCCGTTTTGCGGGCGTGTACACACGCGTCGGTTTTGCCAACACCATAGGTGAGTGGACGAGCCGCTTGAACGTCGCAAGCTTTTTTGAGGAATAGCCGTTTCTTGGGGAGCCTTCCGTGGTTGCGGCGTTCGACGTGACGGGGAGATTTTGGCGAAGCCGGTGAGTCCAGTTCTATCTGGCGTTTTTTGCGGGGCTGGGTTTGCCCTTGAGCCGGAGTCCTCTCCATGCGTTACCATGACAGACAATGTATTTGACGTACGACCCGCCGAGCTTGCCCCGGCGGGCTTTTGGCGTTGCGATGCCGGAGGAACAGCATGCTCATTCACCGTATAGCCGCGCAGCTCTACACTGCCGAGGCGCTGCAGACCGTCGAGGCCGGACTCGATGCCGGCGAGGACGTGACGCTGGCCGTGTCGCAGTCGGGCCGCACGCTTATGGCGGCCGCCCAGTTTGCGCGCCGTCCGCGCCCGACGGTCTACATTGTGAGCGGCGAGGATGCGGCCGATCGAGCTGCGCGCAGCCTTGCCGCCTATGTGGGCCTGGCGCACGTGTGCCGCTTTCCCGAGCGCAAGGACTATCCGTGGCGCGAGCAGGTGCCCGACGACGCCGTGGTAGCGCAGCGCTGCGAGGCGCTGGGGCGCATCGTGCGCGGGGACAACTGCATCATGGT
>JAXJHR010000072.1:0-18402 GCA_036299165.1 Collinsella aerofaciens | reverse complement strand
CCCTCGTCGGCCAGGCGCTCGGCCTCGTCGGCGGTGAGGTCCTCGAGCTCCTCCTGGTTGGGCTTGCCAAAGTTGATGGCGACATGCTCAACGGCGGTCAGCAGGAACAGAACGTCGGCGTCGCAGTCCTCGGCCAGCAGCTCGCCGCCCAGGTCCTTGTCGATGACGGCGGGAACGCCCTTGTAGCAGCCCTTGTTCTCGTAGTCGCGGACGACGGGAATGCCGCCGCCACCGCAGGCGATGACGATGAACTCGTTGTCGAGCAGGTTGAGGATGGAGTCAGCTTCGACGATCTTCTTGGGATCGGGGGAAGCGACGACGCGACGCCAGCCGCGGCCGGAATCCTCGACGAAGACCTTGGAGGGATCCTCGGCCATGAACTCCTTGGCCTGCTCCTCGGTGTAGAAGGGGCCGATCGGCTTGGTCGGGTTCTTGAACGCGGGATCATCCGGGTCGCACTCGATCTGGGTGACGACGGTGGCGGCGTGCCAACGCTTATAGCGCTTGTGCATCTCGCGGCCGATGCCCTGCTGCAGGTGATAACCAATGTAGCCCTGGGACATGGCGCCGCACTCGGGCAGCGGCATCTCGGGGGTACCGATGGCATCGTGGGCAGCGGCGAAGGCGTTCTGGATCATGCCGACCTGCGGGCCGTTGCCGTGGGTGATGATGATCTCGTTGCCCTGCTCGATGAGGCCGAGGAGGGCATGGGCGGTGTTGCTCACGGCCTCGATCTGCTCGACGGGGTTGTTGCCGAGGGCGTTGCCGCCAAGGGCGACGACAATACGATCGGGCTTGCCAAGAGGCTTAGACATTGCTGGAATCCTTTCTGTAAAAGGCCTACAACCCATTAATAACCCGCGTCCGTGCGATACGCGAGTTTATTAAGGTTTATATTCTCTTTATCGCTCATTTTATTCATTTTGAAAATAGCAGAACGGTGAACGGTCGGTTTTGTCCGCTCAGCGTACAGAACCCCAGCTCAGACATATCTACGCCATTTACGTGCAACTTTATTTAAATGCAGCGAGGATTATGTCGGATTATGCAAACTACATCTCTGCTAAACACAAAACGGACAGCGCAATATCTTACTCGCACTATACGAGATTCTATGCACTTATAAGTTGAGTATGCACCCCTGCAAAAACAAGGGGCTTTTCATCCAGCATAAGGAATAAAGAAAAGCTCCGAAAAGGCGGCAACAGCCAAGTCCCCCATCTATCTCCAAAGTGGCACGAGGTTTCGCGGCAAAGTCGCGAAACAGCGAAGGGGACAAAAGCCCCCCCACAACCACGTCCTTCATCCGCCATCACATCCGAGGACGTAGTCGTAGCAGGATCTGAGGGCTAACCTTCGCGGACACTCCGCAGGACGAAAGAACCCCCGCCGCACGTAGTGCGCAGCGGGGGTTCTTTCATGTCCGAGGACGTCCGCGAAGGTTAGCCCTCAGATCCTGCGGTGGGAGACCTAGGCCTCGTTGTACACCGTCTTGAGCTTCAGCAGGTGAGCGTAGCGGTCCATAGCGGCCTGCTCATTCTCCTTGAAGAGCTCCTCGGCGCGCTCGGGGAAGGAACGCGTCAGCGAAGCGTAACGGGCCTCGTTCATCAGGAACTCCTGATAACCGCCCGCGGGCTCCTTGGAATCGAGCGAGAACTTCTTGCCGGCAGCAGCCTCGGGGTTGAAGCGGAAGAGGTTCCAGTAACCGCACTCGACAGCCTTCTTCATCTCGGCCTGGCAGTTCTGCATGCCACCCTTCTTGATGGAGTGCATCTCGCAGGGGCTGTAGCCGATGATGAGGGACGGGCCGTCGTAGGCCTCGGCCTCGTGGATGGCCTTGAGGGTCTGAGCCGGGTTGGCGCCCATGGCGACCTGCGCCACGTAGACGTAGCCATAGCTCATGGCAATCTCGGCCAGGGACTTCTTCTTGGTCACCTTACCGGCAGCGGCGAACTGAGCGACCTGGCCCAGGTTCGAGGCCTTAGAGGCCTGACCACCGGTGTTGGAGTAAACCTCGGTGTCGAAGACGAAGACGTTGACGTTGTGGCCGGAAGCCAGGACGTGGTCCAGGCCACCGAAGCCGATGTCGTAGGCCCAGCCGTCGCCGCCGAAGATCCAGAAGGACTTCTTGGTGAGGTAAGCCTTGTCGGCGAGGATTGCCTTGGAAGCGTCACAGCCGCACTTCTCGAGCTCGGCAACGTAGGCAGCGGCAGCGGTCTTGGAGGCCTCGGCGTCGTTGACGGAGTCGATCCAAGCCTGACCGGCGGCCTTGAGCTCGTCGGACGGACCATCGGCAGCGATGATGTCCTGGGTAGCGGCGATCAGCTTCTTCTGGACGGCCTCGTAACCGACGGCCATGCCCAGACCGTGCTCGGCATTGTCCTCGAACAGGGAGTTGTTCCACGCCGGGCCGTGACCGTCCTTGTCCTTGCAGTAAGGAGCGGTGGCAGCGGGGTTGCCCCAAATGGAGGAGCAGCCGGTGGCGTTGGAGATGAACATACGGTCGCCGGCGACCTGGGTCACCAGACGTGCATAGGCGGTCTCGGCGCAGCCGGCGCAGGAGCCAGAGAACTCCAGGTAGGGCTGCTTAAACTGGCTGCCCTTGACGTTGGCCGCGATGAGCTCCTTCTTCTCGGAGACGTTCTCGACCATGTAGTCCCAAACGGGCTGCTGGTCCATCTCCTGCTCGGTGGGAACCATCTCGAGGGCGCCCTTGGGGCAGACCTTGACGCAGTTGGTGCAGCCCATGCAGTCGAGCGGAGACACGGCCATGGTGAACTTCATGCCCTTGGCCTTGGGGCCCATAGCGTCGAGCGTGCGGGTAGCCTCGGGCGCGGCGGCAGCCTCGTCCTCGGTCATCGCGAACGGACGGATAGTGGCATGAGGGCACACATAGGCGCACTGGTTGCACTGGATGCACTTGGTCTCGTCCCAGTGAGGAACGACCACGGCGACGCCGCGCTTCTCGTATGCGGAGGCGCCCAGCTCAAACTGGCCGTCAGCGCAATCGACAAAGGCGGAAACGGGCAGGCTGTCGCCATCCATGCGATCGATGGGCTCGAGCAGGTTCTTGACCTGCTGGGCGATAGCGGACTTGGTCTCCTCGGAGAGCTCGACGGGAGCGGCATCCTCGGCAGTTGCCCAGTCGGCCGGAACCTCGAACTTGCGGAAGGCGGTAGCGCCGGCATCGATGGCCTTGTGGTTGGCGTCGACGATGGCCTGGCCCTTCTTCATGTAGGACTTGGTAGCCGCGTCCTTCATGTACTGCAGGGCGTCCTCGGCGGGCAGGACCTTGGCCAGCGCGAAGAAGGCGGACTGGAGCACCGTGTTGGTGCGCTTGCCCATGCCGACCTTGGCAGCCAGATCGATAGCGTCGATCAGGTAGACGTTGACGTTGTTGTTCGCGATGTAGCGCTTGGCCACGGCGGGCATGTGCTCGGCGAACTCCTCGTCGCTCCACTGGCAGTTGACCAGGAAGGTGCCGCCCGGCTTGACGTCGCGGACCATCTTGAAGCCCTTGACGATGTAGCTGGGGTTGTGGCAGGCGACAAAGTCGGCCTTGGTCACGTAGTACGGCGAGCGGATCGGAGAATCACCAAAGCGCAGGTGCGAGACGGTGACGCCGCCGGTCTTCTTGGAGTCGTACTGGAAGTAGGCCTGAACGTACTTGTCGGTGTGGTCGCCGATGATCTTGATCGAGTTCTTGTTGGCGCCGACGGTACCGTCGCCACCCAGACCCCAGAACTTGCACTCGATGGTGCCGGGGGCTGCGGTGTTGGGCGCATCCTCGGCCTCGGGCAGGCTCAGGTTGGTCACGTCATCGACAATGCCGATGGTGAACTCGCGCTTGGGCTCGTCCTTCTTAAGCTCCTCGAAGACAGCAAACGCGGACGCGGGAGGCGTGTCCTTGCTGCCCAGGCCGTAACGGCCGCCGACGACCTTGATGCCCGTCTTGCCGGCCTCGTAGAGAGCGGAGACGACGTCCTGGTAGAGCGGCTCGCCGATGGAACCCGGCTCCTTGGTACGGTCCATGACGGCGATCTTCTGGACGGTCTCGGGGAGAACGTCGACAAAGTGCTTGATGGAGAACGGACGGAACAGGCGAACCTTGACCAGGCCGACCTTCTCGCCGTGAGCGTTGAGGTAGTCGATGACTTCCTCGAGCACGTCGCAGAAGGAGCCCATGCACACGACGACACGATCGGCATCGGGAGCGCCGTAGTAGTTGAACAGGCCGTAATCGGTGCCGAGCTTTTCGTTGATCTTCTTCATGTAGCCCTCGACGACGGCGGGAAGCTCGTCGTAGACCTTGTTGCAGGCCTCGCGGTTCTGGAAGAAGATGTCGCCGTTCTCGTGGCTGCCGCGGGTATGCGGGTGCTCAGGGTTGAGCGCGTGATCGCGGAAAGCCTGGACGGCGTCCATGTCGCACATCTCGGCCAGATCCTTGTAGTCCCACATGGCGACCTTCTGGATCTCGTGGCTGGTGCGGAAGCCATCGAAGAAGTTAAGGAACGGGGTCTTGCCCTCGATGGCGGCAAGGTGAGCCACCGGCGAAAGGTCCATGACCTCCTGGACGTTGCCCTCGGCGAGCATGGCGAAGCCGGTCTGACGGCAGGCCATGACGTCGGAGTGATCACCGAAGATGTTCAGGGCGTGGGAAGCGACGCAACGCGCGGAGACGTGGAAGACGCCCGGGAGCTGCTCGCCCGCGATCTTGTACATGTTCGGGATCATCAGGAGCAGGCCCTGAGAAGCCGTGTAGGTGGTGGTCAGAGCACCGGCGCCCAGCGAACCGTGAACGGTACCGGCTGCACCTGCCTCGGACTCCATCTCGACGACCTTGACCGGGGTGCCAAAGATGTTCTTGCGACCCTGGGCCGCCCACTGGTCGACATGGTCGGCCATCGGGCTGGACGGCGTAATGGGATAAATTCCCGCTACCTCGGTGTACGCATACGAAACATATGCGGCCGCCTCGTTGCCGTCCATAGACTTAAACTTACGCGCCATATACCCCTCTCCTCTCATATAGGTATACAGGCCCCGGCGATTGCCGGGATGTTGGCGTGATGGGATTTTCGCTGTTGCTTCCAATCATCTGGCAGGCAGACTGAGCAGCAGGCACATGGCGTGGAGAGAAGGCATGCCAAGGCGAGGAGGGCTGCACGCGCTCCACAGGCCCAGCTACCCGTCTTGCACATGACCGAGCGCCGCAAAGGCCGCATGCCGGATGCTCCCGGGCACGCCCCGGCGATGGGAAGCGCCCGCAACGGAAATCCGCATGCGGGTTTATTGTACCCCGCCGTCAAGTGTAATTTCGGCAAATATAGGCGGGCGGTAAAGGTTTACCTCGGGTGACCGCCAAGGGCCAAAATGGCCCCTCCATCCCCGGGCGACCGGCTCTGGCGCGCCAAGGAGTGTCCCCAGCCGGCAGAGAAAAGGAACGTCCCTAACTGCCGGCTAGAGAGCACCGAAGAGGATGGCGTAGGTAGTGGATTCGCCGAGCTTGAGCTCGTCGCCGGGGTTGAGCTGGGCGGAACGGCCGGGCTCGACCTGAATGCAGACGCGCGTGGCCCCGTTTACCACCACGGTTCCGTTGGTGGACGACAAGTCCTCGACGTGCCAGATATTTTGAGCATCGCACCAGATATGGGCATGGCGGGCCGAGACATCGTCGCCGACGTCGGTAATATCGCCCTCACCAGTGGCCAGCGCGCCAATCTCAACACCCTGCTCACTCGGCTAATTCCAGCGCGGGGCGCTCACGACAAAACTGTTTTGCACGCGCAGCAAGCCCAAGGGGTGCGCCGGGGCGGGTTCGCGTTCGCCCGCAGTCAGCGACATGCCAAGCGAACGCGGCGTGGATGTGCCTCCGCCACAGGTCGCGTGCGCGTAGTCGATGGCATAGTTCACCGAGGACCGCACATCCGCCGAACAACCGACGGCGACAAACAGCACCAGCACGGCCTCGGCGCGCTCGGCGGGCATGAGTTCCGCCGCCTGGGACAGGCGATCGAGCGCGTT
Organism: Collinsella aerofaciens; assembly: GCA_036299165.1. Taxonomy (GTDB): domain Bacteria; phylum Actinomycetota; class Coriobacteriia; order Coriobacteriales; family Coriobacteriaceae; genus Collinsella; species Collinsella aerofaciens_BM. Next base: position 12,378 of record JAXJHR010000072.1, on the reverse strand, counting down.
GCGATAGAGATTCGTGTCCTGGTGGCACTCTTCGAGCGCGCGTACCATCGGTTCACCTGCAGGACCGCACACCATATTGATCACAGCCGTGGAGTCCATGGGATTGCGCTGGCGCAGGGCCAGTTGCGACATAATACGCGCAGCCGAGGTACCGTATTCGGCAAAGTAGCGCTGCTGAAGCGTGCCGACCGGCACGCGAACGATAAAGCGGGAAACCCAAGAGCGATCGGCGGCTCGGCTCTGCGGGCTGCGGCCGTCGGCGAGCGGACGGGACGAAAGCACCAAGCCGCACAGCTCGATATGGCTCAGATGCGCCGCGCGCTTAAAGATGTCAAACATGGCCCCGCATGGGGTGAGCTCAACTTGAGATGCCATGACCTAGGCCTCCTTGGTCGTAGAAATAGAATCGGACGATACTTCGACAGGTCCGCCAAAAGTACGGGCAGCTGCGGCTCCACCGGCAAGCGGAGTCGCCATCTGGGCTTTTGTGCGTCGCGGTGCCGAAACGGGAAGTTCAAAGGCAAAGCCCATCGCAAGCAAAAACCACGTAAGCGTATAGGTTGCAACCAGAGCGGCAACAAGGCCGCCCGTCACGGCGCGTTGGGAAAATACGCTACATGCAGCCACAACCAGCACCGGAACCTCGCAGGCAGAAAGCGCAAGCACACCCTGCAGGAACCCCGAGCGCCGATCGCGCGCAAGTGCCCCCGCGGCAACGCCGGCTATGCCTGGCAGCGCCAACGCCAGCGCGGCAATAATACCCGGTAGCGACCCAGACCACACGAGCGATCCCAAAGTCGCCGTCACGCGAGCGCCCGACGCCAGCAGCGCGGCCGAAACCACGACCACAGCCCAAACCACGCCACAGACGACCGTCGCGCCGACCATCAGCGCGCGACGAACCGCGCGGCCGGACGCATCCATGGGGCACGGCGTGAGCGGCTCGCCGCGGAGCGAACGGCCGACATTTTGCGCATAGTGGTCACAAAACGCCGAGAGCGCCGCCTCGACCGCCGCCGGCTCGGGACGATCTTTTTGATGGCTGGACAGACAGGCCATCACCACGTCGAACAGCTGGGCATCGACAAACGCCAGCGCATCGCGTAGCTCTTCGGAATCCGGCTCAAGCCCTAGCTGCTGGGCCTGCTCGGCCGCGGCGAGCGCCACATCGGGCTCACGACGAAGCAGCTGAGTTAAATCACAACCGGGCGCATGGGCACCAATGGGATAGTGGGGCCGTGTGTCCATCTTGAGACGGTAGGGGCTGGCAATGTCGCGCGTCTTTTTGCGCGAACCCGAGGTGCCCGAAGTGCTCGGCGCGGCTTCGTATGGCACGACGCCGGCAATGAGCTCGTAAACCGTGCTTGCCGCGGCATAGACGTCAATCGCCGGCGACATACGCAAAGCGCGCAGGTCGGGAATATCGTCGGTGAGCATCTCGGGCGGAGCGTAGGCCACCGTCGCGCGACGCAGCGTGGCATAGCGCTCGGTAAAGGATGCCTTGCCGCCGGTACCGGCCACGGCCGACGCAGGCTCGAGCGCCAGCGACGAGCCAAAGTCGATCAGGCACAGGTCAAAGGTGCCCTCGGCAAGCTGCCGGTCAAGCGGCAGGCGCGCCGTACGCACCATAATATTAGCGGGCGAGATATCGCGATGGACAAAGCCCTCCCCCACCAGGCTCATGCGGCAGAGCAGGTCGAACAGGTCGCGCCCCAAGCGCGCCGCCACAAGCGGCGATAGGCGGCCGGCATCGTCCACGGCAAAGCGCGAGCGCAAGCGGGCGAGCGTCTCGCCCTCGACCCATTCCATGACAATTGCAGGCACACCGTCAACCTCGCCCCAGCCATAGAGGCGGGGAAAGCCCTTAAGGCCCGAAAGGGCGCGATGGCATTCATATTCCTCGCGAAACGCCGCTTTGGACTTGGCGACCAGCGCCTCATGGGCGGCATCGTCGTCAAACTCATCGCGCGTCGGCAAGATGAGCTGTTTGAGTGCTACGGCCTCGCCTTGGGCGTTGACGGCACGCGTCACGCGGCCGATACCGCCACGGCGCATGGTGGCATCGTCGGCAAACAGTATCGTAAAACGACGCAGATAGGCAGGCAGTTCGTCCTGACCGAGCGCAATGGCCGGCTCAAACCCGTCGACACGCGCCAGGCGCAGGCCGACCATGGGATCGCGACCGAGCGATTGTGGTGTGGTGGATGCAAGATCGGTCATCATAGGGCAAGCGCCGCCACGTTATTGTTGAAGTTACCGAGCGCGACGTCATCATCGCCGTAATGGCCGACCCATTGACATAGGTTGGTGTAACAGCCCCACAGATTGGCATACTGCTGATACCACTTTGACCGGGGCGAGAATGTCTGACGACCGAACTCGGCTCGAATGACAAACATCTCCCCGACCAGGCTGTCGCACGGCCTGGGATCTCCCGTAGAGTTATAGGTCGAAACCACGTCATTGGCACGAGAAACATAGCCGTCGAGCATGTTGTACTTGGTCACAAGCCAACTGTGAATGCTCTCTTCCTCAGCAGCGGAAAGGCCACCGGAGTTTGCATCGTTGTCAGTGTTGCCGCCCGTCGAGCCGCCGTTTCCAGACCCTCCGGCAGAGGAACCCGACCCAGAGCCGCCGCCCGAACTCGACGAATCCGAGCCGGAGCCAGAAGTATCCGAGCTACCGGGCTTTCCGGACTGCTGGGCGTCCTGCTCCTTCTGCTGCTCGACCTTATTCACCGTTGCCGCCACGCTATTGTTGGACAACCGATCGATGATCTTGGTGTTGGTGAGCACGATGGTTTTGCCATTGGCAAGCGTGACTTCGTTGTCCGGGGCCTCGGCGCCGTCCGCGTCGTCGGCGCCAAACACAATATGCGCGACCACACTTGCCCAAGCATATCCAGTCGTGGTGCCCAGATCACTTTTGACCTCATGCCCCACGCGCGGTTCGCGTGCGGCATGTGCCTGCATCATGGACGGCACGGTCATGCCATAGGCAGAAACGCCAGCTATAACCAGCACCAGCGAGCACGACAGCAGCGCGTACGCCCGAGGCGCCAGGCCTAGCCGGCGTCGCATGCGCACCGCGGTGCCGCGCTTTGTCTGAGTGCCACCGGTCCGCATGCGCTCTCCTCCAACAAAAACACGCCGCTCGGGAGCGGCGCATTCATTCGAATCCACATTTGAGTGTATCAGCGAACCCAAAAGGTTGCGCAACGAATGGGCAAATTAAGGACGCGGGCGGAAGCATCCATGCGATAAGCGGATACGAAGCATCTTTGTTGCACAACAAACTCATAGTCGCACAGGGAAATTATGACTACCCCGTGCGTCGCGAGGAAAACATACGGCAGGAGCAGGCCGCCACCTAAATCGCGCGACGGGCCTCGATGGCGCGGCCAAGCGTAAGCTCGTCGGCATACTCCAAGTCGCCGCCCACGGGCAGACCGCTCGCCAGACGCGACACCTCAACACCCAGCGGTTTGATGGTGCGGGCAAGGTAGCTCGCCGTGGTCTCGCCCTCAATATTGGGGTTGGTGGCGATGATGACCTCATGGATATCCTCGTGGCCCAGACGCGCCAGCAGCTCGCGGATGTGCAACTGCTCGGGACCAATCTTGTCCATGGGACTGATCACGCCGCCCAATACGTGGTAGAGACCGTGGTAGCTGCCCGTGCGCTCGATCGCCTGGACGTCGCGCGGCTCGCCCACCACGCAAATGCGAGTGGTATCGCGCATCGGGTCCTGGCAGATGGAGCACTCGTCGGCCGTGGCGTAGTTAAAGCAGCGGCTGCAAAAGTGGACCTCCTGCTTGACCTCCAGGATGGCCTCGGCCAGGCGGCGGGCCTCCTCGGCATCGGCCTCGAGCAGGTAATAGGCGATGCGCTGGGCCGACTTGGGACCAATGCCCGGCAGACGGCCCAGCTCATCGAGCAGTTTTTGCAGACTGTGATTCGCACTCATATATATGTGTGTCTTAGAACGGCATGCCCGGGATGTTGAGGCCGCCGGTGATGGCGCCCATCTGCTTGTTGGCGAGCTCGTTGACGCCGCGGACGGCCTCGTTGACGGCAGCCATGATCATGTCCTGCAGCATATCGACGTCCTCGGGATCGAGGGCATCGGGATCGATGGTGAGGTTGACGAGCTCCATCTCGCCGTTAACGGTCACCTTGACCATGCCGCCGCCGGCAGAGGCGTCGACGGTCTGGGACTTGAGGTTCTCCTGCGCGGCGGCAAGCTGCTCCTGCATCTTGCGAGCCTGCTTCATCATCTGCTGCATGTTCATACCGGCCATGATGGCTCCTTTACGTGCGGCCGCACGCCGAGCTGCAAGGGCAGCCGGAGCACGGCGGGACTTTCAAACTCAAAAATCGTACCACGGCGCGAGGCCAGCGAGCGGGGCGGACACGCTACCTCAGTCGATATACATGTCCTCCAATACAAACCGCACGCAAAGATTATGCAAGGTCGAATTATGCAAGGCTGCATAATATCGCACACTCAATCTAGTAGAGCCGAATCCGGCATTTCATATGTGCCACTAAATAGCTAAATGCCGAACCGCTGCTCGAGGCGGCGCACATGGCGGCAGGGTATAATTTGATTGTCATAGATTGCAATTTGGAGGTGCCCCATGAATGCCCCCGACGCGCTCCAAAACATCCGCTCAAAACACCCCGCTCTATATTTGGTTATCTATCTCTTTGCCGGCTGGGCATTGCTGGTTGTCATCGCCCACGCTATAGCCTTTGGAGCAGAACTGTTAGTAGCCAGCTCGGACCAGCCCGCCGTCAAATGGGAAGCGACCGATGAGTGCACCGACGGAACCCGAACCATTTACTACAACAGCCCGTCCCTCTACCAGGAGTTCAAGGTCAAGATAGAGGACGCCAAGATTGTCGATGCCGAGCCAGGCGTTTATTTGGCAATCGGAGCAACCGTCAACGCCGAGCAAGTCGAGTACACGGACAGCCGCGCGACGTATCGCATCGACCTCAGCATCCTAGGCCGACCGTCACGTACCTGTCTGCTCGAATGCGACATACGCGGCGCCACACTACACATGTCCGAAATACAAATGCACCCGGATAAAAAGCCCCTAAAGAGCTAGGGGCCCTAAGCCCAGCAAGCGATTCTCAACAGTAAAACGACAGCCCACCGGTTGTTTCTTTCCAGCGTTTGCAAATCAGCGCATGGTTAGATGAAACAAACTGCATGATATCGCGTAAATCCCGAGCAGGAATATCGCCCTTGTTATGGGCCAGCTTGCATCCGCCGGAGCGGGTAAGCCATATCTTGGTCGCCTCGGCGGTGGGGCGCTTGACCGCGATATGAACATGGACGGGCTCGCCGTTCTCCCCTGTCCAGAAAAAGATGATGTACGGCCCGAGTCGGAAAAGACTAGGCATAGACCCGTCCGCCTTCGTAAGCAAAACGCAAGATGAGCGGGGCGTTGTTGCGTACAAAATCATCGAGTTCTTTGAGGTCTGCTTCGCTAAAGCCCTCGTGCGACACCCAATTGAATGCCGGCAAGATGCACTCCGCCGTGTCAAAACCCCAATCGCGTGGGCGCTCCACAACGACCTTCACCGTATTGTCCTCACGGACTTCGGAATACGAAACTTGCGTATCGTCCTCAAGGCGGACATATTCCCACATCATAAGCTCGCTCCGTTCAAAGACGTCTCTTCTTGAGCAGTATACCCGCCTGTACAGCTACTCCACCGGTTTGAAGATGGTGGACTGACCGAAGACGCTGCGGATGAGGGCTTTGGCCTCGTCCTCGGTCTGCGGGATGCTTGGGGCTGCGCCCTGATGGCCGAAGGGACTGCCCGCGCCGGGGTTGGACTCCCAGGGAGCTGCAGGAGCGTCCTCCTCTTTGGGGGCAGTTGCAGCGGGCTTGGGCGCGGGCGTCGCACCCGGCACGTCGAACGGAGGCAGATCGTCCCCGCTCGCATCGCCTGCAAAGCCGCCGACCATGGCGTCATCGTAGGGCACCTGCTCGGATTCCCACGGTGCAGACTGCGCAGACGGCTGAGCCTTGGGAGCGGACGCGCGCTCGGGCGCTCGGGGCGCGGGCTCGGTCGGGAGCTTGCCCGTGGCAGGAGCGCCAGCGGGGTTGTCGGAGCGCAGCCAGGGGGCTTTGCCCAGGTCGAATGACTTGGGCGCAGGCGCGGCGGCGGGCTTGGGCGCGGGGACCGGAGCAGCCTGTTTGGGCGCAGCGGGTTCAGGCGCCGACGGGGTCGGTGCCGCTACCGGTGCCGCTTTTGGCTGCGTCGCGCTGACGTTCGAGGATGCAGGGGCCGCCGAGGACACGGGTTGCGGGTCCGCAGATGCCGCAGCCCGTGCAGATGGAGAATGCTCCTCATGTTGAGGAGCCGGCGTGCCACCTCCATCCAGGACGTAGTCGACGGTGCGACGACCGAAGACCGCACTGACTGTCGGCAGGACCACCGACTGCGTGTCGGCGCGTCCGAGCATCTTGATGGCAAAGGTCGAGCCCGCGGGGAACGAGACCGTGAGCTTGGAGCCGTCGTCTGCTGTGGCGCGGGCATTGAGCAAAAGCCCTGCGTAGGAGGCCTGACGAGCCTTGACGCGTTCGACGACCTCGGCCCATTTGCGCTGGAGCTCACCGGCATCCTCGACCGCGGGGGTCTCGGCGGCACCAGCGGCAGCAACCTGGGCGGCGGTGTTGGGCTGGGGCTTAGGTGCCGGAACGGTGGCAGGCGCGGGGGCCGGAGCCGCAACGGGTTGAGGTGCAGGCGTTACAGGTCTGGGCGCCGGCGCAGGAGCCGCGGACTTGGTCGCAGGCTGGGCAGCCGGAACAGCAGCGCCGCGGTCCCAAGGCATACCGCCCTGGCGCGCGGACGTAGCAGCGGGGGCAGCGGATGCCGCCGGAGCGGCAGCACGAGCGCCCGAAATGAGCGTCGGCTGTTGGGCAGCAGCGGGTACGGATGCTGCAGGCGCGGCGGCCTGAGCAGCAGCCACGCTCGCCGGCACGGCGCCGTTGGCAATCATGGCCTCCAGGCGTGCCACGCGCTCGGCCAATGCCTCAATCGTTAAATCGGCCTCGGGACGCGCCAGACGCGTGCAGGCAATCTCGAGCACCAGGCGCACGTCGCTCGCGCCCCTCATCTCCAGTGCGGCATCGTCGAGCACCGTCAGCACGCGGGCCAGGCGGTCGGCAGGATGCTCGCCAAAGGCAGCGGCCTCGGCAGCAAGCGCCTCGGCCTGCTCGGAGCCGCCCTCAAACAGCTCGGCACGGGCACCGGCAACGCAGGCAACGTACACGTCGCGCACATGCGCCACCAGGTCGCGCGTCAGCTCCAGCAGGTCATTGCCCTCCTCGACCTGCGCACGGATCAGTCCATAGAGCTCGGCAACATCGCGATCGGCAATGGCGCGGGAAAACTCGCCCAGAATCTGGTCCGAAACCTCGCCCAAAAGCGAGCGGGCGTCGTCCGCATGCACAGAACCGTTGCCAAAGACGCTCAGCTGCTCCAGCGTGGAAAGCGCGTCGCGCATACCGCCCTTGGCATGGCGCGCCACAATGGCGAGTGCCTCGTCGTCGTAATCGAAGCCCTCCTGCTCGCACACGTAAGACAGGCGGCGCTCGATATCCTCGTTGCCGATGCGATGGAAATCGAAGCGCTGGCAGCGTGAGAGGATGGTCTCCAGAATCTTTTGCGGGTCGGTGGTGCACAGCACAAAGATCACGTGTGCCGGCGGCTCCTCAAGCGTCTTGAGCAGCGCGTTGAACGCCGCCGTCGTGAGCATGTGGACCTCGTCGATGATATAAATCTTGTACTTGCCGCGCACTGGGGCAAAGTTGACGGAGTTGATGATCTCCTCGCGCACGTTGTCCACGCCGGTACGGCTTGCGGCATCGAGCTCGTAGACATCGGGGTGGTTACCCTCGGCAATGAGCTCGCACTCCTCGCAAGTACCGTCGGGCATGCAGCCGCTTGCACCCTCGGCGCGCGCCGCCTCGGCATTGCGGCACAGCAGCGCCTTGGCCAGAATGCGCGCCATGGTGGTCTTGCCCGTGCCGCGCGGTCCGCAGAACAGGTAGGCGTGGGACAGGCGCCCCTCGGTGATGGCGTGCTCGAGCGTCGAGACGATATGCTGCTGGCCCACCACGGAGTCAAAGGTGAGCGGGCGATACTTTCGGTACAACGATTCCATGGGTGCTCCCCCGGGTATACTGAGTCTTGTTGCCGCGGCGGCCATGCGGTCGCACGGCATACTACATTCCATAATAACCCGTACGGCGAGCCCGCCGCGATAGGAGTCCAAAGAGCATGGCAGACGCAGAGAGCAACCTCGTTCCCTCCGAAGCAGCCGACCAGGTCGAGGTCGCGCTCGAGGAGCAGGCCGCAGCCGATGACGGCATCCTGTACCTCAACGAGTACCAGTACGCAAACGACCTGGTCACCGACTTCGCCCGCCTGGTCGCCTCGCCCAGGCGTCGCGGCTCCCTGTACGTCGCCGCCGCGATTGCCGTGCTCATCGGAATCGGCATGCTGGTGGCCGGCGGCAGCTGGATCAAGTTCGGCGTCGTGCTGATCGTGTTCGGCGCCTTTTTGGCCTGGTGGAGCAAGAACCTCCACCACACGCTCGCCCGCGACTTTATCGATGCCGTCGAGGCCGACGAGTCCATGGGCGGCCGCTACCGCCGCGTCGCCGCCAACGAAGACGGTCTGATGGTATGGGGCAAGAGCGGCAAGTCGCAGTTCTTCCCGTTTGAGAAGCTCGACCACGTGCTCGACGGCGAGCGCATCTTTGTGGCCATGTTCGCCGACCAGGGCGTGACGATCCCCAAGGACACCTTCATCCGTGGCGATGCCGAGCAGTTTGGCTCCTTCCTCAAGGCGCGCATCAACAAAAAACTCCGCATCGAGACCAAACGCAAGAAGATGAAGGCCGAGAAGGCCGCCGCCGAGGCCAAGCAGGGCGACAAGCCCCAGGAGACCAAAGGCAAGCAGCGCAAGCAGAAGAAGAACAGGAAGAAGCGCTAAGGCCAAACCAGACAGGCAGCCTCGCATCCCGCTATCCTCCCCATGCACCCGAGCGTGCTACACTAGCAGCATCTATGCCACCGCGAACGGCTCGGCTCCGCGCCCGCCACTCGCAAACGAACTTTAAACGCACGAGGGTTGGCCATGCCGCTTTTCTCGCAACATACCGCCCGGTTCTCGCCGGACGTTCCTTTGGAGGGCACCAGCTCTCGCGAGCTGCTCAAGCGGTACCAGCCGCTCGAGACACTTGCGACCGGCGGTTTTGGCTCCATCGAGATCTGCCGCGACACGCACCTGCGCCGCCGCGTCGCCATCAAGCGCATCCCCCTTATCAACGGTGCCGGCATGCCTGCCAGCGACATCATGGATGTCCTGCGCGAGGCGCACACTGCCGCCATGCTTCAACATCCCAATATCGTGCAGGTCATCGACTTTACGCACGACACCGCCTATGCCTACTTGGTCATGGAGTATGTCGACGGTATGTCGTTGGCCGAGTTTTTGCATCGCGTGGACGGCCACTCGCTCACCTTTGACGAGGCCGCGGCCATTGCCGATGCCCTGGGTCAGGCGCTCACCTTCGCCCATAGCAATGGCGTACTCCACCTGGACATTAAGCCCGCCAACGTGCTCATCGACCACTCGGGCAATGTAAAGCTCACCGACTTTGGCATGGCGCGGCTGTCGTCTGCCGGCGGCTTTGGCGGCTCGCGCGGCGGCACCATCGGCTACATGCCGCCCGAGCAGCTCGATATCGAGACCGGCACGGTCGACGAACGCGCCGATGTCTTTGCCCTTGCCTGCGTTATCTATGAGGGCTTGTGCGGCAGCGCTCCCTTTATGGCGGCCACGCCCGCCGACTCGCTCGACCGCATCATCGGCGGCGCCACCTATCCCAGCGAGCTGATACCACACTTTCCCCCGGGAGCCGAGGCCGCGCTCATGAGCGCGCTCTCCCCCATGCCGCAGGACCGCCCCAACAGCATCGAGGCATTTTGTGACCAGCTCCTTGCCGGTCTGGGCAGCGTGCGCGAGGGCCGTCGCAGTCTGGAGCAAATGGTTAGCGAGCTTTCGGATGACGAGCAGGAGCTCAACGATATCGAGCCGTCGCACTACGAGGACGACGCCATCGAGGTCGACCCCGCACTCGGCTGGGCGGGCACGCGCTGGAGCCATGCGCGCGACTACACCATGCGCGCTATCTCGGCGCTAACGTGCGGCACCTTTAGCTTTTTGCTGATGCAAACGGCCGGGGTCGCGGCGCTTCCCGGGTTGGTCGTCGCGGCTATCGCTATTGGCGCGGCAGCCGGCTTGGCACCGCAGATTGGCTCGGCCATCTCGGCCGTGGGCTTTTTGGTGCTCATGGCAAACGCCACCATGCAGGCGCAGGGCATCCTGTCGATGCTGCCCGTCGCGGTGATCTTTGCCGCCGCCATGTCCGGTTGGTGGATCGCCTGGGGTCGCACCGAGACTGCCGCGAGTGCCACGCTCACCTGTGCACTCGCGCTTGGCTGTCTGACCGGCAATACCTTCCTGGCAGCTGGGGTCGCCGCCGGCGTCGCGTCATTTTGGCTCGGCCCGGCAAGCGCCGCCGCGGCAACGGGCATGGGCGCGCTTTTTGCCCGTCTGGCCACGGTCACGCTTTCAGCCGGAGGCGTGCTGGGGCTCGGTAACGTTGCCGCAGCACTGGGAGACCCGCTCCTTTGGGCTGCCTTTGTGCTGGTCGCGGCAACTGCCGCGGCGTCATCTGCGCTGCTCAATGCCCATGCCAAGCGTGCCGATCAGGGCTCAAACCTTGCCGCAATCGCCGCCATCATTGCCACCGGCATCGGCTGCTCAGCGGCGTCCTGTCTTGCACACCATATGGAAATTGCCAGCCTTGCAGCCGCGGTCGTCGCCAAGGCGGCGGTTGCGGGAACCCTATCCTCTATAATCGTTGGGATATGCCTATATTTGCTCGGATACCAAAGAACCTATACGGAGAGTGATCTTTCGTGAACTTCCTGAACATCTTCGAGGACCACGTGGCCGGCATCTTCGGTGCCACCCGTGCCCCGTTCTCCTTTAAGAAGCTTGCTAAGCAGGCCGCTCGCGACATGGAGGATCAGACTCTGGTGATTAACGGCGTCAACACGGCGCCGGCACTCTATACCATCCTTATCGCCGCCGACGACGATCCCATGCTCGCCCCGTTCTACCCCGAGCTTTCGCGCGAGGTCCGCGAGTTTGTGAAGGCGCAGGCCGAAAAGCGCCGCTATGTCTTTGTCGGCGAGCCCCTCGTGCGCTTTATGATCGATCCGCAGCTGCGCGCCGGCAAGTTCTCGGTCTTTGCCGAGAACGTCGATGCCCCCACGCTCGGCCGCCTGTACGAAGAAGAGCGCGCCTATCAAAACGGCCTGGGCCAGAACAACTCCGCGGCAAGCCGTGCCGCCAGCGCCCCGCGCGCCGGCCAGCAGCAGTTTGCTGCCCCGCAGCAGCAGCGCCCCGCCGCCATGCCCCAGCAGCAGCCGACGCCTCGCGCCGCCGCTCCCGACCCGCTTGCCGTGGCAGACCCCTTCGCGCCTAGCGTCCCCGACCCCGCCGCAGCACCCATCCCGGTGCCGCAGACCGTCTCGCGCGACGCGCTTGCCGGCATGGGCGGAGCCGCCGCGACCGGTGCCGCCGTGGGCCTAGGCGCCGCAGCCGGCATCGCCTCCAACATGGCGAGCACTCGCGCCCCGCAGCGCCCGCTCGCCCAGCTCGTCGACGTCGTGAGCGGCGAGAGCCATAGCATCACCTCCGCACAGGTAACCATCGGTCGCGAGCGCTCAGTTTCCGACATTGCCCTGCGCGACCCCAACGTGTCGCGCCGCCACGCCCAGCTCACCTTTACGGGCTCGGATTGGTCGATCGAGGACCTCAATTCCACCAACGGCACGCTCGTCAACAACCGCCGCATTACGCGCTGCCCGCTGCGCAACGGCGATCTGCTGACGTTTGGCCTGAGCACCTTTGAATTTAGGGGATAGTCGCTTATGAACATCGATATCGTCCTTTTTGCAGGCCGCATCGTCCTGGTCGCCCTGCTCTATATCTTCCTGTTCGCCGTCATGAAGACCGGCGTGGGACTTGTGCGCGGGCAGCGCCGCGACTCGGCTATCTGGACGATTGATGTGGACAAGGGTCCGCGCGGTATCCGCGGCATCCACGTAGACATGCTCGGCCCCGTCATCGTCGGTCGCTCGCCATCTTCGGACATCTGCATCAACGAACCGTTCGTCTCGGCCTCGCATGCGCGCTTTTCGCTGCAGGGCCCGGCGCTCATCATCGAGGACCTCAACTCGCTTAACGGCACGCTCGTCAACGGCCGCCAGCT
>JAXJHR010000071.1:0-10726 GCA_036299165.1 Collinsella aerofaciens | reverse complement strand
GCAAAGACGAGCGTCGGTAAGACACGCCGAGGTCGCCGCGGACGGGCTGATATAGGGAGAGGGCCTGACCCCATATCGTTGGGGCCAGGCCCGATTTTGCCTCTTGACAATGTCCTGCTCATATTAAAAGGAACGTCCCTAACTGCCAGGTTTAGGCTGTTAGATCGAGTTCGTAGAGGAAGCTTTCGCGCGGCATGTCGTGACGGCGCTCTTCGCGGTTGGCGCGGTGCGTGGCCGTGCGCTTAAAGCCGTGCAGCTCGTAGAACTTCCACGAGCAGTTGGAGTCGGTGTACAGGTGCGCCCTCGTCGCTCCAAGCGAGGACAGGTGCGAGACCGCGGCATCGAGCAGAACCGTGCCAACGCCCAGGCCATGGACATCGCGATCCACGGCAAGCAGCGTGACCTCGTTGTCGTGCGGCAACGGGCTGCTCTCGAGCAGGCGGTTGTTGGTCCGGATGGTTGCGCGCACAAACGAGAGGTACTCGGCGCAGGCATCGGGCTCTAGCTCACGCATCTGCGATAGCAGCGCGCGTTCGGTATCCATCCAATGCTCGTTGATAGTGGCGCCGGAGCTCTGTCCCGCACGCGCGAGCGAAATGCCACGCGCCTGACCGTCGATTACGGCAACCTGTGAAAACGTCGACGACGAAAGGCAGTAGGCGAGGTCGCACGCGGCCTCAAGGCGGTTGTACTCATCGTTATCCGAATTGTTATGCCAAAGCTGCTGCAGAATCAGCGCGATGGCGTCGAAGTCTTCGGTATCAAACGGTCGGTAGAGAACCCGCGAGACCATGGTGCCTCTTTCTTTTGCGGATGCATATCGAGCACAGTTCTACCACGCCATTGGCATCTAATTATGGTGCCCCTGTGTTCCATGAACTCACCGTGCCCGGTGCCATGCCCATCCCCTCCGCTCGCAAACTTTTTCTGCACATGCGCCCGTTGCGGGGTGCATCGATGCGCTCGATGCGCTACATTAAATCAGTATTTTCAATGCCGCTGCGCGAGCGCTGCAGATCGACGTATCACCGACTCACAGAGCACGGCGGCGTACCAGACAGGAGGACTGCATGGGATCTGATGTGAAGATCGCACGCGCGTTGATCTCGGTTACCGATAAGACGGGCGTCGTCGATTTCGCACGGACGCTGGTTGACGACTTTGGCGTCGAGATCATCTCTACGGGCGGCACGGCTCGTGCCATCGAGGACGCGGGCGTTCCCGTAACCCCCATCGAGGAGTTCACGGGCTATCCCGAGATGATGGACGGCCGCGTCAAGACGCTGCATCCCAAGGTTCACGGCGCGCTGCTTGCCCGTCGCGATTCCGAGCAGCACATGCAGGAGGCCGCTCAGCACGGCATTAAGCTGATCGACCTGGTGGTCGTCAACCTGTACGAGTTCGAGAAGACCGTCGCCAACCCCGAGGTCACCTTCGCGGATGCCATCGAGCACATCGACATCGGTGGCCCCTCCATGCTGCGCTCTGCCGCTAAGAACGCCGCGAGCGTTACCGTCATTTCCGACCCGGCCGACTATGATGCCGTCCTGGCCGAGATGCACGAGACCGGTGGCTGCACCACGCTTTCCACCCGTCGTCGCCTGCAGGTGAAGGTCTACCAGACCACCGCCGCCTACGACACGGCTATCTCCCGTTGGCTCGCCGCCCAGGCAAGCGACGTGGCGGATACCTCTGCCAAGCTCGAGATCTCGCTGGAGAAGGTCGACGACCTGCGCTATGGCGAGAACCCGCAGCAGAAGGCCACGGTCTATCGCTTTGCCGAGGGCTGCGAGAACACCGCGAGCTCGCAGTTCCCGCTCGTGGGCTCCGAGCAGATCCAGGGCAAGCCGCTCAGCTACAACAACTATCTGGATGCCGACGCCGCTTGGAACCTGGTCCGCGAGTTCGACGAGCCCGCCTGCGTGATCCTCAAGCACCAGAACCCCTGCGGTTCCGCCGTTGCCGAGGATATTACGGCTGCCTACGACCGCGCCTTCGCCTGCGATCCCAAGAGCGCTTTCGGCGGCATCATCGCCTGCAACCGCGAGGTTCCCTATGAGCTGGTTGAGCACTTCGCCGATCAGAACAAGCAGTTTGTCGAGGTCATCATCGCCCCGAGCTACACTGCCGAGGCGCTCGAGCGCATGGCCAAGCGCCCCAACCTGCGCGTGTTGGCGACCGGCGGCGTGGACCACGGCGCCCAGGTGGAGCTGCGCTCCATCGACGGCGGCATGCTGGTGCAGGAAGTCGACCACGTGACCGAGGATCCCGCGACCTTTACGTTCCCCACCGACCGCAAGCCCACCGACGCCGAGATGGCCGAGCTCGAGTTTGCCTGGAAGGTCTGCAAGGGCGTTAAGTCCAACGCCATCTTGGTTTCCAAGGGCAAGGCCGGCATTGGCATGGGCCCGGGTCAGCCTAACCGCGTTGACTCTGCGCTGCTTGCCTGCGAGCGCGCCGAGGACTTCTGCGAGCGCGAGGGCGTGGAGAAGGGCGGCTTTGCCTGTGCAAGCGACGCGTTCTTCCCGTTCCGCGACAACGTCGACGTGCTTGCTGCGCACGGCGTGACCTGCATCATCCAGCCCGGCGGCTCCAAGCGCGACGACGAGAGCATCCAGGCCTGCAACGAGCACGGTATTGCGATGGTCTTCACCGGCGCCAGGCATTTCCGTCACTAAGTTTCGCCCTGGGACAAAATAATCTCCGCAAAAGACGGCTGCTCCGTTTGGAGGGCCGTCTTTTTGGTATAAGAGGACAGAATGACTAACACGAAAGGTATGACCATGCCCCAGATTGATGATGCCGAGCTGTTTGGCAATGCCGAGGATCAGCGTGCGTACGAGGACTTTTGCGCCAATCAGGAGGCGGTCGAGAAGTTTACGCTCGACAAGCCCGCGCTTGTCTGCCGTTGGCGCATGTCCAATAAAAAGGTGCCCATGCTCAACCGCCACATTCGCGCACTGTCCGAGCGCTTGGTGCAGGGCGAGCCGCTTACCCATAACATGCTCAGCTGGGCCAAGCAGCACGTTGAGTGGTCGCTTGCCGAGGGCGATTACGCCGCACGCGACGGCGTGCTCATGCTGGTGATCGACATCAACGGCAACGCCGCCATGACGGTGGGGGAGTACGAGCCGCTGGCCGACACTTCGGCCAAGGCGTTGCGCGCCCGCTCCGCCCAAGCACGCTCCGAGGCCGACGAGACCGGCGTGGCGCCCGAGCTGCTCGCCGCCGTCAACAACGGTGCGCTTGCCTTTGTGGCGCCGGCGGACGAGTGCCTGTGCGGCACGGCGACGCTCATCGAGCAGCTTGCCCAAACCAAGGATATCCCGGTTGCGCGCGTGGACATTCCCGCGCAGCTCAAGGGCGCTTTGTTCTTGGTGAGCGACGAGCACGGTGTGGTCCCCGCCAGCGACACCGACGCCGACGAGACCGACGCCGCGACGGTCGCCTTCTTCGCCGACGGTTACGAAAAACTCCGAGCCCGCCGCTAAATGATTTTTCTGGGACGGGGATTAAACAATTATTTTGAGTCCCGCACCCGTTGCGAGCGAGGGCGTGCTAAATGCTTTCGTTCACGAACAGTTCTGTCACCTTGTTGCCGCGCGAAACGCGTGCCGGTGACTTCGCGACGATAATGGCTGTAAGACAACTAAGAGGGGAGCGGATACGTATGGCATTGATCTATATCGTCGAGGACGACGAGCCCATCCGTCGCGAACTCGGTGACATCCTTGCGCGTGCCGGCTTTGAGGTCGAGGCCTGCGAATCGTTTGAGCATGTTTCACGCGACATCTTGGCCGCCGCGCCCGATCTGGTACTGCTCGACCTTACGCTCCCCGTTAAAGATGGTCAGCACATCTGCCACGAAGTCCGCCGCGAATCCGAGGTTCCCATCATTGTCCTCACCTCGCGCACGACCGAAATCGACGAGGTCATGGCCATGACGCTCGGCGCGGACGATTTTGTCCCCAAGCCCTACAGCGCGCGCGTGCTCGTGGCGCGCATCAACGCGCTGCTGCGTCGCACCGCGGCGGCCGGCGAGCGAAGCACCCTGGTCCACAAAGGGCTGGAGCTCGACCTCGCGCGCTCCATGGTTACCAACACGCAAACCGGTGCCAGCACCGAGCTCACCAAAAACGAGCTGCGGATCCTCTCGCTGCTGCTGAGTCGCGCGGGCAAAATCGTCTCGCGCTCGGCTATCATGCAGGACCTGTGGGATTCAGATGCCTTCGTGGACGACAACACGCTTACCGTCAACATCAACCGCCTGCGCACCACGCTCGATAAGATTGGCATCAAGGGATATCTGACTACGCATCGTGGCCAGGGCTATTCAGTCTAGGGGCCGTTCATGTCGTTTGCAAAGTTCTTTAAAGATGCCCTGCTCCCTGTCGCCGTGTGGACCTGCGGTGTGCTGCTGAGCTGCTTTGTGTTAACGGTCGCCGGCGCGCCCGTCTCTATCGTAGTCGTGGCGATCGGCGTGTCCTTTATCTTTGGCATGCTCGGCATTGTGATCGAGTACGCGCGCCGTCGCCGCTTTTTGCACCAGCTCGATCGCGCGGCCGAGGAGCTCGAAAGCCCTGCCTGGGTGCAGGAGATGGTACAATGCCCCGCCTACGCTGAGGGCGAGCTCGAGTACGAGGCCCTGTGTCGCGTGGGCAAGGCGGCCTGCGATGAGGTCGCGGAAGGCCGACGCCAGACCGAGGACTATCGCGATTATATTGAGAGCTGGGTCCACGAGGCCAAGCTGCCCCTGGCGGCAGCCCACCTCATTCTTGAAAACCTGGATGGCAGCGCAGATGACCTGACGCGCGTGGATGATCTTGGCCGCGAACTGGCCCGCGTGGAGCGCTACATCGATCAGGCGCTCTACTACGCGCGCTCGGAGGTTGTTGAGCGCGACTATCTCATCCGCCGTTGGAGCCTTAAAGCCCTGGTGACGGGCGCGATCAAGGCCAACGCGCGCGAGCTTATCGCGGCGCACGTGGCACCGGTGTGCGAAAACCTCGACTTCGAGGTATTTACCGACGAGAAATGGCTCGAGTTCATCTTGGGTCAGCTCATCCAGAACAGCATTAAATATGCGCGTGAGGACGGAGCGCAGATTACGTTTTCGGCTGCGCTGCTGGACGAGGGTCTGGCGAGCGAGCGCATCGAGCTTACCGTTGCCGACAACGGCTGCGGCGTGAGTGCGGCAGACCTGCCACGCGTGTTCGAGAAGGGCTTTACCGGCGACAACGGCCGCACCACCAAGCGCGCAACGGGCATCGGCCTCTACCTGGTGGCACGCCTGTGCTCCAAGATGGGCATCGACGTCACCGCAGCATCCGAGCCCGGCGAAGGCTTCGCCGTAACATTCGCGTTTTCAACGAACAAGTTTCAATATTTCGAGTAACGCACGCGGCAGACGTCCCCCCAAACAAAAACGTGCCGCCCCAACCGGGGCGGCACGCCATTTTTCTATCAGACAACTCGTTGAAGTAAGGCTGCGAAGGCCGCGGGGCCGGGAGGGGTTTCCTAAGGGCACATCCCGCAGCCGCAACGCGGCGAGGACGTGCCCGTGGAAACCCCGCAGGCCCCGCGGCCGGTGGGAGCAACGCTACTTCACGACCAAGATGTCGCAATCGGTGTTGCGTAGCAGGAACGTCGAAACCGAACCCAGGAGCGCATACTTGATCGAGGACAGGCCGCGGGCGCCGCAGAGCACCAGGTCTGGCTTGACCACGTCGAGCATCTCGTCCTTGAGCGTCTCGCGAATGCGGCCGGCGCGAATCATGACCTCGACCTCGGGAATATCGGGATTGGCCTTGGCCTCTTCGAGCTGCTTGGCGATGGAGTTCTTAAATGCCTCCTCTAGGCCGTTGACCAGATCGACCGGATAGGAACCGGCGCTCTCGAGTGCCGTGGAATCGATAACGTGGCCGATAATCAGCTTGGCGCCGTTGTTCGCGGCGACCTTGATGGCGCGTGCGAGCACAAAATCCTGCTGCTCAGTACCGTCGAGTGAAACAAATACCTTGGTGTAGCCCTCGTTCATGGTTTCCTCCTTGGTCTATCGCACGGGCGTGGGGCTCGTGCATCGGGCGGGCGCGGATGCGTGGCCGCTGGACACTTTATCTTGTTGCAGTTATACCCAAGGATTTGGGTTTGACCGCTCGCAATTCTGTGAACGGGCGAGTTTTTTGGTAAGGGTGGGCGCGGTCGCGGCCGAACGGTTGATAATGGGACATCGCCCGCAACCGTCCGCAGAACAATATCGGCGGGTGTCTAACGAGGGGGTCCCTTTGGATATCATTGAGCTTCTAAAATCTGCCTTCATGGGCCTGGTCGAGGGCATCACCGAATGGCTGCCTGTTTCGTCGACCGGTCACATGATCTTGGTGGACGAGTTCGTCAAGATGAACGTGAGCGAGACGTTCTGGAATATGTTCCTGGTCGTGATTCAGCTTGGCGCCATTTTGGCCGTCTGCGTCCTGTTCTTTTACGACCTCAACCCGTTTTCTCCCAGCAAAGGCAAGGAGGGTCGTCGCGACACCTGGGTGCTGTGGGGCAAGATTGTGCTCGGCTGCATTCCCGCCGCGGCGATCGGTCTGCCGCTTAACGACTGGATGGAGGAGCATTTCTACAATGCTCCCGTCGTGGCGCTGGCGCTCATTGTGTACGGCGTGCTGTTTATCGTGATCGAGAACTGGCGCGCGAACAAGCGCGACCAGGCCGCTCTTGCCGGTTCGTTTGGTTCGCGTGCTGTGGTGGCGGGCGGACGCCCCGCTGGTGCGCATTTTGCCACTCCCGCTGCGGCTGCCGCTTCAGACGATGACGATAACCTGGACTTTGGCTCCATCACTACGCTCGAGGATCTGAGCTGGAAGACCGCGCTGGGTATCGGTTGCTTCCAGGTGCTTTCGCTGATTCCGGGCACATCGCGCTCCGGCTCCACGATCATCGGCGGCCTGCTGCTGGGCTGCACGCGCTCGGTGGCGTCTAAGTTCACGTTCTTCCTGGCTATTCCCGTTATGTTTGGCGCGAGCGCGCTCAAGCTGGTCAAGTACTTTATTAAGGGCGGCACGTTCGGCACCAACGAAATCGCCATCCTGGGCGTGGGCTGCGTCGTCGCCTTTGTGGTGTCGCTCATTGCCATCAAGTGGCTTATGGGCTTCGTGCGCCGTCACGACTTTAAGTGCTTCGGCGTCTACCGCATCATCCTGGGCATCGTGGTGCTCGCGTACTTCTTTGTCCTGGAGCCTATGCTCGGCCTGTAACTTGGTCGACGCTGCGCGGCGGCCGGGGCGACAACTTGTCATTCAAAGGGGGCGGCATGACCAGAAGGTCTATGCCGCCCCTTTTCATGCCAATTTGTTCGCCCTGGCCACCGCTCGCTGCTGCTGCCATGACATCGGCGGTTTCGTGATTGTCAATTGATTGGTGCAGACCAACCTGACCCCATTGCGCCAAATTCGCTGGGGCGGCCTGACGGTGACGCACGGAGTCGTGGTGTGATTTGCGTCGGTGTCCGCGCGGCTCGGTATACTGGTACGGCTCAAACTATGGCGCCGCCCGCAGGCGCGCCGTCCGTCAGATGAGGAGTCGCCCATGACCCAGCCCTTGCCCTGGGAAAAGAACGCCGCGGTATCCGTGCCGCCCGCGCCGGAACCCGTGCCGCTCGATGCATACACCGCTCCTGCTGCGCCGGAGCCCGAGCTCGTCCCGCTCGACATTTACGACGCTCCCGCGCCGGCGCCCAAGCCCGCCAAGCCGCTCGTCGACATTGACAGCCTTAATCCCGCCCAGCGCGAGGCTGTCCTGTCCACCGAGGGCCCGTTGCTGGTGCTCGCCGGCGCCGGCTCGGGCAAGACCCGCGTCTTGACCTTCCGCATCGCACATATGCTCGGCGACCTGGGTGTTAAACCTTGGCAGGTTCTTGCCATCACGTTTACCAACAAGGCCGCGGCAGAGATGCGCGAGCGTCTGGCGGCACTCATTCCCAGCGGCACCCGTGGCATGTGGGTGTGCACCTTCCATGCCATGTGCGTGCGCATGCTGCGCGAGGACGCCGACCTGTTGGGCTACACCGGTCAGTTCACCATCTACGATGACGATGACTCAAAGCGCATGGTGCGCGACATTATGCAGGCGCTCGGCATCGAGCAAAAGCAGTTCCCCATCAACATGATCCGCAGCAAGATTAGCTCGGCCAAAAACGCCATGATCGGCCCCGAGGACATGCTCAAATCCGCCGACAGCCCCAATGACAAAAAGGCCGCGCAAGTCTACCTGGAGCTGGAGCGCCGCCTGCGCGCCGCCAACGCGATGGACTTCGACGACCTGCTCGTGCGCACGCTCGAGCTGCTGCGCACCCGCCCCGAGGTGCTCGACAAGTATCAGGAGCGCTTCCGCTACATTAGCGTCGACGAGTATCAGGACACCAACCACGTCCAGTACGAGATCGCCAACCTGCTGGCCGCCAAGTACCAAAACCTCATGGTCGTGGGCGACGACGATCAGTCCATTTATAGCTGGCGTGGCGCCGACATCACCAATATCCTGGACTTTGAGAAGGACTTTAAAGACTGCAAGACCGTCAAGCTGGAGCAGAACTACCGCTCTACGGGTCATATCCTGAACGCCGCCAACGCCGTGGTACGTCACAACTCGCAGCGCAAGGACAAGCGCCTGTTTACGGCCGAGGGCGACGGCGAGAAGATCCAGGCCTTCCAGGCAAGCGATGAGCGCGACGAGGGTCGCTGGATTGCCGGCGAGATCGAAAAGCTGCATGCCAAGGGCACGAGTTACGACGACATCGCCGTGTTCTACCGCACCAACGCCCAGTCGCGTATTCTCGAAGATATGTTTCTGCGCGCGGGCGTGCCCTACAAGATCGTGGGCGGCACGCGATTCTTCGACCGTGCCGAGATCCGCGACGTCATGGCCTACCTTAAGATGATCGTGAACCCGGCCGACGAGATGAGCGTCAAGCGCGTCATCAACACGCCGCGCCGCGGCATCGGCTCCACCTCGATCCAAAAGATCGAGCAGCTGGCGCGCGACAACCGTTGCTCGTTCTTCCAGGCTTGCGAGATCGCGTGCGCCGAGACGGGCATGTTTAGTGCCAAGGTGCGCAACGGCCTGTCGAGCTTTGTGTCGCTGGTGCGCGAGGGCCGCCGCATGGACGGCGAGCTCAAGGACGTTGTCGAGATGATCGTCGATAAGACGGGCTTGCTGCAGGCGTTTCGCGCCGAGGGCACCATGGAGTCCGAGAGCCGCGCCGAGAACATTCAGGAATTCCTGGGCGTCGCCGCCGAATTTGAGGAGACGCACGAGGATATCGAGGGTACGCTCGAGAGCTTGGAAGAGCTGCGCGCAGCCGGCGTTGCCGACGTGCCTGCCGAGCCTGAGTCCGAGCCCGTTGTGGTGAGCGCGCCTGCGCCCGAACCGGGGCCATCTGCCCCGGCATCCTCGTTTGAGGCGCTCGTCGGCGCGCGCGATGCCGCAGGTTCCAATCCGCTCGATAGCCTAGCCGCCCCGGCGCTCTCGCCGCAGGACGCCCTGGCCGCCGCCATCGCGGGCAACGCGTATGCCGCGCCGACGGAGATGCCGGCGGGTGCCGTGCATGCCGACGAGATTGAGCGCACCTACGGTCCGCTCACCTGTAAGGCGCTGCCGGCACTCATGGAGTGGCTGGCCCTGCGCTCCGACTTGGATTCCCTGGCCGGCGAGACGCATGCCATTACCATGATGACCATCCACTCCGCCAAGGGCCTGGAGTTCCCGGCGGTGTTCGTAGCCGGCATGGAGGAGGGCATCTTCCCGCACGTGCACGACTCTGGCGGCAGCGATGACCCGGGCAAGCTCGAGGAAGAGCGTCGCCTGGCCTACGTCGCCATCACGCGTGCCCGTAAGCGCCTATTCCTGACCTATGCGGCCACGCGTCGCACCTACGGCTCGACCTCTGCCAACCCGCGCTCGCGCTTCCTCAATGAGATTCCGTTTGAGGATATCGAGTTTAGCGGTATCGGTTCTGCCGGTTTTGAGGGCACGGGCTGGGAGAAGCGCGGCGACCGTCACGGCACCTTTGGCTCGGGCATGGGTTCGGATATGTATGGCGGCAAGGTGTTCGGTTCGCATACGCGCTCGACCGGCGGTTCCGGTTCGCGCGGCGGATCGAGCTTTGACGATTTCTTTGGCGGCAGCAGCTACGGGACCGAGCGCCATCGTGGGGTCTCGCCCGACGCCGGCCGTGTTGCCTCGACCTTTGGTTCGGGTGCGCCGCGAGCCAAAAAGCCGTCGTCCAAGGTGTCTCCGACGGTGGAGCGCAAGGTCGATCGCGCCAGCGCATCGCAGGACTTTGCCGCGGGCGATACCGTGAGCCACAAGACCTTTGGCACGGGTACCGTGATCTCGGTCGCCGGAGACATGATCGAGGTCCAGTTCGAAAAGACCGGCCAGACCAAAAAGCTGATGAAGGGCTTTGCGCCGATCGTCAAGCTGTCGTGATCCTGGCGGACCTGGGCGGGCGTATAGGGCAACATCGCCTGCTCGGGCAGTCCTGCGCAAGACGGAGAGCACATTAAGTGCTCTCCTTTGCGTGCGGAACTCGCGATCGATGTTGCCCTATACGCCCGCCCAGGTCCGCCAGGATCACGACAGCTTGACGATCGGCGCAAAGCCCTTCATCAGCTTTTTGGTCTGGCCGGTCTTTTCGAACTGGACCTCGATCATGTCTCCGGCG
>JAXJHR010000070.1:0-38448 GCA_036299165.1 Collinsella aerofaciens | reverse complement strand
TGTGGCAGTATTAAGATTCGCAGCCCAAGCCACCGCAAAGGCGCCCGCCCCCTTTGCGGTGGTTTGGGGTCGCGCTACTCTCCGAGCATCTCTTGGAGCTTGGCTGCCACGGCGTGACCCAGGCTCTCATGGCTTTCGGGCATCATATGCAGATAGTCGATATCGCCCGGCTCGGCAAACTCCGCTGCATTCAAAAAGTCGCAGCCAAACTGCTCAGCCACATGCGCGTAGTACTCACCAAAATGTTCCGAGGCTTCTACGGAATGCTCGTCAAAATCGGTCATATATACGTCGGCGATCTGCGGCTTAATCTTGATAGGCGCCATCAGCAGAATGCGCGGACAAGGCGCAGCGTCGGTCCACGGAAACGCGCGGACGGCGCGAATCAGCGCCATGGCGCCACGGGCGATATCGGAAGCTGTCACGTTAAAGACCGTCTTACAGTCGTTGGTGCCCAGCATGATCACAATGGCGTCCAGCGGCTTATGGGCCTCGAGCAGCATCGGAAGTGCGCGGATGCCGTTAAGATTGGTGTCCAGATGGCACATGTCGTCGCGTACCGTCGTGCGGCCGTTGAGGCCTTCTTCAATTACATGCCAGCCCTCGCCTAAGTCACGTTGGGCCACGCCGCACCAGCGCGCATCCTGCGCATAGCGCACCGCGGTGCCGTCGCGCATGCCTGCCGGATCGTAACCATAGGTGTTGCTGTCGCCAAAGCATAGAACGTTTTTCATCGTAAGCCCTTCCTTTTAGTAAAAAGCCGGCGGGAGCAGCCTCTCCCGCCGGCTCGACCTATCTGTCAACACGTACCGGTTACAGGTACTTGCGCCAATCGTCCTCGTCCTCATCATCCTCGGTAGCAGCCTGGGCCTGCTCGGCGGCGCGAGCTGCCGCAGCGCGAGCGGCAACCTGAGCATAGGACTCCTCGTTGCGCTCGGGGAAGTTTGCCAGCACGTGCTCGAACTTGGCAAAATCCTCATCCCAGCGCGTAGAAGGCACGGCAAAGAAGACTTGCTTGACCTTAAAGTCGCCCGACGCGAGCTCCTTGCGGAAGAGCTCGGCCACGGCCTCTGCGTCAAAGCCGTTGTTGTCGCAGCCCCAAGCACCCAGCACGAGCTTCTCGCGACCCAGCTCGTCGCAGATGGCAAGCACAAAGCGAATGCGGTCGCGCAGGGCATCCAGCAGAGCATCGTCGCTCACGCGATACTCCTGGCGGGCGCGCTTAACGTTGGGCGCGGCGGCCACGATCACGTCGGCGTATGCATGCACGTGGTTGCGGTCGAAGCGCACCGCAGGCACCACTAGGGCGCGGTTACGATAGAGCTCGCAGTTGATGTTGCGGCGACGGTTCTCGCCGTACCATTTGCGCTGCTTATCGAGAACGTTGTACAGATACGAATCGGCGCACAGTGTGGCCTCCTGGCCCAGATAACCCTGAATATAGCCACCGCCCGGGTTGGTGAACGAGGCAAAGGCGAGCACGGCCATGTCGCAGAACTGCGCATAGCCACGACCGTTGTCCAAGATGGCCTGCGTGGCGGAGGCATCGAGCACGGTGACCTCAGGCAGGGACGCAGCAGGCTCCTCAGCAGGCGCGGACTCAGCTTCGGCGATTTCCTCGGCAGGCTCCTCGACGGGCTCAGGAGCTGCCTCGACCTCGGCAGCCTCCGCGCCCTCGACGTCCTCGGCAACCTGTTCTTCGGTGGCCACAGCACTCTGAACCTTGGCCTTCATCGCCGAGACAAAGCCGGCAGGCATACCGTCAAACTCGCGAACACCGGCAAGCGAACGCTCGATATCCTTGGCGCACGCTTCGGACACAGTTGCCACGTGACGCTCGGCGGCCTTGGCACGCGCCTCGCGCTTGGGATTGGGCTGACCCGCTCGGTTGGACCTGCGGTTACGGTTCCTGTTGTCGACGTCTGCCATAAGTGGTCACCTTTCTCGGTCTCTGCCGCTATCGGCTTTTCCCATCCATGATACCCCGCAGCGTACAAAAAAGACGGCCCCGAAGGACCGCCTTTCGCATCGATTTACACGCACGGCAAGCACCGCCGCAATTCGCCACTAGTCGCGACGGCCAAGGATGTTCAGGATGCGCAAGAACACGTTGATAATGTCCACGAATAGATTGGACGCCATGAGCACGGCGTTGGGCAGCGTAGGCGGCACCGTCGTGGCAACATAGGTGTCGTAGCCAATAAAGCCGGCAAACACCACGATCACGATCAGGTCGGTGATGGTCTGCGAGACACCCATGAACATCAGCACGATCTCAACCAGAATAGTGGCGAGCAGAATGCCAAAACCGATGCCATATACGCGCTGGAAAAACTTGGGGAACGTCACGCCCAAGGCGCCAAAGACAAAGGTGATGGCGGCCGTGGCGATAAAGGCAGTGTTGATGGTGGGCAGGTCGTAGTTGGCAAGGCCAAACGACGCGGTCAGGCCAAAGGTACTCGCAAAGATTACGTAGCCCACAAGGGACAGGCCCACGGACTGCTTGCTGGCGGCGGCCGACATCATGACCATGCCGACGATGGTCAAAATAAACGAGCCAAAGACCAGCGGCAAGGCGGCGCCGTTCATCATCATGCGCGCAAACGACATGGTGCTCGTAAAGTAGGCGCCGGCACCCATGGCGCAAAAGCCCAAGAAGATCAGGGCAGACATGGCGAGATTGTACGCGCGCGGCGACATCTCCTTGGCACGGCTTGCGCCGGTCTCGACGGGGCCGTTCTGATAGCCCTGGATATCGTTCATAGGTTCGTCCTTTCAAAAGCGCCGCGACAGCGCCGTAGGTGACAAGATTCCTGTCATTGTACCCGAATGCCGTACGTCCTTACCTACGGCGCTCGCCCTCGAGCGTACGGTCGAATGCCCACACCCACCAACGCATCAGATGGGCCTGCGAGCCATCTGGTCGTTCACGCGTCTGGTCCTCCAGATACAACTCGGTCGCATGCCCGCCAAAACGCACCTTATAGGTTGCCGTACGAATGCCGTGAACCGTCAGGCCAAACCCAGTGGTCGAGACAATCTCGTCAATCGTAAAGCAACGACCGTCGACCCAGCAGACGGTGACCGGCACGACCTGTCCGCCCGCGAGGATGCGAGCCACGACGTCCACATACTGCTTGTGCACGCGCCGAGTTTTGCCATCTGTCTGTCGATATTCCATGTCTCCTATTATCGAACGCATGTTTGCATGTTGTAAAGCGAACAGACTGTGGTTTTGGAGTGTCGGAGCAATCGCACGTGTCCGCATGGCGTGTTAGCAAAAAGAATACCCGCGGTCAACAGGACTAATATTCAATTTTAGTGCCAAAAAATCCACTTCTCACGTCAGAACTCCGTTAAGAAACCCACAGGAGGTGATACGATTTATCATGTTTTTGTAACGTGCCTGCAAACTTCGAGAAAGCCCATATATGGACGTAACGTTCTCAACCTTCCTCGGCCAAATTGTGTCGAACCCAGTCCTTGCCGTCACCGTGATCCTCGCGTTGGGCGCCATCTTCGTCAATGGATGGACCGACGCGCCCAACGCCATCGCGACCTGCGTCACTACGCGTTGCATGCCCGCCCGCGCCGCCATTCTCATGAGCGCCGCATTCAACTTCCTCGGCGTGCTCATCATGACGCACTTTAATGCGAGCGTCGCCAACACCATCTCACATATCGTCGACTTTGGCGGAAACAGCACCATGGCGCTCGCCTGTCTGTGCGCGGCGCTGTTCTCCATCGTCGTCTACGGTGCCACAGCGTCGCGTTTTGGCATCCCCACCTCGCAAAGCCACAGCCTTATCGCCGGCCTGACCGGTGCCGCTATCGCCCTCGGCGGCGCGAGCAGCGTCAACGTCCACGAGTGGATGAAGGTCATCTACGGCCTGGCGCTCTCCATCGGCCTGGGCTTTGTCATGGGCTGGGTCCTGTGCAAACTCGTCTCGATTCTTTTCGCCGCCGCCAACAGGCGACGTGCCAATGTCTTCTTTAAATACGCTCAGATCGCGAGCGCTGCGGCCATGAGCTTTATGCACGGCGCGCAGGATGGACAGAAGTTCATCGGCGTGCTCTTTTTAGGCGTGGCCTTCGCAAACGGCCAGACCAGCGTCGGCGATGCCGGCATCCCCATCTGGATTATGCTGCTGTGCTCGGCCACTATGGGTATCGGTACCAGCGTGGGCGGTGAGCGCATCATCAAGTCCGTCGGCCAGAGCATGGTTAAGCTCGAGAAGTATCAGGGCTTCTCCGCCGACCTCGCGGGCGCCGCGAACCTGCTGCTTGCCACCCTTACCGGCATCCCCGTGTCCTCCACACACATCAAGACCTGCGCCATCATGGGCGTCGGTGCCGTCAAGCGCCTCTCGGCCATCAACTTCGGAGTCGTCAAGGACATGATGTTCACCTGGTTCTTCACCTTCCCCGCCTGCGGACTCATCAGCTTTGTCATGGCCAAGCTGTTCATGATGTTCCTCTAATCAAACCGAACGTCCATCCGGACCGCAACACTTCGCCCACCCGTCTTCGCCTCGAAAGGACCCACCCATGGCAAAGAAACCCGATTCGTTCTACTTTGACAACTACGTCGCTTGCGCCGACCTCGCCGTCCAGGCCGCAGAGCTGCTCACCAAGATTTTTGAGAACTTCGATCCCGCGCAGATTCACGACATGCTCAATAAGATGCATGCGATTGAGCATGCGGCAGACAAGAAGCACCACGAGCTCGAAGACGCCCTGCTCACCGCCTTTATCACCCCGCTCGAGCGCGAGGATCTGGATCTGATGAGCTGCGCGCTCGACACCGTGCTCGACCGTATTGAGGGCGTCGTGCAGCGCGTCTACTTCACCAACATCCAGAGCATCCATCCCGACGCCATCGTCATCGCCCACAAGGTGACTGACGCCTGCCGCGCCATGAAAGACCTGATGGTCGAGCTGCCCAACTACCGCAAGTCCAAAACGCTGCGCGAGCTGGTCATCCAGATCAACACCATCGAGTCCGAGGCCGACGAGCTCTACATCAACGCCATGCGCAACCTGCACGTTAACGGCAAGGATCCGCTCGAGGTCATCGCTTGGCGTGACGTCTACGCCTTCCTGGAGTACTGCGCCGACTGCTGCGAGAATGTGGCCGATGTTGTGGATTCGATTGTCATGAAGAACAGTTAATTGGGGGTACATGTCCCACCGGTCGCGGGCCCGGCCACTAATAACCTTTTTCACTCCGGCTGCAAGCAGAGTCGTTCAAAAGGTTATTAGTGGCCGGGCCCGCTCCCTTATGCACCACCATTGGGAACTTTGGCTGATAGATTTAGCGCGACGGGGGTTTGGCTGAAGGGACCTTTGGTATCCGTTCGGACACTTTGGCCCTTGATGAGCGTTTGGCTGATTGCTGCTTTGGGTACTGTTTGGGTTACTTTGGGTTTGTTTGATTTTTAATTGTTAGAGGGCTTGTATGTCTTATTTGGATCTGGCTCGGGGTCGGTATTCTTGTCGTGAGTTTGAAGATCGGGCTGTGGAGCAGGCTGTGGTGGATGCCATTGTTGAGGCTGGGCGGATTGCTCCTTCTGCTTGTAATAATCATCCTTCTCGTGTGATGGTGCTGGATACGCCTGAGCTTCTGGAGAAGGCTGCTGCTTGTCAGCCTCGGTTTGCTCGTGATGGGTCTATCTTTGGCGCTCCGCTTATCTTCCTTATTTGCAGCGTTACCGATGATGCCTGGGTGCGCCCGTATGATCAGATGAACTCGAGTGCCATCGATACTTCGATCGTCTGCGATCAGATGATGATGGAGGCCACCGAGCAGGGCCTGGGAACGTGCTGGGTATGCCATTTTAAGCCTGGGGTGGCACAGGAGCAGTTCAATCTGCCCAAGGGCGTCTATCCCTATCACATGCTCGTCTGTGGATATCCTGCCGACCACATCGCCGATCCCGAGCATCGCGAGGCCCGTACCATTCCCCTCTCCGACTTCCTCCTCAAGTAGGTTTTGGGACATGCCTTAAAACCTACCCTTGACCGCTCACCCGTTCGCCGAGTTCTGCGCCATTATGTGCAGGGCTCGGTTTTTTATGTTACGCACTCCGGCACAGTCATAAAAAAGGACCCGCAAGCTGCGGGTCCTTTCTAGGCACTAAATTGTAGGCCGAATGTTAGTCCAGGTCGTCGGCAGCAAAGTTGTCGATCGGGGCGAAGGGATCGGCCACGGGGACAACCGGGTCAGCGACGGGCAGCGGCTCGGCGGGAACAGTCACTGCAGGAGAAGCGGCAGAACCGACCGGCGTGGAAGCCATCAGATCGGCCGGGAAGGAATTCTGGGCATCGTCCATGAAGTGCTGGATGAGCTTGAGATACTCTGCCTTGAACTCCTCACGGGAAGCCTTGAGACGATCGATCTCCTCGAGCTCGGCCTGCTTCTCGGTCAGAGCCTGGCGGATAACCTCGCGGGCCTTGGCGTCAGCCTCGTTGCGGATACGCTCAGCGTTCTCGTTGGCATCGTTGACGATGGTCTCAGCGGTCTGCTGGGCAGCGATCAGGGCAGCGGAAATCTGGCGCTCCTGAGCGGAGAAGTCAGGGGCGGGAGCAGCCACGGGGGCGGCAGGAACGGCCTGGGCGGTGGCATCCTGAGCCTGGGCAAGCTGAGCCTGCGCATCGGCAAGCTGCTGCTCGGTAGCAGTCAGACGACCCTTAAGGTCGACGATCTTAGCGAGCATAGCGTCAACCTCGGAGGACAGCGTCTCCAAGAAGACGTCGACCTCGGCAGGATCGTAGCCACGCTTGGCCTCAGAGAAAGTCTGAGCCTGGATGTCTGCAGGGGTAATAGCCATAACAAGTCTCCTTTTTCATCGCCTCGGCGCTACACGCCCGACGTAAGTTACTAAGACAGTTCTACACGAGTATACCTATAAGAAGCTGCAGAACCAGCCTCTGCACCAACTGCAACGCAATAATCGCAACGACCGGCGAAAAATCGATACCGCCCATCGGCGGGATGAAACGACGGAACAGGTTGAGCCACGGACCGCACACGCTATCAAGCACCGCAGCAATATCCTGAAGCAAACCACCCTGCTTCATGGGAATCCACGTCATAAAGCAGTAGACGACAATGAGCGTGGAATAGAAGTTGAACAGCGTGTTGACCAGCTGGACGATAGTGTAGATGTTGATGGGAATCTCCTCGTCTTGTCTTTACTTAAGGTAGCCGTCGGCACGAAGCTTCTTGAGATCGGAATCTTTGACCTCGCAACCGGCGGGCAGCACCATGAACACGCGGTCGCCCACCTCCTTGACCGTGGCACCCAGACCGCAGGCAAAGCCGTAAGAGAAGTCCAAGACGCGCTTGGCAACTTCGGTGCGTACGCCCACAAAAATCAGTGCGACAGGCTGCTTGGTGCGAACGCGGCGCACCACGGTCTCCACATCGTCATAGCTCTCGGGGCGCAGGACATAGGCCGGCAGCTGCGGTGTGGCGTTGATGATATTGCTCGCATAGGCCGAGGCATCGCTCGCTGCAGGCGCGGGCGCAGCGGCGGCACGGGCGCGGGTGTTTTCGGCGTAGCTAGACGGCGTGTCGTAGGCACCAGGACGATAACCGCTCGCAACACTGTCCTGCGAGCGCGAAGGCGGGTTATACGTCGTGGCATGGCGGGAGTCATCGCCGACCAGCTGACCGGAGCGCGTATACACGGCAACCGACTCAGCTTCACCGCGGCGCGTCTGACCAAGCAGGCCGTTGCTCGGCTCGTCTTGGGTGTAGAAGCCCTCGCCCGAAGCACCGCTGTAGCCGTTGCCCTGATAACTATCGTCATAGCCGTCATCGTAGCCGTAGTCGTCGTCCTGGCCATAACCCTGGTCGTAACCCTGCTGGCCGCCCAGGTGCATCTTATTTTTAATCTCGTCAAGGAAGCCCATGGTTGTGTCCTCTCGCGGTTTAGTGCAGGCGCCCCAATAATCAGTGCGCACTTCAGAGCCTTATTTTACTGCAAACTCCGGGCTAAATACTACCCTGCCCAGGCGAACGAGCGTAGAGCCCTCCTCAAGGGCAGGCTCAAAGTCCTCGCTCATGCCGCAGGAAAGTTCAGGCAGGTTCAAATCGGGATGCGCCGCCTCCAGCTCATCCCTCAGCTCACGAAGCCCCGCAAAGGTGCGGCGTGCCACATCCTTATTCCCCCGGGGCGCCATAGTCATAAGCCCCTGCACGCAAATTCCCTCAAGTTCCGCAAGCTCACCCGCGGCGGCGCGAATCTCATCGGGCGAAAAGCCTCCCTTCGACTCCTCACCACTCACATTGACCTCAATGAGCACACGCTGGGGGCCGGCGAGCTCGCCTGCCTCAATCTTGCGGACAGCACGGCTCGAGATCGCCTGCGCCAGATGCAGCGAACCCACCGAGTGAATCAGCTCGGCTGAGCCCAGCACCGCATTGATCTTATTGGTCTGCAGATTGCCGATCATATCGAAGCGCACCTCGGGCAGCTCCGGATGCTCCGCCAGACCCGTGAGCTTGCGAACCAGCTCCTGCGGGCGGTTCTCGGCAAAATGGCGATACCCCGCATGGATGGCGGCAACGGTCTCATCGACACCAACGGTCTTGGACACGGCAATGAGGCGCGCGGCGTCGTGGGGGCGGCCCGCGCGATCGAGCGCCGCATAAAAACGTTCCAGAATCTGCTCGCGGCGAGCGCGCATCAAATCCAAATAGTTATCCATTGCCAATCGCCTCCGCTGACAGCCAAACAAGTAGTCCCATGCTAACGCAAGAGCGCGGCCCCGCATGTGCAAGGCCGCGCTCACTTAGGTATTTACAATCTTTCGACGAACGGGGTTACTTACTCCTCGTCGTCCTCGCCATCGTCCTCGTCCTCAAGATGATCGAGCAGGTAGCGAAGACCCTCGCTGACCTCGTTAGCAGGCACCTTGGCAACGTAGTGCGCGTCGACGGCGGGCCTCATGATAACGCCCTCGCCCGAAGGTACGCGCATGCTCTCGAGCTCGTCCTCGTCCGTGCGGGCGATATCGCCGGCAGTCATGCGCTGGCCGGTCAAAAGGAACGTCAGACGGCAGGCGGCATCGATGGAAATCGAGGCGATGCGATCGAGGTAGCGCGAAACCATGATGGCGCGGCGCAGGTCGTCATAGTTGCTATCGTCATCCATAAACTCGCCCGCGTCCATGCGGTTGAAGGTACGGAAGAACTTCTCGTACGCCGCATGCACCGGCTCGTCCTCGACGGCCAGGTTGCAGATGATGGACATGTCGTTGGTGACGAGCGCAGAAAGCGACGAGCCCAGCACCTGGTAGACGGCCTCAGCCTCGGCCTCGACCGTACCGACGAGCTCCTTGGGCAGCGAGATGTCGGCCTTGACCATGTGACGCGTGGCGCGGCAGATCTGGCGAACCTTATCGGTCATGCGCTGCAGGTTAAAGTCGACGTAGATGATCGTCTGAAGCAGGCGGAAGTCGGAGGCGACCGGTGACTGCGTGGCGATCAGGTTGTAGCAGACGGCCTCCAGGTTGGCGCAGCGCGCGTCAATCGAAAGCGTGCGCTTCTTGGTCTTGGTGGCGAGCTTGCGGTCGTCGGTCACATAGGCCTTCACGGCATCGTGGAGGGCCAGATCGACGGCCTCGTAGATGCTCAGCATCTCGTGACGGGCCTCGATGAGCTGACGGGAAAACAGTTTGCGCATGGTTCACTCCAATCAGTTGGGTGCGGTCATGCCGCCCGCACAGTGAATACGCACCGGACCAGGTCCGATCGGCTTGGGACTAGTCGCACCGATCAGCCAAAGCGGCCGGTGATATAGTCTTCCGTCCGCGAATCTACCGGGCTGGTGAAGATCGCGTCGGTTTGACCATACTCGATGAGCGTGGCGGGCTCGCCGGCAACTTCCTGCAAGAAGAATGCGGTGTAGTCGCTAATACGAGCTGCCTGCTGCATTGAATGCGTGACGATGATGATCGTCATCTCGGGCGCCAGCTCGGCCATCAGATCCTCGACCTTAGAGACGGACGTGGGGTCGATGGCGGAGCAGGGCTCGTCCATCAGAAGGACATCGGGTTGCACCGCAAGCACGCGCGCGATGCACAGACGCTGCTGCTGACCGCCCGAGAGCGCCAAACCATCCTTGTTGAGCTGATTGGATACCTCTTTCCAGAGGTTGGCGCGCTTGAGCGATTCTTCCACGATGTCATCGAGGTCACTTTTGCTAGTCACGCCCTGTAGACGAGGGCCAAAGGCGACATTCTCGTAGATGGATTTAGGAAACGGGTTGGGCTGCTGAAAGATCATGCCCACGCGACGACGGAGATCGACCGGGTCGACACCATCGGCATAGATATCGTTGCCGTCGAGCGTCATGGTGCCCTCGACGCGCGTACCCTCGATCAGGTCATTCATGCGGTTGATGCAGCGCAAAAACGTCGACTTGCCGCAGCCCGAAGGGCCAATGAAGGAGGTGATGGCGTTTTTGGCGATGTTGAGGTCAAGCCCCGTCAGCGCATGAAAGTCACCGTACCAAAAGTTGAAATCCTTGGCCGTAATGGCCGCTTGCTCCAGCGTGGGAGCGGACTGATAAACGGACATGGGACTCCTTAACTAGCGACGCTTGCGCGACAGGAAGCGCGCAAACAGGTTGAAGGCCAGAATGATCACCATCAGCAAGAGCGCGGTGCCATAGGCTGCGTTCATGTTGATGCCGTCGTTGGCAAGCAGGTACAGGTGAACCGTCATGGGGCGGCCGGAATCGAGCGGCGAAATAGGTAGATTGATGGCCTGACCCATGGTGTAGAGCACCACCGCGGTCTCGCCAATGGCACGGCCGATGGCGAGGACGATACCCGTGGCAATACGGCCAAAGGCAGAAGGAAGCACGATCTTGGAGACGACCTGCCACTTGGTGGCGCCCAGGCCGTACGCACCCCACCGGATATAGCGCGGAACGGCGCGAATGGCCTCTTCGGTGGTGCGCATGACGATGGGAAGCATCAAGAGCGC
Source organism: Collinsella aerofaciens (assembly GCA_036299165.1). GTDB lineage: Bacteria > Actinomycetota > Coriobacteriia > Coriobacteriales > Coriobacteriaceae > Collinsella > Collinsella aerofaciens_BM. Next base: position 27,449 of record JAXJHR010000070.1, on the reverse strand, counting down.
GAGTGCCAGAGCGGCAGAGACCATCGAAAGGCCCAAGCCCATGGCCTCGACAAACAAGGCGTAGCCAAACAGGCCCATAACGATGGAGGGCACCGAGGCCAAAGCGTCAGCAGCGTAGCGGATGAGCTCGACGACCTTGCCCTGCTTGGCGTACTCGGCCAGATAGACGGCTGCCAGCACAGCGATCGGCGTGCAGATAAGCATGGCGAGCGCCGTCACGTAGACGGTTGAGACGATCGTGGGCCAAATGCCGCCCTCGGCGTTGACGCCCTGGGGCCAACCGAAGATAAAGTCAAGCGAGATATGTGGCAGGCCGTTAATGACCACGTAGGCGATGATAGCGACCAGCACCAGCGTGGTGATGTAGGCAGCGGCACGAAACACGCCGAGCATGATCTTGTTGGACAGGTCCTTGTTGATGCGGCCCTTCTTGCCGTGGGAAAGGGCACGCTTAATGCGCTCGCGCGACGAGGTCGTATCGACCGTCGTGTCAACGGAATCGGACATAGCCTACCCCCTCTTCTTCTTGGAAATCAGACGGACGATGCCCACCAGCGCGGCGGAGATGATAAACAGGACCACGCCCATGCCAAACAGCGCCGAGCGGTGAAGGCCCGAAGAATAGCTCATGTCGAGCGCGATCTGGCTCGTGAGCGTCGAGATGGGGCTCGCAATGCTGTCGGGAATAACCGGGGCGTTACCCACGACCATGAGCACGGCCATGGTCTCGCCGATGGCACGGCCCATACCAAGCACGATGGCATCCACGATACCCAGCTTGGCGGCAGGCAGCACGACCTTATAGATGGTCTGCCACTTGGTGGCGCCCATGGCATACGACGCCTCGCGAATACCCATGGGAATGGAATTGAGAGCATCGATGGTAAGCGTCGTGATGGTGGGCACGATCATAATGGCGAGCACGAACCACGCCGTCAGTGCGCCAAAACCAAGACCGCCGGTCAGTTGCGCGATAAACGGGCGGATGATGATCATGCCGAAAAAGCCGTAGATGATAGAAGGGATGCCGGCCAGCAGGTCGACGGCAGGGCTGATGAGCTTGCGCACGCGCTTGCCGGCGATCTCGACCAGGTATACGGCCGTACCCACGCCTAGCGGCACGCCCATGGCGAGCGCACCGACGGTCACCAGACCTGAGCCGGCAAGCAGCGACATGATGCCGTAGTGGCCCTCAGAGGGCGCCCACGTAAAGCTAAAGAAGTCCGCCAAACCGATGTCAGTAAAGACGGGCAGCGCCGAGTACGTGGTAAAGACAAAAATCAGGATGACGGTAACGACCGCCAAAAACGCGCAGGCAAAGAAGATCCACTGCAGCGCTTTCTCCTTGATATAGGTACTGTGCGATACGAGCGCCAGCTCGCGCTTCTTGGGCGCCTGAGCATTCTGCTCAGTCTGGGAGTTTTCCTGTGCTTCCATGCTACTCACTCCCCTTCTCGTCGTTGGTGACGGGAATAAAGCCCGCCTCGCGAATCTGCCTGTCCATCTTTTCGGACGTAACGTAGTCGATGTAATCCTGCGCCTGCTGCGAAGGAGCACCCTTCACAAAGAAGTAAAGGTCGCGCGAGATGGGATAGCCGCCGCTCGCGACCGTCTTCTCGGATGCCTCAACATGATTGACCGAGACGGCCTTGACCGAGGTCTTGGCGTTGAGGCTATCGACGAAGCCCAGCGAAATGTAGCCGATGGCCCCACGCGAACGAGATACCACGTCGCGCACCTGGCCCGTACCCGAAAGAACAGCCGAGCGGCGATCGAACGGCGTGCCATCCATCACGATGGTACGGAAGGCCTCGCGCGTACCGGACGCCTCGTCTCGGTTGATGACCTGAATCCTCAGGTCCTCGCCACCGACCTCTTTCCAATTGGTAATCTTGCCGGCGTAGATATCGCGGAGCTGCTCGGTCGAGAGGTTATCGACGGGGTTGTCGTCGTTCACGATGACCGCAATACCGTCGTGGGCAATGACGATGGGAGTCAGGCCCAGATCCTGTTCGTCGGCATTGAGTCCACGGGAGGAGCTGGCGATATCGGCCGTGCCGGCGCTGACGGCCTCGATCCCAGCGGAAGAACCCAAACCGGAAACGAGCACGTCGATGCCGGTCTCCTCCTTAAAGCCCTCGGCCGCAATCTCGGCGATAGGAAGGCAGGTCGTGGAGCCGGCCACGGTAATGGAAGAGCTAGAAGATCCCGAAGAACAGGCGCACAGCGTAAGCGTAAGCACAGCGGCGCTCAGGACCGATACGATCTTTCTCATAGCATCACGCCGATCGCAGCATGGCGCCCACAGGTGCCGTCCTCGTTACGGTAGGAATAAAAGCGGTCGTTCTGACGCACGGTCGAAAGCTGGGTATCCACGATATTATCCGCGTCGACACCGACATCTACCAGCGCCTCGCGAATGGCAGCGGAAAGATCGAGCATGCGAGAGGTATTCGCATCGATGCAAGAGAACTCGGCGGCAAAGCGATCCATGAGTTCCTGGGATACCTCATATTCGTCACCCAAGATATGGGGGCCGATATAGGCGGAAACGTCGCTCGCATCGCAACCGGCAGCATCGCAAAGCGCCTGGCACGCCTTGGCGGAAATACGTGCAATCGTGCCCTTCCAACCGGAGTGCACCACGGCAAATCCGCCGGGGGCCACCAGCACCACGGGAACGCAGTCGGCAAAGCAGAGCAGCACGGGCACGTTATGCGCCGTGCAGACGATGGCATCACAGCCCTCGGCAATCTGCTCGCGAACGTCCTCAAGGTCATCGGCGCCGTTCGAGGTCACCGCAACGATATGATCACCATGGACCTGATTGGGAACGAGCAGGTTGTGCTCGCACTCGGCGGCACCCATAGCCTCGAGCGCACGACGACGATTTTCTTGAACAGCAAAGGGGTCATCGCCAACATGCGAGCCCAAGTTGAGTGAGGAGTACGCATCTTCGGAAACGCCACCGGCACGCTCGGTGAAGGCAAAGCGAACATCGGATGTCGCGCCCTCCACCAACGTAACTCCATCATGGTCGACACGCGAAACTTTGTCCGCACGTGCTGCCATACTAAAGCCTCCTAATAACACAAGTACCGCGGCATCGCCGCTACAGCCCGCGTTTATACGGCTGTCATACTTCTCTAAAAGGATACCTGCTGCGCTGGAGGCAATCGTAAAGGGAACGTAAAGAGATTGGAGGTTCTAGTTTACAAAGTCGAAATAAAAAGGGCGCGTCCATACGGACACGCCCCTGTGCACAACAATGCAAAGAACGACTTAGAAGCTACCGCGCTTCAGGAAGTCGGGAAGCTCGAACTGATCGTTGCCGAAGTTAGGAAGCTCGGTGCCACCGACGTTGCGGGTCGGAGCGGCCTGAGCCGGGCTCGTGGCAGGAGCGGTGCGCTGCGGCTCAGCGGAGGCAGCGGCCTTGCTCTGAGACTGCTGAGCAGCAAAGAGCTCGTCCTGACGGTTGACGTTGGAGTCGGAGAAGCCCGTAGCGATGACGGTGATACGCACCTGATCGCCCAGGGACTCGTCGACAACGGTACCGAAGATGATGTTGGCCTCGGGGTCGACGGCGTTGGCGACAACGTCGGCGGCGTCGCTGATCTCCTGGATGCCCAGGTCCTTGGAACCGGCGATGGAGAGCAGCACGCGCGTGGCGCCATCGATGGAGCTCTCGAGCAGCGGGCTGGAGATGGCCTGCTGGGCAGCGTCGACGGCACGGGTGTCCCCAGAAGAGGTACCGATACCCATCATGGCGGTACCGGCCTGCTTCATGATGGTCTTAACATCGGCGAAGTCCAGGTTGATGATACCGGGGACGGTGATGAGGTCGGTGATGCCCTGGGTGCCCTGGGAAAGGACGCCATCGGCAATCGCGAAGGCCTCGAGCATGGTGGTCTTCTTCTCGGCGATGTCGAGCAGCTTATCGTTAGGGATGACGATCATGGTGTCGACGCAATCGGAGAGGGTCTTAATGCCCTCCTCGGCGCTCTTCTTGCGCTTGCGGCCCTCGAAGGTGAAGGGCTTGGTCACGACGGCGACGGTCAGCGCACCGACCTCGTTCATCGCGATATCGGCAACGATGGGAGCAGCGCCGGTACCGGTGCCACCGCCCTCGCCGCAGGTGATGAACACCATATCGGCGCCAGCGAGCGCCTCGGCAATGTCGTCGCGGGACTCATCGGCAGCCTTGCGGCCAACCTCGGGGTTGGCGCCGGCGCCCAGGCCGCGGGTAAGGTCGGTGCCGATGTGCACCTTGATATCGGCATCAGAGATCGCGAGTGCCTGAGCATCGGTGTTGATGGCAACAAACTCGACGCCGCGGATGCCCTCTTCGATCATTCGATTGACCGCGTTGGTACCGCCGCCGCCGACGCCGACCACCTTAATGACGGCAAGGTAGTTGTTGATCTCTGTCTCGTGCATGTCGGTCCTCCGAACAAAGGTTATAGCCATAGCATGGGTCGACCCCTGCGCACATTAACCTTCAGGTTGAAAGTAAATGCAAAGGTAAACCGTATTATGTTTGCACATTATGAACGTATCAGTCAAATAATTGACCGTGAAAACCAAACAAACCAGATAAACGGCGTGGTATGGCCCCTCAACAAAGCATCAACCAGCGCTACGAGGTCGGAGCGTTCCTAAATGTATAGTTACCCGGAGAGCGCACATTGATATACGTTACGCCCTCTACCTGCGAAAGCAGCTTGGTGACTACGCGCTCCTTCTTGACGATATCGTTCGAATCGCCCAGCGACACCTCAATGCCGTTATTGAGGTTTGCCGAGATGGCTTCGACCGAAGGCGTGGAAATATCCTTGACTTGTCCCAAGAACTCGCTCGAAAAACCACGCACATAATCCAGGCCGGCCTTAACGGCCTTGGAGCTCACCGCCTGGCCGGAAACTGGAGCGACATCCGCCGAGACATCAGTCAGCAACACCGCGCCATAGTGCTTAGCGAGCGCCAGTGCGGCATCGATGCCGGTCAGGGTATTTGAGCCCTGCCCTGTCGTGATGACGTTGCCCTGGTCGTCCACTTCGACCGACGTCGACAGCGGGGCGATCCAGGTGTCATCATCCCCGATGGCCCAGGCTAGGTCATCGGAGCTGATATAGGCAATTGCGATGACCTTGCGCTCCATAGGCGTAATGATGAGCGTATGCGGGAACTGACGCTGAACATCCACGCCCGAGACCCACGGGTTCTGCTTGAGGTCCTCGGTAATCTGGTCGGGATCGACGTTAAAAAGCGACGTTCCCTCGGGCAAATCGATCAGCTGGATAGCATCGTGCTTCGTCACATGCTCGCTGCCTTGAATCTGAATATCAGTGGCGGTAAACAATCCAGAGTTAATCACCACGATGGCAACGACGACGAGCACGGCCAAGACGGCCAGAACGCCGCCCACGATTTTGCCTTTGCCTGTAACGACAGAAGCGGCGTCTGATGTTTTATTTGCCATCGCCCCAAGTGAAGACAACGGGTTGACGCCTTTTTTACCCGAAGGCTTCTTGGCGGTAGCCGGCACCGATGTCAGCGAGCGCGGTTTCGATGCGCCCAGCGTGCGACCCGGACGCAGCGTTTTAGTTCCCGTCGGTGGCTTAGGAGTTGCCATGGGACGGGCAGGCTTGGCGCCCATAACAGGCTTTGACGTCACCGAGGGACGCGAGGACTTTTTTGCGGCCGGACGATTACCGAGCTGCGAGCCGACAACCGGACGACTGGTCTGTCGAGCATGCCCGACAGACTTAGAGTGCGCGACGGTATTGCGTTGAGGTTTGGCAGGCGCGCCGGAACGCCCTCCGGCGCGGCGGAAGGTGGGTTTCGATGCTCTAGAAGCCGAGGAATTTAACTTCCGGTCTGAGCTCGATGCCATACGCCTCCCTCACCTTTCCGTGCACATGTCTGATAACCGCGGCAACGTCATCGGCCGAGGCAGTTCCGTTATTAACGATAAAATTAGCGTGAACGGGCGAAACTTCCGCGCCGCCAATCGAAAAACCCTTTAATCCACAATCCTCGATAAGCTTGCCCACGCTCGCATCGGGCGGGTTGCGAAAGACCGACCCGCAGGATGCGCGACCCATGGGCTGTGTACGCTTGCGCCTCGTCAGGTACCGCTCCATGCGCTCGCGAATGTCGGCCTTGGGCGCCAGTTTAAGCTTGAGCACGCACTCGAGGATGATCTCATTGCGGGGAAGGCTACATTCGCGGTAGCCCCAAGTGATCTCGGACCCCGCATAATGTTTGATACCGGATGCCGGGTCAAACGTTACGACATCCTCAACCAGCGAGCCAATCCACTCGGTCCGTGTGCCGGCATTCATAGATATCGCACCGCCAACCGAACCAGGGATGCCAACGGCAAACTCAAGGCCCGAGAGGCTACGCGACAGGGCATCGTTGACCAGGCGCGCAAACATCACGCCCGCACCGACCGTCAGCGTACAACCGTCATCGGCAACAACCGTGCGCTGAAACTCACGTCCGAGCGAAATGACGGCGCCGCGATAACCGCCATCGGCAACCAGCAGATTGGAGCCCTTGCCGATGATGACCCACGGCACCTGCTCGCGATCGAGCACCGCCACGGCGCGGCGGAGGGCATGATAGCTATGGCACGTCACAAAGAGGTCGGCCTTGCCGCCGATACGATAGCTCGTATGACGCGCAAGGCGCTCGTCCTCGATCACATCCGTGTCGATCATGCCCGAGAGCGCCATGACGGCGTTAAACAGACCCATTAGACTTAAGCGTCTTTCTTGGCAGTCAGATACTCAATGAACTCGGGACCGACGGTCGTAACGTCACCGGCACCCATAGTGAGCAGCAGGTCGCCCTCGCCCACCATCTGCTCGAGCTCCTGATTGAGCTCAAGACGGCTGGAGCAGTACACGACCTCCTTGCCAGGATGCTTGGCGCGCACGGTATCGGCGAGCATCTTAGAGGTGACACCCGGAATGGGCATCTCGCCAGCCGAGAACACATCAATCAGCAGCAGTTTATCGGCATTGGCAAATGCATCGGCAAAGTCGTCGCACAGGGCCTGCAGGCGCGAATAGCGGTGCGGCTGGAACACGACGTCGACGTGCTTGTAGCCCAGCGACGAAGCAGCAGCAAGCGTCGCCTTGATCTCGGTGGGGTGATGGCCGTAATCATCGACCACGGTGATGCCATCGATATCGCCCACGTGGGTAAAGCGACGGCGGACGCCCTCAAAGCTCGAGAGCGCCTTGGCGGCGGCGTCGATGTCAAGGCCCAGGACATGGGCGACGGTGAGCACCGCCGTGGCGTTGAGCATGTTGTGGCGACCGGGATTGCTCTTGATCTCCACAGCGTGCTCAGTGCCGTCCTCAAAGCGAACGATAAAATCGCTCTGGATGCCCTTGACATCCGGGTGCATGCAGACGATGTCGTTGCTCTCGGCAAAGCCGTAGGAAAGCACGTGACGACCCGTCGACTTGGCGAGCTCGACCAGATGCGGGTCCTCACCGCAGACGATGACGGTGCCGTCCTCGCCCACCAGGCTCATGAATTTGGCGAAAGTTGCCTCGATCTCCTCGATACCCGAGTAGTGATCGAGGTGGTCGGCCTCGACGTTGGTCACGATGACCACGTTGGGGTTCAGGAACAGGAAGGAGCTGTCGGACTCGTCGGCCTCAGCGACAAAGTAGTCGCCCGAGCCGTTCTTGCCGTTCGTGTCATAGCCCTCGACGATGCCACCGATCAAGAAGCTCGGATCCAGACCCATGCGGTCGAGCATGGTGGCGCACATCGAAGACGTGGTGGTCTTGCCATGCGTGCCGGCAACAGCGACGGTGGTGTAGCCGTGGCCCAAAGCAGAGAGCATCTTGGCACGGGGCCACACGGGAATACCAAGCTCGCGAGCGCGCACGAGTTCAGGGTTGGACTCCGGAATAGCGGTGGAGACAACAACCACGTCGGGCTTGACCTCGTCGATCGTGGCGGCCTCATGGCCCACATGCACCTTCACACCAGCGCGGGTAAGCTGGCGGATATAACGTGACGTCTTAAGGTCGGAGCCGGTAACGGCATAACCGCGCTCGTGAAGAACGAGGGCGATGCCGCTCATGCCGGCGCCGCCGATACCGATAAAGTGGGCGCTCTTAAACTCGGGCGCGGAGGTTGCAGTCTGGGAATCAGCCATGTGCTCGTGTACTCCTTGCGTAAACACTGCCTGTAACCCGTTAACTGTACCGCACCTACCGCATCAGCGCGAGGGCGACCGACGATATCCCGTCTAACTAACGCAAACCCTCTACCGCATCCGCCAGAAGAGCGGCGGCCCTATCCTGAGCCAGACCACGCGCCGCCTGACGCATGGCGTCGCGCGCCGCCGCGTCATCGACCAGGTGCAGCAGTTCATCGGCAAAGGCAGAACCGTCGATATCGGCATCGGCGCAGAGCACGCCGGCCCCAGCGTCGACCAGATAACGGGCATTGGTGGTTTGGTGGTCGGCCGTCGCATGCGGGTACGGCACGAGCACCGAAGGCACGGCGAGTGCAGCGATCTCGGCCACGCTCGATGCGCCCGAACGCGAGAGCACCAAATCGGCAGCAGCCAGCATATCGCCCATGTTGTCGATGTAAGGCTGGACGCGGTAACGCTTCGCCTCCTCGGGCGTCAGCGCCAAAGCGCGCTCGGTCTCCTCAAAGCCGTCGGCACCCGTCGAATGCAACACATAGAGGTTCTTGCGCGAAAGCAGCTCGTTTTTGAGCGAAGCCACACGCTCGTTGAGGTGCTGGGCGCCAAGTGAACCGCCAAAGACGAGCAGCAGCGTAGCGTCCTCGGGAACGCCAAGTGCCTTGCGGCCGCGAGCGCGATCGCCCTCGATCACCGAGCGACGTACGGGGTTGCCGGTCATGAGCACGTGGTCAGGGTCACCTTCGCGCTCAAAGACCGAACGCGCTGCCGGCACCGAGATGCACACGCGGGCGGCGTGGGAGTTCATCATCTTGTTGGCCAGGCCCGGAACAGAGTTCTGCTCATGCAGCAGATACGGAACGCCCGCGCCCTTGCACCACCCCAGCAGCGGAACCTCGACATAGGCACCAAAACCAATGGCGGCATCGGGCTTGCCGACCTTTGAGAAATGACTGGCGAGCGCACGCTTGGCTTTGTTGACACGCCACAGCGAGGTCAGCGCCGTCCAAGGACGGGAGCGGTCGAAGCCCGTGACCGTAATGGGCACAAAATCAAACCCAGCCTCGGGGACCAGACGACCCTCGAGCTTGCGCGACTGGCCCACGAACACAACGTGGTGGCCACGGTCACGCAGCTCTTCGGCCAAGGCGAGCGCGGGGTTGATGTGCCCGGCCGTGCCGCCGGCTGCAATAGCAACGGTCATTTTATCGGTCATGGTAGTCCCTTCGTACACGCGGTCCCTGGTCGTCGGTACGCAGACGCGCCGACGGGTCCGAGTTCAAATCGATTCGATTATATCCGCCGCCCGCGTTGCGAGGGCTGGGGCGCTGAGGACGACCTTGCGGCGCCGTTCGCTGACGCGGGCGGGCTGCCGGCTCGGTCGCAGAGCCATCCAGGACGGTAAAACCGTTACGCGAAGATCGCTCGCCGCGCACGTGGGGCACGCCGGCGGTACTCTCATCCATAACGGCAAAGCTCTCGCGGCGGCGGTCATACTCATCGCGGCGGGCGCTCTCGTACGAAACGCGCAGGATCAACCCGGCAAGCATGAGCGACACAATAATCGACGAACCGCCGTAGCTAATAAACGGCAACGGTTTGCCCGTCATGGGAAACACGTTGAGGATGCCCAGCGCGTTAATCAAAAACTGCACTGCGAGAATGACCGCGGAGCCAGACGCCATAAGCGCGCCCCGGCGATCGGTCGCCTGCTCGGCAATGCGAAACGCCGAGTAGATCAGCATCGCAAACACCAAGAAGAACAGCACGGTTCCGACAAAACCGACTTCCTCGCCAATGATGGCCAGGATGTAGTCATTGTGCGCCTCGGGCAGATACGAGTACTTCATGGTTGAGTTGCCGATGCCACGGCCGAACAGACCGCCCGAGGCAAAGGCCATAATGGCAAGCGTGGCCTGATAGCCGTCACCATACTCGTCGGCCCAAGGGTTCAAGGCAACCTGAATACGCACCATACGGTACGGCTCTGCGACAAGCGCAATCACGATCACGAGAATGCCGAAGATTAGCACGCCGATGATAAATCTGGGGTCGAGACCCGCAAACAACGCCATGCACATGAGGGTCAACAGGATGATCAGGACAGTACCGAAATCGGGCTGGATAAAGATCAGAAAGAGCGAAATGCCCAGGTAGATGCCCATCTTGCGAAGGAATTCGTTGATGTTGCCACCGGGCGAAAAGAAGCGATCAAGCATGATGGCCGAATACGCAATGGCAAATGGCTTTAAAAACTCGGAAGGCTGGAACTGAATACCGGCGATGTTAAGCCAGCGCGTGGCGCCACGGCTGCCGCTGCCCACCAAGAACACCAGAAACAGTAGCCCTATCATGCCTATGAGGAAGATCCTGAGCACATCCTCCCCAAACCAGCTGTCCGGCAAAACGCGCACGATGGCAATCAGCGCCAGAACACCGACCACGGCAAACGCGGCCTGTCGACCCAGAAAAAACGTCGCCGAGCCATTCTCGTGCAGCGCCTCGACCGAAGACGCCGAGTACACCATCAGCAGGCCAAAGCATACCAAGGTAAACAAGCAGGCCATGAATATCAAACGGGGGCGCATGATACGGGCGGGAACGCCGGCAATATAGCGTTCGCTAAACGACTGCCCGCCGCGACCGGAACGCGGTGTGCTGCGCCGCGAGGAAGCACGGTCCGAGTCGGGCCTCCTCATACCTTGTCGGGGGCTCTCCTCTCTCACCGGCAACCCCTATTCCATTTGCGATTTCGCCGCAGCGGCAAGCTGGGCCACATAGTCCTTAAACACGCGGCCGCGCTCCTCATAGCCCGAGAACTCATCGAACGAAGAGCAGGCAGGAGAAAGTAAGATCACGTCGCCACGGCTCGACAGCGAACGGGCGACGTCCACGGCATCGCGCAGGTCATCCGCCTGGGCGATATCCACATCGCCGTCGACATCGGCCTCGTCCATAGCGGCGGTGAAACGCTCGCGCGCATCGCCAAAGCAGACGACCGAGCGTACGTTATCCATAACAACGCGCGCGAAGTCCGTGAGCGGCGTGCCCTTATCGTGGCCGCCGAGCAGCAAGATCACGTCGTCATCGGGAAATGCCGTCAGTGCCTTCTCGACCGCATCGGTGTTGGTCGCCTTGGAATCGTTGACGTAGCGCACGCCGTCAATCTCGCCACACGGCTCCACGCGGTGCTCGAGCGGCTGGAACGAGGCAAGACCGCGGCAGACACCATCGACATCGGCACCGACCGCCAAGGCAGCCGTGGCGGCGCACAGGGCATTGATAACATTGTGATGGCCCGAGATCTTGAGCTCGGATGTAGCGATGAGCGGGGTCTCGACGCCCTTCAGGCGCACGACCATCTTGCCGTCGCGCACAAAGGCGGCATCCTCGCCCTCAGGCTCGTCAAAGGCAACCTTGCAGATGCGACGACCCGGCGTGTAGATGTACTCATCGAACTCGTGAATGCCGGCGTCTTCGACGTCGACAACCGCCAGATCGTCATCGACCATATTGTCAAACAGTTTGATCTTGGCAAGCGCGTAGTTCTTATGGCTCTTATGCCAGCCCAAGTGGTCGGGAGTGATGTTGAGCAGCACCGCCACGCGGGGGTGGAGCTCGGTTGTCGTAGCAATCTGATAGCTCGAGAGCTCAGCCACAAACCACTCGTTGTGGGCTCGGCCGTCAATCTCGTTGACCGGCGGCTCGCCGATGTTGCCGACAGCAACGCTGGCCTCGCCGGCAGCCTTAAGCAGATAATCAGCCAGCGACGTGGTGGTCGTCTTGCCGTTGGTGCCCGTGATGGCAATCCAGTTATCGGGCGACAGGCGATAGGCAAACTCGGGCTCACCCATAATCTGGGCGGCATGCTCGCGCCCGGCCTTAAAGAAGCCCGAGAACTCCGAGATGCCCGGGCACGTCACGCATACGTCATAGGCGCCCTCGACCTGTTCGGCCCCATAGACAAACGACGCACCAGCAGCCTCGAGCGCACGCGTGGCGTCATTGGGTTCAGAGGTGCCACCGCCATACACGGTAACGGCACTTACGCGCTCGGGATGTGCCAGCGCCCAGCGGGCGACATCGAGACCGGATTTGCCCTGACCCAAAACGAGCAGGCTAAAGACATCAGCAAGAGGCATGAAAGACCACTATCCCAACTGGAAGAACAGGGCAAGGCCAACGGCACCAAAGGCAGCAGCGATAATCCAAAAACGGATGACGACCTTGGTCTCGGCCCAGCCCTTCTTTTCGAAATGATGATGGATGGGCGCCATAAGGAAGACGCGCTTGTGCGTAAAGTGGAAGTAGACAACCTGAATCATGACCGACAGGGTCTCAACGATAAACAGGCCGCCGATGATGAGGGAGACGACCTCGGTGTTGGTCATGATGGACGTGCAGGCAAACGCGGCGCCTAGGGCAAGCGAGCCGGTATCGCCCATAAAGATGCTCGCCGGATAGCAGTTGAACCACAGAAAGCCCAAGCAGGCACCGGCACACGCGGTGCAGAAGATGGACAGGTTCACGTCTCCGTGCAAAAACGCCATGGCAGCCATGGCGAGCATGGCAATCATGGAGGTGCCGCCAGCAAGACCGTCAAGGCCATCGGTCAGGTTCACGGCATTAGAAAGACCGGCGATCATCAGCCAGCAAAAGACAATGTAGAGCCACGGGAACGAAAGGCCGCAGATGGTGGTCGAAAGCACGCCAAGGTCAATCGTCAGGCCGCCGGGAAAACGAATCTCGGGGGCGACGCCGCACCAGTTAACGGCAAGTACCGTAAAGGTGACACAGATAATGGTTAGGCCGATCATCTTGGCATGAGGCGTCAGACCGAGCGAGCGCCCATGCGTAACGGAGGTCAGGTCGTCGATCAGGCCCAGCACGCCTGTCGCCAGCGTGGCGAGCAGCACGAGCACGAGCTCGGTGGTGAGCTTGCCCATCAGCAGGCAGGTCAGCGAAATCGCGACGAGAATGACAACGCCACCCATGGTGGGCGTTCCCTGCTTAACCAAATGACGCTTGGGGCCGTCGGCACGAACCTGCTGGCCGATACCCTCGACCTTAAGTAGCTTGATCCACCACGGCATGAGCAGCAGCGCAATGGCAGCGGCGATGCCAAGCCCCAAAAAAGCCTGATACGTTGGATACGAGGGATTGCCGAACATGGGCTAGCACACACCTTCCACAAAGCGGTCGAGCTCAACAAAGCGGGAACCCTTGACCAGTACAACATCATGTTTTTCAAGCGCGCCGCCCATGCGGTCGAGCACCTGCTGATAATCGGAGAACACCTGGATGCGGTCCTCGTCCATGCCCATCATGCGCGCGGCATCGGCCATAAGCTGGGCCAGCTCACCACCCACGCACGCCAGCATGTCGAGCTTCTTGGCGGCGGCATAGGCGCCCACGAGCTCATGCATGCGAGGAGCCTCATCGCCCATCTCGCCCATCTCGCCCAGGATCGCCATGCGAGACCCCGTGCACGAAAGCGAGCACAGCAGATCGAGACCAGCAGCCATGGATTCGGCGCTGGCGTTATAGGAATCGTCGATGACGCGGGCACCGCTCTTGGCGCGCTTGATCTCCTGGCGGTGCCCGGTGATCGTGAGGCCCCTAAAGGCAGCATCGATCTGCTCGGGCGTCACGCCCAGGCGATAGGCAACTGCGGCGGCCTTAACGGCATTTGGGACGGACTGCACGCCGGGGATGGCAAGCATGGTATCGGTCGTCTCACCCTGGCCAAAATCGAGCGTAAAGACCGGACGGCCCTCGTCATCAACACGAATGTCGCGGGCACGGACCTCATCATCGTCCGAGACGCCGGCCAGCATCACATCGATACCAGCAGGCTGGGCGAACGTATCGCGAATGAACGGCGTAAAGTCGTCCTCACCGCCCAAAACCAGCAGCGGCAAGAAGTCGCCGGCGGCGCACATACCCTGGACAATCTCGGCCTTAGCGCGGGCGATGTTCTCGCGGCTGCCCAAAATGCCGATGTGAGAGGTACCAATCTTGCTCACGATGGCAAGGTTGGGATTGGCGGACTGGGACAGGCGCTCAATCTCGTGGAAATGGTTCATGCCCATCTCGAGCACCAGGACCTCGGTATCGGCCGGAGCAGAAAGCACCGTGAGCGGCATGCCGATCAGGTTATTGAAATTGCCCTTGGTGGCCCAGACACGATAGCGCTTGGCGAGCACGGCGGCGAGCACGTCCTTGGTCGTCGTCTTGCCGATGGAACCGGTAATACCAACGACCAGGCAGCCAAGCTCCAGACGGTACGCGTGCGCCAAACGCAGCAGAAAGTCCTCGGGATCATCGGTCAGCAAGATGGCACAGCCCTTGTCCTGCGCCAGCGAGACCAGCTCGGCCTCGGGCTCACGCGTCATCACGACGGCGCCGGCACCCGACTGGACGGCACGGGAAGCAAAATCATTGCCGTCGACGTTTTCACCGGGAAAGGCGACGAAAATCGTCCCTTCCTCGACCTGACGCGAGTCGATAACGCACCCGCGGCATACCCGATCGGCTTCTCCCGTCACGGTTCGGGCCCCTGTTGCGGCCGCGAGGTTGTTGACGGCGATCTCTATCATTGCAGCTCCCCTGTAAACCTAATAATGCTATCGGCGTATTGTATCCCAGCGCCGCACATGCGTGGTGCAGGGCATGTGAACACCCTCATATGGGACAACAAACCACGCCCCAAAGATTGTAACCCCCTACTTCGTGTGCGGGATACCCAGCACGTCGAGCGCGTTGGCCATAATGGACTGGAACGGCACCGCAGCGGCATCTGAGCCGCTCGGCGTTCCGTCGAGCGTGATATAGCACAGCACCTTGGGCGATTGTGCCGGCGCAAAGCCCATAAAGGACGACATGTAGTTCTCCTTGAGGTAGCCGCCGTTCTCGTCGGCTCGTTCGGCCGTACCGGTCTTACCCGCCACGTCATAGCCGTCAACCGCGCCGCCAACGCCCGTTCCCTCGGACACGACCGTCTGCATGCACGATGTCACCTGGGATGCGGCGTCCTCAGAAATCGCGCGTTCGCCTTCGCCCCAGTCCTTCTCGTCGCCTTTGCTGGACTTATAGAAGTGCGGGGTCATCATCACGCCGCCGTTGGCGATGCCGCCCACGGCACGTGCGATCTCAATCGGCGAGACGGACAGCGCCTGTCCAAAGCTCATCGATCCCAGCGTGGCGCCGTCATACTGGTCACGCTCCTTGACGATGCCCAGGCTCTCGCCCGGAAAATCGACACCGGAGCTGTGACCGATGCCCCACTTGTCCACATAGGCGGCAAAGTCGTCGGCACCGATCTTGCGCCCCACCAGGACAAAGCCCACATTGGACGAACGGCGCATCATCTCGCGCACATCCATGGTCATGCCATAGTCGCGCTTATCGGCATCGGTAACGGTATCGTCGCCCACCTTGATGCTCGCCGGCACCTCAAACGACGTACTCGATCGTACGACGCCCAAGTCGAAGCCGGCGCCCGCCACGAGCGTCTTAAAGACCGAGCCGGGCTCGTAGGCGTCAGTGACCAGGCGCAGGTTCATATCCTCGGTCTTGGCGTTCTCCAGATCGGTCTGGTCGTAGGTCGGGTACGAGCAGGCTGCCAAAATCTCGCCTGTCGTAGGATCGGTGACCAGCGCCGAGCCGTTCTTGGCCTTAGTCTTCTCAACTGCCTCTGCCAGGGCATCCTCGGCCGCACGCTGGATATTGACGTCGAGCGTCGTCACGATATCAACGCCGTCGACCGCAGCCACCTTTTTATAGGCACCGCCCGCGATATAGCTGCCGTCCCTCGCGCGCTCGCGTACGAGAGAACCGTTCGTGCCGGTCAGAAGCTTGTTGTATTGCTTTTCGAGACCCGTCAAGCCGTCGTTGTCTACATTCACTACACCTAGCACCTGCGATGCCAGATTGCCGTATGGATATACGCGCTTCATGGCCTGCTCAAAAAGCACGCCGGGCAGGTTCTTCTTCTCCAGCGCCACAGCATCGTCTTCGTCCACCTGGCGCTTGATATACACCCAGGTGCCATCGGACTCAACGAGCTTGCGGCAGGTCTTTTTATCGATTCCAGTTGCCTTGACCAGCGCCGACACCGTCTTGTCGACATCCTCGACAAGCTGCGGGTTCACGGCGATGTTGCGACATTCGACCGACGACGCCAGCACGTTACCATTGCGGTCGTAGACGGTGCCGCGTTTGGCATAGAGGGTCTGCGCAAGCAGGCGGCGCGCATCGGCACGCTCGCGCAGTTTATCGGCTTCGACAATTTGATAGTCGGCAAGGCGAAAGACGCCCAAGCCCAAGCCAAGCCCGATGAAGCCCATGACGGCTTTGCGGCGAGGCAGAGGTGCGCCTGTGAGCCATTCGGTCGACGAACTCTTGCGCGACCTGGTGTTATGCACTTGAGGGCCGCCCGAGCCGCGAAGTCGCGACGCCGGGTCGTTGCCACGGGACTGCCCGGCGTTGTAAGATTGCCGACCCGTTCCTTGATAACCAGAACGTCCCCGCGACGAGGGACGTCCAGAACCGCGGCCCCCATCGGAACCGCGGCGATAGTCATTTGTCATACTCAGCTACCGTCTTGCTACTGAGCGGTCGCGGTCGCGTTGGCGCCCGCGGCTGCATCCTGCGAAAAGTCAAGTGTAACGCTCTCGCTGGGCTCCACCATGCCATAAGCGCCCGCAAGGTCGCGAATGCGCGTGTCGGCGCCATAGACCGAATGCATGACCTCCAGGTCGGAGCTCTCATCGGTCGCCTTTTCGAGCGTGCTGGTAAGCTCGGCGTTGCTGTTGAGCACCTGGGCCGTAACGCCGGCGAGCGCCACGCGGGCGACGCCGATCGTCATGAAGATAGCCGCAATGATGCAAAACGTTTTAAGAACGCTCATGAAAACCGGGCTTACCGCCTGGTTTGCCTGACGGCCCGCGCCCGTGTAGACATCAAAGCGCGGCGCGCGCTGCTCACGGGGAGCAACGGGGGCCTGCGGCGTCTCACGATAGGCGGGCATGGCGTTCATATCATAGGCGAGTGCTGCGCTTGAAGTGTTGTAGCCCATGATATGCCGCCTCCCATCCCGAGTACGTTGGTAGTGTGTTTAAGCTTCGTTTATGGTGCGAGCGGGAGGTCCAATATCGCGCGGTCGCGCTTACAGACGCTGCGCCACGCGGATTTTGGCTGATCTCGCCCGAGGGTTGCGCTCAACCTCATCAGGCTGGGCAACCAAGGGTTTGCGGGTGATGACCTTGAGTATCGGCACGTTGCCGCACACGCACACCGGAATCTCCGGCGGACACGTGCACCCCTGGCTCATCTCCTTAAAGTGGTTCTTTACGATACGGTCTTCGAGCGAGTGATACGAGATGACGCAGATACGTCCGCCCGGGTTGAGCCACCTGGTGGCGGCATCAAGCCCTCGTTCGAGCACATCGAGCTCGTGATTGACCTCGATGCGAATGGCCTGGAAACTTTTCTTGGCCGGGTGTCCGCCATGCCGACGAGCGGCAGCCGGGATACCCGCCTTGATGATCTCGACAAATTGGCCGGTGGTTTCGATCGGTTCTTGCTCGCGGCGGCGCACGATCTCGCGCGCGATCTGCGAGGCGAACTTCTCTTCGCCGTAGACGCGTAGAATCCGGGCGAGGTCGTGTTCGTTATAGGTGTTGATGACCTCAGCTGCGTTTAAGGTGTTATTACCCGGATCCATCCGCATGTCCAATGGGGCGTCCTCGTTATACGAAAAGCCCCTGCCAGGGATATCGAGTTGCGGTGACGAAACGCCCAAATCGAACAGGAAGCCATCGACCCCGGGCACCTCGGCCGAGCAAAGAAGCTCGTCCAAGTCGCCGAAGTTGCCCTTCAGCAGCTGGTGCGGAACGCCGGGAACCTCGCGGTCCAGACGGGCGCCAGCGGCCTCGAGGGCCATGTCGTCCTGATCGACGCCGAGCAAAAGGCCCGTCTCCCCCACCTGCGCGGCCATCTTTACCGAATGGCCGGCACCGCCAAGGGTGCAATCGCAGACAACGGAGCCGCTCTTTAGCCGCAGCGACTCAAGCACTTCGCCGAGCATGACAGGTTCATGCCGATATTCTTGTGTCAAGATCCCACGCTCCATCCGTTACCCGTGCCTTGCCCTTACGAGAAGAAGAGGTCCAGCAGGGCCTCATCGTCATCGTCCTCATCGGCCGCGGCGCGATCCCAAACCTCAAGGTGGTCGTAGTTGCCCACAACCGTGACCTCGCGGTCGAGGTTCGCCTGCTTGCGGAGAGACTCGGAAAGACCGATACGACCGGCGCTGTCCACGTCCATCGACGTGGTGCGCTTGTTGATCGCCCTCATGAGCTTCTGGTCATTAATGTCACGCGGGTTAAAACCCTCGTGGCCCTCACGACCCGCGAAGAGTCCTTCGACCCACTTATCGAAGGCCTCGGCAGAGAACACGTACAGAGCATCGACATCCAGGGCTTTGAACACGCGAACGTGCTCTCCAAGCTCCTCGCGAAGGGGTGCAGGCAGGGACAGACGACCTTTTGCATCGAGATTGCGCTCGTATGCACCAGTCATTCCCATGTGCGCCCTCCCCTCGGTTACTCAGATGGCACGTACGCGGGGAACCACCCCGCCTGTCGACGTCATTAATAATATGGGGAACCGCCCCATTTTTCAACACCTTTCCCCACCCCTTCCCCCACCCCGCCCCACCACTCCACCCACCATATATTGCAAAACACCCCCAAGCATATGTTCGAAAACACAATATGTTGTGTTTACAGCTACGGCGGGATGCCACCTGTGGCATCCCGCCGTTCAACCTCAACCTTCAAGTTGACCTTGAGGCGATTTTTGCGTACCTTTATATACCGTTCACATCGCCCCCCCAAACTCCCCCACCCAAGGCACGTGCGGCCCACCACCGCGATGCCAAGTGGCGAAAAATGGGACGGGCCCCAGATTGCCCATGCGCGCGCAAAAGCACCCCGCGGCAATCTGGGGCCCGTCCCCAAATACCTATAAATATGCAGGTCAGTGATGTGTTAACGATGTGCCAGCGGGTGCGCCGCCAGATAGACCTCGGTCAGTTGCGTACGATCGACATGCGTGTAGATCTGCGTGGTCGATATATCGGCATGCCCCAAGATCTCCTGTAGCACACGGAGGTCTGCGCCGCCCGCAAGCATATGGGTGGCAAAGGAGTGACGCAGCGTATGGGGATGGAGCCCCACCAGTCCCACCTGGCGCCCGTAGCGCTCACAGATGGCATGGATGCCCTGGCGCGACAGACGGCGGCCGTTCTTATTTAAAAAGACCGCCGAGGTCTCTGTTCCGCGGGCATGGGCCGCCAAGCGAGAACGCCCCTCAGTTACATAGAGCGCCAGAGCTCGCGCCGCGCTTCCCACCAGCGGGGACAGGCGTTCCTTTGAGCCCTTACCGCGAACGAGCACAAAGCCATCGTCGATATGGATATCGCCCACATCGAGCCCCACCAACTCGCTCACACGCAAACCGCATCCGTAGAGCACTTCCAAGATGGCATGGTCACGCAAGCCCATCTCGCCCTCGGGGAAATCTTGATCGAGCAGCGCCGAGACATCCTCCACCGATACATACTCCGGCAAACGCTCAGCCTTTTTAGGCAGGCGCAACGCCGCCGTTGGATTTTGGGCTACAGCCCCATCGCGCACCAAAAAGGCATGCAGGCCCTTCACGGCCGCAAGCGCACGCTCCACCGAGGCATCGGAATAGCCCCCATCGCGACGGTCGGCAACAAAGCCCTCCACGACTTGACGGGTCACCTCTTCAAAAGACACAATACCAGCCCGCTCCAGATAGGCGCAGTACGTCGTCAGGTCACGACGATAGGCCGCAATCGTGTTGCGCGCCAAACCCCGCTCGACCGCGAGGTAATCGAGATACTCCCCCGCCGCCACGGCGAGCGACGAGGGAGTAGCTTCGGTATGTTCCTTATTCGCCGGCACCCTTAGTCCGTAGCGAGGTTCTTGGGCGTCACCTGCAAGCGATCGACGCCCTCATGCTGGCCGATCGAGGCGCGCACGAACTCGCGGAACAGCGGCTGCGGGTTGGTCGGGCGGCTCTTGAACTCGGGATGAGCCTGGGTTGCCACATACCACGGATGCACGTCGCGCGGCAGCTCGACCATCTCGACCAGGCGCTCGTCGGGCGAAAGACCAGAGATAACCAGACCAGCGCCCTCGAGCTGGTCACGGAAGGCGTTGTTGAACTCAAAGCGGTGACGGTGACGCTCGTAGACGAGCTCCTCGCCATATGCCTCGCGCGCGAGGGTATCGGCGGCAAGCTTGCACGGATAGGCGCCCAGGCGCATGGTGCCGCCCTTCTCGGTCACGTCCTCCTGCGAGCTCATCAGGTCGATGACACTATACGGGCCATCCGGATCGAACTCGGAAGAGCTGGCACCGGCAAGGCCGACCACGTTGCGGGCAAATTCGCACACGGCCACCTGCATACCCAGGCAAATGCCCAGATACGGAATCTTGTGCTCACGGGCAAACTCGGCCGCGAGGATCTTGCCCTCCAGGGCGCGCTTGCCAAAGCCGCCAGGGACCAGGATGCCCGAGGCGTCACCCAGGACCTCGGAGACGTTCTGCTCGTCAAGGCTCTCGCCATCGACCAGCTGTACATCAACGTGGCGATCGTAGAAGACGCCCGCATGGTGCAGGGCCTCGATAACCGACAGGTAGGCATCGGGCAGCTGCGTATACTTGCCCACGACGGCGATCTTCACCTTGTCGGCGTGCTGGTTGGCATGGTTCTGCTTGCGCAGGAACTCGTTCCACTGACTCATGTCGCGCTCACGCGGGTCAAGACCCAGACGCTCGCAAATGCGCAGGTCAAAGTCCTGCTCGGCGAGCAGCTGCGGAACATCGTAGATGCTCGCGCAGTCCTCGTTGGTAAAGACACAGTCGGTGTCGACGTCGCAGAAGCTTGCAATCTTGCCGCGGATGGCATCATCGATATGGTGGTCGGAGCGCAGAACGATAATATCGGGCTGGATACCAAAGCTGCGGAGCTCCTTGACGGAGTGCTGCGTCGGCTTGGTCTTGACCTCGTGGGCGGCGGCGATATAGGGAACAAGCGACACGTGGATGTAGCAGACGTTCTCGGGGCCGGCCTCCTTGCGGTACTGACGGATGGCCTCGACAAACGGTTGGGACTCGATGTCGCCGATCGTGCCGCCCAGCTCGGTGATGACTACATCGGAGCCGGTCTGCTCCTCGATGCGGCGGAACTTGTCCTTAATGGCATTGGTGACGTGAGGAATCACCTGCACGGTACCGCCCAAAAAGTCGCCGCGACGCTCGCGGGCGATCAAGCTCTTATAGATGGCGCCGGTCGTAAAGTTGGAATCGCGGGTCAGGTTCTCATCAATAAAGCGCTCGTAATGACCCAGGTCCAGGTCGGACTCGTAACCATCCTCGGTAACGAAGACCTCACCATGCTGGAAGGGGCTCATGGTACCGGGGTCGACGTTCAGATACGGATCAGCCTTCTGCATCGTTACTTTGTAGCCACGCGACTTGAGCAGACGGCCCAGCGAGGCCGCGGTGATACCCTTGCCCAGAGACGAAACCACGCCACCGGTTACGAACACATGCTTGGTCATATTGAGTTACCTGCGCTTCCCGTAGAAGTTGTTTATCCACATCTTACGGGTCTTCATTGTAATACTCGCGCCGCGGACCGTTCGCAATTTTTCTCGCGTGAGATTGCATTTCTCAATCTTGAAACAAAACGCCGCCCGGTTTCCCAGGCGGCGTCGCTATGGCAAGGGTTACATGCTGCTATCGATCAGAAACCTCGTCCTCAAGCATTTCTTGAACGAGCATGCCGGTACGGACGCCCTCAAGATACCACTCGCCACGTTCGGTGAGGCAAATGCCATTTGCAAGCTGACCGCCGTCGTCGCTATAACGCGAGACGACATCAATCATGCCTTCGGAATCCAAGCGATCGATTGCGGCGCGGGCACGATACGGCGAAACCCCCACGCGCTCGGCAAGCGTTTTGCGCGAGAAACCATACGGCCCGCCATTGTCTTCGGTTTGCTGGTCGATCTCCATCAACACCAGCACCTCGACACGCTTCATATCGTTGACACTCGCACGACCCTTGCCCGCCATAGCAGCCTCCTCAAACCGAGCACGAGCATCTAACGCGCCGTGCGCGACCGACACACCTCACGATGGCAGGTAATATCCATCATGCGGCATCCCGCTAAGGATGAAACAGTTACGGTTATTGTATACCGCTCAAATTGTTTCTAGGCAGGTAAACAGCTATTTTTCGCCGAAATAGGCGCTTTATTGATCAAAAAGCCGTACCGGGCGCTAACCCGATACGGCCAAAATGCAATGCAATTACCGCGGTGCTTCAAACTTAGCGATGGAAGAAACCGCGGCGCTCAAACTTGGGCTCGCAGCACACGTTGATACCCAGTTTGCGCAGTACCGTCTCGTCCGTCGGCGAGATAATCACGCTAAAGAAGGCATCGCAACCGCGCAGCTGCTCCAGGCCCGAAAGGACGCGAGCGGCCGTCTCACTCGTGGCCGAGGTGATCGACAGCGCCATAAGCGTCTCGTCGGTGTGGAGGCGCGGGTTTTTGCTGCCCAGGAAATGCGTCTTGAGCTTGCTGATGGGCTCGATCGCTTCATCGCTAATGACCTCGAGCTCAAGGTCGACGCCCGAGACATGCTTAAGTGCATTCATGATGAGCGAGCTCGCGGCGCCCAGGCGCGTGGAAGTCTTGCCGGTCACCACGGAGCCATCGGGCATGACCATGGCACCCACGGGACCACCCGTCAGCTGCTCCCTGGTGAGGGCTGCCGAGCGCGCCGGTGAGTAGTTCTTATCGATGCCGGCTTTCTTCATAATAATCTTGAGACGGTCGACTTGCTCATCGCCCACGCCGGTACGGCGCACATTTTCGACCGCGGTAAAGTAGCGGCGGACGATCTCCATCTTGGAAGCGTCGCGGCAGGCATCGTCATCGGTGATGGCAAAGCCGACCATATTGACGCCCATGTCCGTAGGGCTCTGGTAGGGGCTCTTGCCCAGGATCTTTTCCATCAGGGCACGGACTACCGGGAAGGCCTCGACGTCGCGGTTGTAGTTGACCGTGGTCTTGTTGTAGGCCTCAAGGTGGAACGAATCGATGATATTGGCGTCGTCGAGGTCAGCCGTGGCGGCCTCGTAGGCAATATTGACCGGATGCGTCAGAGGAAGATTCCAGACAGGGAAGGTCTCGAACTTGGCATAGCCGGCGGCCGTGCCATGCTTGTGCTCGTGATAGAGCTGAGACAGGCAGGTGGCAAGCTTGCCCGAGCCAGGACCGGGGGCAGTGACCACGACGAGCGGTCGGGTGGTCTCGACAAACTCGTTCTTGCCGTAGCCATCGTCGGACACGATCAGATCGACATCGTGCGGATACCCCTCGATGGGATAGTGCAGCTTGGCGGGAATACCGAGCGCGTTCAGACGGTTGCGGAACACATCGGCAGCGGGCTGGCCGGCGTACTGGGTGATGACCACAGCCGCGACAGCAAAGCCGTTGCCGCGAAACAGGTCAACCAGGCGCAGCACATCCTCGTCATAGGTAATGCCGAGGTCACCACGAGCCTTGTTTTTCTCGATGTGGTTCGCGTTGATCGCGATGATAACCTCGACATCGTCGGCGATGCTCTTGAGCATGCGGAACTTGCTGTCCGGTTCAAAACCCGGCAGCACGCGGCTCGCATGATAGTCATCGAACAGCTTACCGCCAAACTCCAAATAGAGCTTGCCACCAAACTGCGAGATGCGCTCCTTAATGTGAGCAGCCTGCAGCTCGATATACTTCGCGTTGTCGAAACCCTGGCGCATATATAGCTCCCGTCCCGTTTCCATTTAATGTTCTAGGCGATTATAACGGAGCCCGCCCTCCCCGATACCCAGACCATCAACAGGCACCAACCAAACATCCGTCAAACCTCTTGTCGGACATATTTGGTGCAAACTAACCTGACCCCATTGCACCGCCCCATAACACCAACAATGGCAGCGCCGCAGGTGGAGCAAAAGTCAGCGAAAGCCCGCCAGAGCGAGCAAGGTGACATGAAAGAGGAGGGCATAGGCCTTTTGGCCATGCCCGACGATTGAACGTCAGATTGCCGCTCTGGCGGGCTTGCAGCGTCGAGTGGTTCCGGCGTTTGGTAAAACGCCGGAACACAAGAGCGCCCCCTCCCGCGCACGGAACGGAAGGGGGCTAAAGGTAGGAGTCTACCGGTGGGTTTACCCCACCGGACAGACGATGACCAGGTGATCCTCTACAGGATCGTCAAGGTTTCCGTGGGGTACCCGTTGGGTACTTAGATCAACACGCAGGCGACGGTCAGGATGATGGCGCAGACGACGGAGAGAGCAACGATGAGCTTAAGGGCAAACTTGAGCCAGGTCGTCCACTCGATCTTGGCCAGGGCGAGACCGCCCATGATGGCGCCGGAGGTCGGGGTGAACAGGTTCACGACACCGATGGCGGCGGAGAAGATCATGACCATGACCTCAGGCGAGAAGCCGAGCTTAACAGCCAGCGGTCCCATGATGGGCATGGAGACGGTGGCCATACCGGAGGTCGAGGGGATCAGGAAGGACAGGCCGAAGTAGACCAGGAAGCTCATGGGAGCGAAGATCACGCCGGACAGGCCAGCCAGGGCATTGGCGGCAGCGTCGAGGACGAAGACATCGAGGCCGGTGTTAGCCATGAGGACGGAGATACCACGGGCGAGGGCGATGACGAGAACAACGGACATCATGTCGGCAGCGCCGGTGATGAAGGTGTTAACGATCTGCTTCTCGGACAGGCCACCGATGATACCGATCAGGACGGCCATGAGGAAGAACCAGGTGGAAGCCTCGTCGAAGTACCACTGGCCAATGGGCAGGCCGGTGATCAGGGCAGACCAGCCCTGGACGACGGCGTTACCGTCGGCGTCGTAGACAGCGCCAGCGTCGAAGAAGTTGGCGACGCCCTCGTTGAGGTCGGCCAGCGGAATGAAGCCGACGATCATGACGACGAAGGTGAAGGCGAAGGCAATCAGAACACCCTTCTGACGACCGGTGAGCTTGACCTCCTTGTGGACCTCGGAAGCAGCCTTGCCGTGAGCCTCTTCGGCGTCCTTGAGCTCCTGCATCGACAGGATGGTGGAACCCTTGTCAGCCTTGACCTTCTTGGCGTAGCTCATCACGAAGAAGATGGACATAGCGGTAGTGACAATCCACAGGACGGCACCGAGGCCGATGATGATGGACTGGTTGACCTCAATGCCAACGCCGGTCAGAGCGTCGACGGCAGCGCCGACGGCGAACGGGTTAACCGTGGAGCCCAGGCAGCCGCAGCCAGCGCCGAGCAGGACGGTAGCGGCACCGACCATGGGGTCGAAGCCAGCGGCCATCATGGTAGCGGCGAGCAGGGCGTAGAAGGGAACGGTCTCCTCGCACATACCATAGGTGGTACCACCGAGGGAGAAGATGAGCATCAGCACGGGAATGAGCATAATCTCGTTGCCCTTAAGCTTCTGCACCAGAACGGCGATGCCGTTGTCCAGGGCGCCGGTCTCGGTCATCATACCGAGGAAGCCGCCCAGGATCATAACGAAGAGGCAGACGGGCAGAGCGTCAGCGAAGCCCTTAATCGGGGCGGTGCAGAAATCGCTCAGACGGGCGGCAGTAACCGCGCCGCCGGACGTGCCGGAGACGATAACGGTAATCACTGCGACAATTGCCAGCAGAGCAAGAAGAATGGTGAACGATGAAGGCATACCGCGCTTTTTCTTAGCGGTCTCAGTCATAGTTCTCATCCCCCCTTCATAAATCATTTACTGATCTCGCCAGAAGCGGCTCTTCCGTGCCGTGCCTGCCGCTTGATGCGAGATTATTACCAGATAAAACCGCTCGGGGTGTGCAGCAATACACCCCGAGCGAGATGCTAGATGCTCTTACTTGAGCGTGGCGTACATGACAGCCTTGATGGTGTGCATGCGGTTCTCGGCCTCGTCGAAGACCTTGGAAGCGGGGCTCTCGAAGACCTCGTCGGTGACCTCCTGCTCGGTGATGCCGAACTGCTCGCACTTCTCGGCGCCAATGGTGGTGTTGGTGTCGTGGAAGCTGGGCAGGCAGTGCAGGAAGATGGCACCCGGGTTGGCCATAGCCATGACCTCGGAGGTGACACGATACGGGGTGAGCTGAGCGATGCGCTCGGCCCAGACCTCGTCGGGCTCGCCCATGGAGACCCACACGTCGGTGTAGATAACGTCGGCACCGGTGACGCCGTCCTTGACGTCGGTGGTCAGCTTGATGGTGCAGCCGTTAGCCTCGGCGATGGGCTTGCAGGCCTCGATGACGTCGTCAGCGGGCATGCACTCCTCGGGGCCGCAGGCCACGAAGTTCATGCCGAGCTTGGAGCAGACAACCATGAGGGAGCGAGCGACGTTGTTCTTGCAGTCGCCCATGAAGACGAGGGTCTTGCCCTTGATGTCGTAGTTGAAGTTCTCCTGGACGGTCAGGATGTCGGCGAGCATCTGGGTGGGATGCCACTCAGTGGTCAGGCCGTTCCACACGGGCACGCCGGACTTAGCAGCGAGCTCCTCGACGTCATCCTGGGCAAAGCCACGGAACTCGATGCCGTCATACATGCGGCCGAGAACGCGGGCGGTGTCCTCGATGGACTCCTTCTTGCCCATCTGCGACGAACCCGGATCGAGGTAGGTGACGCCCATGCCCAGATCCATGCCGCCGACCTCGAAGGCGCAGCGGGTACGAGTAGAGGTCTTCTGGAAGAGCAGAACGATGTTCTTGCCCTCGAGATAGCGGTGCGGAACGCCAGCGCGCTTCATATCCTTGAAGTTCTTGGAGAGCTTGAGCAGGTACTCGATCTCCTCGGTGGTGAGGTCGAGAAGCTTGAGGAAGCTACGGCCGGAGAGGTTAACACCCATGGTTTGATTCCTTTCGAAGAAATGAATTACGTAAGTATTAGTGGTGCCCGTTTAACGGGCGAAGCCGGTGCGGTTGTAGGGGGACCGCACCGGAAACGGAAAGACTTAGAGGTCCTCGCGCCAGAAGGGCATGCTCATGCAGCGCGGGCCGCCGCGGCCGCGGGAGAGCTCGGCGGAGGGCACGACGAGAAGGTCCAGGCCCTCCTTGTACAGCACGTCGTTGGTGACGGTGTTGCGGGCGTAGA
>JAXJHR010000069.1:0-25796 GCA_036299165.1 Collinsella aerofaciens | reverse complement strand
GGTGCGGCCGCCCAGCAGGATGATCTTGTCGGTGGGGGCGGGGCACTCGCGGCGCACGTGGTTTGCCGGGGTAGCGCCCACGACGGCGCCGACCTCCATGCGCTTGGCCACGTAGCCGGGGTGATAGAGCTCGTTGACCTGGCCGGTGGCAAGGCCGATCTGGTTGCCGTAGCTGGAGTAGCCGGCGGCAGCGGTGGTTACGAGCTTGCGCTGCGGCAACTTGCCCTCTAGTGTCTCGGACACGGGGACGGTGGGGTCGCCGGCACCGGTGACACGCATAGCCTGGTACACGTAGCTGCGGCCCGAGAGCGGGTCGCGGATGGCGCCGCCCACGCAAGTGGCGGCACCGCCGAAGGGCTCGATCTCGGTCGGGTGGTTGTGGGTCTCGTTCTTAAACAGGAACAGCCAGTCCTGGTCCTCGCCGTCGACATCGACCTTCACCTTGACGGTGCAGGCGTTGATCTCCTCGGATTCGTCGACATCGGTCATGACGCCGGTCTTCTTGAGGTACTTGGCGCCGATGGTGCCCATGTCCATGAGGCAGACGGGCTTGGCGTCGCGACCGAGCTCGTGGCGCATCTCCATGTAGCGGTCGAAGGCCTGCTGCACCACAGCGTCGTCGATCGTCACGTCATCCAGGACGGTGCCGAAGGTGGTGTGGCGGCAGTGGTCGGACCAATAGGTGTCGATCACGCGGATCTCGGTGATGGTGGGGTCGCGATCCTCATCGCGGAAGTACTGCTGGCAGAAGGCGATATCCGCTTCGTCCATGGCAAGGCCGCGATCGGCGATAAAGGCGGCAAGGCCGGCCTCGTCGAGCTCGCGGAAGCCGTCGAGCACCTCGACGGGCTGGGGCTCGACGGTTTCCATGTACAGCGTCTCGGGCAGGTCGAGCGAGGCGATGCGCGCCTCGACGGGGTTCACCACATAGTGCTTGATGGCCTCGATGGCGGCTTCGTCCAGAGCGCCCGAGATCATATAGACCTTGGCGGAGCGCACGGCGGGGCGCTCACCCTGGCTGATGAGCTGCACGCACTCGCTGGCGGAGTCGGCGCGCTGGTCAAACTGGCCAGGCAGGAATTCGACGGCAAAGACGGCGCCATCGCTTACGGGGAGCTCGTCGTAGGTCACATCGACCTGGGGCTCGCTAAAGACGGTCGGCACGCAGGAGCGGAAAAGCTCCTCGTCGATGCCCTCGACGTCGTAGCGGTTGATGATCCTCAGGGCCTCGATGCCCTTGATGCCGAGAATTTCGGTCAGCTCGCCCTTGAGCTGCTGAGCCTCGACGTCGAACCCGGGTTTCTTCTCCACGTAGATACGAGAGACCATTGGTTCCTGCCTTCCTGATCGGTTGGGCGTACGGTACGGTATGCGGCAGCGGTCGGTTTGCGGGGCAAGCCTCGCGGTCGCCTTGAGCCACATGTTTGTAAACCTCACTATGATACGACAGCTCGTGGCGCGTTGAGGACGGCGAGGGTGCTACAGTGATGCGCAATCAAGAGAAAGGCATCACATGGCATTCGTTTCGCTCGCCATCATCGCACTCGTGGCCTTTGCGAGTCCTTTTATCGCCTCGGCGATTCCTGGAAAACCCGTTCCCGAGACGGTCTTTTTGCTCGTGCTCGGCGCGGTGCTGGGACCCCATATGCTCGGCGTCATCCATGTAGATGCCGAGGTCTCGCTTGTGTCCGAGCTCGGTCTGGCCTTTTTGTTCCTGCTTGCCGGCTTTGAGATCGACCCCAAGAGCATCACGGGCGTCGAGGGGCGCTACGGCTTGGCGACGTGGGTCGTCACGTTTGGTATCGCCTGGCTTGCCGTGCGCTTTACCCCGTGGTTCTCGGTCAGTCATTTCGACGGTATCGCCGTGACGCTTGCCCTCACTTCTACGGCGCTCGGCACGCTCGTGCCCATCATGCGTGAGCGTTCACTTGTCGGAACGCGCGTGGGCGACTCGATTCTCGCGTATGGCACCTGGGGCGAGCTCGGCCCCGTGCTTGCCATGTCGGTGCTGCTGTCTGCCCGTACCGGCATCCAAACGCTCGTGATTCTTGGCCTGTTTGCGGTGGTCTGCGTGTTGCTTGCCGTGGTCCCAAGCCGCTCCAAGCGCGTCGGCAGCCGCTTCTTTGCGTTTGTCGAGGAACGTGCCGATACCACGTCGCAGACCTTCGTGCGCCTGACGGTGCTCATCCTGGTCACACTCGTGGCGTTCTCGGCTGTCTTTGATCTCGACATCGTGTTGGGTTCTTTTGCCGCCGGCTTTGTCCTGCGCTACATCATCCCCGAGGGCAACCATACGCTCGAGACCAAGCTCGACGGCCTGGCCTACGGTTTTTTGATTCCGGTGTTCTTTACCGTATCGGGCGCAAAGATCGATCTGACGGCCGTGGCGTCGCGCCCGGGTCTGCTCCTGGGCTTTATCGTGGCGTTGTTGATTATTCGTGCCGTGCCCATTCTTATTTCTATGAGCATTTGCCCTGCGACGCGCGATGTGTCGGCGTATGGTCGCATTACCGTGGCCCTGTACTGCACCACGGCGCTGCCGATCATCGTTGCCGTGACAAGCGTTGCCGTCAACGCGGGCGCGCTGTCGCAAGACATCGCGTCGGTTATGGTTGCCGCCGGCGCCATCACGGTGTTCTTGATGCCATTGCTCGCGCAGCTCTTCTACCGCGTGGTGGATGCTGCGCCGGTCGCCGCCGTGGCAGAAGTTGCCGAGCATCCATCCGATGCGCTCGACATCCTGCGCGCTCATCACGATTTGGCGAGTCTGCTCGCACGAGAGCACGAGCTGCTGACTTCGCATGGCCATGGTCGCGTATTCGAGGGCCTGCCTACGCTCGATACGATTGCCGAGCGTCTTTCCGCCGAGGCGGCGAGCGGCCACATCGATGCCCGCATCGTGGACGCGGCGCACCTGCTTGCCGATAAGACTTATGGTGATGAGATCGACACGTCCGAGCTGACTCCGCATGAGCGTCGCCGCCTGGAGCGCGCCAAGCTCGCCGTGCGCGAATACCGCCGCCGCATGCTGGAGCTCTATGCAAGAGAAGAAGCCGAGGACGACGACGGCAAGTAGTCGATACTCTCTCGAGGAAGCCGCGTCCTGCTTTGAAGGCTCGGAACGGGATGTGGTTTCCGAAACGGGGGCCGTTGGGAAACTGTGTCCCGGAATGGGCGCTCAGAGTGGGATGCAGTTTCCGTGAGAGACCCGTTGCGGAAACGGTATCCCAGAATCGGCGTTCAAAACGGGGCGCTCTTTCCGAAACATGGCCCTGAGGGAAGCTGCGTCCCGGTCTGAGTCGGAATTCCGGGACACAGCTTCCCTTTCAAACAGAAGAAGGCGCGCTGCCTGCAGTTGATGCAGACGGCGCGCCTTCTTTGTTGGACTATGTTGAGGCTGGGAGCTGAGGCTTGTGGTCCCTTAAGAGCGGGCGGCTCCGTCGACGGGGAGCACGGCGCCCGTGACATAGGAGGACATGTCGCTCGCTAGGAAAACGAAGGCGTTGGCGACGTCCTCGGGCTCACCCATGCGGCCGAGAGGAATAGTGGCGATGATGGGTTTGATGACCTCTTCGGGCAGGTTGGCGACCATGTCAGTCTTAGTCACGCCAGGGGCAACGGCGTTGACGCGAATACCCATAGGGGCGAGCTCGCGCGAGAGTGACTGGACCATACCGTTGACGGCAAACTTGGACGTGGGGTAACCGACGCCGGAGGGCTGGCCGTACTTGGCGACCATCGAGCTTGTGGTAGTGATGGTGCCGCCGTGGCCGGCCTCGGTCATGATCTTGGCGGCAGCCTGGTGGCCATTAAAGACGGCGACGACGTTAAGGTCCATGACCTTTGCGAACTCCTCGGCCGTGTAGTCCAAGAGGGGTGAACGCTGGGAGATACCGGCATTGTTGACGACCGTGTCCAAGCCGCCCATGTCGGATGCAGCCTGGGTAAAGGCCTCGGTCACGGCTTCGAGTGAGGTGAGGTCGCAGGAGCGGCCCCAGACCTTGGCGTCGGGATAGGCGGCTGTCAGCTTCTCAACGGCCGCATCGGCGGTCTCTTGACGCGAGCCAAAGACAGTGACGGAGGCGCCCTCCTCGATAAAACGGCAGGCGATGGCATAGCCGATACCGCGCGTGCCTCCGGTGATGATTGCTTTCTTGCCCTCGAGCAACATGGTATTTCCTCTCATCGCGGGCGGACATTCGCAGCACAGCGTAGCCGTAACCGGAATCGGCCGTGTTTGCATATCGGTGAACGGTAGCCCGCGTTACCGATGAGCGGCTCGCGCAAATGTGCCCTGTCGTTGTGCTTAGGGCAGGAGACAAAAAGGCTCCCATTCCACATCGGACGGGAGCCCTTCGAGCAAATGCGTTGTGGGGTGTAAACCGAACTAGTTCGCCATGATGCCTTCGGTCCATGCCTCGACGTCCTCGATGCGCAGGACGTTGGCGACCTCGGCCACGCAGTCGACGCTGGCAAGCTCGGCGGCGGCAGCCTGGACGTCCTTCTCGAGCGCGCGGTGCGTCAGGAAGATGACCGAGCAGGCATCGCTGACGCCCGACTTGCCGTCCTCGACCTGGTTGATGAGCGAGATCGAGATGTTGTGCTTGGCAAAGATGTCGACCGTCTCGGACAGGGCGCCCACGCGGTCGGCGACCTTCAGGCGCACATAGTACTTGGTCTGGAGCTCGTCCATGGGCTTAAAGGCGAGGTTGTGACCATAGGGCTCAATCTCGGGCAGCGGAGCCACGCCGCGGCTGATCTGCTCGGAGAGCGACAGGATATCGCCCACGACGGCGCTCGCGGTGGGGAAGGAGCCTGCGCCGGCACCGTAGAACATGGTCTCGCCCACGGCGTCGCCTACCACGTAGACAGCGTTCATGGCGCCGTTGACCTTGGCAAGCATGTGGTCGGCGGGGATCAGCGTGGGGTGCACGCGGACGTCGACGCCGGCGTCGGTGTTGCGTGCGATGCCCAGCAGCTTGATGGTGTAGCCGAGCTCGCGGGCCTGGGCAATGTCCTCGGCGCCGATGGTACGGATACCCTGCTGGTAGACATCGTCGGTGGTCACACGGGTGCCAAAGCCGATGGAAGCGAGGATTGCCGTCTTGCTGGCGGCGTCGAAGCCGTCGACGTCGGCGGACGGGTCGGCCTCGGCATAGCCCTTTGCCTGGGCGTCGGCGAGCACGTCAGCGTAATCGGCGCCCTCGGCGTCCATGCGCGACAGGATGTAGTTGGTGGTGCCGTTGAGAATGCCAGCGATGGTCAGGATCTTGTTGCCCACCAGGTCGTGCTCGAGCGTGCTCACAATGGGGATGCCACCGCCGCAGCTGGCCTCGCACTTAATCTGCACGCCGCACGCGCGCGCCTTCTCGGCGAGCGTCTCGACATGACGGCCCAGCAGGGCCTTGTTGGCAGAGACGACGTGCTTGCCGTTCTCGAAGGCGGTGGTGAAGATTTCGGTCGCAGGGTGCTCGCCGCCGATGAGCTCGACGACGATATCGACGGCGGGGTCGGTGACGACGTCGTGCCAGTCGCTCGTAAAGGCCTCGCGCTCAATACCGGCGGCTTCGGCCTGCTCCCAGGCAAGCGCGCAGGCGCGGGCCAGCTTAAGGTCGATGCCGTAGGCGGCCAGGTACTCATCGTGGTGGCTCTTGATCAGACGGGCCACGCCGCCGCCGACGGTTCCCAGACCGATGAGGCCGACGTTCACGGTGCGCAGGGGTTCGCTCATAGATAGCTCCTTCGTGCATCTTATGGATGGATTAACCGCTTAAAGGTTGAGTGCATTCTAGCGTGAACCGAGGGCGCGTGCTCGCTAGGCAACAGGAGTCGCACAAAACGGCACCCCCGAAACGCTGCGGAAACATTGGAAACATGCTCGCTACAAACGGAACTCCGTAACAAACTGTCAACGTTTGCACCATAAGGTTTGCCCTGTACCGCAAGACGGCCGCACCGCGGCCAGCGAAAAGGGGGACACCATGTTTAGCATCAACAACGTACTTAACCGCAGGAGTTTCCTTGTCGGAGCCACGCTTATTTTTGCCCCGATCTATTACACCCCAGCGTCCGTTTTGCTCAAGAACGCCAAGGACATGAGCTACGACATGACACTAATGGGTGCCGACGGCATGGACAGCCTATGTGATCCAGGACGGCAAGTACATCGCTTCCTAAGTGCGCATAAAGCACGACCGGTGAGGCTGTTTTATTCAAGGCAGGTATACTTGTAACAGAACGGAAACATTACTTTTACATAATAAAGTGGCAATACTGCATAAAGTAATAGAAATACGCAGAATTATGGATAAATGAACAAATCCAAAGAAAAGTTGAAATAATCGCCACTTTCCTTAACTAAAGCGTCTAGTATTTTGCGAACGCCGAACACGGCGAAGGATGGCCTGTCGGGTAACCGAAACCCGACGAGATTTGAGAGGAGAGCCGCATGTCGAGCCTCACCGGTAAGTCATTGAACCCTGTTATGAATCGCAGGAGCGTTATCGCGAGCGCAGCAGGTCTGGGGGCGATGTCCATTCTAGCTGGCTGCTCCTCCAACGGCGGCGACAGTGGTTCCGCTTCGGGCGACGCTTCGTTTAAGATCGGTACCATCGGCCCGCTGACCGGCGCCAACGCGTCCTACGGCAAGTCCGTTACCCAGGGTGTCGAGCTTGGCTGCAAGGATTTCTCGACCAAGGAGCTGCCGCTTGTCAGCAAGGCCGAGGACGACCAGGCCGATGGCGAGAAGGCCGTCAACGCCTTCAACACCCTGCTCGACTGGGGCATGCAGGCCCTCGTCGGCCCGACCACCACGGGTGCGTCGGTTGCCGTTGCCGCCGAGTGCGGTAACGACCCCAAGACGTTCATGATCACCCCGTCCGCGTCCTCCGAGGACGTCACCGACGGCAAGGATTGCGTCTTCCAGGTTTGCTTCACCGACCCCAACCAGGGTGTCAACGCTGCCAAGTTCCTGGCGCAGAAGTATGCGGACGAGAAGTTCGTGCTGTTCTATAACTCCGGCGACGCCTATTCTTCGGGCATCGCAGATTCCTTTAAGGCCCAGGCCGCTGAGTCCAAGCTCGAGATTGTTGACGAGGAGACCTTTAAGGACGACTCCGCCACGAGCTTTACCAACCAGCTGACCAAGGCCAAGCAGGCCGGCGCCACCATGATCTTTGCGCCGATCTACTACACGCCGGCGTCCGTCCTGCTCAAGAACGCCAAGGACATGGGCTACGACGTCAAGATGATGGGCTGCGACGGCATGGACGGCATCCTGGGCGTTGAGGGCTTCGATACCTCTCTTGCCGAGGGTCTGCTGCTCATGACCCCGTTCTCCGCCGACGACAAGAAGAACGCCGACTTCGTTAACGCTTACAAGGATAAGTACGGCGATACCCCCGACCAGTTTGCCGCCGACGCCTACGACGGCGTGCACGCGGTGGCCGAGGCCGTCAAGGAGGCCGGTCTTGGTGTCGACGCCGATCCGACCGAGGTCGCCGAGAAGCTGTCCAAGGCTATGCTCAAGATTACCGTTGACGGTCTGACCGGCAAGCTCACCTGGAACGATAAAGGCCAGGTCCAGAAGGAGCCCACGGCGTACGTCATCACCGATGGTAAGTACGTACAGGCCTAATTGGCCGCCTTACATAGAGCGGTTTTGATCCCAAGCAGGGGAGGTTTTGGCCTTCCCTGCTTGCTTGGTATCTAGGGACAGTGTAACGTCCCTGTTTCATACATTAACTGGAAACCTATTCGAAAGGGGGATGTGGAACATGACGGTCTTTATCCAATACCTGGTCAACGGCCTGTCCATGGGCAGCGTCTACGCCATCATCGCGTTGGGCTACACCATGGTCTACGGTATCGCCAAGATGCTCAACTTCGCTCACGGCGATGTCATCATGGTCGGTGCCTATGTCTCGTTCTGCGCCACGTCGTATCTCGGCCTCCCAGGCTGGGCATCTGTAGTTCTCTCTTGTGTGGTCTGCACGGTCCTCGGTGTTCTCATTGAGGGTCTGGCCTATAAGCCGCTGCGCCAGGCGGGCCCGCTGGCCGTTCTGATTACGGCCATCGGCGTGTCTTACTTCCTGCAGAACGCCGCGCAGCTTCTGTGGGGCGCCACGCCCAAGAACTTCACTTCGCTCGTCACCTTCCCGGTGCCGGAGTTCTTGGCCAAGTTTAACGTAAGCGCCGTCTCGCTCGTCACCATCGTCGCCTGCCTGGTTATCATGGCCGGCCTGATGTTCTTTACGGGCAAGACCAAGATGGGCAAGGCCATGCGCGCCGTGTCCGAGGACAAGGCCGCCGCTCAGCTCATGGGCATCAACGTCAACCGCACCATCTCGATGACGTTCGCCATCGGCTCCGCCCTCGCTGCCATCGCCGGCGTGCTCCTGTGCTCCTACTCGCCGGTGCTGCAGCCCACGACGGGCGCCATGCCTGGCATCAAGGCCTTCGACGCTGCCGTTTTCGGCGGCATCGGCTCCATTCCCGGTGCCTTTGTCGGCGGCATTCTCATCGGCATCATCGAGGCGATGGCGCAGGCTTACATTTCCACGAGCCTTGCCAACTCCATCGTCTTTGGTGTTTTGATCATCGTCCTGCTCGTCAAGCCTGCCGGCCTCTTGGGCAAGTACGTCCCCGAGAAGGTGTAGGTGAGCGTTATGAAGTTTCTTAAAGACAAGCAGACGCGTCACGACTTTGTTACGTACGCCATGTGCCTTGTGGCGTTCGCCATCGTGTTCTTTATGCAGTCTAACCACATGATCCCGCGCATGATCGCCGGTCAGCTGGTTCCCATCACGGCCTATATCGTCATGGCCATCTCCCTTAACCTCGTCGTCGGCATCGCGGGCGACTTGTCGCTGGGCCACGCGGGCTTTATGAGCGTCGGCGCCTATACGGGCATCGTCACTGCCGTCGCGCTGGAGAGCACCGTTCCGTCCGATCCGATGCGTCTGATCATCAGCATTGTGGTCGGCGCTATCGCCGCTGCCATCTTGGGCTTCTTGATCGGTATCCCGGTCCTGCGCCTGAGCGGCGACTATCTGGCCATCGTGACCCTGGCTTTTGGCGAGATCATCAAAGAGGTCGTCACCTGCCTCATTGTGGGCGTCGATTCCCGCGGCCTGCATGTGATCTTTAACATCACGGGTAACTCCACGATCGACGACCTGCACCTGCTCGAGGACGGCACCGCCATCATCAAGGGCGCGCAGGGCGCATCGGGCGTGTCGACCTATTCGACCTTCCTTGCCGGCGCAATTCTGGTTATGGTCGCGCTCGTGATTGTGCTCAACCTGGTTCGCAGCCGTACCGGTCGTGCCATTATTGCCGTGCGCGACAACAAGATCGCTGCCGAGTCCGTGGGCATCTCCGTCACCCAGTACCGCATGATCGCCTTCGTGGTTTCCGCTGCCCTTGCCGGTGCTGCCGGAGCCCTGTTCGGCGGTAACTTCTCGCAGCTTTCCGCCACTAAGTTCGACTTCAATACGTCCATCCTCATTCTGGTGTTCGTGGTCCTGGGCGGCCTGGGCAACATGCGCGGCTCCGTTATCGCCGCGGCGCTGCTCACGGTTCTCCCCGAGCTGCTCCGTCAGTTCTCGGACTACCGCATGCTCATCTACGCCATCGTGTTGATTCTGGTCATGGTCTTTACTAACAACCCACAGCTCAAGGCGTTCTTCGCACGCATTAAGGACCGCTTTGCTTCCAAGAAGGAGGTGGCAGCCGATGCCCAGTAAGTTTGAGTTCAACAAGGGCAAGATGGTCCCGTATCCTTCTGGCGCCATCGTTCCCGACCGCGACTTGGGCCAGCGCCCGGCGCTCGAGTGCATCCACCTGGGCATTGAATTCGGCGGTCTTAAGGCAGTCGATGACTTTAGCCTGACCATCGGCAAGACCGAGATCGCCGGTCTCATCGGCCCCAACGGTGCCGGCAAGACCACGGTCTTCAACCTGCTCACCAAGGTGTACCAGCCTACGCACGGCACCATCCTGCTCGATGGTGAGGACACCTCGGGCAAGTCGGTCTACCAGGTCAACCGCATGGGTATTGCCCGTACGTTCCAGAACATTCGCCTGTTCAACACCATGACGGTGGAGGACAACGTTAAGGTCGGCCTGCACAACCAGGAGCGCTACTCTGGCTTTGAGGGTGTGCTGCGCCTGCCGACGTATTGGAAGCACGAGAAGGCCGCCCACGAGCGCGCCATGGAGCTGCTGTCCATTTTTGACATGGAGCACCTGGCAAATGAACAGGCCGGCTCGCTTCCTTACGGCGCTCAGCGTCGTCTGGAAATCGTCCGCGCGCTTGCCACCAAACCCAAGTTGCTGCTGCTCGACGAGCCTGCCGCCGGCATGAACCCGTCCGAGACCGCAGAGCTCATGGCGAACATCGTCAAGATTCGCGACACCTTCGGCATCGCCATCATGCTTATCGAGCATGATATGTCGCTCGTCATGAACATCTGCGAGGGCATCTGCGTGCTTAACTTTGGTAAGGTCATTGCCAAGGGCACGGCAGAGGAAATCCAGAACAACGACGCCGTTATCGAGGCGTATCTGGGCAAGCAGGATGAGGGGGAGAACTAAATGGCAGAGCCGATGCTTTCCGTCTACAACATCAACGTCTGGTACGGCGCCATCCACGCCATCAAGGACATCTCCTTTAACGTCAACGAGGGTGAGATCGTTGCCTTGATCGGTGCCAACGGCGCCGGCAAGTCCACGACGCTTAAAACCGTCTCGGGCCTGCTGCGCTCCAAGACCGGCTCCATCAAGTTTATGGGCGAGGACATTACCCATACGCCTGCCGACAAGCTGGTGGGTAAGGGCCTGGCCCAGGTCCCCGAGGGCCGTCGCGCCTTTTTGCAGATGACGGTCGAGGAGAACCTGGAGATGGGCGCCTACACGCAGCCCAAGTCCACGGTTGCTCCGGGCCTTGAGCGCGTCTACGAGCAGTTCCCGCGCCTTAAGGAGCGCCGTCGCCAGGTCGCCGGCACCCTTTCGGGCGGCGAGCAGCAGATGCTCGTTATGGGCCGCGCCCTTATGAGCAACCCCAAACTGCTTATGCTCGACGAACCCTCCATGGGTTTGGCGCCGATTCTGATTGAGCAGATCTTCCAGATTGTCGAGGACCTTCACAAGGCCGGCACCACGGTGCTTCTGGTCGAGCAGAACGCGCAGATGGCGCTCTCGATTGCTACACGCGGCTACGTGCTCGAGACCGGCAAGATCACCATGACCGGCACAGGCCAAGAGCTCCTGCACGACGATAACGTCCGCAAAGCCTACCTCGGAGGCTAACCCACCTAACAAAAGGGGCGCTGACTATCTCAGTCAGCGCCCCTTTTTAAGTTTCGGTGAAATGGGGACTGAATACGGGCTCCAGAGGCCAAAAGAGTCCCTATTCCACCGCAACTTCATGGGGATGTGTGACAATGCCCGTCGGAAAACATCTGCTGTCTTTGGGGGTCTATCTATGCTGTACGAGTTTTGTGCCGAGAACTTTGAGCGAGTGCCGGCGGCTATCGATGCCGGTGCAAAGCGCATCGAGCTGTGCGATAACCTTGCCGTCGGTGGTACCACACCCTCGGCCGGCGTTATCAGCGCTACGACCAACTATGCCCATGAGCATGATGCACGGGTGATGTGCATGATCCGTCCGCGTGGCGGCGACTTTCACTACAACCAGGACGAGCTGCGCATGATGGAGATGGACTTGGGCCTTGTCGTGAGTGCGGGCGTTGACGGCTTGGTCTTTGGCTGCTGCAAACCCTGCGCTGGCGGATGGGCGCTCGACGAACTTACGCTTGGCGCCCTCGTGATGGCCGCGGGCTGCGCGGCCGAGGAATGTAAGCGTGAGCCCATCGACATCACCTTCCACATGGCATTTGACCAGCTCTCGCCCGAGGCTCAGCTCGATGCGATTGATACACTTGCCGACTGCGGCGTTACGCGCATCCTCACGCATGGCGGCGCTGCCGGTACGTCGATCGAGGATAATTTCGATCACCTGGCTCGTTTAATCGAGTATGCGGGCGATCGTTTGACCATCCTTCCCGGCGGCGGCATCACTACGGCAAATCGCGACGCGGTCGCGGCGGCGCTAGGCGTCTCCGAGCTCCATGGCACCAAGATCGTGCCGCTGGAGGTATAACCCGTGGCGCTGGTATTTGACGTTCAGCAGGCGAGCGATAAGCCTGACGATAATCGTCGCCCTGGCACCGCGTGCCCCTTTTGCGACACGGAGGGGCTTGCCAACATCATCCAGCGCGATGGTGACTGCATCTGGCTCGAGAATAAGTTCAAGACATTGCGGGCCACACGTCAGACCGTATTGATCGAGTCTGCCAATCACGACGCCGACCTGGTGACCTATGAACCGGATGAGCTGCATCATGTGATGCGGTTTGCCCTGGGCTGTTGGCAGCAGATGATCGATTCCCAACAGTACTGCAGTGTGCTCATGTACAAGAACAAAGGCCCGCTTTCGGGCGGCAGCCTCGTCCATCCGCACATGCAGATTGTGGGTTTGGAGCAGGAAGACGGCTACACTTCGCTGACTTCTGCCAATTTCGAAGGCATCAATCTCTGGCAACAGGGGAGAATCGCGGTCAACATCTCAACCGAACCGATCATGGGGTTCTTTGAGATCAACGTTTCAGCCCCGCAGGGAATCGCTGCCAGCGATGACACGAGAGACCAAGCCGAGGCGGATCTCTTCGCCGATGCGATCCAGGTAGCTCTGCGCTATATCCTGAACGAGCACCACGGTGGTCGCGCAGAGTCGTATAACCTGTTCTTCTATCACCTGGGCGGTCGGACCATTGCCAAGGCGCTGCCGCGTTGGGTGGTTTCGCCCTACTTTGTCGGCTATCGTTTGGCCCAGGTCAATGCTGAGACCACGCTCGATGTCGATGCGGAGCGACTCCGTGCACATCTGGAGGCGCTCATATCGTAAAGTGAGCGCCCGCACACTGCGGACAGTCTAGCGTGCCATGGCGTCGCGGCCGGCCTCGACCCGCTTGCGCTGGGCGGCGCGCTCCTCGTCGGTTAGACGCTCAAAGAGATGTCCGATAAGCGAGGCGAGTACCTGCTGAAACAGCGTGCCGCACATGACGGGGAATACGACTTCGCCCGGAAAGTATTGCGTGGCGATGACGGCGCCCGAAGAGATGTTACGCATGCCGCAGGTAAAGCACATGGTAGCCGTCTCGCTATATGGCAGATGCAGCGCACGGGCGACCAGAAAACCGATGACAAAGCCGCTGATGGCGAAGGTCAAAATAAAGAGGGCGACTTCCAGGCGCACCGCGTTCATGTGCAGCACGTACTCGCTCATGGCGGTGGAGTTGGAGGCGATAACGCCCATCATCATGAATTTGCAGGCGGGCGAGAGCGCGGGGGAGAGCTTCTCGTGTCCCCATCCACGCGTGAGCTCGTTGATCACGATGCCGAGCACGGCGGGGATGGCGATCATAAAGGCCATGTCTTGCATCATGCTCGGCACATCGATCGAGACGGTGGCACCCAGCAAGAGCTTAAGCGTGAGCGGAATCGTCACAGGGGAGATAACTGAGGACGTCAGGATGATGGTGAGCGCGAGCGGGCCGTTGCCGCCGAACATGCTGATCCACATAAAAGCGGTGACGGCCACGGGCACGCTGTACTCGAGCACGATGCCGCAGACAAGGTTGGGGTTGGAGCCAAAGAAGAGTGACCCTATGGCATACGCCGCGATGGGAATAAGCACTGCCGAGACCAGCAGCGCCAGAATCAGGTGCAGCGGACGGTGGAACACCTCGGCTACCTGGTGAAAAGTGTTGCTGAGCGCGCCCTGAAACGTCATAAAGGCGAAGAGGGCGGGAACAATGGGCTTGAGCACGCCGATCTGCTGGGGAAAGAGCACTCCGAGCGCCACGCAAATCGGAACGAT
This sequence comes from Collinsella aerofaciens, assembly GCA_036299165.1. Lineage (GTDB taxonomy): Bacteria > Actinomycetota > Coriobacteriia > Coriobacteriales > Coriobacteriaceae > Collinsella > Collinsella aerofaciens_BM. Next base: position 11,854 of record JAXJHR010000069.1, on the reverse strand, counting down.
GATCTGCATATGCCCCGCGAGGAACTTTCCCAGTCCAGCCCATTGCTTCATATGTCCCGTGACTCCCTTTATCCGCGAACTCGTTTGTATGGATATGCTAGACGCTCGTATGCGTCCGTGCGGCTGAAACGCTCGATTATTTCGAGGCCATTACCGCCATCGTTTGCCGAAACCGCGGCGCACCGCGGCGTTTTGCGTCCGTGCCGCACGGTATAATAAATCCGTTCAACAGATCTGCCTGCCGAAGCGGGCATACACAGAGGACTCATCGCTATGAACCGTGAGAGGTATCGCGGCGACCTGCCCCTATCGGGGGTGGGCGCCTATGTCATCGCTTAAGACGACGCATCGCTGGGCGGTCGCTCGGCAAAACCCCGAGCTCGAAAAGGAGCTTTCGGCTGGCCTGGGCATACCCGGGCTGGTGGCGCGCATTATGGTTGCGCACGGCATTACATCCATCGAGGAAGGCCAACTGTTTTTGACGCCTTCGCTCGATCGCGACTGGGCGGACCCGCTCGTTATTCCGGGCATGGCGGTCGTCGCCGACCGCGTTGAGCGCGCTGTTCGCAGTCACGAGCGCATCGCCGTCTTTGGCGATTTTGACGTCGACGGCATAACGTCGACTTGTCTGTTGACCGAGGCGCTGCGGATGTTTGGCGCCAATGTCACACCGTTTATCCCGCACCGCTTTGACGAGGGGTACGGCCTGTCGCGTGCGGCGCTCGACCGCGTCAACGAGCTCGCCCAACCCAACCTGATTGTGACCGTCGATAACGGTATTGCCGCCAAGGAAGAGGTCTCCTATCTGGAGAGCCTGGGGATCGATTTGGTGGTCACGGACCATCACGAGCCTTCCGACCAGGTGCCGCAGGGCGTGCCCCTGACCGACCCCAAGCTCGAGGACGAGGGTCCCTCGCGCGAGCTTGCCGGTGCCGGCGTGGCACTCAAACTGGTGCAGGTCCTGGGCGAGCGTTTGGGCAAGCCGTCGTATTGGCGTTCGCTGATAGAGGTCGCGGCGCTGGGCACCGTGTCCGACATGATGCCGCTCACGCCCGAGAATCGCGCACTGGTCGCCGAGGGCATCCAGCAGATGCGCGTGACGGCCCGTCCCGGCTATATCGCGCTTGCCGCACTTGCCAAGGCCGATCTTTCTACCATTACGGCCGACGGCCTGTCATTCTCGCTCATTCCCCGCTTAAACGCTGCCGGTCGCATGGCCGATCCCAAGCTGGCGCTCGACCTGCTGCTTGCCCGCAATCCCATCGAAGCAAGCGCGCTGGCGGCTGAGCTCGAGGAAATCAACCGCCAGCGCCGTGAGATCGAGGCGGAGCTTACGCGCGATGCCATGGCAAAGGTCGAGGAGACTTATGACGGCGGACGCGCGATCGTCGTGGGCGGCGAAGGCTGGCACGAGGGTGTCAAGGGCATCGTGGCAAGCCGTCTGACCAACCGTTATCACGTGCCGGCGCTGCTGTTCTCGATCGAGGACGGTATCGCGCGCGGCTCTGGTCGCTCGGTGGGCAAAGTTAACCTGTTTGACGCCGTCGAGCGCTGTTCCGACCTGCTGATTCGTCGCGGCGGACATGCCGGTGCGGTGGGTGTGACCATCGAGGCATCCAAGCTCGATGAATTCCGTCGTCGCCTTTCCGCCGTGCTATCGGAGATTCCCGCCGAGGACTTTGAAGACATCGACGAGGTTGCCGCCACGGTCGACCTTTCCGAGCTGAATATCGAGACTATAGAGCAGATTTCCCGTCTTGAGCCGTTTGGCCAGGGCAACAAGGTGCCGCTGCTGGCCGCCGAGGGCGTGACGATGTGCGATCGCGCCGTGGTGGGCAAAACCGGCGAGCACATGCGCTTTGTGGCGACCGATGGCGCCGCAAGCGTGCCGGCCATTATGTTCCGCGTGCCGCAAATCGATAAGCTCATCAACTGCGATAGTGCTGTCGACTTGGTGTTCGAGGCCGTTGCCGAGCATTGGCAGGGGCGTGTGAAGCCCAAGCTCATGATCAAGGATGTTCTGGTCCGCGATACCACGCTGCCCAGCGTCGACGATCCGGCATGCGAGCTTCGTCGTGGCGTGCAGCCGGCGGATTCCGGCCTGCGCCTGGAGTCGCGTAAGCGCGAGACACTCGCCCAGCTTTCTTATACCGAGCTGACGCGCTCGCTTATCCATAGCTTTATAGGCTCGAACCAGCCGCACCGCGCGCAGGTCGAGGCGCTCGATGCCTTGGCCGATCACCAAAGTGTTCTGGCCGTTATGGGAACGGGGCGCGGCAAGTCGCTCATCTTCCATGTGCATGCCGCGCGTGAGGCGGTGCTTCGCGGACGTGCGAGCATCTTTGTCTATCCGCTGCGCGCGCTCGTTGCCGACCAGGCCTATCACCTCTCGTCGACGATGGCCGCGCTCGGCATTGGCGTAGGCGTGCTGACCGGCGAGACCGTGGAGGCGGCGCGCGATGACGTGTTTGCCGGCTTGGCTTCGGGCCGCACCGGCATCGTGCTCACGACGCCCGAGTTCCTGTCCATTCACCGCGACCGCTTTGCGCGTTCGGGGCGCATCGGTTTTGTCGTTATCGATGAGGCGCATCATGCCGGTCTTGCCAAGGGCGGCGACCGGAGCGCATACCTCGACATGCCCGATATCCTCAAGGTCCTGGGCGATCCGGTCGTTCTGGCCACGACTGCCACCGCGACGGCTCCGGTTGTTGCGGAGCTTGCCCGCGTGCTGCCGATTACCCGTACGGTGGTCGACGAGACCGTGCGCGAGAACTTGCAGCTCGAGGACGACCGAGACCTTGCGAGCCGCGAAAACCGCTTGGTGTCGATCGTCGCGACGGGGGAGAAGACCGTCATCTACGTCAACTCGCGTGATCAGTCCGTGGCGCTTGCCAAGACGCTGCGCAAACGCGTTCCCGACTGTGCGACCCGTATCGCGTTCTACAACGCGGGCCTTACGCGCACCGACCGCCATCGCGTAGAGGAGGCGTTTCGAGACGGCAGCCTCAGCTGCATCGTCTCGACATCTGCCTTTGGCGAGGGCGTCAACCTTCCCGATATTCGCCATGTCGTGCTCTATCACATGCCGTTTGGCGGCATTGAGTTTAACCAGATGAGCGGCCGCGCCGGTCGCGATGGCCAGCCCGCCGTGATTCATCTGCTCTATTCGTCGCGCGACGCCCGCATTAACGAGCGCCTGCTCGACTGCTATGCGCCCGAGCGCGACGAACTTGTCACGCTCTATCGCGCGCTGCAGACCATGTGGCGCTCCAACCGCGGCAAGACCGGGGACGATTCCTTTAGCGCGAGCGATATCGACATCGCGCAGATGTGCCTTGCCATCGATGCGCGCACGCCGGTCGACGAGCGCTCGGTGGAAAGCGGCTTGGAAATCTTCGAAGAGCTTGGTTTCTGTCGCGTTTCGGGGTTTGACGACACCCGTCGTATCGCGATGGCCGAAAACCCCGGCCGCGTGCAATTGAGCAGGTCGATTCGCTATTTGGAGGGCTTACGCTCGCGCATGGAGTTCTCGGCTTTTCGGAGCTGGGCACTCGATTCGTGCGCTTCTGATATGCTAGCCAAAGTTAACCGCCCGATCGTTCCGCGGGCCTAGGGGAAGGGGACCTCGATGGATGCCGCAGCCCGTACCGCCCATGATTCCACCCTCCAGCCTTTTTCGGAGATGGAGCACTATAAGCATGCCGATGAGCTGCCGCCCGAGATTATGGCGGACAGCTACGACAAGCTGGAGCGCCTGTGCCTCAAATATATGAATGAGGATGACTTCTCCAAGGTGGAGCAGGCCTACTGCTTTGCTGCCGAGAAGCACTGCAACCAAAAGCGGCGCTCGGGTGAGATGTACATCAACCATCCCGTCGAGGTTGCCATCATTTTGGCCGATCTCAAGATGGACTGCGATGTGGTGTGCGCCGCGCTGCTGCACGATACCGTCGAGGACACCGAGACCTCGCTTGCCGATGTTTCCGGCCTGTTTGGCGATACGGTGGCCGAGCTCGTCGATGGCGTGACCAAGCTCACCAACATCGAAGTCGATAGCATGGACGAGAAGCAGGCGCTTACGCTGCGCAAGATGTTCCTCGCCATGTCCAAGGACATCCGCGTTATTATCGTCAAACTTGCCGACCGCCTGCATAACATGCGTACGCTGGCGGCCCTTCGCGAGGACCGTCGTCTGTTTAAGGCCCGCGAGACCATGGACGTGTATGCGCCCCTGGCCGACCGTCTGGGCATGAGCTCTATTAAGTGGGAGCTCGAGGACCTGTCCTTCTTCTACCTTGAGCCCGACGCCTACCAGCGCATCGCGCGCATGGTAGCCGAATCGCGCGAGGTTCGCGAGCGTTATCTGGCCGAGACCATCAAGACGCTCACCGATGAGCTCAATCGCATTGGTCTTGAGGACTTTCAGATCAACGGTCGTTCCAAGCACTATTGGTCCATCTATCAAAAGATGAAGCGCAAGGGCAAGGAGTTCTCCGAGATTTACGACTTGGTGGCGCTGCGTGTCATCACGCATTCGGTGCGCGATTGCTACTCCACGCTTGGTGCCGTGCATACCTTGTGGCACCCCATGCCCGGTCGCTTTAAAGACTATATCGCCATGCCCAAGGTCAATAACTACCAGTCGCTCCATACGACGGTTATCGGCCCCACGGCCCGCCCGCTCGAGATTCAGATTCGAACCTATGAGATGCATGAGCAGGCCGAGTACGGCATTGCCGCCCACTGGCTATATAAGAAGTCGGGCGGTTCGTCTGCGTCTAAGACCAATGATGCCCAGCGTCTGGACGACCAGATTAACTGGCTCAAACATTCGCTCGATTGGGCTGCGTCTGATGAGATCACCGACGCCAAGGAATACCTGCATTCGCTGAAGGTCGACCTCTTCGATCAGGAGATCTTCGTCTTTACGCCCAAGGGCGAGGTCATGGCGCTCCGTGCCGGCTCCACGCCGCTCGACTTTGCCTACGCCGTTCATACCGAGGTGGGAAACCACTGCGTCGGCGCTAAAATCAACGGTGCGGTGGCCCCGCTCACGCACGAGATCAAGACGGGCGACCGCGTTGAAATCCTGACCAACAAGAGTTCCAAGCCGTCGCGTGATTGGCTCAAGATCGTTAAGACGCCTTCCGCCAAGTCAAAGATCCGCCGCTATTTTGCCGCCGCGACCAAGGACGACGACGCTGCCGCCGGTCGCGATATACTGGCCAAGGACCTGCGCAAGCGTGGCTATGGCATTTCTACACCGCGTTCGACGCGTGCGCTCAACGCCGTGGCGGAGCAGTTTAACTACAAGCAGCTCGAGGACTTGTTTGCCGCCGTCGGCGCCGGCAAAGTTGCCCCGCGCGCTGTGGGTAACAAGGTCGAGCAGATTTTGGACCCCAAGCCCGAGGAGCAGCTCACCAAGGCCGATGCTATCGCCGAGGTCGTGAAGCAGCCGGCCCGAGGCTCCAACCGCAAGCCGCAAAAGCGCGGCAAGAGCGCCAGCAACGGCATTATCGTCAAGGGCGAGAGCAACAGCGGCCTGCTGGTTCGTCTGGCCCATTGCTGCAATCCCGTGACGGGCGACGACATCGTCGGCTTCATCACGCGCGGTCGTGGCGTTTCGGTGCATCGCGCCAACTGCCCCAACGTCAAGGGTCTTATGGAGCATCCCGAGCGCATGATCGATGTGGAGTGGGACGGTGCTGCCGACACTCTCTTCCAGGTCGAGATCGTGGTCGAGTGCCTGGACCGCATGGGCCTGCTCAAGGATGTCACCATTGCCATTGGCGATGCGGGCGGCAATATCCTTTCTGCCGCTACGTCGACCAACCGCGAGGGTATTGCAACCCTGCGCTTTATGGTCGAGATCTCGGACGCGAGCGGTCTGGATCCGCTGCTGGCCTCTATCAGCAGCGTTGACTCGGTCTACGACGCGCGCCGCCTGATGCCCGGCGAGGGTGGAGCCCAGCTTAAGCGCCGCGTTTAGTCGCGACGAACGTGCCACATTATCGATATTCGCTACACTCGAGGCATCGTTTGATGCCTCGAATTCTATAGAGAGGAGAGGGACATGGGTGCTGTGTCCTTGGATGTAACTCCCAAGGGATCGGTCGAGATCGAGACGCTCGTAAACGGTCCCATTCAGACCAATAGCTATGCAGTTATTTCGAACAATGAGTGCGTGATCATCGACCCTGCGTGGGAAGGCGAGCGCTTGGTGGAGCATGTTCGAGCCGAGCATCCCGGCGTACGCGTGCTTGGCGCCGTATGCACTCATGGCCATGCCGATCATGTTGGTGGTGTTGCCGGCGTGCGAACCACCGTTGGCGAGGGCTGCCAGTATGAGCTGTGTACTAAGGATGTGGCGGTGCCGCATACGAACATCGAGGAACAGCGAGCTATGTGGTGCATTGAGACGCCCGATCCCGGGGAGCCGACGCGCCTGCTCGCCGAGGGCGATACCATTGAGGTGGGCAATATCTGCCTGCAGGTGATCGAGACGCCAGGGCATACGCCGGGCGGGATTGTCTTGTTTGCTGCCGCTGAGCAGGGGAACATTGCCTTTGTGGGCGACACCCTGTTCCCGGGTGGGCACGGCCGCACCGATCTTTCTGGAGGAGACGAGACGGCGATTCTTCGCTCGCTCTCCAAGCTCGCCCGGCTTCTCCCGCCCGATACCGTTTGCCTAACCGGCCATGGCGATTCGACCACCATGGCACGCGAGCTCATGCAGAACCCTTTCATGCAGATATAGCTTTATAGTCAGCTTCTGAAGCACGAGAAGCGTCCAAACGTCAAGCTATTTTTCCCCAACGGGTCGATTCCGTAGGGCAAACGGTCAAAAAAAGTCTGTTTGGACGATATTCGTGAACAAACGAACGTTTATGCTCGGGTGCGCCGTGGTAAAATCTCAGGCGTTATCGGAGCAACCTTACAGGAGGTTTCTTTTATGCTCGTCAACGCAGCAGACATGCTCAAGAAGGCCGAGGCCGGCAAGTACGGTCTCGGTGCCTTCAACACCAACAACCTCGAGTGGACCCTGGCTATTCTCCAGGCCGCCGAGGAGGCCAAGTCTCCGCTGATCCTTCAGTGCACCGCTGGTGCCGCTAAGTGGATGGGCGGTTTCAAGGTCTGCGCCGACATGGTCAAGGCTGCCGTCGAGGCCACGGGCGTTACCGTTCCCGTCGCCCTTCACCTCGATCACGGTTCTTACGAGGACTGCTTCAAGTGCATCGAGGCCGGCTTCACGTCCATCATGTATGACGGCTCTCACGAGGAGACCTTCCAGCTTAACCTCGACCGTACCAAGGAGCTCGTTGAGCTTGCCCACTCCAAGGGCATGTCCATCGAGGCCGAGGTCGGCGGCATCGGCGGCACCGAGGACGGCGTGACCTCCAGCGGCGAGCTCGCTGATCCTGCTGAGTGCAAGCAGATTGCTGACCTGGGCGTCGACTTCCTCGCCTGCGGCATCGGCAACATCCACGGCGTGTATCCCGCCGACTGGGCTGGCCTTTCCTTCGAGCGTCTGGGCGAGATCAAGGCTCAGACCGGCGACCTGCCCCTCGTTCTGCACGGTGGTACCGGCATCCCCGAGGATCAGATCAAGAAGGCCATTTCCCTGGGCATCTCCAAGATCAACGTCAACACCGACCTGCAGCTCGTCTTCGCCAAGGGCGTTCGTGAGTACATCGAGGCTGGCAAGGATCAGCAGGGCAAGGGCTTTGACCCCCGCAAGCTCCTCAAGCCTGGTCGCGACAACATCGTTGCCCGCACCAAGGAGCTCATGGAGGAGTTTGGTTCCGTCAACAAGGCGTAAGTAGCGGTTTAACTTTTCCGTCGGAGGCCCCGTTCACCCTATGCTTTTCCCTTGCGCTCACCTGGCTTTGCCAGAAGTCGCGCAATGGGAAAAGCTCCGGGTGAACGGGGCTTCCTTCGTTAACTCGCTACAGGGTTACTGGGCTGAATTAAGATGGCTACTGGTTTCGCCAGAAGTCGCGCCAAGGAAACAGTTCCGGGGGACGGGGCTTCCTTCGTTTAACGCCGCAGGGTTACGAGTCTGAATTAAGGTGGCTACTGGCTTTGCCAGAAGTCGCGCAATGGGAAAAGCTCCGGGTGAACGGGGCCTCCTTCGTTAACTCGCTACAGGGTTACTGGGCTGAATTCATTTTTTGACTACCGCTCGGCGGTGTTGATGGCTCCCTTGTTGGGGCTTTCTTTTTATCTCGCTACAATGGGCTTCAAGCGTTCTAGTGACTTGGAGTTTGGTATGGCTGTTATTAATGTGCTGCCTTCGGATGGGAAGGTTGTTGACGAGGGTCCTGTTGGCTGCTCTGTTGATGTTTGCTGTGATGACTTTCGTCATCTCGATATTGGACTGCCGCCCGAGATTCTTCGTCTTAAGGATGCCGGGTATTTGACGCAGGCTGTTGCTGCCTGCGATCGTCTTTTGGGGCAGAATCCTGAGCCTTCCCTGGCAGCCTGCGTCCGTGCTGAGCGGTATCGCATGCTCGAGACGCCGCTTCATTTTTCGGTGCCGCGTGATCGAGCCATTGCGATGATTCGCGAGGAGTGGCCAGAGTTTACCGAAGAGCAGTTTGACGACCTGATTGATCGCAAGCGTATTGACTGGCGCTTTATCGATGGTGAGCTATTCGTTCTCGATAACTTCCTCAATTCGCTTCGCGTGTATCCCAAAGAGGTCCCCGGCATGCGTCCTGATCCTGCGGACGGAATTGCGCTGCGCAACCAGATGCTCAAGGAGATGGAATCGCAGAATGGGCTGTCTCGCGTCATTACTCTTAAGGCGTCCGTGTCTGTTCCCGGTGCTCTTGAGGGGGAGGCCGTTCGCGCGTGGCTTCCCGTTGCTGCCGCCTGCCGTCAACAGTCTCAGGTCGAAGTTCTCGATATGACGCCGGAGGGGCATGTTGCCCCCGAGGATGCGCCGGCACGCACCGCTTCATGGTGTTCTTCGACCGGGCGCTCGTTCTCGGTAACCTATCGTTATCACATTAATGTTGCCTTTTGCGACATTTATGGAGGTGCGCTGCCCGAACGCCCGTGCATGGACACGCCGCTGCCCGAGGACACTTCCGAGGACCGTCCGCACATTGCGTTTACGCCGTACCTGCGACAGTTGACGGAGCGTGTTATTGACGGGCTCGAGGATCCGCTCGACCGTGCTCGCGCCATCTATGATTATCTGACGCAACATATCGACTATCGCTATCAGCCACCATATCTGCTTTTGGGTTCCATCGCCGATGACTGTGCACACTCGCTCCGCGGCGATTGCGGCGTTATGGCGCTCACGTTTATCACCATGTGCCGCATCGCGGGCGTGCCTGCCCGTTGGCAGAGCGGCCTGTATGTCGCGCCCGATTCGGTGGGGCCACACGACTGGGCCGAGTTCTACACACCTCGGACCGGTTGGCTTAACGCCGATATTTCGTTTGGTTCCTCTGCGCGCAGAATGGGGGAGGAGTGGCGTCGCCAGCATTACTTTGGCAACCTCGATCCGTGGCGCATGGTGGCAAACTCCCAGTTCCAAGCGGACTTATTCCCTGTATCTGATGGCATGCGTGAGGATCCCTATGACAACCAGATGGGCGAGGCCTCGGTTGACGGACGTGGATGCCGTCAGCGGGAGATGTTGCGCAAGATTGAGCTTATCGAAATGCTTGAAGTTCCATTTTCGGACTAATCAACAGAAAGCTGTGATAAACTAACTCACGCATTACGTGCCCGAGTGGCGGAATTGGCAGACGCAGTGGACTCAAAATCCACCGTTGGCAACAACGTGCGAGTTCGAGTCTCGCCTCGGGCACCATACATGCAAGTGAGCGTCAAGGGGGTCAAGGCCCCCTTTTTCGTGCCGAACTCGCGTGAGCGCGCGGAGCGTTAGGCAAACAGGCCAGCGGCCTGTTTGTAGCGGAGCGTGGCGAGGGCGCCGTGTGTCCGAAGCCCGGGGCTTCGCGAAGCGAAGGCCCTTCGAGTCTCGCCTCGGGCACCATACATGCGCCTGCGCTTCAAGGGGGTCAAGGCCCCTTTTTCGTGTACGTAATGTGATAACGCACGGTACGTGTTATTATCTCCGAGGCGTTGTTCCCACAATGCCCTAAAGAGGAACCCGAGGGTTCCCACCTTTTGGCGCCAACGAGCAGCTGACTGGTCATACAACTTAGAGTCTCTTCCTCATGCCGAGGATGTCTATGTGTACGACCTGGTTGCAAAGAAGCGCCGGGTTATTTTTTTATGAATGGAGGTAGGGAAAATAGCTAAGTCTGATGACACCCGCATCAACGACGAGATTACTGCATCTTCGTGCCGTTTGATTGGCGTCGATGGCTCTCAGCTCGGCCTGTTCGCCATCCGCGATGCTCAGCGTGTCGCCGACGATCAGGGTCTCGACCTGGTCGAGATCGCTCCCAACGCGGAGCCGCCGGTCTGCAAGGTCATGGACTACGGTAAGTTCAAGTACCAGCAGGCCATGAAGGCCAAGGCTGCTCGTAAGAACCAGTCCAAGGTCGAGGTCAAGGAAATGAAGTTCCGACCCAAGATTGACGTTGGCGACTACGAGACCAAGAAGGGCCACGTTCTGCGTTTCCTCAAGAAGGGCGCACGCGTTAAGATTACCATCATGTTCCGCGGCCGTGAGATGGCTCACCCGGAGCAGGGTCTTAACGTTCTCGAGCGTCTCGCCGAGGATCTCAAGCCTTACGCTACGGTCGAGTCCAAGCCTAAGATGGAAGGCCGTAACATGCTTATGCTGCTCGCCCCGATTAAGGGCGCCTTTGATGAGGATAAAGCGGCAAGCGATACTAAGTAACTAGTGTTCTGTAACCGATTAAGGAGTATTTCATGCCTAAGATGAAGTCCCACAGCGGCACCAAGAAGCGTTTCCGCAAGACTGGTACCGGCAAGCTTATGCGCGCCAAGGCTTTCAAGAGCCATATCCTGAGCAAGAAGTCCACCAAGCGTAAGCGTGGCTTCCGTCAGGAGACCGAGATCGCCGCTGCCGACCGCAAGGTCATCAAGTCGCGTCTCGCCTAAGTTCGCGTTCCCGTTTTTCGTTTAACCGTCTAGGAGTTGATAGAACATGGCACGTATTAAGCGCGCTGTTGCCGCCAAGAAGAAGCGCCGTACCGTTATGCACCGTGCGAAAGGTTACTACGGTGCCGCTTCGCGTACTTACAAGCATGCTAAAGAGCAGGTCCAGCACTCCCTGCAGTATCAGTATCGTGATCGCCGCAACAAGAAGCGCGAGATCCGCTCTCTCTGGATCACTCGTATCAACGCTGCCGCTCGCCTGAACGACATCTCTTACTCTCAGTTCATGCACGGCCTGAAGGTTGCCGGTATCGAGCTCGACCGCAAGGTCCTGGCTCAGATGGCTTACGAGGACATCGAGTCCTTCAACGAGCTGGCTGCCATCGCCAAGAAGGCTCTCGAGGCCTAATTGATTCTCTTGAATCGCTAGGGGAGTGTCGCGTTGTGCGCGGCGCTCCCTCTTTTTATCTACAGCGCTGGTTTATATAGCAAAAGCGCGGGTAGATAGACACTTACAGGTGACCGATCTTTATATATCTCTTAACCGAAGGGTCATCATCTGATACGTGCAGTATTTCTGCACCAGCCTTTCTATTACTTATATAGAAAGCGATGTATTGTGTAGGACTTGTGAAGAGTGGAATTGACGTCCCACATCGCTTCGCGGTCTGGCAATATATCTCCTTGCCGCGCGGCCCGGTCGAACCGGATGAGCCGCGGGGCGTGCACCTTGAGAACCGGATACTGCGAGGATGGACACTTCCGAGTGTCGCATCCGGGCAGACATCGAACCATTTGAAATGGT
>JAXJHR010000068.1:0-9067 GCA_036299165.1 Collinsella aerofaciens | reverse complement strand
TGCCGTTCAAACCGTCGCTCGCGTACCAAAGTACGCGTCGCTCCTCTTTCGCGGCAACCTGCGGCACCTGGGCAAGCCTCGCCGACCTGCGATGTTCACGGTAATTACTTGGGAGGAATGATGACTGAGGTGGTAAATGCTACCGAGCTGAAATACGACGCCCGTGGGCTGATTCCTTGTGTGGTTCAGCAGTATGACACCGGTGAGGTGCTTATGGTTGCTTGGATGAACGAGGAATCGGTGGGGCTGACGCTTAAGACCGGGACCACGTGGTTTTGGAGTCGCAGCCGCCAGGAGCTCTGGAACAAGGGCGCGACGAGCGGCAACATGCAGGAGGTCAAGGAACTCTGGGCCGACTGCGATAGCGATACGCTGTTGGTCAAGGTTGACTCTCCGGGCCCGGCTTGCCACACCGGCAACCGTACCTGCTTCTTTAAGAAACTCGCCTAAGGCGGGCGCCCTGTTGGGCGCTCGGTAAAACGGAAAGGATTGAACTATGGGTGTGCGCACCGCAAATGTTCAGGATGGAAATATCGGTGAGACGCTGACGGATCTGGCCGAGGTGATTCACGGTCGTCGCGATGCGTCGCCACAGGAGAGCTACACCGCTCGTCTGTTGACCGATGTCGAGGACGAGCTGCTCAAGAAGCTTGCCGAGGAGGCGAGCGAGGTCATCATGGCCTGCAAGGATAACGATCACGACCACATCCGCTACGAGGCCGGCGACCTGGTCTACCACCTGCTCGTGACGCTCGAGCGCTACGGTATCACCCTCGACGAGCTAGCCGGCGAACTCAACGCCCGCTGCCACTAGTCATTGGGGACGTTCTTAAACGACTAGTTAGGCGAGGGACGTGGACTCCCATTCTCCGGTGAGGTGGGGGATGTCGAAGGTTCGATAACCGCAGTCGTAGGCGTGCGCCTGGGCTTCACGGATGTTCCAGCAGATGTCGCAGACGCGGTGTGCGTCCGAGCCAAAAGTGATCGGCACCTCGGCGTGGGCAAAGCAACGCAGCAATCCGGTCGCGGGATAGTAGTCGTCGAGGCCCTTGCGTGGTGCGGCGGTCGAGACCTCAACGCGGCGGCCTGTGTCGTGCGCGCACTCGGCCATCTGCCCCCAAAACGGAGCGGGATCAAAGTCGGGTGCAAAGCCTTCCTTCGAAAAGCGCATGACCAGGTCGGGGTGAGCCATCACATCAAAGTTGAGCGGGCTCTCGCAGGCGCGGCACCAGTCATCGACATAGCGCTCCCACACGCCGCGCACGCCTAAGTTATCCCAAACATGCAGGTCGGTGTCATCGTCGATCCAGCCGCAGCGCGAATCGGGCGTATCGGGACGAGCGACGTCCTCCGTCCCCGCCGTGCCCGCAGCACCTGCCGCAATATCGCCTGGGTTGCCAATCCAATGCACGCTGCCCAGGAGTACGACGGCGCCCTGGGACCAGCGCTCAACCAAAGGCTCGCAGCCCTCGTACCAATCGCATTCAAAGCCATAGATAAAGCTGAGCTCCGGCGCAATCTGCGCGGCAAGCTTGCGAGCATCCTCAAAAGCCAGACGATGTGCCGGCAGGTCGCCCTCAGTAACCTGCACTTCGCAGTTGGCATCCATGCTGGCGGGCAGGGTGAGATGGTCGGTTGAGACCATGACGCGGCACCCGGCCGCAGCAGCGGCGCGAACGTTGTCCTCAAACGAGGCATGACCGTCCGAGAACGAGGTGTGGGTATGGCAATCGATCAGCGGGCACATGGGCATAGCGGCTCCTTTGCGTCAAGCGAATCCGCTTCATTGTAATGGCGCAGCTCTCAACACGCCGGGCACGCCGGGGATCGAAATCGATTGGAAAGGTTGCGCGGCGCGTGGTGCGGCCTCGCTTGCTCTCAAAACGTGTACGTCAGCCTCCAAAACCGACAAATAATGACATGCTTGGAGGCTGACGTACACGTTTGGATGGGGGCGAGGGCGGCGACGGACGAAAGTCACGCTTGTGCCACGTCCGATGTGCTAGCGTTTGGATGAACAAAACGAGCCCGCGCGGAAAGGATTCGGACCGTATGCAATGCGATAGCACATCCCCGCTGTCCCGCGAGACCGATGCGCCCGAAACCATCGTCAAGCTGGAATGCGACATCGACGACGCGTCGCCTGAGGTACTCGCCTACGCCGCCGACCGCCTGCGCGAGGCGGGTGCGCGCGAGGTGCACTGGCTGCCCCTCTATTGTAAGAAAGGCCGCCCCGGCTGGCAGCTGCAGGTAATCTGCACCTACGAGGATATCGAGCGCCTGCAGACGATCATCTTCTTGGAAACCACGACCAACGGCATTCGTCGCCAGGTTATGGAGCGCGTTTGCCTACCACGCCGCTTTGAGCGCGTAACGACGCCATGGGGCGAGGTGTTCGTCAAGGTGGCCACCCTGCCCGACGGCAGCGAGCGTGCGGCGCCCGAGTACGAGGACTGCGCCCGCCTTGCCCGCGAGCACGGCGTGCCGCTCCAGCGCGTGATGCAGGCGGCCCAGAGCGCGGCACTGCGATTTGAATAGCGCGGCCGGCGACATCCCGTGCCCAGCCGCATTAACCCCATCCCGAAAGGATCCCCCATGAAATACCTCATCGCATCCGACATCCACGGCTCGGCATATTGGACCGAGCGCCTCTGCGCCGCCATCGAGTCCGAGCAGCCCGACCGCATTGTGCTGCTGGGCGACCTGCTCTACCACGGCCCGCGCAACGACCTGCCGCGCGACTACGCCCCCAAGCGCGTGATTCCGCTGCTCAACGCCCTGGCCGACCGCATCATCGCGGTGCGCGGCAACTGCGACGCCGAGGTCGACCAGATGGTCCTCGACTTTCCCGTCATGGCCGACTACGCCACGCTGTTCGACGAGACCGGCCGCGAGCTGTTCCTGACGCACGGCCATGTCTTTGGCGCCGGCATGCACAACAGCGTCGACCACGCGCCCGCGTTGCCCGGGGGCTCCGCGCTCGTCTACGGCCATACGCACATCAAGGTCAACGAGGAAAGCGCCGCGCACCCGGGCCTGTGGCTCTTCAACCCCGGTAGCGTGAGCATCCCCAAGGACGGCTCGCACAGCTACGGCATCTACGAGGGCGGCGCGTTCCGCCACGTGGTCATGGAGGAGGAGTAGCCATGGCGCAGCACATGGCTCAGCAAAATGCCGAGGGCTCGCGCGATCTGTCCACGCTGGTAGACGCGTCGACCGAGCTGCAGCATCTGGTGCAGACCATCTGGCGTCTGCGTCAGCCCGATGGCTGCCCGTGGGATCGCGAACAGACACACCGCAGCATCGGCAAGAACATGATCGAGGAGGCCTACGAGGCACTCGACTGCATCGAGGCGGACGACGCGGTTCACCTACGCGAGGAGCTGGGCGACGTGCTCATGCAGGTCGTGCTGCATGCGCAGATCGCGGCGGATGCCGGCGAGTTTACGCTGGCCGACGTGGCGCGCGATATCGACGCCAAACTCATTCGCCGTCATCCGCACGTGTTTGGCGATGTGGATGCCGACAGCTCCGACGAGGTACTCAAGATTTGGGACGAGGTCAAGCTTGCCGAGAGGGCTGCCAAGGACAAGGCCGTGGCGGCAGGCGAGGCTGCGCCCGAGGGCCTGCTCGACGGCGTGCCCACGCATCTGCCGGCGCTGATGCAGGCTCAGAAGGTGTCGCGCAAGGCGGCTGCCGTGGGCTTTGAGTGGGAGACGGTCCAGGATGTGTGGGACGAGGTTGCCGAGGAGCGTGCCGAGTTTGAGGCCGAGGCCCCTGGCTCGCCCGAGCACGAAATGGAGTTTGGCGACCTGCTCTTTGCCTTGGTCAACGTCGCGCGCAAGGAGGGCATTGACGCCGAGAGCGCCCTTCGTGCCAGCACGGCAAAGTTCCGCCGTCGCTGGGCCGCGATGGAGCAGATGGCGGCCGATGCTCACGTGGATCTTGCCGAGCTTTCGACCCACGGCCTCAACGACCTGTGGGATGCCGCAAAGGCGGAGGAGTAAGACTGCGGGAACGACGGGCTGACACGCCTCATCGTTCCCGCTAAA
Organism: Collinsella aerofaciens; assembly: GCA_036299165.1. GTDB lineage: Bacteria > Actinomycetota > Coriobacteriia > Coriobacteriales > Coriobacteriaceae > Collinsella > Collinsella aerofaciens_BM. The sequence goes on along the minus strand of JAXJHR010000068.1, from coordinate 5,015 downwards.
TTTTTCGAAAATCAAGTGTATCCCTCGGCTAACTTAGGGCATAATGCAAAAAGTGCGACATGGCTAACTTACGGAGGCGCACCGACGGTGCACGGTCAGCCGGTCGCTTGCATCCACTACGTTTCCAAGTGAGAGGGAGACAACATGAGCGATATTTTGGACGTCTACGGTCGCGAGGTGCTCGACAGCCGCGGCAATCCCACCGTCGAGGTCGAGGTCGTGCTCGAGGACGGCAGCTTTGGCCGCGCGATGGTGCCTTCGGGTGCTTCGACCGGCGCCTTTGAGGCCTGCGAGCTGCGCGATGGCGACAAGGGCCGCTACCTGGGCAAGGGCGTTTCGCAGGCCGTCGAGCACGTCAACAACGAGTGCGCTAACGCCGTCGTGGGCCTCGACGCCTTCGATCAGCGCGCCGTCGATGCCGCGCTGATTGCCGCGGACGGTACCCCCAACAAGACCAAGCTCGGTGCCAACGCCATCCTGGGCGTGTCGCTGGCCGTTGCCCGCGCCGCTGCCGAGTCGGCGGGCCTGTCGCTGTACCAGTATCTGGGCGGCGTCAATGCCCACCTGCTGCCCACGCCCATGATGAACATCCTCAACGGCGGTGTGCATGCCGACAATAACGTCGACTTCCAGGAGTTTATGATCATGCCGGTGGGCGCCCCGAGCTTTGCCGAGGGCCTGCGTTGGTGCGCCGAGGTCTACCACACCCTCAAGGGCGTGCTGCACGAGGCCGGCCTGGGCGGCGGCGTGGGCGACGAGGGCGGCTTTGCCCCCAACCTTAAGACCAATGCCGAGCCGTTCGAGTACATCACCAAGGCCGTCGAGAAGGCTGGCTTTAAGCCCGGCGTCGACTTTATGTACGCCATGGATCCGGCGTCCACCGAGTTCTACAACGCTGAGACCGGTATGTACGAGCTCAAGGGCGAGGGCGTTGAGTACACGAGCGCCCAGATGGTCGATTACTGGGAGAAGCTCGTCGACACCTATCCCATCATCTCCATCGAGGACGGCATGGCCGAGGAGGACTGGGACGGCTGGGTCGAGCTTACCCGCCGCATTGGCAATAAGGTGCAGCTCGTAGGCGACGACCTGTTCGTCACCAACACCGAGCGCCTCAAGAAGGGCATCGAGCTTGGTGCCGCCAACGCGATCCTGGTCAAGGTCAACCAGATCGGTACGCTCACCGAGTCGCTCAAGGCCATCGAGACCGCCAAGGAGGCCGGCTACGCCTGCAGCGTGAGCCACCGCTCCGGCGAGACCGAGGCCTCCACGATCGCCGACCTGGTCGGGGGCGTCAACGCCGGCCAGATCAAGTCGGGCGCTCCGTGCCGCAGCGATCGCATCGCCAAGTACAACCAGCTCATCCGCATCGAGGACGAGCTCGAGGGCAGTGCGCGCTACGCCGGCAAGGCCGCGTTCTACAACATTCGCTAGGCAAACGGCGTGCGCGGGGCGGGGCTGACTCGGATTCGCCTCGCTCCCGTCGGGCGCTGTTGAGCACCATTGGGCGCTGGGTCATATGGTTCAGCGCCTTTTTTATGTCGAGCAAGGGCCGCCGAAGGCGTTGCGCGCGTTCGTGCTATAACTAAAGGACTTAGCGCAAACAAACCTCAACCGCACAAGGCGCACATGGATCAGATTTACGACAACAGGTACTATTCCGCCGGTTCGCGTGAGCCGTCACCTCGCCGTGCGCGCACGGTGCAGCTCGGTGGGTCCGCCTACGCCGGCGCCGACCGCTCCATACAGCGACCGACAAGTGCCCCACACTCCCGTGCTCAAATGAATACGCCGACGGACCGTCCGCCACGTTCGGTGCGCCCGGCGCATTCGGAGCATGCTCAGCGTTCCTCGGCTCAAACGCATGAAAAGTCTAGTAGGCCCTCGAACCGTCTTTCGGGCTCGGACTTCATGCATTACGCCAACGATAACGCGGTGGTCAAGACGATCTACGACTTTACCCACGGTCCCCAGCGGGGGCTGTTTGTTGGCATTGTCGTCGCCCTGGCGCTCGTGAGCCTGTATTTCCCCGTGCGCGACCTGTATGTGGCAAAACGCTCGAGCGACATCTTGGCCAAGCAGGTCGAGATTCGCGAGCAATATAACGACGACCTGCAAAAAAGCGTCGACAAGCTGCTCTCGGAGGAGGGTATCAAGGACGCGGCATCCGAGGACCTGGGCCTGGTGATGCCCGGTGAGAAGAGGATTGAAGTGCAGGGCCTGGACGACGATTCGGATGCCTCGTCGAGCAAAAAGTCCTCAAACGCCAAGAAGGCCAGCGAAGTGGCCAAGGAAATCGAAGAAGTCGGTAAGGACGCGCCGTGGTACATCCAAGCGCTCGACATGCTGTTTGGGTTTAACGGCGTCGAGGGTCAGACGGTCGTGTCCAACGGCAAATAGCGCCCGGAGGGGAGCTCGCAATGACAAATTGCAAATGCTATAAGGTGGCCGCGATCGACCTGGGAACGGTGTCGTCGCGACTGGTATTAGCGCAGGTCGAGGGCGGAGCGATTGTGGACTCGTCCAAGCATACCGAGATTACCGACCTGGGTGAGGGCGTGGACGCGACGGGCCGCTTTTGCGAGGCGGCCGTTGAACGCGTGCTCGCTGCGTGCCGAATGTTTGTGGACGAGGCTCGTGCCTTTGGGGCCGCGTGCATCTGCACCACCTGCACGAGCGCCGCGCGCGATGCGTCCAACGCAGCACTGCTGCTGGACGGCCTGCGCGATTTGGGGCTTGAGCCACAGGTGATTCCGGGCGAGGTCGAGGCACGCCTGACGTTTTTTGGCGTGGCGCACGACTTTGCCGGTGAACGCATTATCGTCGCCGATTCGGGCGGCGGCTCCACGGAGCTCGCGACGGGCGTGTACGCGCCGGAGCGCGGGGTCTTTGCGCTGGAGGGAACGCGCTCGCTGGACATCGGTTGCCGTCGCGTGACCGAGCGGTTTTTCTCTGCGCTGCCGCCGTCGACGAACGAGCTTGCGGTTGCCGCCGCGTGGGCGGGCGAGCAGTTCTCCGCCTATTTTGAGGGCCTGCCCAGCGACTTTGAGCGCGCCGAGCGCCTCGTCGCGGTGGGCGGTACCGTCACCACGCTCGTGGCGCTGGTCCACGAACTGGAGCCGTACGACTCGAGCTTTGTGCACCTGCGCGAGCTTTCGATGGAGCAGATCTCGGCCGCCATCGATCGTATATCTACGCTGGATGTGGAGGGTATCGCTGCGCTGCCGGGCGTGCAGCCCAAGCGCGCGGGCGTGATTCTGGCCGGCGCCGTGGTGATTCGCGAGCTCATGCGCGCCGGTGGCTACGATGCGCTCACCGTAAGCGAGAACAGCCTACTCGCTGGCATGGCCGCCACCATCAACGAGACCCTCGACGGCGCGACCCCCACCATCGGCTGGACCCCCACTCTCAGCACCCTCTAAATAAGTTGCGGTGAAATACGGACTAAAATCGCCCTTTCGGGCACCAAACAGTCCCTATTCCACCGCAACTCAACAGCCGGCACCTGGGGACAGTCCTTGCGGGGCGTCCCCACAGCGCCTATGCCAGCTTGTCGATTTGCCCAATCTCCCAGAGCGGAATGTTGACGAGCGTGCCCTCGTCTCTATATGCCGCTAACGATGTTCTCACGCAGCGCTCGAGCTTGAACTTCTCGCAGGCAATCCTCAGGCTCTTTGCTTTGAGGTTCTCTGCCGCCTTGACCTCGAGCGGAAGCACGGTCCCCGCATGGTCGATGGCAAAGTCAGTCTCTGCATTGCCGGAGGAGGATGACCAATACGCGGGAGTTTTGCCTTGGAGCAAAAGCTCCTGTGCGACGTATTGCTCGGTCAGCGAGTCTTTGAACTCCGTAAAAACAGCGGGCCCGTTCAGAACAATGGCTGGCGAGAGGCCGGAGAGTGCTCCGAGGATGCCGGTGTCGATGCAGAGCAGCTTGAAGCCCGAGAGATTCTCGTAGCTTGTGAGCGGTGCTCTTAGGGCGGAAACACGTGGTACCTTATGAACGATTCCATAGTCCATGAGCCACTGGAGGCTTTCCTCAAAATCGCGTGCGCGCGCCCCGGGACGGAGCGCACCGTAGACGAACTTCTTGTTTTCCTTTGCGAGCTGGCCGGGAAGGGATTTCCAAACCAGCCTCATGCGCTCGACGATGCGGGCTGGCGCATGCTTGCCAAAATCGGATTCATAAGCTTCGATGATTTGCTGCTGAAGCCTGCGGGCCTCGATGAAATCGTGGGAGGCGGCGAAAGCGGAGACAACTTCTGGCATGCCACCGACAACGAGGTATTCCTTGAGCAGGCGCTCGAGCTTTTCGGAAACGTTCGCCAGCAGGTCCATGTCTGCGGCAAGGATGGCATCTGCGAGCGGATCGCCATCGACGGCACGAACGAACTCGACAAACCCCATGGGGCGCATGGTAAGCTGGTCGATCTTGCCGACGGGGAACGACTCGTTTTCGCGTCGGAGCGCGAGGCCCATATAGGAACCGGCTGCCACGATGTGGTATTCGGGTGCAAGTTCGTTGAAGTACTTGAGTGAGGTGATCCCGCGTGGTGCCTCTTGGATCTCGTCGAAGATGATGAGCGTGTCTTCCGGCGTTACGGTTTGGCCACGTAGGAGTTCTATCTGGGAGATGATGCGCTTGGGGTCGAGGTCCCCATCGAACAGTGAGCGTGTGCTCGGCTCGAGCATAAAGTCAAAACGAATGACGTTTCGATACTGCTGGCTTGCGAATTCGTTAAGAAGCCAAGTCTTTCCTGTCTGGCGGGCTCCCCTAAGCAAGAGAGGTTTGCGATTCGCCCTTGATTTCCAAGCGATAAGTTCACTCATAAGCTGTCGCTGCATATTGCCTCCCAACCCTCTCGGCTAGTATAAGGCCATTTGGTCGTTTCCATCGGAAAATGTGCGAGACAACCACGTTTTTCCATCGGAAAATGTGCGAGACAGCCACGTTTTTCCATCGGAAAATGTGGTAGGAAACTCATTGGGTGGGCGGAAAAAGTAGTCAAAAAAGCCCC
>JAXJHR010000067.1:0-6730 GCA_036299165.1 Collinsella aerofaciens | reverse complement strand
GTAACCCATGGGTTTATCCTTTCTCTTCCGGGCGCGCGGGCCGAGCCACCGTGCCCGCGCGCCTTACCTTTCGGGTTCACCATCCATGGTGGGGCGCGTTTCTAACGAAGCCGTAACGGCCGTTGGGCTCTTTTGGCGCCAGCCCTTCTCGACCCGTACGCCACTCATGGTATGTTTATCGCGATAACAAGGACGGAGGTGCCCGTGGCACGCAATAAGTACCTGGAGGAGACGGTCGAGAAGATTCTCGACGTTGCCGAGCGGCTCTTCGTGGAGCGCGGCTACGAGCACACCACGATGATCTGAAGAGCAATACGCTAAATCGAAAAAGGCAATCGAAGCCGCGCCTGTGGACTTATCGAGGGTCGAGATTCCCGCCCCATCCATCGGCACCCAGCAGAAGGTCGTCGACATCCTCGACCGCTTCGGCACCCTAACGAAATCGCTCACGGACGGTAGGATAAACCCCCATGAATATATGAATTGACCTGCTGACTCCAATGAAGATTGGAGGGTAACTGCCAGGGGTGACGGCCCGGCGAGTGTTATTTTGCGAGCTATGCGCATTGAAAGCGACCTTTCGTGGTATAAACTACTTGCCGGAAGCCGCGGCTTTCAGGGTACGGCTTACGTGTACGTTTAACCTCCGTGGGCGACGGGGTGCCGCAAGGCGTAGAATATCGCCCACCTGTAGGGGCCTGCAGCGATGCGGGCCCCGCTTCGTATGAGGGGGCGTAACCGATGAAGATCGTATCCATCTCCCAGGACTTCTTCGACCTCGTCGATGGCGACCGTGAGCTCATGCTTAAGCGCGACCGCCCCTGCATCGCGGTGGCGAGGCTGCGTTTCCGAGGAAAGCGCAGGAACTTCGCCGTGCCGCTGCGCTCCAACATCGCCCCAATGTGCTCAAAGACCAGTACTTCGCGCTGCCGCCCCGCCCCGCGACGCGCCCCGGCTGCCGCCACGGCATCCACCACATCAAGATGTTCCCCATAACCAAGGCCTACCAGCGCCGCTTCAGGACCGAGGGCTCGGCTTACTACGAGACACTCCAGCGCATTATCGATGGCAACACCAAGCGCATTGTCTCCGAATGCCAGGCGTACCTCGACCGCTACGAGCGCGAGGGAAGGCCTCGCTTTGCCGTCGGCATCGACCGCATCGTGGGGCTGCTGGAGGGCGAGAAGTAGGGCACCTCGGCTCAGTCTCGAGCCATGCGGAGTCGCTCCGCATTTTTGAACGCCGCGTGTGCGTCCCAAATACTTGAGAAGCAAACTGCGAAGTGCAGTGGCGCGCCCGTGCCCGTGCATAGTCGTCACCATCGGCGTCTACGCGGCGTCGGCTTCAAGTGGAACTGGCGCCGCTGCTGTATATGGTTTGCCTTGCTGCAAATGGCGATCAATGCCCGCGATGCTTCTGTTTGCGCTTCAGCTCTCGCTGCTCGAAGCGCGCCTCCGCCTCATCCGCGCGACGCTGGCTTCTTGCTTGGGCCGACTCCCGCTTCATCGCTTCCCGCTGTGCCGCGAGCGCCTGTTGTGCCTTGGTGCTCACCGCGGGCCGTTTAAGGGCTTTCGCTACCTCGCGAGCGCGCCGCTTGGGGTTCTTCGCGGGCTTGCTTGTTTCAGTGGCCTTGTCGCCGAAGAACGAGAGCTTCTCCCATTCGCTTCCATGCAGAGAAGGGACAACCAAGGAGGTAGGTTACTGATGCGGACTCCCGCACGCCCACGACTACCCGACGGGGACTGTGTTTTCATCTCTGGTGGTTGGATTGTAGCACGTGCGAATGCGCCCGGCATCGCTGCTGACATGGCGCTACTGGGATTCGCTCCTCGATGCATCCTTGTGCACATTGCCTTCTCGGTTTCGAAACTTTAGAAATAATCGAGTTTCGAAACCGAGAAGGAGTGGATTATGGCTTGGGTAGACCGCAATACGTACCGACTCCACCGTGTTGGAGAGGCTGGCCGAGTACATGATGGACAACTCCGGTAACCTCAACTCGCCCAACAACATCGCCAACGTCCTCGACGCCAACAGGGTTCCCACCAACCACGTCACCGTCGGGCGCTATATCTCGTACCTCCGCGACGCCTTCGTCTTCTATGAGGCGAAGCGCTACGACATCAAGGGAAAGAAGTACATCACTAACCGAAGAGGACTCCTCACCGAATTCCCTTGAGATCGGGCGGCATTATTGAGCGTGGGCGTTTTCGTAGGCACTTTTGATCTCTTCCGGCAAATTGTCGGGAATCAGCGCCTTCACTCTATCCTCGTTGCCATCTTGGATCGCCTGCTCGTAGTACCAGCATTTGAACTTCAACATATCCAGCGCACGGTTCATGTTTGCGATCTCCGACTCCATGTGGGCCCTTCGCTCCTCGAACATGGCCTTGCGCTCAGGATATGTCGATGGGCCCTCCGCGCACCATTCCATGAACAGTCGGATGTCCTTAATCTCCATTCCAGCCTTCTTCAGGCATTCGATGACCCGAAGCGCCTCGAGTTCCGTATCGCCGAATCGGCGAATGCCGGACGTCCGTTCCAATTCCGGGAACAATCCCTGCTTGTCGTAATAGCGCAGCGTGGAAACGGGCAGACCGAATATCTCCGCCACCTGTCCGATTGTGTACATGGTCCCTCCGGATAAATCTCGAATTTACTCCTTGACCTAAAGTTAGGTCTAGGTATTACCTTTATTTTCGTCAATATCTATAAGGAGTGCAAGGGGTATTCCGTAATGAGCAAAACGGTTTTGATAGTCTCTTCAAGCCCTCGAAAGAACGGCAATTCCGAGACGTTGGCGGACGCCTTCGCCAAAGGAGCGCGAGAAGCGGGCCACAGCGTGGAAACCGTGCACCTGCGCGAAAAGCAGCTCGGCTTCTGCAAGGGGTGCCTTGCCTGCCTAAAGCTGGGGCACTGCGTCATTCAAGACGATGCCGTGGAAATTGCCGCCAAGATGCACGACGCGGATGTGTTGGTGTTCGCAACGCCCGTCTACTACTACAGCGTCTGCGGCCAGCTCAAGACCATGTTGGACCGCGCCAACCCGCTTTTCGGCTCCGATTATGCATTCACCGAGGCGTATCTGCTGGCGACGGCGGCGGAGGACGGGCGCTCGACCTTCGACGGCGCGAAGAAGGCGGTGCAGGGATGGGTTGACTGCTTCGCCCGCTGCACGCTTGCCGGAACGGTTTTCGCCGGTGGCGTGAACGGTGTGGGCGAAATCGCCGGGCACCCCGCCCTTGAGCAGGCGCAACGAATGGGCATGGAAATCTGGGCGGGCAGCTTGGCCGCGCGGAAAGAGATTTGTGTCCAGAACCATCGATAGGAGGAAATCAATCATGGCAATTAAACAGACGGCAGGTAGAGATGCCCTGGGGGATTTTGCCCCCAAATTTGCACAGCTCAATGACGATGTGCTGTTCGGCGAGGTGTGGAGCCGAGAAGACAGGCTTTCCCTTCGAGACCGCAGCGTGGTGACGGTGGTGGCCCTGATGGCGCAGGGACTGACGGACTCTTCGTTCCAATATCATCTGATGTCCGCAAAGAACAACGGCGTGACCAGGGCTGAGATAGCGGAAATCCTTACGCACGCGGCGTTTTATGCGGGATGGCCCAAGGCGTGGGCGGCCTTCCGCATGGCGAAGGAGGTCTGGGCGGATAGCGATGCCGCCGACGCAAGAGCTAAGCATCAAAACGAGATGGCCTTTCCCATCGGTGCCCCCAACGACGCATTCGCGAAGTACTTTATCGGTCAAAGCTACCTCTCACCCCTTTCCACCGAGCAGGTCGGCATTTACAACGTTACGTTCGAGCCCAGTTGCCGCAACAACTGGCACACCCATCACGCCAAAAGCGGTGGCGGACAGATCCTCGTCTGCGTGGCTGGTCGAGGGTATTACCAGGAATGGGGCAAACCGGCACAGGAGCTGTGCCCCGGCGATGTAGTAAATATTCCCGCGGGCGTAAAGCACTGGCACGGTGCGGCGCCCGACAGCTGGTTCTCCCATCTCGCGGTGGAGGTTCCGGGCGAGGATGCCTCCAACGAGTGGTTGGAGCCCGTGGACGACGAGCAATACCTTAAAGCGACCGACAAGGAGGCTTAGGCATGGAGCAGTTGAAACTGACGCAGGAATGGGACAAGGTGTTCCCCAAAAACGACAAGGTTGAGCACAGCAAGGCGACCTTCCACAACCGATACGGCATCACGCTGGCTGCCGACGTGTACGTGCCTAAGAATGCGGAAGGCAAGCTGCCCGCCATCGCCGTCAGCGGCCCGTTTGGCGCGGTGAAGGAGCAGTCCTCCGGTCTGTACGCGCAGAAGATGGCGGAGCTGGGCTTTTTCGCAATTGCCTTCGACCCGTCCTATACCGGCGAGAGCGGCGGTACGCCCCGCTATGTAGCATCCCCGGACATCAACACCGAGGACTTCTGCGCAGCGGTGGATTTCCTCTCTGTGCAGGAAAGCGTTGACCCGGAGCGTATCGGCATCATCGGTATCTGCGGTTGGGGCGGCATGGCAGTCAATGCAGCAGCCATCGACACCCGTATAAAAGCTACCGCGGCTATGACCATGTACGATATGACCCGCGTGACCGCAAACGGCTATTTTGACGCCGAGGATTCCGAGCAGGCGCGCTTTGAAAAGCGGAAAGCGTTGAACGCGCAGCGCACCGAGGACTATAAAGACGGCAGCTATGCGCTGGCGGGCGGCGTGGTCGATCCGTTGCCGGAGGATGCACCGCAGTTCGTGAAGGACTATTACGCCTACTACAAGACTCCGCGAGGCTACCATCCCCGCAGCCTGAATTCCAACGGCGGCTGGAACGTGACGTCCTCGCTGTCGTTTATGAATATGCCGATTCTGCAGTACGCCGGCGAGATCCGCTCCGCCGTGCTGCTGGTGCACGGCGAAAAGGCGCACTCCCGCTATTTCAGCGAAACCGCGTATAGCAAGCTGACGGGGGACAACAAGGAATTGCTCATTATCCCCGGTGCCAGCCATACCGACCTCTACGATCAGATGGATATCATTCCGTTTGGAAAGCTGAAGGCATTCTTTGAGGAATATCTGAAATAAGGCGTGCCTTGATTCAATGCCAAGTCTCCAGCAGCGATTCTTCTAAAGAGTGGGGGTAGCTGAAACGAGGCGATTGAATAACCCCATACGTTTTGGTTAAAACAAAAAAAATATGCCGCGCGCCTGCGGCATGAGGGAGGGAGATTTCTATGAATATCGTTGTATTGAGTGGTAGCCCGCGCAGGGGCGCCAATACCGACACCATGGTCGAGGCGTTTGCCGAGACCGCGCGTGAGGGCGGCAATACGGTCGAGGTCGTCCGTGTTGCCAGCAAGAAAATCGGTGGTTGCCTGGGGTGTCAGTATTGCTTCGCCCACGAGGGCACTTGCGTGCAGAAGGATGACATGGCCGACGTGATCGAGTCGCTGAAAGGCGCCGATATGGTTGTCTTCGCTTCGCCTATCTACTGGTTTGATATCACTGCGCAGGAGAAGGCCGCCATCGACCGCCTGTACGCCTTTGGTGCTACAAGCTTCCCGTTCACCAAGACGGCCCTTTTGCTCGATAGCCACAGCGAGGGCGTCTATGATGCGGCGATTGCTATGTACAGGGCCACATGCGCGTACTGCAAGTGGGAGGACCAGGGCATTGTCACCATCAGCGGTATGACCGAGCGCGACAGCATGGCATCGTCGCCCAAACTGGAAGAGGTGCGAGAGCTCGCTCGCAAGCTCGCCTAGCGCGCATCTCCAATAACGAGCAAGGCCCGAAAGGTTCATTTGAACCATTCGGGCCTTGCTGCGTTTCAAGGGGGCTGGGCTGTCGGAACCGGCCAGACGGCTGTTAGTCAAACAGGCTCGGCATGTCGTTTTCCTTCATGAGGGCGCCAGCGGAGGGTAGGCTCTGCGCGGTGAACTTCTCGGCCGAGACGCCGGCGCCAAGGATCTCCTCGGTCGTGCCGACGGTGGTGACCGAGCGGCCCTTCTTGGCCGTAAAGGCCTGGACGCCCTGCGTGTTGGTGGTCGTCTTGGTCTTGAGCAGCGACGTGTTGAAGTTCATCAGGCGGTAGTCGCTCGAGACCAGCGCGATGTCGCGGTCCTCCTTGAGCACCTGGGCATACAGCAGCTTGCTGCCGCTGTAGATGGCGTTCTTGAGGCGTTTGCGGTTGGTCTTGGTGACGTATCCAGAAAGCGCGACGCGCACCACGCGGCCGTTTTCAAAGACAAACAGCACGTCGGCCTTATAGTCCTCGGGGTCGATGACCCAGATGACGCTCTCGTCGGGTTCCATCTCAAGATCGGTGGGCAGGTACGAGCCCAGCTGGGCCGACTTGGTGTCCTCAAACGCCGCAACCTTGCACTTGTATACCTGGCTCTTGTTGGTAAACACGAGCAGCTCGTGCGTGTTGGAGGACGGGAACTCGATAAAGGGCTTGTCGCCGTCCTTGTACTTGAGCGTGGTAGCCTTCTTGAGCACGCGGTCGGTCATCTTCTTAAGGTAGCCGTCGCGCGAGAGCATGATGGTGACCGGATACTCCTCGACCTCGGGCTCCAGGCTTACCTCGATAACCTCATGGGGCTCGATCCTGCCCGTGCGGCGCGGCATCACGTACTTCTTGTTGACCGCGGCCAGCTCGTCGCTGATGACCTTCTTGATGTTCTCCTCGCTGGAGAGGATCTCCTCAAGCTCGGCAATCTCGCCCTCAAGCTT
>JAXJHR010000066.1:0-12727 GCA_036299165.1 Collinsella aerofaciens | reverse complement strand
GCAGGTCACAGACTTGTGCTCTGTCGGTGTGGTCGGGGATTCGGTAAAAATCTACTCACTTAGTTTTACGTGTCCGCAACGAGACTCCAGCCGGGGTGATTCCACCGCAAATTAGCTTCTCCCATCGACGCAATTAGGCGCCGTACGGATTCCGGTCCCTCTCTATGCGTTGGCGGATGTGGGCGTACTCGATAATCGACAGTACCAGCAGTAGGGCCATAATGGCCAGGTAGCTCACGACGGCGCCCATCAGGCCGAGCAGATTGATCAGAATCACCGGGAGCACCACGCTCACGGCAAAGCAGATCAGGTAGATCTTGGTGACGTCTCCAGCGTGGCGCAGCACCGTGATGATGGCGTAGATAAAGTCGATGGCCGCGGTGACGCCGCCGGCGACGACCATCAGCAGCGCCAGCGTACGGTAGCGTTCAAAGCTGAGACCGTATATAAAGCTCATGAGGGGAATACCGGGACCTGCCATAAATGCGGCGCACACGCCGGTGATGACCACGATCAGCGCCATAACGGCAACAATAATCAGGTCAAAGCGACGACGCTTGCGAGGATTAGCCCAAATGCTCGACAAGCGCAGGAACTGCGGTTTATAGACAAATCCAATGCTCAACAGAATAGCCTGAGCTGGAAAAAACAGGGCATTAAAGTACAACTGGTATTTGTAGGCCAGTGTTCCTTCCATCACAAACTTGGGCATGCTCTCGATAAGATTGAACAGGAATAGCGCGCCAAAGAGTGGGGCGCACTGGACAAACAGGTGGCCGACCTCGCGCAGGCTTACGCGGCGCGATTTTTCGGTCACGAGCAGGGCGAGCGGCGCGGTGACCAGCACGAGCGAGGCGATCGCGGCGATGCCCATGGCAATGGCCGCGATGGGCATGCTACGCGTGAAGAACAGCGCCACGCTGAAGACCGCGATGACGCCGACGGAGCGTAGCGTTTGACTCATTCCAGCCAAGTAGAGCTTGTCGGCCTGCTGCAGCCGGCCTTCGTACACGTCGGCGACGCCGTCGATGACCTTATACAGGTAGACGCCCAGGCCGATCGTCGCCATCTGCGTGTCATAGCCGCGGGCGCTGCTGTACATGAGGCCGCAGCCTAGGGCGAGCGCTCCGCAAAGCCAGCGGTTGAGCTGGTAGGAGGCAAAGGACGTCTTTTCGTCGATGTCCGAGACCTGGAAATTGCGCACGCCGTAGTTGCACGCGATCATGATGAGCGTGCCGGTGACAAAGGCGATGGAGAACTTGCCGGCTTCTTCGGCGCCCACGAGCTGCGTAGACACGATGGTGAGCAACGGAAACGCCAGACCCCACACGGCGGTGCCGAGGGTGTTCCAAAGATAGTCGCGGCTGGTGGCGTGCTCTTCGTATTCAGCCTCTTGCGTGGAGAACCCGCCGCCGTAGACGGCACCGAGCAGACGGTTCCACCAAGCGTTGACCATGCGGCGGACGGGGCCGGGCTTGCGATCGCGTTCGCGCCGGCGACGTGTGGCTTGGCTGCTATCGGGCCCGCCGGCGTTGCGCTGACTCAGCTCTTGGATGCGTGCGAGTTCCTCGGCAGTGTGCGAGGCAGGGAAGAGGCCGTTCTCGATGCGGCCGCCCTGGGCCTTCGCGGCGCCGTCTCTCGATGCAGCGGGGTTGGAGACGCCGTTGCGGCGGGCGATGGCGCGGCGAATGCTATCGAGGGGCGTGATGCTCAAAGCGGAGTCCTTTCTATTGCTGCGCTTTAGTATAGACGCGACGGTGTTCGTTCGTGTTTTTGAACGGATTGTTCAATAATTTCGGCGGGCGGCTGTAATTTGTCGGTAAACGTGCGGTATCCTGTTGAAGTTTTGTGACACCCCCGATGCCGCCCACGCGGTACCAAGGAGCTTCTACCTATGGACGTCGCCGCATTCATACTGGCTCTTGTGCCGATTATTTGGCTGGTCGTGATGCTGCTGTGCTTTAAATGGCCAGCTTGGAAGGCCGCTATCGGATCGTTTGTCCTTTCGTGCTTGCTTGCCTTCGCATGGTGGCACCTGCCGGCAGCGCAGATCGCGACCGCCTCGCTCGAAGGTTTTTTGATGGCTCTGTGGCCCATCGTCCTGGTGATCATCGCCGCGGTGTTCACGTATAACCTGTGCGTTCGTACGGGCGCCATGGACGTGATCGGCAGCATGATCACCTCCATCAGCAGCGACCGCCGTCTGCTGGCGCTGCTCGTGGCTTGGTGCTTCGGTGGCTTTATGGAGGGCATGGCCGGCTTCGGTACCGCTGTCGCCATTCCCGCCGGCATGCTCGCGGGCCTGGGCTTTGAGGCCGTGCCTGCCGTGCTCATCTGCCTGCTGGCCAACGGCGTGCCCACGCCCTACGGCTCCATCGGCATCCCCACGGTGTCCGTTGCCGACCTGGTGGGTTTGGATTCCCTTCACCTAGCGACCGTTCAGCTGGTGCAGCTCGCACCGTTCTTTGTGGTGATGCCGCTATTTATTGTGCTGGTTGCGGGCCGTGTTGCCGATGACCAGGGCAATGCCGCGAGTGTGGGCGAGCGTCTGCACGGTGTTGCCGGCGTGGCGTTGCTCTCCGGCGTTTCGTTTGTTGGCGCGGCTCTGGTCGTTGCCATGTTTGTGGGCCCCGAGCTGGCCGTGGTCGTAGGATCCATCGTTTCGCTCGCGCTGACAGCTGCGCTTGCCATGCGTGCCGAGAAGTCGGGGCATCTGGACGCACGCTTTCACATGAATATCGAGGCGGGGGAGAAGCTCACCGTTAAGTCGGCGCTTTCGGCTTGGTCGTGCTTCATCCTGATCTTTGTGTTGCTGCTGGGCACGTCTAATCTGGTGCCCGCTGTACATGCTGCGCTCGCGCCGTTTGCGAGCCATGTGCAGGTGTATTGCGGTGAGAATCCCGGTATGCTTACGTTTTCGTGGATCAACACGCCAGGCGTCTGGATTTTCCTGGCGGCGTTTGTCGGCGGTGCCATTCAGGGCGCTTCGCCGCGCATGATGGGCGAGGTGCTGGCCGCGACTGTGAAGCAGATGACGCCGACGGTGATCACGATGCTTTCGGTACTGGGCTGCGCCAAGGTGATGGGCTATGCCGGCATGATTTCGTCGATCAGTGCGTTTTGCATTGCGGTCGCCGGCGGTCTCTACCCGATTCTGGCTCCGTGGATCGGCGCAGTCGGTGCGTTCGTGACCGGCTCGGGTACGTCCTCGGGCATGCTGTTTGGTCCCATTCAGAGCCAGGCCGCCACTGCGCTGGGTGTGAGCGACTACTGGATGGTCGCATTGAACGCCCTGGGCGTCGCCGCCGGTAAGATGATCTCGCCGCAGACCCTCGCCATTGGTCTTGCCGCCGTGCACGTGCGCGGTAAGGATGCCGAACTCCTGGGCGCGGTGCTGCCCTACGCTGCCGGCATGCTGGTCCTGATGAGCGCCATAGCCATGCTTGGCCAAGGCCTGCCGCTGTAGTCGGCACTTAGGGACGTTCCTTATGTGCCGGCACTTTGGGAACGTCCCTAATGCCGGCATCCGGGGACATTCCTTGAATGTTGCCTGTTCAAGATCAAGAGTGTCCCCAATGACTAGTCGTTTAAAAGCGTCCCCAATGACTAGGCCGCTTGCCTGCGATTTTTGACCGTTGGGCGGGCTTGCCGCCCTTGCCGCAAAAACGTTTTTGCATATCGGGTACAACAGGCTTTACGTGAGTAAAGTGCGCGTCGCGTCAACGTGTCGCGTTTTTAAAGGAGGCCCCATGCCTGGTGTTACCCCTGCAGAAGTTCTGTCCAACTTTGGTATTACGCTCGTTGAAGATCCCGCCGAGAATCAACCCCGTCTGCTGGTGGACCTGCCGGCGGCAGAGCTTGTCGAGCACGCTATTCGTCGCAAAGAGGGCCGTATGGCTTCTAATGGCGCGCTCGTGATCGAGACGGGGGAGCGCACTGGTCGTTCGCCCAACGATCGTTTTATCGTTGACACCCCCGATGTTCACGACAAGATCGCCTGGGGTGCGGTCAACCGCCCACTGTCCGTCGAGAGCTATGAGGCCATCAAGGCCGGCATCGTCGACTATCTCAACGAGCGCGACGTGTTCGTCACGCGCGGCATGGCGGGCGCTGACCGCAACCACACGCGTCGCCTGCTTGTTGCCTGCGAGCGTGCCAGCCAGGCACTCTTCATTAAGCAAATGCTCGCCCGTCCGCTCGCCCGCGAAATCGCGCGCACCGGCGAGCCCGACTTCTGCGTGCTCGCAGCGCCCGGTTACCAGTGCGATCCTGCCATCAAGGGCCTCAACTCCAGCGCCGCCGTGGTCATCAACTTCCAGGAGCGCGTGATTTTGGTCGCCGGCACCGGCTACTCCGGCGAGATTAAAAAGTCGATCTTTAGCGTCATGAACTATCTGCTGCCCGTCGAGGATGACGTGCTGCCCATGCACTGCTCGGCCAGCATGGATCCCGTCACGCACGAGACTGCCGTGTTCTTTGGCCTGTCCGGCACGGGCAAGACCACGCTTTCTGCCAACCCCACGCGCCTGCTGATCGGCGACGACGAGCACGGTTGGTCCGACATGGGCATCTTCAACATCGAGGGTGGCTGCTACGCCAAATGCGAGGGCCTGGACGCCTTCCACGAGCCCGAGATCTTCAACGCCGTCCGTTTTGGCGCCATTTGCGAAAACGTGGTGCTCGACGAGAACCGCAAGCCCAACTACGACGACATCTCGATCACGCACAACACGCGCGTGGCCTATCCCGTGGAGCACATTCCTAACGCGTGGACTAAGGGCATGGGCACCACTCCGAGTGTCGTGCTGTTCCTGACTTGCGACGCTTTTGGCGTGCTGCCGCCCATCTCGCGCCTGACGGCCGACGCCGCCATGTACCACTTTGTGACGGGCTTTACGGCTAAGATTCCCGGCACCGAGGTCGGCGTCACCGAGCCCACGCCCACGTTCTCTTCGCTGTTCGGCGAGCCGTTTATGCCGCTCGACCCCATGGTTTACGCCAAGATGCTTGGCGAGCGCATTGCCGACGGCCGCACGCGCGTGTACCTGGTCAACACCGGCTGGATCGGCGGCGGCTACGGCGTGGGCCATCGCATCGAGCTGGCCTACACGCGCGCCCTGGTCGCGCGCGCCCTCGACGGTACCATCGAGGACAGCGAGTTTGTGCACGACGACATCTTTAACGTCGACATTCCCACGACGTGCCACGGCGTGCCCGATGACATCCTGGTGCCGCGCCAATACTGGCAGAGCACCGCGCGCTATGACGAGGCCGCGCACAACCTGGCGGTGATGTTCGAGGAGAACTTCGAGAAGAAGTACTCGCACCTGCCCGAGTCCGTCAAAGCCGCCGGCCCGCACGTTCAAGTACACGCCGACGCCCGTCATCGCGGCCGCGGGCTGCTGGGACTTCGCCACTAGCTTCGCCGTGAGTCCATATCCACCACAAAGGGGACAGGCACCTTTGTGGTGGTTTTGCTCGCGTGGATGACTCGGGTTACAATACGCCTGACATATCGTCCCCTTCTCCGGATGGGGACAGCGCAAGCGTTCTTGTGACGGCACCGTAGGACTTTGAAGGTGGCCGTTGTGAGGGCGCTTTTTGTTTAGGCGCCCTCACTCGGGCGCGCACAATGAAGGGAGAGCGTATGAAGAGCTTTATTGCCGAGGATTCATTCTGGGAGCTGTTTCCGCAGGCAGCGGTCGGTGTTGTGGTCGTGGAGGGCATGAAGCCCACGGCTCAGATTTCTCAAGAGGACGTGGATGCGATTGCGGCGTTGCTCGACCGCGCCAATATCGATGCGGAGCGTCATCTGACCAGCGACACTATCAGCGAGAACGCACCGGTCAAGGCATGGCGCGAGGCCTATCGTCTGTTCAAGACCAAGAAAGGCGCGCGCTGCTCGATCGAGAACTTGCTCAAACGCGTGCTCAAAGGCAAGCCGGTGGGCCACATTACGCCCGCGGTGGATATCTACAACACGGTGTCGCTGACCTACGCGCTGCCCGTGGGAGGCGAGGATCTGCATGCGATCGAGGGAGACCTTCGCTTGAAGGTGACCGACGGTGGCGATGCATTCTTGCCGCTTGGCGAGGAGGCGGACGATCCGACGCTGCCCGGCGAGCTCGCCTACATCGATGATGCGGGCGCCGTGTGCCGCTGCTGGAACTGGCGCGACGGCGTTCGCACGGCGCTGTCCGACGATTCGGCCGATGCGTTCTTGGCGATTGAGTGCGTGGAGCCCGAGCGGATGGGGGATTGCCAGGCCGCGATCGATCGCCTAGCCGAGCTGCTCGAGCGCTATCTGGGAGCGACGGTTGTCGTTAAGACGCTTGTGACCCGCGACAATCCCTGTGTGGAGCTGTAGCGGCGTCTGCGGATCATGTTCGCCGGTCAAAACCACCACAAAGGTGCCTGTCCCCTTTGTGGTGGTTTTTATGTTGATGGGTTAACAAATGGGGTATTTGGGTACGGGTGTCGCCTTATGCGACTAAGATGTTTACCCGTAAGCATTATGCAAGCGAAAGGCGGTCGTCTCCCATGCAGCAGAACGACGAGACACGTTTCGAGGACTTTGTCGGACTGATCAGTGGGCTCTACAAGGAGATCCAGCGCATTAAGACATCCGAGGGCGCAAGGCTGGGCCTCAAGGGCTCCGACGTGATGTGCCTGTACTATCTTGAACGCAGCAAGGACGGCCTGACTGGCGCTGACTTGGCTCGCATGGCAGGCGTGACCCGCGCCGCCGTCTCGCGTACGCTTGCGCATCTGGAGGAGGGCGGCTACGTCGAGGTCGATGATTCGGGCGATGCCGCCGTTAAGTATCGTGCTCCGGTGCGCCTGACCGCTCTGGGCGGCGAGAGCATGGGCGAGGCCGACCGCATCATCCACGAAGTGCTCGATACCACCGGTAAGGCTATGGGTGTGGAGCAGCGCGAGCAGATGTATGCGTCGCTGCGCACGATTCTTAACACCCTGCGCGAGCTGTAGGGCCGCCAAGGCTTTTGCTTCCAATTAACAACTGCATAGTCCTGTTTGAGCGCGTATACCGTGCCGGGGCCTTGCTGTCAAAATTCCCTGCGCGGGACCTGCGCAAGAAAGGATTCGCTATGTCCGTCCGCATTATTACCGATTCCGCAAGCGATATGTCGCCGGCGGAGCACCCGGCACTGGCCGTTTTGCCGCTGTCCGTCACCTTTGGCACCGATGTGTACATGGATGGCATCGACATCGATCACCAGCGCTTTTACGAGATGCTCGTGGAGCGCGATGAGCTGCCCAAGACCGGCCAGGTCAACCCGTACGCGTTTTCGCAGGCCATCGTCGAGGCGCGTGAGGCCGGCGACGAGGCCGTGATTATTACCGTGGGCGCTAAGCTATCAGGCACCAATCAGAGTGCCCGTACCGCACTTGCCGAGGCGCCAGGTGGCGACGTGTTCGTGGTAGACAGCAACAACGTCACCCTGGGCGAGCGCGTCCTGGTCGAATATGCGCTGCGCTTGGTGGACGAGGGCCGCAGTGCATCTCAGATCGCGGCGGCTGTCGAGGCCGTGCGCGACCGTGTGGTGGTTATCGGCCTACTCGAGACACTGGAGTACCTGGTGCGCGGCGGTCGTCTGTCTGCTGCGGCCGGCGCCGTGGGTACGCTGCTCAACGTGAAGCCCGTTGTGGCCGCCGAGGACGGACTGATCGTGCAGCTGGGCAAGGCGCGCGGTTCCAAGAACGGCCGCAACCTGCTGAACCAAAAGGTCGAAAAGGCGGGCGGCATCGACTTTTCCATGCCGCTGGCGCTCGGCTATACGGGTCTTTCGGATGCGGTGCTCAAGAAGTATATCGAGGACAGCGCGGTACTTTGGGCTGGCCACACCGAGGGCGAGTTGCCCGTTCACACCATCGGCGCCACCATCGGTACCCACGTTGGCCCCGGCGCCGTAGCAGTAGCCTTCTTCCAGCCCGCCAACTAACCGACCTGCCATAAACCACCACAAAGGGGACAGGCACCTTTGTGGTGGTTTATGCTTTTCCGGGTGGAAGGGAGCATGCGATGGCGTCTGAGGGCTTTTTTGAGCGGGTGTACGAGGTGGTCGAGCAGATCCCCGAGGGGATGGTCGCCACGTATGGTCAGGTGGCGCTGCTTGCCGGTCGTCCACGAAGTGCGCGGTACGTGGGTTACGCGCTGCACAGCAATCCGCGCCCCGGCGAGATTCCCTGCCATCGCGTGGTGTTTGCCGACGGCCGTATCTGTGAGGGCTTTGCCTTTGGTGGCCCCGATGCTCAGCGCGAGCTCTTAATGGGGGAGGGCGTGACGTTTGCCGATCCCATGCATGTTGATCTGGCCGCCTGTCGCTGGCCTGCCGGGCTGTAGTGGCGGGCTTCGTCAAAATCACCACAAAGGTGCCTGTCCCCTTCGTGGTGGTTTTAGTTTACCGGAGCTAACTTATGGAGAAGGTGTGGCGGCGTATATTGACGCTACAAAGTAAACCAAGGTGAACTATATTGTATTCAGCAACGGAGCAGGCAATAGGCGATGAAAAAGCCTGCCCTGTTGAGTTTGATTCGCATTCCTCCCCTCTGTGCGATTCAACGGTGTACTTCGGGAACAGGCCCGCTGGCAACTAACTGCCAGCGGGCCTGTTCCTGTTTCGGTGAGGATTCAGCCTCACCGTCTATGTTGTGCGAAGGCGCTTTGCCTAGTACACCATACCCATGGCGTCCTGAACCTCTGCCAGGGTCTGCTCGGCGATCTCGTTGGCGCGACGGTTGCCCTCGTGCAGCACGTCCTTCACATAGTCCAGATCGTTCTCGTAGCGCTGACGACGCTCACGGATCGGTGCGAAGTACTCGTTGACAGCCTCGGTCACGTACTTCTTGAGCTGGCCGGAGCCGCCCATGCCAATCTCCTCGGCAATTTCGACCTCGGAGCGACCGGTGCAGATGGCGGCCGTCGAAAGCAAACCGGACACGCCGGGGCGGTTCTCGGGATCGAACGTGATCATGCGCTCAGAGTCGGTCTGGCTCTTCTTGATGCGCTTGGCCGTCTCCTCAGCGGTCATCGAGATGTTGATGGCGTTGCCGTAGCTTTTGCTCATCTTGCGACCGTCAAGGCCGGGCAGTAGCGGGGTCTCGGACAGCAGCGCGTCGACTTCGGGGAACACCTTGCCGTAACGGTTGTTAAAGCGGCGGGCGATGGTGCGGGTAAGCTCGATGTGCGGCAGCTGGTCGCGACCGACGGGTACCACGTTGCCCTTGCAGAACAGGATGTCGCAGGCTTGATGTACCGGGTAGGTGAGCAGAAGGCCGGTGAGCTCGTGGCCCGAGGCCTCCATCTCGGCCTTGACGGTGGGGTTGCGCGCCAGCTCGGCCTCGGACACCAGCGACAGGAACGGCAGCATGAGCTGGTTGGCGGCGGGCACGGCGGAGTGCGCGTAGATCATGGTCTTGTCGGGGTCGATGCCGCAGGCAAGGTAGTCCATGACCATGTTGTACACGTTGTCCTGGATGTGCTCGGTCGTGTCGCGGTCAGTGATGACCTGGTAGTCGGCGATGAGCACGTTGGTCTTGGCGCCCATGTTCTGCAGCTCAACACGGCCCTTGAGGGTACCGAAGTAGTGGCCTAGGTGCAGACGGCCGGTGGGGCGGTCGCCGGTGAGCATGGTGAACTTCTCGGGCGTTTTGGCCAGGCCCTCGCGAATGGCGTTGCTCTTTTGCAGCGCGACTTCGTAGCTGTTCTCGTTTGGCATGATTGCTCCTAACGTATGTTCATGGGTCAAGATGATAACGCGTTTATTGGAGGGGCGGTGCGTAAGTAGGCGAGGGGCGGGAGAGGGACGCGCGTGGTGCGGCATGTGCGATGGGTGCGGCGCGGCCGCGCTTGGCTAACGGTGCCTTGGCACATCCTCGGCAGCTTGCCCTAGAGCTTGTGGTGGCGCTCTTCTTTGCGCTCCTCGGCTGCCTGCTCCTCCTGCTTAAAGGC
Source organism: Collinsella aerofaciens (assembly GCA_036299165.1). Lineage (GTDB taxonomy): Bacteria > Actinomycetota > Coriobacteriia > Coriobacteriales > Coriobacteriaceae > Collinsella > Collinsella aerofaciens_BM. The sequence continues at coordinate 2,754 of JAXJHR010000066.1, read as the reverse complement.
GGGGTCGTCGGGGGTGACGAGCTCGTCCTCGTGCGTACGCTTGTTGTAATGGTGGCGCAGCACGGGTTCAAACAGGTGCAGGTGCTTGGCGAAGGCCGCCGAGCCAATGGCGAGCACGGTAAAGATGAGCACACGCATGGGCACCTCGACCTGGTTAATCGCGGCGGCGCCGGCCGAAAGCATGATGCACCAGGCATAGATGAGCAGCACGGCCTGTTTTTGGTTGTAGCCTTCTTGGATCAGGCGGTGGTGGATGTGGCCCTTGTCGGCCTGCCCAATGCTAATGTGGGCGCGCCTGCGGCGCACAATGGCGCTAAACGTGTCGATGATGGGCACGCCGGCAACGATGAGCGGGATGATAAGCGAGGTGAGCGCGGCGGTGCGGCTCACGTTGAGCAGCGAGATGGAGCCCAACGCAAAGCCTAGAAGCAGCGACCCCGAGTCGCCCAAGAAGATGCTTGCGGGGTTGAAGTTGTAGCGCAAAAAGGCCAGACAGGCGCCAAAGAGCGCAATGGAGAGCGCGGCGGCGTCGATGCGGCCTGAGAGAACGGCCATCGAAAACATGGTGAACGACGCGATGCCGCAGATGCCCGTGGCCAAGCCGTCGAGGCCGTCGATGAGGTTAATGATGTTGGTGAATGCCACCAGATAGATCACGGTAATGGGGTAGGCGAGCCATCCGAGCATGATCTCGCCGGGGGCAAACGGGTTGACGATGACGCCGATCCGCAGGCCGCCCATGCAGGCGATGAGCGCGGCGAGGACCTGTCCGGCCAGCTTTTGCTTGGGCTTGAGCTGGAAGACGTCGTCGATAGCGCCGGTCGCAAAGATGACGGTAAAGGAGAGCGCCAGCATGGGATAGCTAATGTGAAGGCGCGGGTGCGGCACCAGGACGGGTGGCCAGCCTAGGTGCCAGGTGCCTAGGATTTGCACAATGCAGGCAACGACCAGGCCCAAAAACACCGCCGTTCCGCCCAAACGCGGGATGGGCTTGGTGTTGATGCGGCGCTTAGAAGGATAGTCGACGGCATCGAGCTTAATTGCCAAGCGCTTGACCAGGGGCACCGCGAGGAAGGTCGTGATAAAGGCCGCCGCTGCCACGCATAGGTACGGTATGTAGCTCGGGGATGAAGCCATGAATCTAAAAACCGCCAAGCGTCGAAGGAAAAGGTCAGAAGAACGCCATGCGCAAAGGGCATAGCCGAACCATAATACTCGACCAAGGGGGGTGCATGTAATTGCACGCAGCGATAATCACGCGCTTACCAGATATTGGGATGTTGTCGATGGCTTGTCGGGATGCCGACGGGGATCCATATGGACTGTAATGGTGATTTTCGGCAAAAGAAAACCACCCCCCACGTTACGAAAATGAACCCACCTAAAACAGGTGGGTGCCCTCATCGACTGTTCCAGCGTCCTTAACAACGAAGGATACCTGTACTAGGTACGACTGTGTGGGCTCCCTAAATAAACGCGACGGTTCACCCAGTTGCTCCGCGGGGGGCGGAATACCTACATCATAAAGCGGCACTTTGTGGATTCCAGTCTTGACATTACAAAAATCGTGTCGGACGATTACGGCGCCTTAGGGACGGAGCCGTCTACGCGGCCTGGCCCTTTACGTTTGAGCTGCTGAATCGTTGTTTTGGAGCATGTTTTTATGCCGACGTCGTTGACCGAACTTTTTTCGCCCGCCTGCCATTTGTGTCCGCGCCGTTGCGGTGCGGCGCGCGATGAGGGCGCGCGCGGCGTATGCGGTGCTAACGACACGCTCAAGGTGGCCCGCGCGGCGCTTCATATGTGGGAGGAGCCGCCTATCTCGGGCGAGGCCGGATCGGGCACGATCTTCTTTAGCGGCTGCTCGCTCAAATGTATCTACTGCCAGAATCACGAGATCTCGACCGGCAATTTTGGCCTTGAGATTTCGCCTGAGCGCCTGGTCGAGATTATGCTGGAACTGCAGGACCAGGGTGCCAACAACATCAATTTGGTGACGGCGACGCACTATGCGCACCTGTTGCCTGCCGCGATTGCTGCGGCGCGGACGCGCGGGCTGGTCATCCCGATCGTCTACAACACGAGTGGCTACGAGCGCGCGAGTGCCGTGGCGGCGCTGGGCGACCTGGTCGATGTGTGGCTCACCGACTTTAAATATGCCGATGCCGGGCTTGCGCAGTCGCTTTCTCATATTAAGGACTACCCGCGCGTGGCCGTGTCGGGTCTGGCCCAGATGGCGCGCGAGATCGATCGCCGCGGGGGGGAGCTGGTGGATGAGGGCGGGCTCATGAAGCGCGGCATCATCGTGCGCCACCTGGTGCTGCCGGGGCATGCGGATGACTCGTGCCGCGTGTTAGACCTGGTGTGGCAGACGGTGGGCGACGTGCCGATCTCGGTCATGAACCAGTACACGCCCAATGCACTCATGCGCGAGCAGGGCGGCGACCTGGCGCGCGCCGTGACGCGCGAGGAGTACGAGCTGGTGCTCGACCATGCCGACGACCTGGGCTTTACGACGATGTTTTGGCAAGAGGGCGGCGCGGTAGACGAGAGCTTCACCCCGGCCTTCGACACCACTGGTGTCCTCACCAGCGCAAAGTAGTGCGTTCGTCGATGATTTTTCTGGGACGTGTCTCTATAGTTTTGTCAACCGCGTGCTTCGCGCCATTTCGGCATGACGCATCCGGGCGCCCGGCGCCCCCGCTTCCCCTTCGGTTGATCCCGCCGCCCGCTAGGCCGCGTACGGGACGGCGT
>JAXJHR010000065.1:0-7175 GCA_036299165.1 Collinsella aerofaciens | reverse complement strand
GGTCCGGTCGTCGACGTTACCGCTGTGGCCCAGGGCCTGTCCGAGAAAGCAGAAGGGAGCGTAAACAATGGATAGCATGACGCTGTTTATCGCATCGCTTGCCGTCTCGTGCATCGGTGCGCTCGCCTCGGTTCTGCTGATCAAGGCCGATAACGCCGCCAAGACCGCTGGCTGCCTAATCGGCGCCGTCGCCGCGGTGCTTTCGTTTGTGGCCGGTATCCAGGCCGTGCTGGGCGATGTCACGTCGGTCGACACCATCGTGTTCTTCCCGTTTGCCCATTTCCAGCTGCTGCTCAACCAGCTGTCCGGCCTGTTCGTGGCGCTCATCTCGGTGCTCGCGTTTGCCGGCTCGATCTACGGTCTCAACTACTTTGATGAGTACCCGGGCAAAAAGGGCCGCGCCGGCTTCTTCTTTAACACCTTTGTGGCGTCCATGATGCTCGTCATCACCGCCGACAACGTGTTTTGGTTCCTGGTCGCCTTTGAGCTCATGTCGCTGACCTCGTACTTCCTGGTCGTGATCGAGGAGAACGAGAACTCCATCCATGGCGGTTGGCTCTACTTTGTGATCGCGCACGTGGGCTTTGTGCTCATCATGGCGAGCTTCCTCACCATGACCAACTTCGCCGGTGGCTCGTTTGCCTTTGCGGATTTCCGCGCCACGCAGTTTAGTCCTGCGGTCGCATCCGTGTGCTTCGTGCTCGCCTTCTTTGGCTTTGGCGCCAAGGCCGGTATCATCCCGCTGCACGGCTGGCTGCCCAAGGCACATCCCGAGGCGCCGTCCAACGTGTCGGCCCTCATGTCCGGCGGCATGATCAAGATCGGTATCTTCGGTATCCTCAAGGTTGGTCTCGACCTGCTCTCCGCCTCGGGCGTTCAGGTTTGGTGGGGCCTTATGGTCATGGTCTTCGGTGCGATCTCGTCGGTCCTCGGCGTGGCCTTCGCCCTGCAGGAGCATGACATCAAGCGCCTGCTGGCCTATCACTCCGTCGAGAACATCGGCATCATTCTGCTCGGCGTCGGCGCCTCCATGGCCGCCATGGCGCTCAACTCTGTCGGCATCGCCGTCCTGGCTTTGATGGCCGCCCTCTACCACACGTTTAACCACGCGATGTTTAAGGGCGAGCTGTTCTTGGGCGCCGGTGCGCTGCTGTACTCCACGGGTACGCGCAATATGGAGAAGATGGGCGGCCTGTTCCGTCGTATGCCGGCAACGGCCATCTGCTTCCTCGTTGGCGCGCTTGCCATCTCGGCCATCCCGCCCTTCAACGGCTTTGTGTCCGAGTGGTTTACCTACCAGTCGCTGTTTAACGCCGCCATGCAGGGCGACAAGGCCGTCATGATCGTGGCCGTGTTCGCTGCCGTCGCGCTTGCCATTACCGGCGCGCTGGCTGTCACGTGCTTCGTCAAGGCCTATGGCGTCTCCTTTGCCTCCGCGCCCCGCTCCGAGGCCGCGGCCAATGCCAAGGAGGTTCCCGCCCCCATGGTGTTTGCGCAGGGCTTGCTCGCGGCCATCTGCGTCGTGCTGGGCATTGGCGCTCCCGTGATCGCGCCCGTGCTGGTCGATGTCGCCGCGTCCGTGCTGCATCCGTACGGTGGCGTGTTTGCCGCCGAGGGCATGGAGCTCATGAACCAGTACTCCGGCGCTGCCACCTCCACGCCCGCGATCGCCATTGCGCTCGTGGTGCTCGTCGGCCTTGCCTGCGGTTATCGCAAGCTCAAGACCGTCGGCAAGGTGCAGAAGTCCCAGCCGTGGGCATGCGGCTATGCTCCCAACGAGCATATGCCCGTCGTGGCCACGACCTTTGCCTCCGAGGTGTCCTGGTTTATGCAGCCGCTCTACACGCTGCGTGACCGCTGCACGGCCGTCTGCTGGTCCATCGCGCACTTCTTCCAGAAGCTCACCGGTGTGGCCGAGGCTGTGGAGCCCGTGCCCGACAAGGTTCTCGTCGATGCCCCGCATAAGGGTGTCGAGAAGCTCGCCGACCTCGCGACTAAGCTCGAGGGCGGCAACTACAGCATCTATATCTGCTACATCGTCGCGGCACTCGTGGTGTTCCTCGTGCTCGCCGTGCAAATGGGTTAAGGAGGGGAGAGCATGAACAACATCGTACTTGCCGTTCTGCAGGGCGTGGTCGTTATGGCCGTCGCGCCGTTCTTCTCCGGTCTCGGCCGCGTGATCCGCGCCAAGATGCACAACCGTCGCGGCCCCAGCATCATGCAGGACTATCGCGACCTGGCCAAGCTCTTTGCGCGCCCCGAGTCCCAGAGCGAGGACGCGAGCTTTGCGCTGCGCATTATGCCGCCGCTGTTCTTCGCCGTCGCCTTTATGCTCGCGATGGGCCTGCCGCTCTTTACGGCGCAAAGCCCCATCCCGGTCTTTGGTGACGCCATCACCATCATGTACAGTCTGGCGCTCGCCCGTTTCTTCTTCGCCCTCTGCGGTGTGGATTCGTCCAACGCCTACGCCGGTATCGGCGGCGTCCGCGAGCTGCTCATGAGCGTGCTCATCGAGCCGTCCATGCTGCTGGCGCTGTTTGCCGCCGCCCTGGTGTGCGGTTCCACCGACATCGCCACCATGGGTCAGCACATCATGACGGGTGCCATCGACGCACCGGTCGCCGTGATCCTTGCCGGCATTGCCTTTGCGATCGCCTGCTACATGGAACTCGGCAAGCTGCCGTTTGACCAGGCCGAGGCCGAGCAGGAGCTCCAGGAAGGTCCGCTCGCCGAGCTCTCGGGTCCGTCGCTTGCCATGGCCAAACTTGCCATGTCCATGAAACAGGTCCTGGTCGTCGCTTGGTTCTGCGCGATCTTCGTCCCCTGGGGCGAGCCCGCGACCGTGGGCGCCGCCGCCGTTCTGGGTGCAGTCATCTTCCTGGTGAAGTGCCTGATCGACTTTGTCGTATGCGGCGTGATCGAGAACTCCTGCTCGCGTTCGCGCTTTAAGGTGCTCGGTAATCAGACCTGGGCCGTCGTGGGCATCGCCGTGCTGGCGTTTGTCTTCGTGGTCGTCGGCGTGTAGGAGAAGGGAGAAACAATGTCATTTGCAGTCAGTCTGTCCCTTCTCGGCTTGGTCGCTATTGCGGCCCCGATGGTGGCCTCGGTGCTCGTCGCCCTGTTCCCCCGTCCGTACGCCAAGTGGTTCAGCGTTTTGGGTGCCGCCGTCTCGACGGTCTGCACCATCGCCCTCGCCGCGAATTTCGCCGGCGCTGGCATGCCCGACACGCAGGTCCCCCTGATCTCGTTTGGGCAGACCCTCGTCATGGGATTCACCTTCGATCGCATGAGCACGCTGCTCGCGCCCGCCTTTGTGGGTATCGGCCTGCTTGTCGTGATCTATTCGATTCCCTATATGAGCGAGAATAACCGTGAGCATCCCGACGCACCGCGTCGTCGCTTCTACGCGTACCTCGCGACCTTCATTGGCGCCATGGCCGGCCTCGTGTACAGCTCGACCCTTTTGGGCCAGCTCGTGTTCTTTGAGATCACGGGTGCGTGCTCTTGGGGCCTCATTAGCTACTACATGACGCCTACGGCCAAGAAGGCCGGCATGAAGGCCCTGATCATTACGCATATCGGTGCGCTCGGCCTGTATCTGGGCGCCGCCATCGTGTTTGCCCATACCGGTACCTTCGCCATTACCGCGATTGCCGGCCTCGACGCCAAGCTCAAGGCTATCGTCCTTTTGCTCGTGCTGTTTGCGGCCTGGGCCAAGTCCGCACAGGTTCCCATGTACATGTGGCTGCCTTCGGCCATGGAGGCGCCGACGCCTGTTTCGGCCTACCTGCATGGCGCCTCGATGGTCAAGGTCGGCGTGTGCGTGTTCGCGCGTGCACTCGTCTCTGCCGGCGAGATTCCCGAGATCGTGGGCTGGGTTGCCATTATCGACGCCATGGTCACCATGCTCTTTGGTTTCCTTATGTACCTGCCGCAAAAGGACATGAAGCGTCTGCTGGCCTTCTCCACGATCGCCCAGCTCTCCTATGTGTTCTTTGGTCTGGGCCTTTCGGTCTTTGGCAGCCAGCTGGCCTTTGACGGTGCCGTGTGCCATATCTTTAACCACGCGTTCGCCAAGACCCTGTTCTTCCTGATCGCCGGTTCGTTCTCCTTTACGCTCGGCACGCGTATGCTGCCCAAGCTTCGCGGCATCGTAAAGAAGTACCCGATCTCGGGCGTGGGCTTTGGTGTCGCCGCGCTCGCCATTGCCGGCGTGCCGCCCATGAACACGTTCTTCTCGAAGTTCCAGATCATTGCCGGCGGCTTTTCTGTGGGTGCCGGTAACGTCGCGATCCTGGTGCTCGTGTGCATCATGGTCGCCGAGACCGTCGCCACCTTTGCCTGGTCCCTTAAGTGGATGGGCTATTGCCTGCCCGGCGAGCCGAGCGACGAGGTCGCTGCGGGAGCCCCGCTTCCCCGCGCGATGGCGTTCGTGTTCATCGTGCTCATCATCATGGTTATCGTCAGCGGCCCGCTTTCGGCCAGCTGGATCGGTTAGGAGGTAGAACGACATGGGTTATTCGATCGTCAACATCCTTGGCGGCCTTCTGATCGTCACGTCCACCATGGTGGTCGTCTCCAAGAACATCAAACATGCCATCAACTGGTATGCGGTGCAGTCGCTGGTGCTCGTGGGACTGCTCGCTACGCTCGGTGCCACCACCGGTGCGCAGGAGCTGCTTATGTGGGCCGGATCTGCCTTTATCACCAAGGTCGTCCTGGTCCCTTATATCCTCAACCGTGCGTACAAGAAGATGGGCGAGCCGAGCGACGCATCGCTCAAGGCCGGCCTTAAGCCCGCGTGGGCCATTTGCATCATCGCCGTGGAGGTCGCGATCTGCTTTGCCGTCGTGACGCAGATCAGCCTGCCCACGGCCGAGGTCGCAACGCCTGCGCTCGCCATTAGCTTCGCTCACTTCTTTGTGGGCCTCACCTGCATCATCTCGCAGCGCAACATCATGAAGCAGATCTTTGGATACTGCCTTATGGAAAACGGCAGCCACGTGACGCTCGCGCTTTTGGCCCCCACCGCTCCCGAGATCATCGAGATCGGTATCGCCACCGACGCCATCTTTGCCGTCATCATCATGTCCATCGTCGTGCGTCGCATTTGGGACGACTCCCACTCGCTCGATGCGCGCGACCTGTCCGAGCTGAGGGGGTAGTCCATGGAAACGTTGATTCTCGCCCTGCTCGCGACTCCTTTGGTGTTCTCGCTGGTCATGGCGTTTTTGCCCAAGAATACGTCCTATAACGTATTTGCCGGTCTCAACCTGGTCTCCGTCGCAGCCGTACTGGTGCTGTCGATTATGACGGCCGGTGACGTCCTTATGAGCGGCGAAACCGCGAGCGCTCTTGGCCTGTGGTTCCACCTCGATTCGCTGGGCGCCATCTTTGTGCTGCTCATCGGCTTTATCGGTTTTCTTACGGGGCTGTTCTCGCTGCCCTATGTAAAGGCCGATATCGAGGAGGGCTCCATGCCCGCCGAGCGCGCCAAGCAGTATTTTGCGCTGTTTAGCCTTTTTGTGTTCACCATGCTGCTCGCGTGCCTGTCCAACAACATGATCCTCACGTGGGCCGCCGTGGAGGCAACCACGCTTTCCACCGTCTTCCTCGTGGGTATCTACAAGAACAAGACGGCCCTCGAGGCTTCTTGGAAGTATGCGATGGTCTGCACCGCCGGCGTGGCCTTTGGCCTGTTCGGCACGCTGTTGATCTACGCCAACGCCGCCGACGTGATTCCCAACGCCCACGAGGCCGCGTTCCTGTCGTGCGTGCTGCCGTATGCCGACCAGTTCGACCCGACGCTCATGCGCCTCGCCTTTGCGTTTATCGTGATCGGCTTTGGCACCAAGGCCGGCCTGTTCCCCATGCACACTTGGCTGCCCGATGCCCACTCCCAGGCCCCGAGCCCTGTCTCGGCCCTGCTCTCGGGCGTGCTGCTTAAGTGCGCCATGCTTGTGATCATGCGCTTCTACGGCTTTACCATCCAGGCCGTGGGCGCCGAGTATCCGCAACTTTTGCTGCTGATCGTCGGCACGCTGTCCATTTTGGTGGCGGCACTTTCGATGTTCCGCCAGGACGACCTCAAGCGCCGCTTTGCGTACTCGTCTGTGGAGAACGTGGGCGTTATCGCCCTGTGCCTGGGTATCGGTGGCCCGCTGGGTATCGCCGCGGCCCTGCTTCACTGCGTGTTCCACGGCTTTACCAAGACGCTTGCCTTCTGCGTGTCCGGCAACATCCAGCACGCTTTTGGCACGCGTAGCCTGGCCAAGATCCAGGGCGTCGTCGAGGTTGCCCCCGCAACCGCCGCGCTCGCCGTCCTGGCGCTGCTCGGTCTTGGTGCCTTCCCGCCCTTTGGCATGTTTATCTCCGAGTTCCTGACTTTTGTCGCCGGTGTTACCGCCGGTCCCATGTGGCTGGTCGTCGTGGTCGCCCTCGGTCTTACCGTGGCCATCTCCGCGCTCACCCGCATCGCACTCAAGTCGGTATTCGGCCATGCGCCCCAGGGCATGGGCAAGCATGAGGCCCCGGCGCTCATGCTTATCCCCGAAATCATCCTGGCTGTCATGATCTTGTGGTTTGGCATCGCCACTCCGCTGCCCCTCGTGCACGGTGTGGAGACCGCGACCGGCATCGTGCTCGAGCAGAGCACCGAGGAACTTCACGCGACGCCGATGTACCGCGCTGTGTTCGGTACCGAGACCGCTCAGAGCGAGGTGGAGTAACGAATGATTGAAACTGAGAACAAGGTGTATGCCCGTCGCTGCGAGAGCCATGTCGAGGCCCTGCGCCGCGCCGTTCCGGGCTGCATCGAGAAGGTCGAGTGGCAGTGCGAGGACCAGCTGACGATCACCGTCAAGCAGGACAAGCTGCCCGAGGCCGTCCACTACCTGTACTACGAGCGCTACGGCTGGATCCCCGTGATCATCGGCAACGACGAGCGCAGCCTGTGCGGCCGTTATGCCGTGTACTACGTCATCTCCATGGAGGGGGAGGACCCCGGCTGGGTGACCGTGCGTGCCGAGGTCGATCCCGCCAAGATGACGTTCCCGTCCGTGACGCCGTTCGTTCCCGCCTGCGTGTGGGGCGAGCGCGAGCTGCGCGATATGTTCGGCCTGATCCCCGAGGGTCTGCCCGATCGTCGTCGCCTGGTGCTGCCCGACGATTGGCCC
>JAXJHR010000064.1:0-9751 GCA_036299165.1 Collinsella aerofaciens | reverse complement strand
GTAGTATCGAGCATGGGAGCCCCTTCCATGAATGCGGCGTGGCCGCCACGGTTGGATTAGACACTCACCATTGTCGGCCTAATCCGCGGTCTTTCATGCAGCAGGGGCTCTCAATGTTTTTATGTCCTGCTCATATCGTCTGTGCCGGCACCCCGGGACACTCCTTGGCAGCAACCGCACCTAGTTGTTGGGAACGTTCTTAAATGACTAGTCGCTGGGGACAGTCTTCGTAGATAGCGCGTAAAAAGGGGATGGGCTTTCCCCGACGGCTGTCGAGAAAAGCCCATCCCATAATTTACGACCGTTAGAACGTTCCGCCGCCGCCTCCGCCGACACCGCCGCCTCCGCCGCCCGAGAAGCCGCCGCCTCCGCCGCCGCCCGAGCTGTCGGAGCTCGACGCCAGCTCACGGATGCTCTCGTGATACACGTCATCGAACGAATCGAGCGGAGACTCGATACCGTAATGATGGTAGTACCACCAGTAGCAGGGATAATTGTCATAGAAGCCGTCGGCCTCGCGCACCTCGGGCGGCACGGCCTCGGCAAGCTGACGCAGCACTTCTTTGGAAACACCCAGCGCCACGCCCATCACCAGCAGCTTGTTCCACAGCACCAGATCGCCGGGGACGGCTTCCTTTAGACGCGTGAAGTCCTCGAGCCAATGCTTAAGTGCCTTGCAGCGAGCCGCCACCTCGGCGCCCTCCGGCGTAAAGCGGCGGAACGTAAGGCCCACGCCGATACCCACCAGCACAATCGGCACCGAGATAACCGCGGCGGTAATGTTCGCCTGTGCGCCATCGGTAAAGAAGATGGATCCCACGGGAACAAAGGCAATCAGGATACCAAGAACCAGGCAAAACACCATTGCAACAATGCCGTCCGAGACAACGTACTCGCTATCGGCCAGCTTGCCCTTAACGGTGTTCTGATAGTCCTCGAGCTTATCACCCACGGGTGTAGCGTGCTGCTTGACGTAGTGCTGCAGCTCGTCGAACGTGCGCGAACGGTCACCGTTCTCGTCAGGCTTAGCACCGGCAAAGAAGACCTTGAGCACCATGTGGTCAATGCCCTTGGCCGACTTCCAGCCCGCATCACTCACCGTCACGCGATACGTCTGCTCTTCTTTTTCACGCCCCAACAGACCCTTCTTGGCCTTGGTCACGGTCGCCTGCTCCAGCTTGATCACACGGTCGTCAGTGAGCTTCATGAGCGTGGCGATATATGCCTGATCGGGCACCTCGTTCCAGCTCATGAGGGCCGAAAGCACGGCGGGATGGTCGGCCGAAGGCACATCGCGGAAATATTCGTCCTGGAAAAGCGGCTTGGGCTTGCGCTTGCGCAGCTTGAGCATAACGATTGTGCCGGTAAAGGCCACCGCCGCAACAACACTTAGCACGGCAAGTGCATTGGCAATCATGCGAGCGTGAGCGCGGCGGGCGTTAGCTTCGTCGGCCCATTCCTTCTCTTCACTCAGGATCGTTGACATGCGCTCTTCGCCCGCGGCGGCAAGCTGCGGCACCCAGTCGCTGGGGAAGGCGATGCGTGCCTCGGCGAATTCGCCCTGATGCACGCAGGGAATGGTATAGGTGACCATGGGCTCGTCCTCATCGAGCGACACGTCGCCCGTCAGCGGACCGTGGCCCCATGCGCGGAAGTTATCGCCTTTGACGGCCGCCGTCCCGGCAGCGGCATTTGCGAAGCGCACTTCCATCTCGACGTCATCGGAATCCGCAGACCAGCCGTCACCCACGAACTTCCAGTAGAGCTCGGCGGTATCGGCCCAGTTCATGACCGCACCGGTCATGGTGTAGCTCACGTAATAGATCGCGCTGTCGCCGCTCTCGTGAGGGCTGAACACCTTAATCCTTACGCCGTCACCGGTCTGCTCGACCGTATAGACGCCAGAGTCGCCCTTGTTCGCACTATCGACTTTGTTAAACGCGGTGTCCTCTTCCTCGACACTCAGCACATCGACGCCCGCCGTGCCGCCCTGCTGGTTGGTACCCGTATTGATCTCCCAAAACACGCCGTTGATGTCGTCGTCGAAATCAAACTGGCGTCCCTCGACAACGGTCAGCGATCCATCGGCCTCGACCGTGGCGCCGATGTAGGTTTGGGTCATAGAATACCCGTCGGCACGTGCAACGGCGGGCAGTAGCAGCAATGCAAGCGCGACGAGTGCGCAGACGGAAGCAAATCGCGCAAACGGGCGGCGCTGCCGACAGGTTTTGGCAACGGGGGCGTTCATAGGCACATCCTTTGTCTGTGATACCAGCAACGCCATTGTCCCACGTTTACGGGCGCACATGACGAACATCTAGGCCAGCGGAGTATCAAACGGGACGAAAGTCACGCCCGCGGCCGGCACCTGGGGACGTTCCTTATCTGCCGGCAATCTGGGACACTCCTTGGCATGGCCTGCGCCAGCAATAGATACCACTTCACAGCTCTGTCACAGGTGTAGCGGCTTTGTGTGGGTGCGGTACGCGCTGATTGAGCCGCCAGCCGAGGGGCATAAAGCAGTTGAGCGAAAACGGTTTGCCCCTTTGCCGTTCGCTCGAGGATCATGTCCCCCTTTTCCGCGGAAACCCCGGCAGTTGCGAAGAGCTGCCGGGGTTTCTGTCGTTTGAGGGGTTGAAGGGGCTGAGCTTGGGGCGGTAATCGAGGTGTTGAGTCGGTGCCCGCCGCGCACAACACGCAGCCTCGGCAACTCGCGAGCATCGACGACGCCCCCCACCTCACCCCGCGCTATACTCGTCCGCATGGATATCAACGCATGCAACATAGCAACACACGCCGTGGCCACGTCGACGGCGTCCAACAGCAAGCTCGCCCCCGCCCTCGCGCCCGTCGTGGGCCGCTTTGCCCCGTCGCCCTCGGGCCGCATGCACCTGGGCAACGTGTTCAGTTGCCTGTGTGCGTGGCTTTCGGCCCGCAGCCAGGGCGGCAGCATCGTATTGCGCATCGAGGACCTGGACGATCGCTGCAAGCGCCCGGAACTTGCCGCCCAATTGATTGACGACCTAGCTTGGCTGGGGCTTGAGTGGGACGAAGGCCCCTACTACCAGCACGATCGCCTGGACTTGTACGAGGACGCCCTGCACCGGCTACAAGACGCCGGCCTCACCTATCCCTGCTTTTGCACGCGCGCCGAGCTCCACGCCGCGAGCGCGCCGCACACCAGCGACGGCACGCCCATCTACCGCGGCGCCTGCCGAGGCCTTTCTGCCGAGGAGGTTGCCCGCCGCAGCGCCCTGCGCGCCCCGGCCACACGCCTGCGCGTGCCCACCGTCGACGACCTCGCAGACGACGTGATCGAATTCGTTGACCGCACGTACGGAGCCCAATGCGAGGCACTCGCCACCGAGTGCGGCGACTTTTTGGTGCGCCGCAGCGACGGCGTTTTTGCCTACCAGCTAGCCGTGGTAGTCGACGACGCTGCCATGGGCGTCACCGAGGTCGTGCGCGGATGCGACCTGCTGGGCTCCACGCCGCGCCAGATCTACCTGCAGCATCTGCTGGGACTGCCCACACCGCACTACGCACACATTCCGCTGCTCATGTCACCGGACGGCCGCCGCCTTTCCAAGCGCGACCGCGACCTAGACCTGGGCGAGCTCCGTACCCGCTTTGGCACACCCGAGGCACTGCTGGGCTGGCTCGCCGGGCAAACGGGCATCGCACCGGACACCACGCCGCGTTCTGCCGAGCAGCTGGTCGAGCACTTTAGCTGGGATGTTATCCGTGCGCATCGGGAGAACATCACTGTAACGGTCGAGTAGCCAGCCACCCCGCCCCTACGCAACGTCCCAGGGTTGGAGTTCGTCGCCCAGGCGAACGATGCAGTCGTAGAGCACGGTATGGCGCTCGGCCGGGTTGGCATCCCGATGGAAATGCCCGTAATACCAGCGCTTGTAATCCAAGCGGTCTTCCAGCTCATCGAAAAATGCTGTGAGTCGGTCAACGCCGGGACAATTCCAGCCGGGTGCCGGATAAAGCGTGGGCGAAAGCATGCGCGTAGAGCAGGTGTGGGTGATCACGTAGTCGACCTTCCAGCCCATGCTCTCGAGCTTTGCCCGCGCTTCCTCAAAGTTGCGCTCGTCCGGCAGCTCCTGCGGCCACCAGCTGGAATACGGAATGCGGTATTCCTTATCCACGCTCGTGGCGCCGCCCGTGGTAAAGATCGTTGAGCCGTCGAGCTCAAAAACCTCGCCACGCGTCAGGCGCCGTATGGGAGAGGTATCCGACAGGCGCTGCGTCAGACCGCCGTGCCACAGTTCCATGGGACGCTCCGCCCAGTGATCGAAACGTTCGTGGTTGCCGTCGACGAACAGCAACGTATAGGGGCGCGACTCCAGCCAAGCGATATCGGCGCATTCCTCGGCAGAGAAATCCCACGGAAAGCCAAAGTCGCCCGCGACAATCAGATAGTCGTCGCTCGTCAGGCTATCCCCAAGCTCCCAATCGCGCAGCTTTTGCATGTCGACGCCGCCGTGAATATCGCCCGTCACATAGACTGTCACCGGATCACCACTTCCCTGTAAGTCGCTAGCCCACATTCTGCACGATCACTAAGCCAACCGTTCCAGTCCTTCCATCCCTTAGGGCTTACCCCTCGTTCTTCCATCCAAACGGGTCGAGCACCCAAAAAATCAGATCTAGCACACCGCCGGTCATCATGGCACCGGCAAGGGCCATGCAAATGTGCAGAGAGCTGGCACTTCGGAGCACGTCGAACGGCCCCAGAACAGCCAGCAGCGCGACCGCTGCGCCGGCTACGCACAGCGCAAGGCACGGTCCTGCGTCCTTAACGCACTTCTTTGCGAGATGCTTTGCGTTGTCACCCATCGATATCGAACTCCTTAGAGGGTCGTTGTTCAGATGCATGCCGCCGTGGCAGAACGAAGCGGCAGAGTAAGTGTCACATGCCGTGCAGACATCAATGGAGAAACCGCCTGCTCGACCAACCCTTGACGCCGTTTTGCACCGGCACCCCATCCCCCGCTGTCGAGGTCTAATACTTTTCCCGAGAAGTGAACGGCTGTTTTTGGACCCCTGAAACAGCCGCATTTTTCGGCGGCAAAATCGTGGGATTTCAGCATTGAAACCGCGGGAAACGGCACCTTTAAAGTGTCGATGCTTCGGGGGTCCGTTTTAGCTCGTTCACTTCTCGGGAAAAGTATTAGACCTCGCTGCTAGCTATCCAGAAAGACACCTCCCCCTTCCCCACCGCCGCGCAAAAACTCATCCAACATTAATCTTGGCTCAAGAATCGCTTAATCTATAACCTGCACTATAGAGTTCGACCAAGGGCGGGGCGGCGTCACGCAGGCCGCCGAACGCAACGCTCGCGCCCGGGCAGATCGCCCGGCGTCGCGCCCATCGAACGAAAGGAACAGGTCATGGACGACCTCGAAAAAGTTGAAACCATCCGCACCAAGTGCAACGTGAGCTACACCGATGCCAAGGCCGCGCTCGACGCCGCCGACGGCAACGTCTTGGATGCCATCATTTGGCTCGAGTCGCAGGGCAAGACCCAGACCACGTCGGCGCACGCCGCCACCGAGTCCGCGCCAGTCGATGAGCCCTCAGCCGAGATGGTCGCCGCGCAGGCCGCCTACGAGAAGTCGAGCGAAAAGACCGACTTCTCCAAGAAGATGGACAGCGTGTGGGAGTACCTCAAAAAGCTCTTCCGCCTGAGCCTGGACACCAAGTTTATCGCCACGCGCCGCGACGCGATCATCCTCAACATTCCCATCCTGATCCCCATCGTCGCGCTGTTTGCCTGGGGCGCTACGATTTGGCTGATGCTGATTGGCCTGTTCTTTGGCATACGCTACCGCATCGATAGCGACGGCGACGTGCCCGGCAGCATCAACAACCTTATGAATCACGCCGCCGATGCCGCGGACGACATCAAGCAAAATCTCAACGACGACAAGTAATCGCAGACGGGGGCACGCATGGCACGGATCCTGATCGTAGAGGACGAGGAGAAAATCGCCCGCTTTGTGACGCTCGAGCTGGAGCACGAGGGCTACCAGGTGGAGCACGCCGCCGACGGCCGCACCGCCGTGGACCTGGCGCTGGAGCGCAACTACGATCTGATTCTGCTCGATGTGCTGTTGCCGCAGCTCAACGGCATGGAGGTGCTGCGACGCGTCCGCAAGCACAAGGATGTACCGGTGATCATGGTCACCGCGCGCGATGCCGTGATGGACAAGGTGGCCGGGCTCGATGCCGGCGCCGACGATTACCTGACCAAGCCGTTTGCGATTGAGGAGCTGTTCGCACGGATCCGCGTGGCGTTGAAGCGCTCGGAGGCCGTGCGGGCGGCTTCGGGCGTTGGCGGCGTTGGGGCCGGGACGGGCGCTACGGGCGCCGCTGCGATACCCCCGGCTGGCGACTCGACCCAGGCATCCGCCTCGCCCTCCCCCGCCGCGCTCACCGTGAGTTCGGTCGCGCTCGATCCCGACCGCCGCGAAGTCACGGTCGGCGGCTCGCCCATCGCGCTCACTGCCCGCGAGTTCGACGTCCTCGCCCTGCTTATGGCGCACGCCGGCACCGTGCTCACGCGCGAGCGCATCGCGCACGAGGCGCTGGGCTACGAATACGTGGGCGACACCAACAACGTCGACGTGCACATCGCGCACCTGCGCGCCAAGATCGAGGACGCCGGCGGCGCCCGCATCATCCAGACCGTGCGTGGGGTGGGCTATGTCTGCCGCGCGTAACGCCGAGGCCAAGCGCGTCACATCCATCGCCCGCGCCATCAACTGGAGCTATATGTGGCGCCGCTTGATGAGCTACGTCTGGCTCGATCTGCTGCTGATGGTGATTGCGGCGGCGATCCTCGTCTATGGATATAACCAGACGCTGCCCAACGGCGCGTTTACCGCAGGATGGATCCCCAGCGCCACCGTTCGCGGCATGACGCTGACGCCCGCGCGCGGCTGGGACCTGACAACGCTCACCTATACCGTCGAGCTTGCGCGTACCATCAAGACTTTCCCCCTCGCGCAGGACCTCGTCACGCTATGGCCTCTCTACCTTGTCGTTGTGGGTTGGCAGGTCATCAGCGTGCTCAACATGCTCGGCGGCGCCCGCCGCGTGCGCCGCACCATGGCGCCGCTCAACGATCTGGCCCTGCGCGTGGACGAACTCGGCCGCATGCAACTCGCCGGCGGCAAAATGGAAACACTGGAGCAGGCCATCGAGCGCGCAAGCGTCGACTCGCCGAGCGTCACCACCGGCGACGCCGACCTGGCAAGCATCGAGGTCGCACTCAACCGCCTGCTGCGCCAGATGCAAGAGGCCAAGCTGCAGCAGATGCGCTTTGTCAACGACGCGAGCCACGAGCTGCGCACGCCCATCGCGGTGATTCAGGGCTACGTGAACATGCTCGACCGCTGGGGTAAGGACGACCCGGACGTGCTGGCGGAATCCATCGCGTCCCTTAAAGCCGAAAGCGAGCACATGCAAGAGCTTGTGGAGCAGCTGCTGTTTTTGGCACGCGGCGATGCCGGGCGCACGGTCCTGCGGCGCGCGCATACCAACTTGGCTGCACTGGTCAGCGAGGTATGCGAAGAATCGCAGATGATCGATACCGAGCACACGTATCGGCTGGCTTCTGACGCTGCGCTTGCCAGCGACCCGCGTTGCGACGCGCCCGTCGACGTGGCGCTCGTGAAGCAGGCTCTGCGCGTGATCGTGCAAAACGCCGCCAAGTACTCGGATGCGGGAACGACCGTCACATTTGGCATAACGCCGGATGCGGGCGCGGGCACGATCGACATAAGTGTTGAGGACGAGGGCATCGGCATGAACCAGGAATCCGCAGCTCACGCGTTCGAGCGGTTCTACCGTGCCGACAACGCGCGCGATGCCGGCGCACAGGGTTCGGGTCTGGGGCTTGCGATCGCCAAGTGGATCGTCGACAGCCACGGCGGCGTCATCGGTGTGACCTCGGTCGAAGGGGTCGGCAGCCGCTTTACGATTCGCCTGCCACGATAGGAAGCCCCTCGGCATAAATAAAGGGATAGGGCCACGCGGCCCTATCCCTTTTTGCCAGCTATGGCAGCTTGTGCGCTACTCGCGGCACAGGTGCACGGCGAAACCGGCGAACTCGCGCTTAAAGTACACGAGCTTGGTACCACCGTCGGGCAGCAGCGCGCGCGACTCTTCGTTGACCTCGAGCCCGCGCTCGGCAAACCACTTCTCAGCTGCATCGATGTCGTTAACGGCAAAGCCGATGTGGCCCTTGGTGCCACGACCGTTCTGCTTCATGATCTCGACTAGCGAATCGTTGAAGTACGAAACCGGGGTCTCGATGACGGGCAGGCCCATCATCGTCGAGAACAGCTCCGCGATCTCCAGGGCGTCTGCCGGGTCGGTGGCGTTAATGCCCACATGGGCAACGCGCATACCAAAGAGCTCTACCGGGTTGGCGTTCTGCTCACTCATGCAGTCAGCGCCTACTGAGCCATGACGTCGAGAACGGCCTTCTCGGCGGCAACGCGGTTCATGCCGGTCATGAAGGGCACGCCACTCACGTACGGGCAGGTGAGGCCCTCGGGGGCAACGGTGGTGGCGATCAGCAGGTCAGCGCCCTCGTCGCAGTAATCCTTGGCCTCGGAGATGGCGCACTGCACGATCTCGTACTTGTCGGCATAACCGTTGGCGTCGAGCAAGGTAGCGACCTTCTGGGCAACGAGCGTGGAAGTAGCAGCGCCAGCACCGCAAGCCAAAACGATCTTCTTCATAGGTAATGTCTCCCTTCATGGTTTACTTTAGGTAAGTGTACCGCAGCGAGCGATGGCACTCGGCCTCGATGAGCTTTTATGCCAGTTTGCTTGCGCGCTGCGTATAATACATCTAGTACGTGTTGTCATACCGCTCGCTTTATGAGCGACTAAGGACCCCAATATGCCCGATTCCCGCACCCTCTGGACCGCCGTCGTTATCATCTGCATCGCCGTTTCGGTGTTCTTTAGCGTCAAAAAACGCACCACGTTTAAACGCCTGCAGCAATTGATGGCCGCCAAGCAGTGGGACGAGTTCGATCGTTTGCTCGACGGCAAACTCACCAGCATGCTGTACCCACGCTACAACCGCGACTACCTGCGCCTGAACTCCTATCTGCTGCGCGAGGACCACGAGCGTGCCAGCGAGATGTTCGACCTGCTGCTGGGGCTCAACCTCCCCAAGATGCAGCGCGTCGACCTGGTGATTAAGGCCTTTAACTACTATGTTGGCCAGGAGGACCGCAAAAAGTCCAAAGAGCTGTTGCACGAGATCAAGGGCTTTGAGGGCGGTCAGGCCGAGGCAGTTGCGCACGAGTGTCAGCTGATGTACGACACGATGATCCTCAAGCGCCACAACGACATTCCCGAGCTGGAGCGCATGCTCGAGGATGTCGGCGACGACCCGGTCAAGCGCTGCCGCTTGGAGTACCTGCTAGCCCTGCAGTACCAGAACAAGGGCGACGAAGCCAAGTTCCAGGAGTTCCTGGAGAAGTCGGGCCAACACTCGATGGCCGTCAACGCGTAACGGACGGCTTGTGCTAGACTTCTAGTCTCACGGGGGCGTGGCGGAATTGGCATACGCAGGAGACTTAAAATCTCTCGCCGCAAGGATTGTGGGTTCGAGTCCCACCGCCCCTACCATATGGAGCTTTCGAGCCCGTGTTCCCCAGGGATGCGGGCTCGTTTCTTTTGGACGCCGTCAACTGCAGAGCAGCTCATTTGGGACG
>JAXJHR010000063.1:0-17746 GCA_036299165.1 Collinsella aerofaciens | reverse complement strand
GTCCGCGGCCTCACTCGGTCACCTGGAACATGGGAGACGGCGGTCGACGAAACTGGAGAGGAGGTATTACGAGCTCCTGTGCGAATTGGAGAGAGCGCTCCCGCAAACTGCCTATTGACAACTTATAGGAGCGTCGGTTTTGTTGTAAAAAAAGCCGGTCTGGTCGGCGAAACCCGATCTTTCCCCGCACTTCCGAAAACAGCGGTTCAGCAGCGCCAAAAAATGCCCTCAAAATCGAGAGTTAATGAACAAGTGTAGCCGTTTGCCGCAAATTACCGTCCGTTTATAGAACCCACCCCCAGCGCGCGTCCTCCTTACGGTTGAATAAATACACATCTATGGAATTACGTAAGAGAGGACTGTTCTTATGAGCTACAAGACCGTTTGCGTTGCCGGCGGCGGCGTGCTGGGAAGCCAGATTGCCTTTCAGGCAGCCTACTGCGGCTTTGATGTAACGATTTGGCTGCGCAGCGAGGGCGGCATCGGCCGTACCCAGCCCAAGATCGATCATGTGCGCGAGGAGTACATCGCTGCTATCGAGGGCATGGCGGACGGCACGGGTGAGTGGTGCGCCGGTATCGCCGATAGCGACCAGCCTTTCGACAAGGAGACGGCGCTCGCCGCCGTCGAGCGTGCCTACTCCACACTCAAGCTGGAGCTCGACCTCGCCAAAGCCGTGGCCGACGCCGACTTGGTCATCGAGTCCATGGCCGAGGACGCCCAGGCAAAGATCGACTTCTACAAGAAGCTCGCCCCGGTCCTCCCGCAAAAGACCGTCGTCGTAACGAACTCCTCTACGCTGCTGCCGAGCACCTTTGCCAAGTACACCGGCCGCCCCGAGAAGTACCTGTCGCTGCACTTTGCCAATTCCATCTGGAAGAACAACATGACCGAGGTCATGGCACAGGACCAAACCGACAAGCGCTACTTCGACGAGCTCGTCGACTTCGCCAACGACATTCGCATGCTGGCGCTTCCCGTCAACAAGGAAAAGAACGGCTACCTGCTCAATTCCATGCTGGTGCCGTGGTTGCTTTCGGGCCTTGACTTGTATGTCTCGGGCGTGAGTGACCCCAAGAGCATCGACCTCGCATGGACGCGCGGCACCGGCGCACCCAAAGGTCCGTTCCGCGTGTTCGACACGGTGGGCATTCAGACGGCTTACAACATCGTTATGCAGTACCAGAAGGTGCCGGGCCTGGTGAGCCCGTTGCTCAAAAAGATGATGATGCCCTACAACTTTAAGGCCATGGCATCCGTCCTCAAGCAGATGCTCGACGAAGGCAAGCTGGGCGAAAGCTCGGGCGAGGGCTTCTTCAAGTACTAACAATGATCCCTCGGGGACGGAGGAAAACGGATCATTTTTGGTCGCCAGCAGTGAGAAGATGGACCCAGAAATAGAAAGGAGTGGCAATGGGCCGGCTCGGGCTTTGAGGACAAGTTACTGCAGGCCCAGGGCGATTTTTCGCTCAACGCGGGCCAGCACAGCGTGACGTATCTGCCGAGTTCCGATACGGCAACGACCAGTCGCTACCAGGTGCTGCTGTACGACAACAACTTTGGTGCGGCCGAAAGCTATCCCAAGTTCGACTGGGGCCAGCTGGGCGCCGCGGTGGTGACCGACTACAACAAGGGCACGCATTCGTTTGGGCGCATCTTTACGGTGGACGAGACCGCGCGCACCTACGAGCTTGTGGACCAGATCGCAGTGCCGTTCTCGGGCTACGTAAGCAGCGCACAGCGCGTCGGCAATTCGAACAGCATGCTCGTGGCATCGGGCCAGGCCAAGACCTTCACCGAGTACGATCGCTATGGACTGCCCATCGCCACCTACGAGATGGAAGCCGAGAAGTACATCTATCGCGTGTACAAGTACGAGCTGTAGAGCCGCGCTTAGGTTTGACCAATGGAGTATGAAAACACGCCGTTCGCCGATGCCCCCTCCGCGAGTGGCAGCCATATGGTTTGATGTTAGAAACATATAGTTGTCGTCAGCCTGCTGGCGACGTTCCCCCTGATATCGGAGGTTCCAGGTATGTTTCGCGCTCCGTTAAACAACTATCGATTGGGCTAACATGGGCCGCCGTGCTATTTCGATAACCCTTGCAGTGATCTGCCTGGCTGTGCTCCTGGGCGCTACAGGGCTGTTTGCTATAAGCCGAGAAACGTCCTATATGCAGGAATGTGCTTCCGAAGGGTTTGCCATTGATGGTTACTATCGGGATGACAAAACGAGTCGGGAAACCCTGGCTTTTCTTGAGGAGGACAACTGTCGATGGCAGCTGGTCGATCAAGACGGAATCTGCACAGACGGGCAGTTTAAGCGTACGGATGACCCCAACATTCTGATATTAAAGAAGGAAAACGGCGAAGAATTCGGCACGATTCACGTTGCGTATATATCGCGCCGACGCAATCAGGGGCAGATTTACCTAATTAGAAATACTAAGGTGACCCGATTTTATCTGGTGAGCACCGATCCGGCGTTTACAGTGGAATCTGGCGATGTCGATGCGGACGTCTGATTCACGGCAATAAAACAGCGAGCGGGGCGCGGGTGAACTGCACCCCGCTGTTTGCTCGTGTCCGTATCGCGTCTGCGTCTCGTCGTAACTTGCGTCCGTGCGCGCATTCATCCCGCGCCGGTATCACTTCACATCGAATTCCACGCGATCTAGCTCGGGCACATTGAGGTCGATGAGCTTGCGAGCGACGTGACGGTCGTGTGCCCCAAGCGCCTCGCCTGTCGTCACATGGGCGACAATCTCGCGCTCGACGATGCCCTCTTCCTCGCCTTCGGTAGCCGAGGTTTCGACGGCGACGGTGTAGTCCATAAAGCCCGGTAGCACCGCCGCAAGCTCGCGCGTGGTTTCGGTGACGCCGTAGCCGTCCTGCACGCCGGACTGCGCCGAGCCAATAGACCCCGCCGTCATGACGATGCAGGGGATGGCAAAGACTACCGTGCCCACAATGATGCGGCGGCGCACCTTGCGTGATAGCTCGTCGACTTCGGCATCTTCCTCGGCAGTCACAATGCCGTCGCCGTTGAGGTCGCGCTTGAGCGGCACGCGCAATAGAAGCAGCACGGCTTCGGCAGCCAGCGCGATAAAGACCACGTTGATGCCAAATTCATAAAGCGCCGAGAGAAACAATGACCCGCTTGCGATGGCGATGCCATAGCCCGCCGCGCACAGGGGCGGCATGAGTGCGGTCGCCACAGCCACCCCGGCGATGAGCGTGGCGGGTTCCTGGTCGCGCGAGTTGCCCAGGCCGCCCGCAAAGCCGCCCGCGAGCGCGACGGCAAGGTCCCACACGGTCGGTGTCGAATTGTCGATGATGGCGGCCGTGGTGGTGCCAAGGGGCGAGAGCTTAAAGTACAACGTGGACGTGACCAGGCAAAAGACCATCTGCAGCGCGAGGCCGGCGACGGCCTCAAGGGTGATCTCGCGGTCGAGCGTGGCGATGCCGTATGCCATGGCAAGGACCGAGCCCATGAGCGGGCAGATGAGCATGGCGCCTACAATGGCGATATCCGAGTCGATATCGAGGCCGATGCTCGCGATCAACATGGCAATGATCAAGATGCATAAGTGTGAGCCAGTCAGGCGCGCCCCGTTTACAAAGCGCTTGCGAATCACGTGATAGGGCGCGCGTCCCTCGCGAATGTTGAATGCCCGCTTTAGAAAGCGGCTTGCGTTCTCCATGGCCTCGCTGTGGGCGGGGCGGATGCCATGGCGCCGATGATGGCGCTCGCGCAGTCGCTTGAGCTGTTGTTTATCGAGTTCCATGTCCACCTCGTATTGCCGTAGGAACGCGGGTGCGTTCGCAGCATGTACTCTACACCGTGACGGGCGGGGCGGTCATCTTGACATGGAACTTAGGCGAGCAGGCAAAGGAAGACACGCCACATGCGAGTACTGCTGAGGGTTTCGGCAGATACAAAAAAGCGCGGGGCCGGATGGTCTCCGACTCCGCGCTCTGTACGGGTACGTTGTTGTTGGGTTTAGCCCAGCAGGCTCAAACCGACAGAGATGAACGCCAGGATAACGCCGACTATAGACTCGCCACCGAGCAGGCCGCTGGCGACAACCAGGCCCTGCTCCTGGAAGGCGGCGTCCTTGGCGGCCTTCTCCTTGTCCGAAAGACCGGCGGCGGCGTCGCGGCGAGCGGCCCACTTGTCGTAGGCGAGCTTAACGCAGGAGCCCAGGAAAGCCGTGAGCGACATATAGAACGGCAGGTACACGCCCAGGCCGATCATCATGGCCGGAATGCCGAGCCAGTACATGACGATGCCGGCGATAAAGCCGCCTGCGAACCACGGCACGCTCGGGATACCCGAGACCATGGTGGCGACCACACTTGCCTGCGCGGCAACGAAGCTCTTGTCGGGACCAAAGGCGTCCGGACCATAGGCGGTGACGAGCGCGACCATGACGGCGGCGGCGACCAGGGCGCCCACGATGCCGCCAATGGCCTGACCGACCCACTGTGCGCGCGGGTTGGTGCCCAGCACGGCGCCGGCCTTAAAGTCGTTCATGACGTCGCCCGCAAGGCCGCACGCCACGGCCACGATGCCGGCGATAAAGAACAGCCTGACCTGAGCGATCTGTGCGAAGGCTGCCACGATGAGCATGACGATGAGGCCAAAGATCTCCATGGGGTCGATGCCCGTCTGGCCGCAGCTCTGCGCGCTCATGATGGTGGTGACAAAGGTGAACAGCGTAACGATGACGGCCGGAACGGGGCCAAGGTCGAGCACGATGGCGATGATCACGGCGATGGCGGCAGCGCCCAGGCCGATGATACCGGCGTCGAGCTTAAGGGAGCCCGAGATGAGTGACTGCTCGTCGGTGTCGGTGGAGCTGTCGGCGGCGAGGCCGCGGACGATGCCGGCGACCTGCGGCAGGATGTCCTTAAGGACGACGGCGACGCCAAAGCCCATCATAAGGCCCATACCGAGGGACTTGACGATACCCTGCGCGGTCACAATATCGAACAGACCGGCAGCGGTGCCGCCGACGATGATGCCAAAGTTTCCCAGCAGCGCGCCGGCAAACCAGAAGGCGACGGGGGCGAAACCCACCAAAAAGCCGATGGACAGCAACATGGGCGAGTTATAGATGGCAAAGGTCACGCCGGGGATATTGAGCGTGCACAGCATGCTGGGCACCACGCCCAGAGCGTCGCGAAGCACGCTGTAGATGCCTGCGATGGCCATGGAGCCAAAGAGCTGCTTGCCGGTCTTGCCGCCGGCCTCGGTGGCGCGCAGGGTCTGAGCTGCGGCGTTGCCGGTGGGGAACTCCAGCGCGGCGTCCACGATAAAGTGACGGTGGATGAGCGCCGTGGCCAGCAGGCCCAGGATAGTGCCGGCGAGTGCCACGATAAACATGTCGAGCCAGCTGATCTGGTCGGCATAGCCCAGCATCCAGGCGCCCGGGATGGTAAACGCCAGACCGCCGGCGACCATGGCGCCTGCGGACATGATGGTGTGGGTGACGTTTGCCTCGTTGAGGCTGGCGTTGCCCATGAGCTTCAGGAAGAACAGCGAAATGACGGCAGCGAAAATGATCGGCCAGGGGAGGGCGCCCATCTTGAGGGCAGTGTAGGCCGAGCTTGCCGTGATGATCACGCAGCCAAGGACGCCGATGACGACGCCGCGCAGCGTGAGTTGCCCGCGCATCGAGGTGCGGTTCGAGGGATTGCTCATATAGAACTCCTTTGCGTATATCCGCTTCCCCCGGGAGCGCCGCTACGGATACGGCGCGGGAAGTCGGGTTACCAAGGGCCGCCGCGTGAGCTCGCAAACGACCGCGCACCAGTATAGCCGCAAGCTAGTCATTTTGGGATGACTGGTTTAGGTAGGCGATATACTGCTGGGCAGACGAAAGGAGCGCCGACGATGCTTAATGGGTGCGCATATATATTGACGGTCGACGTGGGCAACACGTTCATTCGCTTTGGCCTGTTTGCCGAGGATTCGGCCGCGGCGCAGGAATGTCCGCTTGCGACGTGCGAGATCACCACGCCGTCGAGCATCACGGCAGACGAGGCGCGCATGCGTCTCGTGCAGGTTATGGCCGCACTGGCGGCCGATGCGGGCATGACGGGTGCGCTTGTGCCTGCGGCTGCTGTGTTGAGCTGCGTGGTCCCGGCGCTCGAGCGCCCGTGGAAGGCGGCGCTTTCCCGCACCTGCACGGGGCGCGTGCTCACCGTGGGGCCGGGCCTCAAGACCGGCATGCCCGTGCACTACGATGACCCGGCCGAGATCGGTCCCGACCGCATCGCCGACGCCGTGGCGGCCCGCGCCGTCTACGGCTCGCCGTGCATTGTGATCGACCTAGGCACCACGACCAATATCGAGGTCATCGACGCGCACGGTACCTTTGTCGGCGGCGTTATTGCGCCAGGCTTGGCCCTCGGCGCCCGCTCGCTTTCGGCGGCAGCAGCGCGCCTGCCCCAGGTTGAGCCCTCGGCGCCGACACACGTCATCGGCCGCAACACGCGCGAGGCCATGCGCTCGGGCGTGGTTTTGGGCGAGGTAGCCCGTATCGACGGCATGCTCGACATGGTGCTTGCCGAGATGCGTGCGACCAAGGCCGCGGGGGAGGGCGATGTGCCCATTGTCATTACCGGCGACGATGCCGAGGCGCTTGCGGCCCTGGTCGGCCAT
This sequence comes from Collinsella aerofaciens, assembly GCA_036299165.1. GTDB lineage: Bacteria > Actinomycetota > Coriobacteriia > Coriobacteriales > Coriobacteriaceae > Collinsella > Collinsella aerofaciens_BM. The sequence continues at coordinate 11,076 of JAXJHR010000063.1, read as the reverse complement.
AGCCTGACGGCCGATGACGCGTTGACGCTGCGGGGCCTCGCCGAGCTTTACCGCATCAACCAAAAGCCCCGCCGCGCGTGAAAGTGAGGGCGCCGGTGGGATAAACGCCCCTACCTTCCACCTGCTACAATGGGTCAAACTATTGCGATTTCGGAGGTGTCTGCCATGTCGGACGATCTTCATCAAACCGCGTCGGGCAAGCGCCGCGACGTTATTAGCTGGGATGAGTTCTTTATGAGCGTGGCCATTGCCGCGCAGCGCCGCAGTAAGGACCCTAACACGCAGGTGGGAGCGTGTATCGCCAGCACTAACCACCGCATCCTTTCGGTGGGTTACAACGGTACGCCCTCGGCGCTCAACGATGACTTTTTCCCGTGGGGTACGAGCGACGACCCGCTGCAGGACAAGCACAACTACGTGGTCCATGCCGAGGCCAACGCCGTGCTCAACTACCGTGGCTCGCTCAAGGACCTCGAGGGTTCCACAGTCTACGTCACGCTATTCCCGTGCCACGACTGTGCCAAGATCCTGGCGCAGGTAGGTGTAGGCGAGGTCGTCTACCTGGACAATAAGTATGCCGATACCGATGACGGCCGTATCAGCCGCCGCATTCTCGACTCCTGCGGCATCAGCTACCGCCAGGTCATCGTCGATGTTCAGATTGGTACCGGGGGACAAGCTCAGCAGTAATATGCGTTGTCGCTATCTGGCGACGAACGCAGCTCAAAGAGCCCCGTCCCAAATTGACTACTCGTGAAAGTCGCGTCTGCGCGCATGGACGGCTCGTGAGCGGGTACATGGCTGTAGTAACATAGCTTCTGTCCGCGGGCGTGCCCGCGTTATTGTGAGAAAGGAGCCCCTGTGGCTGTTAACGAAGAGCTGCTTAAGAAGGTTCTTGAAGAGATCCGCCCCAACCTGCAGGCCGACGGCGGCGATATGGAGTATGTGGGCGTCGACGACGAGGGCGTCGTCAAGCTGGAACTGCAGGGCGCCTGCGCCGGCTGCCCCATGAGCTCGCTGACCCTGTCCATGGGCATTGAGCGTATCCTGAAGGAGCATGTGCCCGGCGTTACCCGCGTTGAGCAGGTCAATGCTTCCGGCGAGGCCGAGGACCTGTACGACGAGTACGCGCCGTTCTAAGATGCGAAAGCTGCGGACGGCATACTCCGCATAGACGTTACGCCCAAATATGCGGCTGCGAGCGCAAGGCCCGCGGCCGCATTTGTATGTAGGGAGTAGGAGGGTCGACATGCTCAACGACTTCTACCATATGCTTGATCCTGTCGCGATCTCGGCGGGCCCCATCACCATCTACTGGTACGGCCTGGCCTACGTGGTTGGCGCTCTGCTCACGGCGGTCGTCATATACCGCACGCAGCGTCGCTGGGGCTTTAACATCACGATTGATGACCTGACGAGTGTCGTGGTCGGCGTGGTCTTTGGCCTCATTATCGGTGCGCGCCTGTTCTACGTCGTCTTTTACGGCGACGGCTACTACTGGGCGCACCCGCTCGAGATCTTTGCCACCAACGAGGGCGGCATGAGCTTCCACGGCGGTTTGGTGGGCGGCATTATCGGCGGCATCATCGTATGCCGCATGTATAAGCTCGACGCATGGACTTTGGCAGACCTTGCCGTCATCGGCGCGCCGCTGGCCTTGTGCCTGGGCCGTTGTGCCAACTTTGTCAATGGTGAGCTGTGGGGCAAGCCGACCGATCTGCCCTGGGGCGTGGTCTTCGGCGGCACCGCGGGCGATATGCCGCGTCACCCCTCCCAGCTCTACGAGGCATTTCTTGAGGGCATCGTGCTCTTCTGTATTTTGCAGGTGCTCAGTCGCAAAAAGCCGCTACTGCCCCAGGGTACGTTTATGGGCGTGTTCGTGATGGGGTACGGCATCGTCCGCTTTCTCGTTGAGTTCGTGCGCGTGCCCGATGCCCAGTTGGGTTATCTACTGGGAGGCGTCATCACTATGGGCCAGCTGCTGAGTTTGCCGCTCGTTATCGCGGGCCTGGCGCTCATCATCTTCGCCCGACACCGCAATCGCCCCCAGCGCATCTACCTCGACGCCTAACCACCACAAAGGGGACAGGCACCTTTGTGGTGATTCGCTGGGCAACGATGACAGAACCGTAACGTTTCCCCAGATAAAACCTGCCAAAATAAACCTGTCCCTTTTTGGCAGGTTTCTAGAAAGGCTCTTTGGACTGTGAAGGATTCCGATCTCTCCACAACGGCTGCGCGCGACGCTGCCCGCATCGTCTGGTTTAAGCGCTACCCCGCCAAGCAGACGCTCATCGCATTTTTGCTCGCGCTGTTGGCGACCACGGCGTTTTCCATCGATCCCTCCCCGGTGTCGAGCAACGCAGTCTTGGCGATTGACCCCAAAGCCTCGGGCATGCTGTACGTGTGCTACGAGGTGCTCCTCTCGTTTGCCGGCCATACCGACGCGGTCATGCTGCTTGCACTTGCCTGCCTGCTCACCTTGCCGTTTCGCTACGTGTTCTTTGGCCGTGGCGACACCTGGCGTCCATCGATCATTCTGCCGTCGCTGTTCTTCGCCATCTGCATGGTGTTCGGCCGCAGCTACGATCTCACCGACTCGGCCGAGATTGTCCTTGGCGACAAAGCCCGCATCATCTGCGCCTGGATTGGCGGCGCGGGCTGGATGCTCTTGGCGGTCGTTGCCTTCTACCTTGCCTTTGAGTGTCTAGATTGGCTGAGCTCTCGGCGCATTCCGTTTTCCGAGGCGCACTTTGGCCGCGTATGGCGTGTGACTCACGCCGTGCTCTCGGTCCATCCTTTTGCCGGGCCCTTCCTGGTGCTTATGATCGCCTGGGCGCCCACGCTCATCGCTTCGCTGCCTGGCCTTTTTATGGGAGATACGGGCGCGCAGATTCGCCAGTGGTTCAACTATCCCAACGGCACGAGCGACTACCTGCGCCTACTCAACCCCAACGTGCTGCTCAACGGGCATCATCCCGTAGTGCACACGGCCATTATCGGCTCGTGCGTTCAGCTGGGGCTTTCGCTGTTCAACAGCGCTAACGCGGGCCTCATCATCTATACCTGCGCTCAATTTGTCATCACGGCTGCCTGCATGGCCTATTCCATTTCGTCGCTGCGCAAACTGGGCGTGAGCCTGCCGGTTCGCGGTGCGATCCTGCTGTTCTTTGCGTTTATGCCGATGTTCTCTAACTACGCGGCGTTGCTCACCAAAGACGTGCTCTTTGCCGATGCGTTCTTGGTGCTGCTGGTACAGACCGTCAAGCTCGTGGCATGTGGCTTGCCCCGTCGTGATGCCAATGTCGAGCGAGCGGGCGAGAAAACCCCCGTGCTCTTTGCGCGCCACGACTGGCTGCTGCTCGCTCTGGGCGCCATGGGTTCCACGTTTCTGCGCAACGGCGGCCTGGTGTTTCCCCTGGCGGCATGCGTAATCGCGGCGGCGTTTTGCGCCTGGGATGTACATGTCGCTCGTCGTGCGGCTAAGCAGATGGGCACCACGGTCTCATGTGCCACGCCGCGCTTCCGCTGGGTCGGCGTGCTCGCAGTACTTGCGCTCTGCCTTGCCTCTAATATGTACTTCACCAAGGTCTTTATGCCGGCGCACGATATCACGCCTGGTTCCAAGCGCGAAATCCTCTCGATTCCGTTCCAGCAGACGGCTCGTTTCGTCCAAAAGCACGACGGCCTCAACTCGGGCGTCAACCCAACGGTTAAGGAGGACGGCACCATCGTGGAGGCTCCTTGCGACGGTTCAGTGACCGACGAAGAGCGTGCCGTGATCGACCGCGTACTCAAGTACGAGAACCTGGGCCGCCGCTACAACCCCGACAAGTCCGATGCCGTCAAGAACTGCTTTAACGAGTACGCCTCGCAGGAGGACATCAAGGCCTATTTTGAGGTGTGGGCCCAGATGTTCAAAAAGGATCCCGAGTGCTATATCTCGGCGCTCATCAATAACTACTACGGTTATTTTTATCCGAGCGCGCGCGATGCCTGGGTCTACAGCACGGCGCGTAGTGCCGAGATCATGGCGCGTCCCGACAACCTCAAGTACTTCGACTTCCATCCGGTTGACAGCAACGTGGTGCGCTGGTGCGACCACCTGATCAATTTGTACCGTGTGGCGGTGCAGCGTGTTCCCTTTATCTCGCTTACCATGAGCTCGGCCACCTATGTGTGGATCATGATCGCCGTGGTGGTCTACTTGCTGCGTCGTCATTCATGGCGTGCGCTGGCGATCTGGGTGCCGCTGTTGGGCGTGCTCGCTGTGTGCCTGATTGGCCCGTGCAACGGCTCGACTTACATGCGCTACCTGTATCCGGTCATCGCCTGCATGCCCTTCGCCATCGGCGCCACCGTCACCCGCAGCGACTTCTTCTGGTTCTAATTTGGTGCATTGAGGGCCAGGTTTCTTTGCACCAAAGGGGACATCATCACGACGCCTTCATTTTGGGGTTTATCTCGCAGGGCAGTAGGTATATCATAACGACGTTTGTTTATATTGCCCGAGCATCTGCGCTGGGCTTTAGGTCGAAACCGATAGGAGACACGTATGTCCGGACACTCTAAGTGGGCCACAACCAAGCATCGTAAGGGCGCGCAGGACGCCAAGCGTTCCGCCCTCTTCTCCAAGCTCAGCCGCAACATCACCGTTGCTGCCCGTCTCGGCGGTGACCCGCTGCCCGAGAACAACGCCAGCCTCGCCGCTGCCGTTGCCAAGGCCAAGGCTCAGTCCATGCCTAAGGACAAGATCAAGTCCGCTATCGATAAGGCTTTTGGCTCGGGCGCTGACGCCGCCGTCTACGAGAACATCGTGTACGAGGGCTACGGTCCCGCCGGTGTCGCCGTCTACGTCGACTGCCTGACCGACAACCGCAACCGTACCGCCGCTGATGTCCGTTCCGCCTTCTCCCACGCTGGTGGCAACTTGGGCACCTCCGGCTCCGTCGCCTTCCAGTTTGAGCGCAAGGGCCAGATTGTCGTCGCCAAGGAGATCCTGGACGAGAACGCCAAGAAGGAGACCATGATCGCCAACGGTGCTGCCGGCGACGAGGATGAGTTTATGATGGCGATCGCCGAGGCCGGTGGCGAGGACTACGAGGACGCCGGCGAGGAGTGGATCGTCTGGACCACTGCCAACGAGGTCATGGCTGTCTCTAAGGCGCTCGAGGAGCAGGGCGTCCAGGTCAAGGGCTCCGAGACCACCATGGTCCCGACCACCCCGACCGAGGTCTCCGGCGCCGACGCCAAGAAGGTTCAGCGCCTCATCGACCGTCTTGAGGAGCTCGACGACGTCCAGGATGTTTACAGCACCATGGACATGACCGACGAGGTCATCGCTGCCCTCGAGGAGGAGTAGCGCCCGCACGGGTTAAGCCGTGCATATCTGGGCATAATGAAGCGAGCATGCAAGCCTCGTGGAATAGATGAGCCGGATCCGCGTGCGTAGAGCACCGGACCCGGCTCTTTTATAATGATGCGAACCGTTTTGCATTTCGAGAGCCGAGATTTGAAGGGAGCGCCACGTGCGCGTACTCAAACGAGCCCTAGCGATCGTGTATCTTGCCGCCGCCATCGTGGCGCTGGGTACGCTTGTCTGCCAGTTTTGGGGGCCGTATACGTATCGCTTTATGCTGCTGATGCGCGACCCCATGCCGCGCATTGTCGTGACGGCATGCGGCGGAGTTGTGGCGATTGGCGTGCTGGTAAGCTTCTTCCGCCTGATGTTTGCTCGTCGCGAGCCGTCCTGCGTGCATCCGGCGGGGGAGCGCAATATCGAGGTTACGCTCGCGGCGCTTTCTTCGTGCGCCAGGGCTGCTGCCGAGCGCGACGATCGCGTGATGATCGAGCATGTCGAGGCCCGCGTCCAAGGTTCCGACGATTCGCACGTCCGTTTTAAGGTCGAGGCTATCGCGCTTGACGATAAGGACGTGGCATCTCTGGCTACCGCGATGCAGCAGCGCATCGAGGAAGCTTGCGACACCATGCTCGGCACGCCGGGTACGACCACGCGCGTCCGTTTTTTGCCGTCCAAGACTACCGTCCAGACCGTGGAGGTTTCCGGTGAGTGATACCAATCAAGATAAGACCGCTCGTACGCCGCGCCTGACGATTGACCAGAGCGCCACACCGGCGAGCGAACCTTTTGATTCCAAAGCAGAGGCAACCGAGTTACAAGACGCGGCAGCCGTGGATTTTGACGAGGCTATGGGTCTCATCAAGGGTACGGGCGCTGCCATCTGGAGCTATGCTGTGCGTCATCCCAACACCACGCTCGGTGCCGTCGCTGGCTTTATCCTCGCCGTGTTGGTGCTCACACTCGGCCTGTGGGACACGCTCGTCATCGCATTCTTCGTGCTGATCGGCGCTGTGATCGGCCAAATTCGCGACGGCGAAAACGGGATCGTCAACTTCTTCGGCCGTCTGTTTAGCGGCCGCTAATATGTATTCGACTGTCGCATCTGCGGCAGGCATAAGGAGGAACCATGGCTTTTAATACGAAGGTCGATGTGGCCGATACCGAGCTCGAGGCAGACGAGACCGTCACCGCCGAGGCCGAGGACGTAACGCTCGAGGACGAGGCGCTCGTCGAGGCCGAGCCCGCCGATGATGCGGACGAGGATGATGAGGAAACGGACGAGTCCGAGGACTCGCTGACCTATTCCAACGGCGTGATCGAGAAGATCGTTGCCATGGCCACCCGCGAGGTTCCGCACGTTCTGGGCATGAAGGGTAACCTCATGCATTTTGTGCAGGAGCAGTTTGGTGCCGAGAATCTGACCAAGGGCGTGACGGTCGAGGTCACCGATGACAATCGCGTGGTCGTCAACATCTCCGTCATTATCGAGTACGGCGCCTATGCGCCCGCGATCTTTGACGATGTCAAGGCGCGTGTCACCGAGCGCCTTGCCGCGATGACCGGCCTTGAGGTGGCGGGCGTCAACCTGCGCATCGAGGACGTCATCACCCCCGAGGAGTACGAGCACCGCACCAGCCAGCACGAGTAACCTTCCAAAAAGGGACAGGTTTGTTTTGGCAGGTTTTATCTGCGAAAACGTTAAACGGCCGACCGCGCAAGCAAAAGCGTGGCCGGCCGTTATTTGTATGCCCCCCGATGTAGGCATACCGCTCGTCTAACTAGGGGTTGCAATCGTCGCGTTCCGCGTTACCCTAATGGGCGCATTGTTTCCAAATTGTTAACGAGGAGTTGCCGTAATGCCCGACGAGCACGAAACAGAAAGCAAGGCATGGGCGATTGAGGCCGCCGCGGCAGAGGCGGCATCGCGTGCTGCCGAGGAGATGCATCGTCCTCCCGTGGTGCCGATGGAGCGCGTGGTTGATCGCACCGATATCGAGCGCGGCGAGCGTGCCGGTCAAAAGCGCAGCCAGGAGCCGGGCTTTCCGCGCTTTTTTGCCGAGCTCAATATGGGCCTGATTCTTACGGCCTTCGCCATCGTTGCGTTTAAAACCCCTAATCACTTTGCTTTTGGCGGCACCTCGGGCGTGTCGGTCATTCTGTCCACGCTGTTCCCGACCCTGCCCGTCGGCGTCTTTATGTGGATTATTAACGCGGTTCTCGTCGTTTTGGGCTTTATCTTTTTGGAGCGCAAGGCAATCCTGTGGAGCGTCTTCGCCTCGTTTGCGCTGTCCGCCTATGTTTCGCTTTTTGAACTCTTTATCCCGACTGATGTCTCGATGACGGGCGATATGTGGCTTGACCTGTGCTTTGCCGTGATCCTGCCGGCGCTCGGCAGCGCCATTGTCTTTGATATTGGCGCCTCGACGGGCGGCACGGACATTCTTGCCATGATCCTCAAGCGCCGCACCACGCTCGAGATTGGCCGCGCCCTGCTCCTGGTCGATATCGGCATCGTGACCATCGCGGCCTTCTTGTATGGCCCGCGTGTCGGTCTGTATTGCGTGCTCGGCCTGTTTGCCAAGACGCTTGTGGTCGACAAAGCCATCGAGAGCATTCATCTGCGCAAAGTCTGCACGGTCATTTGTTCCGAGCCCCTTAAGGTCGAGGAGTTTATCGTCAAGCATCTCAACCGCACAGCGACCATCAGTCGCGGCTACGGTGCCTTCTCGGGCAAGTGCGTGACGGTGATCATGAGCGTGCTGAGCCGTCGCGAGGCCGTGCAACTACGCCGCTATGCGCGCGAAGTCGATCCGGGTGCCTTTATCACGATCGTCGACAGCTCCGAGATTGTCGGCAAGGGTTTTCGCGGTACGAACTAACGCGGACGTATTCAACGAACCGCCTGCTGGCGCCGTGTACCTTGCAAATCGGTCATCTTTGAGTATTTGAACTCACATTGGGTGATAATGATGCCAAAGACATCGTTTGCGATCCAGGTGATTCGCTCAAGATACGAAGGGATGATTTCGATGTTCTGCTCGCAGTGTGGCGCCCCTATGGGCGATAACGACAAGTTCTGCGGCGTGTGTGGTGCTCCTAATGCCGGTGCCGCTGGCCCCGCTCCCCAGGGACAGCCTCAGCCCCAGCAGTTTGTTCCGCAACCGCCCGTGGCGAATGCGCCAAAGGGCTGTGTGGTTCAGGCGTTCCAGGATATGACCAAGACCCCGGGCGTGCTTCAGCGTGTATGCCAAATCGCGTTTTTGCCGGCGCTGATTTGCGTTGTGTCGGTGCTCGTGTTGTTTATTCCCGTTATTGGCGGCATTGCGGCTGCCATCGGCTTTTTGGCAGCTTGCATTGCGAGCGTGTGCGGTTCCGGCTTTGGCATCGAGTGGGGTCGCGATCTGTCGCTTAAGATCGATGACGGCATGGATCGTCCGCTGATGCGTTCCACGTCGTTTGGTCTCGGAGTCTTTTCGAGCGTTATTTCGGTCGTGCTCGAGGTTATCGCTGCCATTCCCGTTATCGGTGTAGTGCTTTCGCTGGTGGAGGGCGTGGCGCTTGGTGCCGCAGGCTCGTACTCCTACTATGGCTCCTATGCGCTCGAGGCTGCGCTGTTCGGTTCGCTCGGCCTGCTTGTCCTGGCGCTGATTGCCTCGGCGATTCTGGGTGTCTTCTTTAAGATGTTCGCCGACATCGCCGTGATGCACTTTGCGGTGACCGGTCGCGTCGAGAGCGCGTTTTCGCTCGATAAGGTCTGGGCGGCCTTTAAGCACAACAAGACCAAGCTGTTCTGCGCTTCGTTCCTTCCCGAGTTTTTGACGGGCCTGGTCGCCAATGTTGTCACATGGATCTTGACGGTCGTCTTTGGCGCCATTGCCTCTGTCGGTATGTATAGCTACTACTATCGTCCTACGGGTATTGAGGCAATTGTTACCGGCGGTGGCGTCACGCTCGTGCTGTTCCTGGTGCTGGTTGCTTTCGTCACCGTATTTCTTACGGTCTTTGGCAAGATGCTCAAGCACCGTGCCGTTGGCTATTGGGTCGCACGCTATGCAAGCGAATGGGCCGATGAGGATAAGGACGACGTCCTGACTTTTGCATTGCCCTTCGAGAAGAAGTCCGCTGCTTCGGGTTACAGCGCTCCGGATGCTTCGCCGGCACCTGCACCCGCTCCCGCGACCGAGCCTGAGCCGGCGCCCGAGCCTGAGACGGCATCTGAGCCCGAGCCTGCGCCTGAGCCGGCACCTGCACCTGAGCCGGCGTCCGAGCCAAGCTCCGACGAGGAGCCTCAGGACGAGTAGCCACGCCGCCTGCTATTTGGGGACGGGCTAAAAATAGCGCATGACAAATGAGCGGGGGCGGACGTGTCGAAACGTCCGCCCCCGCTTTGACATCGCGATGTGGCTATGACTGCGAGATGCCAGCGAATCGATTACTCGTCGTGCTTCTCCTCGCGGCGTGCAGCAGCGCGTGCGTCGTGGATGCCCTTGATCGCGGCATGGCGAGCCGTTCGGGCATCATGGATGGCGTCGCGAGCCTCGGCGGTCGTCGCCTTGGCAGAGCGTAGCTTGGCGGCCAAGTCGGGATTGGTTTCGGCGACTGCGGTAATCGCGGGGCCGTCGAGCTCTTCTTGCGTGGGCTCGGCCAAAAAGTCGATGGCATACTGGGCGGCCACCATGGAGCCCTTTGCCAACACGCTCTCATCAATCTTGTAGAAGCAGGAATGCTGGGCGTACGTGGCGCCGATCTTGGGGTTGCGCGTACCTACAAAGGCGAGCACGCCCGGTACGCGGCGCAGGTACTCCGAAAAATCCTCGCCCGAAAGCGTGCCGCGATAATGGCCTTGGCCGGTGGGGCCCAGGCACTTGATTACAGCCTGACGGCAGCGCTCGCTCGAGGCGGCGTCGTTTTCGACCTTGTAGTTGGCGATGGTGTAGTCGGTGAGCTCTGCCTCGGCGCCCAAGGCGGCCGCGGTATGCTCCACGATGCGGCGCATAAGCTCCGGCATTTCCTCGTGGGTCGAATTGCCGTAGGTGCGCACCGTGCCGGCGAGGTAGGCCGTGCCGGCGATAACGTTGCGTGCGGTGCCGCCGTGCAGCTCGCCGACGGTGATGACAGCCGGCTCGTAGGGGCTGATCTCGCGCGAGACGATGGTCTGCAGGGCGTTGACGATCTCTGCGGCCACCATGACGGCGTCGTGACCGCGCTGGGGCATGGCGCCGTGGCACGAGGTGCCGCGTACATCGATACGGAACCAGTCGGTATTGGCCATGCGCGGTCCGGGCTCGCAGCTCACGGTGCCGGCGTCGACCTCACTCCAGATGTGCGCGGCGTAGGCGCCATCGACGCCGTCGAGCACACCCGTGCCGATCATGAGCTTAGCGCCCTGGCCGTTTTCCTCGCTGGGCTGGAATACGATGCGGACTTCGCCGTGGATGTCGTCGGTCATATGGCGCAGGATTTGCAGCGTTCCGAGCATCATGGCGATATGGCAGTCGTGGCCGCAGGCGTGCATGCAGCCCTCGTTGACGCTGGCGAACTCCTCGCCGGTCTGCTCGGTGACGGGCAGGGCATCGATGTCGGCGCGCAGCAGGATGCGGCGGCGTGGCGTGCCGTCCTCGCGGTAGGCATCCGGCGCGGTGCCGCGAAGGGTCGCCACAAGGCCCGTCTTAAGGGGACGCTCGTAGGGGATATTCATGGCGTCAAGCTGGTTG
>JAXJHR010000062.1:0-36937 GCA_036299165.1 Collinsella aerofaciens | reverse complement strand
CGCTAATACATACAAAAACGGGTGCGCACAGAGAGGACGTTGCTCAGCACGCTGGCGATCGCTTTGGCAGCCCTATCACGCGCCGTCCAGACGCAGCAGCTCTAAGCGATGGAGCAGATTCGCCGCCGGTTAGTATACCCGCACTCCGTATGCCCCCACGTAAACCACAGATGACGAGGCGGACGGGGCGAGTCTGGGCCAATTGTCTCAATCTGTAACAGTTAGAGATCATTTTCCCTGCTAGATGTTACAGATTGAGATGATTGGTTGAGACGGTCCATCGGCCAACCAACCACCCTCATCTGTAACGAAATGTCATACATTTCTTTCTGTACTGGACACCCCCAGGGGGTATGGGTGTATAGTATCGGCAGGTTAACAATTCCAACACCGAACCACGGAAAGGAGCAGCCATGGCTCAAGATAAGTTCGACGTGGGCGGCATGACATGCGCCGCCTGCCAGGCGCATGTGGACCGCGCCGTGAGCAAGCTCGACGGCGTCGAGAGCGTCGCGGTCAACCTGCTCGCCGGTTCCATGATGGTCGACTATGACCCCGCGCAGGTCTCCCCCGACGATATCTGCACCGCCGTCGACCGTGCCGGCTACTCGGCCTCGCCCGTCGATGCGGGCACCGGTGCCGCCGGCTCAAGCGGCAGCTCGCAGGCCAGGTCTGGCGTCACCCATATGGAGTCGCCGACCAAAAAGTTGGAGGCCGCCGCCTCCGCCATGCGCACCCGCCTCATCATCTCGATCATCTTCCTCATCCCGCTGTTCTACATAGGCATGGGGCACATGCTCGGTTGGCCACTGCCCGGCGTCTTCACCGACCACACCCACAGCATGACGCTCGCGCTCACCGAGCTCGTCCTGCTCATCCCCATCGTCTACGTCAACGACGCGTACTTTATCAACGGGTTTAAATCACTCGCGCACGGCGCGCCCACCATGGACGCCCTCATCGCCGTCGGCGCCACCGCGTCCATTGCCTGGTCGCTCTACGCCATGTTTATCATGGCCGACCAGCTGGCCGCGGGCCAGGTCCACGAGGCCATGATGACGGGCATGGACAACCTCTATTTTGAGAGTGCGGGCACGATCCTGTCGCTGGTCACCGTGGGCAAATACCTCGAGACACGCAGCAAATCCAAGACAGGCGGCGCCATCGAGGCGCTCATCGACCTGGCACCCAAGACCGCGACCGTCGTGGCAGAGGACGGCAGCGAGGCCACCGTCGATGTCGACGCCATCCTTCCCAGCCAAGTCCTGCGTGTGCGCCCCGGCGAGTCCATCCCTGTCGATGGCGTGGTGCTCGAGGGCAGCTCGGCCGTGGACGAGAGCGCGCTCACCGGCGAGTCCATCCCCGTGGAAAAGACCGCCGGCGACACCGTCAACGCCGCCACTGTCAACCGCACCGGCTCGTTTACCTTCCGTGCCACACGCGTGGGCGCCGACACGTCGCTCGCCAAGATTATCCAGCTCGTCGAGGACGCCAACGCCACCAAGGCGCCCATCGCCCGTATGGCCGACAAGGTCGCCGGCGTGTTCGTGCCCGTGGTGTTTGCGATCTCGGCCGTGACTTTTGTGGCATGGATGGTTTTGACCGGAAGCATCAACGAAGCGCTCACCTCCGCCGTCGCTGTGCTGGTGATCAGCTGTCCGTGCGCATTGGGTCTGGCCACGCCCGTCGCTATTATGGTCGGCACCGGCAAGGGCGCCGAGATGGGCATTTTGTTCAAAAGCGCCGAGGCGCTGGAAAATCTGCGCAGCGTGGGCACCGTGGTGCTCGATAAGACGGGAACGGTCACTCGCGGCAAGCCTGCCGTGACCGATATCGTGGTAGCCACGCGCGCCGACGGATCGCCCGCCATGAGCGAAAAGGCGCTGCTAAAGCTGGCCGCCGCGTTGGAGCGCTCGAGCGAGCACCCGCTGGCCGAAGCGATTATGGCCGAGTGCGAGACACGCGGGATCGTCGCGCGCATGGTCGAGGACTTTACTGCCGTGCCCGGGCGAGGCGTTACGGCGCGCGAAGGGCAAAACGCCATTGCCGCCGGCAACGTGCGCCTGATGAACGAGTTGGGCGTTACCGTGCCCGCGGGTCTTGCCGAGCAATTTGCCGCCGAAGGCAAGACGCCGCTGTTCTTTGCCAAGAACGGCGAGCTTGCCGGCACCATTGCCGTGGCTGACGAGGTCAAGGAGACGAGCGCCGAGGCCATCGCCGCGCTCCGCAAGCTCGGCGTCGACGTGCGCATGCTCACCGGCGACAACCGCGTCACCGCCGAAGCGATTGCCCGCCGCGTGGGACTGAGCAGCGAGCAAGTCATCGCCGACGTCCTCCCCGCCGACAAGGAACGCCATGTGCGCGAACTGCAGGACGCGGGCGGCAAGGTCGCCATGGTGGGCGACGGCATCAACGACTCCCCCGCCCTGGCGCGCGCCGACGTGGGCCTTGCCATCGGTACCGGCGCCGACATCGCCAAAGAAGGGGCAGATGTGGTACTCATGCGCAGCGACCTCATGGACGTCGCCCGCGCCATCGAGCTGTCGCGCGCCACGATCCGCAACATCAAGCAGGACTTGTTCTGGGCGCTGTTCTACAACGGCATCGGCATTCCGCTTGCCGCGGGCGTGTTCTTCCCTCTCACGAGTTGGCAGCTCTCGCCGATGTTCGGCGCCGCGGCCATGAGCCTGTCGAGTGTCTGCGTCGTGTCCAATGCGCTGCGCCTGCGAACCTTTAAGCCGAAAGTGGCAAAATAGGCTCACCATTCAGTCCATTTAGAACGGGTTTTCCAGATGCCCGAGATTGACCTGAAAGAGGAGCGACGCGTACTTTGATACGCGAGCGACGGCTTGAAGGTCAAGGTCGGGTGCCTGGGAAAGCCGACACAACAGAGAGGAATATCCATGCGTTTCACAATTAAGACTTCCGGCCTTATGTGCGGCCACTGCGACGCCACCGTCGAGACGGCGCTGCTCAACGTTGCCGGCGTGACCGATGCCGACGCCGATCACGAGACCCAGACCGTCCAGGTGGAGTGCGCCGACACCGTGACCGCCGAGCAGCTCGCCGCCGCTGTCGAGGGCGCCGGCGAGAAGTTCCACGCCCTATCCGTGACCGCCGCGTAGCAGACGCCGCCTACTCAATCCTCAGAAGTTGCGGTGAAATACGGACTGTTGAGCCGCCCTAGGCCTTTAAACGGTCCGTATTTCACCGCAACTGACGGGGGCATCCGGAAGATCGACCAGAAACGAGGACCCGCCATGATGGCAGACCACAAATCGGTGACCCGCATGCTCAAGACGGCACGCGGCCAGATCGACGGCATCTTGCGGATGGTCGATGAGGACCGTTATTGCGTCGATATTTCCACGCAGCTCATGGCCACACAGGCGCTCCTCGCGCGCATTAACGCCGACGTGCTCAAAGCGCATATCGAGGGCTGCGTGACTTCGGCAATCGAATCGGGCGACGAAGGCCTCAAAGCCGCCAAGCTCGCCGAGATCGAACGCGTCGTCGACAAGCTCTCCAAGTAATTGGGGCATTGGGGACAGACTGCTTTGCGCCATCTTGGTGTATCGGGGACAGGTACGTTTGCACCACATTGGTGCAGATTAACCTGTCCCCCTTGCTCTAAATCGGGTATAAAGGCGTGCAGCATATCGAACGAAAGGCAATTTGCATGAATGACTTTATGAAGGGTCGCAATGGTGCCGATGAACTCACCATCGTGATGGGTTTTGCCGGCATCGTCATCGCGATGATCGGATCGATAGCCCGCATCCAGTGGCTCAGCTGGATTGCCATCGCCGTAATCGTGATTGGCGTGCTGCGCGGCCTATCCAAAAATATCGACGCACGTCGTAAGGAGAACGAGGCCTTTGTCGCCGCGACTGCAAACGTACCCGGCTTGGGCAAGTTTGTAGCTAGCTTGGGCGGCGGAGCTGCAGCGGCCAACGCCTCGCGCGCAGCCGGTACTAGCAAGGAAGACTTTGAACGTGCCAAGCGCACAGCCAAGAAGATGTGGAAGGGCCGCAAGACCACGGCATACCTCAAGTGCCCCAACTGCGGCCAGATGCTCTCCGTCCCCAAGGGCAAGGGCAAGATCCGCGTCACCTGCCCCAAGTGCCACGCCAAGATGGAAACGCGCTCCTAGCCGCCGCACGCGGGACAATTAATCAGGTTTGTTTGTCCCAGTCTTAAGTATTTGTTCGAAAAAAGCCGAGGCCCCGTGTTGAGACCTCGGCTTTTTGTATGCGACAACGGAGCTGTCCCTTTGTCTCGTCTACGCCACACCGTCGCGGGCCAGCTCCTCGGCAAGCGCTTCGGCAGGCATGGCCATAATCGCGTCGAGCTCGGCGTCCACCTCGGGAATACGCTTCACCTTGAGTTTGCGCACCAGATCACCACGGCACATCACGTGCGTCGGCTCACGCAGGGCACACAGATCATCCAGAGGATTCTTGCGCGTCACCAGGATATCGGCTGCCTTGCCGCACTCGATCGTGCCGGTCTCGCCGCCCAGCCCCAGCAGCTCGGCATTGACCTGCGTAGCCGTATGCAGTGCGAAGGCGTTGCTCACTTTGACGTACTTGGCAAAGTAGGCCACCTCGCGCCACATGTCGTACTGCGTCACGAACGGGCAGCTCGAGTCCGTGCCCAGGCCCACCTTGATACCGGCTCCCAGCGCCGCACGAGCGCTCTCGATAATGCCCGAGCACACGATGTCGCCGTTCTTCTTTTGCGTGTCAGTCGAATGGGTCTTTTCCGGGTCGAGCAACACAAACGGCAGCGCCGGGCTGATCGTACAGGTAACGCTGGGCGCACGCCCCTCAAGCTGCGTACCCGCGGCGCCGCGGTACAGCTCCAGAATCTCAGGCGTCATCGGAGCGCCGTGCTCAATCGTGTCAACGCCGGCCTCAAGCGCGGCCTTCACGCCCTCGGTACTCTCGACATGGGCCATAACCGGCAGGCTCACCTCGTGCGCAGCCTTGCACGCCGCCGCGGCAACCTCGACCGGCATGCGCAGCACGCCCGGCTCGCCCACCTCGGTCGCGTCGAACACGCCGCCCGTCACGAACAGCTTAATGACGTCGGCACCACGCGCATACAGGTCGCGCACCTGTTCAGCTGCCTCGGCGGGACTGTTGGCCACCTGGGCGAACAAGCCCGCACCATGGCCGCCCGGCACCGTGACGCCCGTTCCCGGCGCCACCAGGCGAGGACCTTGATACTTGCCGGCGTCGATGGCATTACGAACGGCGATGTCGGCAAACAGTGGGTCGCCCGCGCCGCGCACCGTAGTCACGCCACTTGCCAGCTGCTGCTGGGCACTGCCTTTGAGGATGTGGCGGACGATGGTGCGGCCCACGGGATTGTCGAGTTTCTTCATCAGCGCGCCCGCATCGCCCGCCGAGACCGGTTTGCCCGAACCGCACAGATGCACATGCATATTGATGAGGCCTGGCATGAGATACGCACCTGCCAGGTCGATGACCTCGGCACCTGCAGGCGCCTGCGCCACAGCACTCGGCCCCATCCACGTGATGACACCGCGCTCAACAGTCACGGCCATATCGGGTTGTGGCTCCATATGTTCCGAACCATCCAGGACGGTCGCATTGATAAACAACGTGGAACGATCGGCAGACGCCATATCGAGCTCCTCCCTCACGATTAACTTGAACATTTGTCCATTATTACCTAATGCAGCGACCTAAAGTCGAACATATCGGTTAACGGAGGGAAGAGGGGATGTGGGGGACGGAATACGTTGCAGCCCCATCCCAGCAACATCAGGGGAATGTCTCAATCTGTAACAGTTACGGGCTCAAACAGCCGCCAAGCGTTACAGATCGAGACAAATAGACACGCGGCGGCGCTGCGACAGCCCATCCCCTACTCCCACTCCTGCTCGTAGATGTTGAGGGACTTTACGTAGCGCCCCTGGGCGCCCATGATGTCGCGGACCAGACGCAAGAAGAAGCTGATGCACGAGGTGTCAAAGCCGTCCTGCAGGTCCTCCGGATGCACCGCACCCGGCCCATCGACCGCCGTGTCACTCAGGCGCGCGATGTCATACAGATAGAGCTGCCCCGCCGTCAGCCAGACATCGTCGACGCAGGCGAGGCGCACCGCAATCGCACCGTCGCTCCAATGCTCCTTTTGCACGATATGCGGGTCGTAGACATCAAAGCGACGGTCGGTGCGCGTATCCTTCAGCGCAACCGTGCCGTTCGCAGGATCCTTGCCCAAAATGCCAAAGCGCGAGAAATACTGTGTGTCGCGCACCTGCTCGAGCCGCTTGAGCGAGGCAGGCGAAAGCGATGCCGGTGGCTCGTCAACATACAGCTCGAGCAGCGTCTTGCCATGGCGATAGGGGCGCTCGAAGAGCAGCCAATCGGTAAATGCCATGTTGTAGGCTATGATTTCGTTTTGCGAAGGCTCGGTGCAATAGCTGAGCCACGGGTCGACAATGATCTCGAACTGTTCGCGCGCCGGCTCCAAAAACTGGAACTTCCGCAGCATCCAAAAATGGGCCATGTCGGCAATATCGTTGCCGACGGCTTCGGCCAGCTGCGCTCGATCTAAAGCGTGATCAGTCATGGCATCCTCCTCAAACTGATGGACCTCAATTTGAGCTTACGAGGAGGGTGGGCAGCCACGACCAGCGCGGGCAAAATAGGCCTCCGGCTGCAAACCAGATGCTGACCAAACACTTGACGAAAAGCTTGACCGAAAATGCGCACCGCAACAAAACCGCAGGTAAACATAGACGGCCAACCCGCCCTTTTGAGCCAGATACCCGCAGCCACCACAGAAACAACAGGTGACCACAGCCCAAGAAGTCGACAAATGAACACCCGTACGTCGACAAACGAGCAAATCGCTCGCAAAGAGTGTCCCCAACGACTAGACAAAAATGACCAGTCATTGGGTGTTCCTATAGTTTTGTCAACCGTCGGGGCTACTCCCGGTAGGGCACCCGGTCGCGCATCACGGCGTATATCGCCCTGAGCCGCTTCCTCGCGACGGCCTTGAGCGCCCGCCCGTGCCCCATTCCCCGCGCCCTGCAGGCCCGGTAGTACTCGCCGTAGCGCCCCGAGGACCTCACCAGGCTGTTGCACGAGAAGATCAGCAGGGACTTGAGCCTCGCGTCGCCGCGCCTGGACGCCCTGACCGACCTCACCGACGTGCCGGAGCTCCTCACCCTCGGGGCTATGCCGCAGTACGAGGCCAGGTGGTCGTGGTCCGGGAACCTCCCGATGTCGACCGACACCGCGAGCTGCGCCGCGGTCCTCGGGCCGATGCCGGGCACGGTGAGCAGGCACGCGTAGGTCTCGTCGCCCTCGAGCAGCGCCGCCGTCTCGGCCTCGAGGGCCCCGGCCTCGTCGAGGGCCTCCGATATCCGGGCGGCCAGGAACCTGACCTGCCTGTTCTCGGCCTCGACGAGCGCCGGCGGGGGCGCGGTGGAGGCGGCCGCGGCCTCCCCGGCGGCCTCGGCCCGCGGGCCCCCGGCCCCGGAGCGGGCGATCCCCCACGCCCCGCCGAACCCGGCGAGCAGCTCCAGCCACCGCCGGTCCGACAGGTCGACCGCGGCCTCGAGGGCCTCGCCGCGGCCCGGGACCCCCGACAGGGAGTCCGGCACGCCCAGGGCGGTCCGCGCGATCACCGCGGCGTCGCGCTCGTCGGTCTTGGCCTCGCCGGCGAACAGGCCCGCGGCGCGGCTGGCGGCGAGGCCGGGCAGGTAGGCGACCCCGAGCCCCGCGGCGCGGGCCCGCCTCACGGCGAGGGACCCTATGTTGCGGAACTGGTCGACGACGACGAGCGTGCCGGCGGGCGCGGAGGCGAACAGCGCGTCGAGCTCGGCCTCCCTGTTGCGGACGGGGGCGCTGGCCAGCACCTCCCCGTCGCGGTCGATCAGGCAGGCCCAGTGCGACGACTTGCCGACGTCCAGGCCGAGCACGGCCGCGGGTCTGGTGGATGGCGCTTTCACGGTGGTATCCTTCCGGTAGTCGTTCGACCGGATGGCCTCCCCCTCGGCACTCACATTACCAGCCGCGGCACCTGCCCGGCACTTTCCTATCAGCCGTCGGGGGCGGCGCGTCCCGCGCCGGCAGCACCCAACTGGCCCTCTCGGGGGCAGGGACGTTCGGCCGTGCGCGGGCGCCCGGTCGGCGGCCCGTTCTGGGCGCGCCTCAATCGTAGCCCGAGACGGTCCCGGGCTGACAATTTCGACTGTAATGGACGTTCTTAAATGACTACTTTACAGCTCCAGCGCGTCGGCGACTTCGGCAGCGCAGGCCAGGGCATCGGCCATGGCGCTCACCACAAGCGAGCTGCCGTTGCGAGCATCACCCGCCACATACACCGGTGCGGCATCCGCGGACACGCCGTCGACACGTGCCGCGAGGTGCGAGCCCTCGGCGGCCATCACAGGCAGCGGACGGCCAGCGGTGGCAACAGACACGCCCACCGCATCGAACACGCCATGCTCAGGACCCGTAAAGCCGCAGGCGATGAGCACCAGCTGCGCCGGTACCTCGTGCTCGGAGCCCGCGATGCGTTCGGGCTTTCCCGCCGACCAGTCCAGATCGACCACGCGCAGACCCGCAGCCGCACCCTTCTTGTCCAGCAGCACCTCGAGCGTATCCACGCCCCAGGCACGCATCTCGCCACCCATGGCAGCGATAGCCTCCTGCTGGCCGTAGTCGGTCTTCTTAACGTTGGGCCACTGCGGCCAGGGGTTGCTCGCCGCGCGCTTATCGGGCGCAGCCGGCAAGAACTCAAACTGGCGCACGCTGCGCGCACCCTGACGTACCGCGGTGCCCACGCAGTCGTTACCGGTATCGCCGCCGCCAATGACCACGACGTCCAGGCCGCGTGCATCGATGACAGGCTCGCCGCCATCGAGCACCGAGACGGTCGAAGCCGTCAGGTAGTCCACGGCATACACCACGCCCGGGGCATCAATGTTCGCAGCCGAAAGCCCACGCGGAGCACGAGCGCCGACAGCCACCACGACAGCGTCAAAGCCATTGAGCTTGGCCGCCACCGCAGGGTTCGTAACGTCAGCACCCAGCTCAAACACAATGCCCAGCTCGCGCATGAGTGCCACGCGACGCTCGACCACGGACTTCTCGAGCTTCATGTTGGGAATGCCGTACATGAGCAGACCACCCGGACGGTCGTCACGCTCAAACACCGTCACGCGCGCGCCGCGACGCGCGAGCTCCCATGCTGCCACCAGACCAGCAGGACCGGAACCCACCACGGCAACCGTGGGTGCGCCCTCCCCTGCCGGCTCAAAGCGACACGGACCGCCATTTGCCCATTCATGATCGCTAATCGCGCGCTCGTTATCGTGAATCGTCGTGGGCTGGCCGTCAACCGAACCCAGGTTGCACGCGGCCTCGCACAGCGCCGGGCACACGCGACTCGTGAACTCGGGCATGGGCGAGGTGAGCGACAGACGCTCGGCAGCCTCGTCCCAGCGGCCACGATACACCAGCTCATTCCACTCGGGAATCAAGTTATGCAGCGGGCAGCCGCTCGGGCGCGCCTTGCCAAAGCTCGCGCCCATCTGACAAAACGCCACGCCGCACATCATGCAGCGGCTCGCCTGGGCGCGACGCGCGTCGTCATCGAGCTCCACGTACAGCGGATCAAAATCATGGCTGCGCTCCTCCACGGGGCGAAGCTCGTGGGCCACGCGATCGATATCAAGAAAAGCACCGGGCTTACCCATGGCACTTACGCCTCCTTCTTGGTCGAAGCAACAGAGCTGGCAGCCACGGACGCAGCGTCCGCGGCACCGCCAGCGACATCAAAGCGAGCGACATCCGCGGCACTCGCGCGACCGGTCACAATGTCAAACGCCAACCCCTCGGCCTGCGCATGCGTCTTGCCGGCAGCCTCGCCCGCAGCGACGATCGCCAGCACGCGCTCGTACTCGGTCGGAATGACCTTCACAAAGTGCTTGCTCATCGAGTCGAAGCTGTAGAGCAGCTTGATGCCGCGCGGGCTCTGCGTCGCGTCCACGTGCTCTTGGATGAGCTCGCGAATCTGCGCCAGCTCGCCGGCCGTCGGGGCCTTGAGCTCAACGCTCTCGTGGTTCACGCGGGCACTGAGCGTGCCGTACTGGTCAAAGACGTAGGCCACGCCGCCTGTCATGCCGGCGGCGAAGTTCTGTCCAACCTCGCCCAGGATGAGCGCCAGACCGCCCGTCATGTACTCGCAGCCATGGTTGCCGCAGCCCTCGACCACCACGGTGGCACCGGAGTTGCGCACGGCAAAACGCTGGCCGGCAAGACCGTTAATGAAGCCGCGGCCGCTCGTGGCACCAAAGAACGCAACGTTGCCCACGATGATGTTCTCGTCGAACTTGTAGGTCGCATGCGGGTTGGGGCGCACCGACACCTCGCCGCCCGAAAGGCCCTTGCCAAAGTAGTCGTTGGCGTCGCCGCACACGTTGAGCGTAATGCCGCGCGGCAGGAAGGCACCAAAGCTCTGACCGGCCGAACCATCGCAATCGATGGTGATGGAGCCGGCGGGCAGGCCCTCGGGATGTGCCTTGGTCACCGCGTTGCCCAAGATAGTGCCCACGCAGCGGTTGACGTTGGCGATATCGGCGCGGAAGCGAATCGGACGCAGGTGCGCACGGGCATCGGCCGTATAGGGCACAAACAACGTGGAATCAAGCGTCTTGTCGAGCTCGCTGTCCGCGGCCATCTGCGGAAGGAAGTGGCGACCGTCGGCGCCCGGAATATGGGCACCGAACTCACAGGTCGCGCTCGCCAGCACGGGAGACAGATCGAGCAGGTTGGCCTTGCGGTTGCCCGGCACCTCGATCTGGCGTAAGCACTCGGGATGGCCGACCATCTCGTCGACGGTGCGGAAGCCCAGGCTCGCCATGACCTCGCGCAGCTGCTCGGCAACAAAGAGCATAAAGTGCTCAACGTGCTCGGGCTTGCCGCGGAAGCCGCGACGCAGGCGGCAGTTTTGCGTAGCGATGCCGGCCGGGCAGGTGTCCTGCTGGCAGTCGCGCTGCATGAGGCAGCCCATGGAGATGAGCGGCATGGTCGCAAAACCAAACTCCTCGGCACCCAGCAGGCAGGCGACGGCGACATCGGTGCCGTCCATGAGCTTGCCGTCGGCCTCGAGCACCACGCGTGAGCGCAGGCCGTTTTGCAGCAGCGTCTGCTGGGCCTCGGCAAGGCCAAGCTCCAGCGGCAGACCCGCATGCCAGATAGAGTCGCGCGCAGCGGCACCCGAGCCGCCATTGTGACCGCTGATCAAGATCTTGTCGGCAGCACCCTTGGCCACACCGGTGGCGATGGTGCCGACGCCGGCCTCGCTGACCAGCTTGACCGACACGCGCGCGCCGGGGTTGGCGTTCTTAAGGTCAAAGATCAGCTCTGCCAGATCCTCGATAGAGTAAATATCGTGGTGCGGCGGAGGCGAAATCAGGCCGATGCCGGGCGTGGACTGACGGACCTCGGCGATCCAGGGGTAGACCTTCTTACCGGGCAGGTGGCCACCCTCGCCGGGCTTGGCGCCCTGGGCCATCTTGATCTGAATCTCGAAGGCACTGCACAGATAGCGGCTCGTCACGCCAAAGCGCGCACTTGCCACCTGCTTGATCGCGGAGTTCTTGGAGTCACCGTTAGCCAGCGGGGTCTCGCGACGCGGATCCTCACCGCCCTCGCCGGAGTTGGAACGGCCGTGCAGACGGTTCATGGCGATGGCCATGCACTCGTGTGCCTCTTTGCTGATGGAGCCATACGACATGGCGCCGGTGTTAAAGCGGCGGACGATGTTGAGCGCGGGCTCGACCTCGTCGAGTGCCACCGGAGTGCGGTCGCTGGCATCAAAGTCGAGCAAGTCGCGCAGGCGCACGGCCCGGCCGGTGCGGTGCAGGCGGGCGCTGTACTCCTTAAAGGTGTCGTAGCTGTCCTCACGGCAGGCGGTCTGCAGCAAGTAGACGGTCTGAGGGTCGATCAGGTGATCCTCGCCGCCGAGCGGGCGCCACTTGGTCAGGCCCAGCGTGGGCAGCTGATCGGGAGCCGGGCTCTTAAGGATAGCGAGCGCGGCGTCGTAGCGCTCGTTTTGCTCGCGCTCGACGTCCTCGACACCCATACCGCCCACACGGCTCACCGTGCCGGCGAAGTACGCGTTGACGAACTCCGGCGTAAAGCCCACGGCCTCGAAGATCTGCGCCGAATGGTAGCTCTGCACCGTGGAGATGCCCATCTTGGACATGATGGAGACGATGCCCGCCGTCGCAGCCTTGTTGTAGTTGGCGATGCCCTGCTCGGCCGTCACGTCCAGGTCGCCGCGTGCCGCCAAGTCGCGGATGCACGCATGTGCGTTGTACGGATAGATGCCACTCGCAGAGTAGCCCACCAGTGCCGCAAAGTCGTGCGGGGACACGGCGTCGCCGCATTCCACCACGATGTCGGCAAAGGTACGCACGCCGGCGCGGATCAGGTGGTTGTGCACGCAACCCACGGCGAGCAGCGACGGCACGGGCACCTCGCTCGCGGCAGCGCGGTCGCTCAGCACCACGATGTTCACGCCATCGCGGACCGCGGCCTCGACGTCCTCTGCAAGCTGCTTAAGCGCAGCCTGCAGCGCGCCCTCGTCGGCAGCACGACGGTAGACGGCACGGAAACGGCGGGTCTTAAAGCCCACGCGGTCGATGCCGCAGATGCGGTCGAACTCCTCCTCACTCAGCAGCGGACGCTCCAGGCGCACCAGCTGGCAGGCCGTGCGGGAATCCTCGAGCAGGTTGCCGTGGTTGCCCAGGTAGAGCGTGGTCGAGGTGACCATATGCTCGCGAAGAGCGTCGATGGGCGGATTCGTGACCTGAGCGAACAGCTGATAGAAGTAGTCGAAGAACGAGCGCGTCTTCTTGGACAGGCAGGCCAGCGGCGCATCGATACCCATCGAGGCGAGCGGCGCCTTGCCCTGCTGGGCCATGGGACGCACGACTTCGTCAACATCATCCCAGTGATACCCGAGCTTGGCCATGCGCACGGCGGCGGGCACCTCGGTATCCTCGGCGGGCGTGGGCGCGACGGGCTTGTCGAGCGCATCGACGGTCAGCGTCTCCTCGGCGATCCAGTCGCGATAGGGCTTTTCCTTGGCGTAACGGGCGCGCAGCTCATCGTTGTAGATGACGCGACCGCGGGCAAAGTCGACCTCGAGCATCTGGCCCGGTCCCAGGCAGCCGCTCGTCAGGATGTTCTCGGGGCTCACCTCGATGGTGCCCACCTCGCTCGCCAGCATAAAGCGACCGTCGCGCGTCACGTAGTAGCGGGCGGGGCGCAGGCCGTTGCGGTCGAGGGCGGCACCCAGCGTGCGACCGTCGGTAAAGGCGATGGCGGCCGGGCCGTCCCAGGGCTCCATGAGCATGGACTGGTAGGCGTCGTAGGCGCGGCGTTCCTCGCTCAGGCTGTCGTTGTGGTCCCACGGCTCGGGCAACAGCATGGATGCGGCGCGCGTGAGCGGGCGACCGTTCATGACCAAAAACTCGAGCACGTTGTCCAGAATCGCGGAGTCGGAGCCCTCGCGGTTGATGATGGGCATCACACGCTCAAGATCATGCTGCAGCACGGGGCTGTACAGATTGGGTTCGCGGGCGCGAATCCAGTTGACGTTGCCCTTGAGGGTGTTGATCTCGCCGTTGTGGATGATAAAGCGGTTGGGGTGCGCGCGCTCCCAACTGGGCGTGGTGTTGGTGGAGTAGCGCGAGTGGACGAGTGCCACGGCCGTCTTGACGGCGGCGTCGTTGAGATCGATGAAGAAGCGGCGCATCTGCGTGGCGACCAGCATGCCCTTGTACACGATGGTGCGCGAGCTCATGGAGCACACATAGAAGATCTTGTCGCGCAGGGCAAACTCGGCGTCGGCCTTCTTCTCGATGGTGCGGCGGCACACATACAGGCGACGCTCAAAGGCATCGCCGGCGGGCGTGTCGTCCGGACGGCCCAGGAAGGCCTGCAGGATGATAGGCATGCAGGCGCGGGCCGTCTCACCCAGGTCGTGCGGGTCGACCGGCACCTTGCGCCAAAAGAGCAGCGGCACGCCGGCCTCGGCGCAGCCCTCCTCAAACACGCGACGGGCATCCTCTACGCCCTTGTCGTCCTGCGGAAAGAACAGCATGGCCACGCCATAGTCGCCCTCTGCCGGCAGAATCTGGCCGCACTTTTGAGCCTCTTTACGGAAAAAGTGATGCGGAACCTGGAACAGGATGCCAGCGCCGTCGCCGGTGTTCTTCTCGAGTCCCGTGCCACCGCGGTGCTCCAAGTTGACCAGAATGGACAGCGCATCGTCCAGAATCTGGTGATGGCGCTCGCCGTTGATATCGGCAAGCGCGCCGATGCCACATGCATCGTGGTCGAATTCGGGGCGATAAAGGCCCTGCTGCTGAGCGGAATCTGCCTGCATCGCGATCCTCCCCTAGATATTAGACAGTCAGTTGAATAGGCATACTAGAGTCATCGCCGGCCCGTTGTGTTTCCCGCCCGTTTCGAAACAATCGCGTAACGCGCGCCCTACGAGTGGGCACCGCCGACCTCAAGGGCAACAACAAGGGCCCCAGGTTCGGCCCGTAAGCTCACCGCTTCAAACATCTCAATCTGTAACAGGAAGACCCAATTTTGGCGCCTAGATGTTACAGATTGAGATCTTCTGCAGGACGGTTTTGGTTTGTCTCAATCTGTAACACGAAGGGCCGGTTTTGGCGGTCAGCTGTTACAGATCGAGATTTTCCATAGGACCATTTCTTCCTGTCTTGACCTGTAACACCTAGACCCAATCTCCATCCCCAGTTGTTACAGATCAAGACATTTCGGCAACCCCCTTTTCATCATCTTATTCAAATACAACTATTTTGTTAGTCTCGGTTAACTTTTTGGCCTAAAACGGGTATCCTTTGCGGCGTCAAGCAAACGGCACGCGCGTCGTGTCACATTAAGGAGGCCTCTATGGCAAACCAGACAGACCGGCAAACGATGAAACTCGTCCTTATCCGCCACGGAGAGTCGGAGTGGAACAAACTCAACCTGTTCACCGGCTGGACCGATGTCGAGCTCACCGACACGGGCCGCGAAGAGGCAGCGGCAGGCGGCCGCGCCCTCAAAGAAGCGGGCTTCGACTTTGACGTCTGCTACACCTCGCGCCTCAAGCGCGCGATCCACACCCTCAACATCGTGCTCGGCCAGATGGATCGCGAGTGGCTGCCCGTTATCAAATCCTGGAAGCTCAACGAGCGCCACTACGGAGCGTTGCAGGGTCTCAACAAGGCCGATGCCGCGGCGGAGCACGGCGATGAGCAGGTGCTCATCTGGCGCCGCTCCTTCGACGTGTGCCCGCCAGCACTCGAGCCGGGCGACGAGCGCGACCCCCACACCCAGGAGCAATACCGCGATGTCGCGCCCGATCAGCTGCCCTACACCGAGTGCCTCAAGGATACGATCGCCCGCGCCTGGCCTTATTTCGAAGACGAGATTCGCCCCCAGATGCTCGCCGGTAAGCGCGTACTCATCGCCGCACACGGCAACTCCCTGCGCTCGCTTGTCATGAAGTTCGAGCACCTCACGCCCGAGGAAATCCTCAAGGTCAACATCCCCACCGGCGTGCCGCTCGTCTACACCTTCGATGCCGATTTCAACGTCCTCGACAAGCGCTACATCGGCGACCCGGCGACCATCGCCGCCAAGATTGACGCCGTGGCCAACCAGGGCAAGGCACGCAAGTAACCCCAACCTAAACCGAGCGCGCGGCGCCGCATGACCCAAGCGCGGCACCGCGCTGCCCCTATGCAGGAACCGACCATGATCAACCATCTCAAACAACACTTTGGCTCCCGACGCACCGGTGGTCACGGAGGCCTAGACATTGCGCGGCATATCGGCCCCGGGCTGCTCGTGACCGTCGGCTTTATCGACCCGGGCAACTGGGCCTCCAATATGGCCGCGGGCTCGCAGTTTGGCTACGCGCTGCTGTGGATCGTCACACTGTCCACGATTATGCTCATTGTGCTGCAGCACAACGCGGCACACCTGGGTATCGCCACGGGCGCCTGTCTCGCCGAGGCCACGACACGCTACCTCCCCCGCTTCATTGGACACACGGTACTCGCCAGCGCCTATCTCGCGACCATCGCCACCGCCATGGCCGAAGTCCTGGGTGGCGCGATTGCCCTTCAAATGCTCTTTGGGCTGCCCGTGC
The DNA here is from genome assembly GCA_036299165.1 of Collinsella aerofaciens. GTDB lineage: Bacteria > Actinomycetota > Coriobacteriia > Coriobacteriales > Coriobacteriaceae > Collinsella > Collinsella aerofaciens_BM. Next base: position 20,704 of record JAXJHR010000062.1, on the reverse strand, counting down.
GCGCGGGCTGCGTCATCGTGGCGGCAGTATCGATGGCGATGCTCATGACGAACTCCTACAAGCGTGCCGAACGCTGGATCATCGCCTTCGTAGGCGTGGTAGGACTCTCGTTTTTGGCCGAGCTTGCACTAGTCAAGGTCGACTGGCCGCAAGCCGCCGCAAGCTGGGTCACGCCCAGTATGCCCACTGGCTCTGCCGCGATTATCGTGAGTGTCCTGGGTGCGGTCGTTATGCCCCACAACCTCTTTCTACACTCCGAGGTCATCCAATCCATGCACTTCGAAGGCCAAGGCGAGCAGGTTATCGAAGAGCGTCTGCGCTATGAGCTCTTCGACACGCTCTTTTCGATGGGCGTGGGCTGGGCAATCAACTCGGCCATGGTCATCCTGGCCGCAACGACCTTCTTTGCGCACGGCATTGTCGTAGACGACCTCGCCGTCGCAGCGGACACGCTCTCCCCCATTCTGGGCCCAGCAAGCTCGACAATCTTTGCGGTGGCGCTGCTGTTTGCGGGCCTCTCGAGTAGTGTGACGGCAGGCATGGCGGCAGGCACCATCACCGCGGGCATGTTCGACGAGGAATACGACATCCACGACCGACATTCCTCGATTGGGGTGGCGGCATGTTTCGTCGGCGCAGTGGCGGCGTGTCTGGTCGTCCCAAATCCTTTTGAGGGTCTCATCTGGAGTCAGGCGCTGTTGTCGCTTCAGTTGCCGATTACGGTCTTTGTGCTCATACGACTCACCAGTTCGCCCCGCGTTATGGGCAAATACGCCAACTCGCGCCCGCTCAACGCGCTGCTCGTAGGGATCGGCGTCATCGTGACGATTCTCGATGTCGTGTTGTTGACAGGGATGTAACGAGGCCGCATGTCCACCCAGTCAAACGTCTCGATCTGTAACATCTAAACCCGCTTTTGATGTCTAGATGTTACAGATCGAGATCATTCCGAGGGACAGCTCCGTTTGTCTCAATCTGTAACACGTAGACCCCGTTTTCACTGCTAGATGTTACAGATTGAGACAAACGGTCGGCCGGACTCACGACAGACAGGATCAGCTAACAGCAGCCGTGATCCCTTGGGGGCGGAAGAAAAGGGCCCCGGCCGAGAATTCGACCGGGACCCTTGGACAGAGCTATGTTCGGCTTTCGCCGTGTGCCTGCGAGTTACTCCTCGACGAGCTCAAACTGATCGGGACCGACGCCGCACACCGGGCACACGTAATCCTCGGGCAGCTCGGGCGTGTCGACCTCAACCTCGTAACCGCAAACGGTGCACACAAACTTATACGTCTTCTTTTCCTCAGCCATGATGTTCTCCTCTCGAACGTGACTGCTGGTGTACTTACTTATTAGTATATATTCTCAATAACATAATGCAAGTATTTTTAGAACATTTCTAGCCTTGATACGACGAGGCTTTGGGCGGCGTCTTGCCCTTTAGCACCTTGTGATAGTAGTCGTACGTCAGCGGCGACTCGTCGCTCAGGCGCTCGGCATCCTCGACCTCGCCAATAAACAGCAGATGCGTGCCCACATCCACAGTGTCGATCAAACGGCAGCTAAACAGGGCCGCCGCGTGCTCGGGCACATAGGGCATGCCTAGAGCCGTCTCGCGGGTCTCGTATTTGGCAAACTTGTCATAATCGCTGCTGGTGCGGAACCCAAAGTTACCGATGTAGAGCATGTCGGCGGTCTGATCGATCACGGTCAGCGCGAACGCTTTGGCCGATGCGATGACGCCCGAGGTGACATTGTCCTTGTTCACGGCAACCGAAATACGCGGCGGCATGGACGTCACCTGCACCGCAGTGTTGATGACGCAGCCGGCGCGCAACCCGTCTGCCGCAGCGCTCACCACGTACAGACCGCTCGGCATGGTAAAGAACGCAGTTTTGTCCATAACGATCACTCCCCTAACTCGGGTTGGAACCTCATGAATGTATGTACCCACAAAAAAGGCGGCACCCATAACGGACGCCGCCTTTGAGACATATGTGTCAGAACAGTAAGAAAGATGAGACGCCCGCAGTTGCGGTGAAATAGGGACTGAATAGTCCCTCAATCAGGCAAAACAGTCCGTATTCCACCGCAACTTATGAAGGGTGGTCAGCGATTGCGCTCTTTGAGGGCGCGGTCGATCTCGCGTTGGACATCACGCTTGGCCATGTCCTCGCGCTTGTCGTAGAGCTTCTTGCCGCGACCCAGACCCAGCAGCAGCTTTACGCGGCCGTCCGTATTAAAGTAGAGCTCCAACGGAACCAGCGCATAACCACGGTTGCGAAGTTTACCGTCAAGAAAGTCGATCTCCTTGCGGTGCAGCAGCAGACGACGCCGACGGTCGGGATCGCGATTCCACACGCCACCATGGCTATAAGGGTGGATATGCAGGCCGACGAGCCAGCACTCCCCGCCGCGGATCAGCGCGAAGGTATCGGTGATCTGGCAGGCGCGCTCGCGAATCGACTTGACCTCGGTGCCGCTCAGTTCAATGCCGCACTCAAAGGTCTCATCGATAAAGTACTCGTGATGTGCCGAGCGATTCTTGGAAACGAGCTTGCGCTCGCGCTTACTGGGCATCGCCGGCCTCCTTGGCGCCATCGGCGTTTGAGCCCGCAGCCTCGCGCTTTGCCTTGCGCTCGGCATTGAGCTCGGCATCGCTCTCGCGCACCAGTTTGATAATCGCCGCGCAGGCTTCCTCGCCCACCAAGTCGCGAGCACGCACCGTCAGGCGCGTCGCCTCCTGCTTGTCGCCGTCGCTTGCGGCATCGGTCGCGCACATAATCAGGCAGATGGCAATCTCGGCCGAAGGCGAGGTCGGCACGCCTTGCAGGGCCAATTCACCCATCACGTGGTCGTCGCTCTCATCAGCGGCATCCGGATAGGTGGTATGGATCTTGTTGAGCAGGCGCGTCGTATGCGCATCGTTGGGCGCCAGGCGCAGCGCCAGACGCGCGCAGCCCACGGCAGCCGAAATGTTCTCGGTCTCGGGCTCCAAGAAATACTGACCCAGATTGGCGTAAGCGCGGGCGGCGCACTTGCCATCGCTCGCGCGCTCTAGCACCGAAAACGAAAGCGAAGCCCACTCCTGCTTGTCCTCGAGAGCGCGGAACAGCTCGGCCAAATCCAAGCGATAGTTGCAGTTCATGGGGTCCCAACGCACGGCCTGCATCAGGGCATTGCGAGCGCTCACATAATCCTGCTGGCGAATGTAGGCAAACGCCATGTCAGAGTACAGGCGGTCAAAAGGCACCTCGACCTGCACGAGCTCGCGCGGATCCTTCTCCACGCGGCGATAGGCCAAGCGCTCAAACTTGCTATCGAAGCTAAAGTATTGGCGCTTCTCCTCCGTCTTGCACTCGGCGTCGATATACTCCTCGGCGAGCTCCACCAAGCGCTCCAGCAGCGGCGTCGCCGTAGCCAGGTCGCCCTGCGCCAGATAGTTCTCGGCATACGTGATGTCTTGCAAGCTGATGGGCAGATCCATGGCTACTCCTCGATCTGAGCGAAACACGGCAGGCGCCGTATATACGGTCAATACACAAAACCCGGGTCTCTTGCGAGGCCCGGGCGTTCAATTTTGGTAGCCCGTACCAGATTCGAACTGGTGATCTCCGCCTTGAGAGGGCGGCGTCCTAAACCGCTAGACGAACGGGCCATATGTAGCAAATGCAATGGCTGGGATGGAGGGAGTCGAACCCCCATTGACGGAACCAGAATCCGCTGTCCTGCCATTAGACGACATCCCAATGACTGCATCGCTGCGCTCGGCTGTGCCTTTGCGCAAGAAAGAAATATACGGGAAGTCTCGCCGTGACGCAAGCCCCAATTTTGACTTTTTTGAAATTCAGTCAAATTGGCCTAATTTAGTCCAACCCGTGAAGGACCTGTGAAGCCGACCGCTGTACACGAAGGGCAAAACGCCGCGAGCGGTAGCCGTCAACCGTTGGCAGATTCTACCGTGAAAACGATAGCACCAGGCAACACAATCGAAGTATCAATGATCACGTAGATATCGAGGCGCCATGGACGAAGAGCTTGATTACCTATGGGAGACCCTGGGCCTTGAGATCACTGCCGACCTTTGGCCCGAACGGGACAAAATCCATCCCACACTGCGCCCCGCCATTACTGTGGTGCAGGCAAAATACCGCCGTGCATCCTTTTTGATCATGCGGATGTCATGGCACGCGGGACTCCCCGACCTTAAGCGAATCCAGGCAAGCCTCGTCGAGTTGTCCGGCATGCCGACCGTCATATCCGAGGCGCACCTGGAGCAGCGCCAGCGCGAGCGACTGCAACAGCAGCGGATTCCCTTTATCTGCCCCGGCGTTCAGGCATATCTGCCCTTTATGGACGAGGAGTACTGGAGCGGCAAGCCCAACAAACACGTAAAGGTCTACGATCCGCACGAATGGGCACAGCTTGAGGATTAGCGCATATGCCCGCCAACCGGAAAGCTCATCCCGGAATTTACGTCCAGAACGGGACGCGCTTTCCCCTAGAGGCCCCAAACGGAAACCGTATCCCAGATTTCGCGCTCAAACTGGGATACGGTTTCCGCTAGCCCCTTCAACCGGAAACTGCGTCCCGGAATCCGAGCTTAAAACGGGTCGCACTTTCCGCAGCCGCTACAGCAACGCCTCGGCCCAAGCCGCTTCCCTAAAGCCGGGAATCGCAAAGTCGTCGCCCACCAGCAGCGGACGCTTGACCAGCATGCCGTCGGTCGCCAGCAGCTCGTAGCACTCCTGATCCGTCATGCCCGCATCCAGACGCGCCTTCAGGCCCAGCTCTCGATATTTCATGCCCGACGAATTAAAGAAGCGCCGCACCGGCAGCCCCGAACGAGCAATCCAGGTCGCAAGCTCATCAGCCGTGGGATTGTCCAAAACGATATCGCGATCGATATACTCTACCCCATGTTCGTCCAGCCATGCCTTGGCCTTCTTACAGGTCGAGCACTTGGGATATTCAACAAACAATACCGCCATGGGATTTCCTTTCTTAGAGAAAACAGGTGTCTGGAAAACTGCACATCGACGACCACTCGCGATTGCAGCCGTTATTGTAGTCAATGTCGAAGCATAGGCAGTCGCGATGTCTCGTCTTAAGGCTAGCGCCTCGCATGGGCGCCGATCGGCCGAGTCGCATGGCGCACCAACGCCGCTGCCAGCAATACCAACAGCATGGCGGTGACATAGCCCGCAGCATCGAATCCTAAATCGATAACGTCGAAATGCCTGCCGGGAACAAAGATCTTATGTACCTGATCGCCAACGGAGCAGGCGGCGCAAAAGAGCAATACGGGCACGCAACGAGAGCATACGCTCCACGGGCGCCTGGAAAGGCAAACCACGACCACGGAGGCGAACAATCCGACGAAGAAAAACTCTACGGTATGGGCAACGCGACGGACGTTCGTGCCCACCCACATGCGAATGGAAGCAAGTCGGCCAGACCGGACATTCGAGGCAGCCGAATCGGTGCCCCCGGTCATTCCGTTCTCCGCCTGAGCTTCACCCGTGGCATCGACAGCCTGAACGCCCGTAGCCTGGCCCTCCACCACACGCGCGGTGGACTCGCTCAGCAACGACGTCTCCACCGCATTTTGCTCCGTCAGCACCCAGATGCCCGCCAGCGTTGCAGCGAACAGAACGATCGCGGTCCATCCGATTATTTGTTTTACGCGCGCCAAGGGCCAACCTCCTTTTTTGAATATCAGCGAGTGTAGCCCCAAATGGCATCGTCACCGTATCAAAATTTGAATCGCAACAGGAAGCGACAAAGCGACGCAAACCCCTACCCCGCCTCGCGCATCCAGCGATCGAACGTCCCCACGCACACGCCCAGGCACTTTGCCGCCTGGCTGCGGGTAATATCGCCCGCCTCATAGCTATCGCGCACCAGCTCAAACTGAGGAGGGCACGGCTTGCGAGGTCGACCGAAACGGACCCCTCGCGCCCGCGCCGCTGCAATTCCCTCCGCTTGGCGCCGATGGATATTCTCGCGCTCTACCTGCGCCACGTAGCTCAGCAGTTGCAGCACAATATCGGCAATCAGGACGTTGGTCACATCCGGCGCGCCGCTGGCCCTAGCGCGCGTGTCAAGCAATGGCATGTCCAACACCACAATGGCAACCCCGAGCTCCTTGGTAATGCGTCGCCATTCCTCAAGAATCTCGGAGTAATTACGGCCAAGTCGGTCGATAGAAAGCACCACCAGTACGTCCCCGTCTCCCAGGACGTGCAGCAGCTCGCGATAACGCGGTCGATCGAAGTCCTTGCCGCTCGCATGGTCGGCATAAATATTCGCCGAGCCCACGCCATAGGCGCCCAGCGCATCCAGCTGCCGATTAAGGTTCTGATCGCGCGAACTCACCCGCGCATAACCGTACACCGTCGCCATCTCATCCCCGCTTTCTTGTAAACCTGCCAAAAAGGGACAGGTTTATTTTGGTAGGTTTTACCTCTCAAATAGCAGGTAAGCGGGCGGCCGAGCAGACGGCAAGGTAGCCACGATTCAAATGCGAAGGGCGGTCCCGAAAGGCCGCCCTCCGCTCTCTCGCCACGAGTCGGGATTTAGCTAATGGATAAGCTTAAAGTCCAAGTGCCCACGCGTGGTATTGACGCGCGAGACCTCGATAATCACGCGCTGCCCCAGCTCGTAACGGGTGCCCGTGTCGGCACCTGTGAGCGTTAGCGCGTCCTCGTCGAACTCGAACCACTCGTTGCCCAGGCTCTTAATTGAAACCAGGCCCTCGACCTGTGTTAGGTCCAAGCGCACAAAGAGGCCCATGCTGCTAACCCACGAGACGGTTCCGGCATAGCGCTCACCCAGACGGTCCTCATAGTACTGGGCAATCTTGATCTTTTGCGTCGCATGGCTGGCGGCATCTGCCGCGCGCTCGGCATCGCTACATGCGCGGCAGATCTGCGGCAGAATGCGCGGCAGCGACTCGCGCCCCTTACCGATCAGCCGCGGCGTACGGACCAAGGCGTCCTTGCCGCCGAGCTGCTCATAGGCCAACTGCAGTTTGAGCACGCGGTGCACCACCAGATCGGGGTAGCGACGGATGGGACTCGTAAAGTGACAGTAGCACGGCGCGGCGAGCGCAAAGTGGCCCTCGTTGCGCGGCTTGTACAGCGCGCGCTGCATGCTGCGCAGAAGCAGCGTGTTGACGAGCGGTGCGTTGGCCGTACCGGCGGCAGCATCAACTGCAGCCTGCAGCTCATCGGGGCTCCCCAGGGCAATACCGGCAGCACGGCGATCGTCGATGATGCCTAGCTGCGCCAGCGCAACGGCAGCACCGTGCAGGCTATCGGGGCTCGGATCCTCATGCACACGATAGCAGGCCTCGATATCACGGTCTGCCAGCCACTCTGCAACGCACTCGTTGGCGAGCAGCATGGCTTCCTCGATAAGCGACGTGGCACACGAACGCTCACGCGCCACAATCTGCACGGGCACTCCGTCCTCATCCAATAGAGCGCGAATCTCGGCTGTGTCAAAATCGACTGAGCCGCGGGCGCGACGAATACGACGGCGAAGTTCGGCGAGTTCGTTAGCGGCGACAAGGAAATCGCCGAGGTCGATGTTGTAGCCGCGGGCGGCCTCCTCGCACGCAAGACCGCGCTCAAGCGCTTCCTCGCGCGAGGTCTCGGCAGCCGCAACATCCTCGGCTGCACCCTCCAGCACCGAATACTCAACCGCGCCGGCACGCACCAGCAGCGCCTCGGCGCCGTCATAGTCCATACGCACACGCGAGCGAATCACGCTGGGATACGGATCGTAATGCCGCACGCGACCCTGCGCATCGAGCTCGATATCGACGGTAAACGCAAGACGGTCCTCGTCAGGGCGAAGCGAGCACAGGTCATTGGACAGGCGTTCGGGCAGCATGGGAAGCACGCGATCGGCCAGATACACCGATGTCGTACGATGGCGAGCCTCAAGATCGATATGCCCGTCCCAAGCCACATAGTGTGAAACGTCGGCGATATGCACACCCAGCTTGTAGCCACCCTCGGGCGTGCGCTCCAACGAAATGGCATCGTCAAAGTCGCGCGCGTCGACCGGGTCGATCGTGATGACAAAGCGGTCGCGCAGATCGCGGCGGAGCGGGTCCTTAAGCGCCGCGGACACATCGAGCGAAAGCCCCTCGGCCTCGTCCAGCGCGGCCTCGGGATAGCTATCGGTATAGCCGTAGCGCGCCATCACATATTGAACGCCCAAATCGGGCGCGTCATCTCCGCCAATGCGGCGTTCGATCGTCACAGCGCCCGATTCCAGGCGCGTCGGGTAGGTCAAAATGCGCGCGACAACAGCATCACCCGGGTGAACGCCCAGACGATCCGCCGAGGTATCCTCAGGCAGAATGAAGAAGTCAGCCTTCAGACGCGAATCGAGCGGCTCGATCACACCGAGCGGACCGGCGGTCTGGTACGTACCCACCACGCTTATGGCTGCGCGCTCAACCACGCCTTCGATCACGGCGCGCCGCTCACCGTGCGGGCTGTTCTTAATGCTCACGGCAACGGTATCGCCATCCATAATCTCGCGCTTGCCACGGCCCATGACCTTGTAGTCGCCATTCTCGGTTATGACATAGGCACTGTGCTCATGGAGCTGCACGCGCCCGGTCAGGCTCGGACGGCGTTCGCTGCGCACCGGCCCGCGCTTATTGCGAGCTCCACGCTTATGCTTGTTATTGCGCCCCATGGCGCCTCCTAACTATCGATTGCCGACTCCAAAGAGTCTACCCAAATGATTCGCCATCCTGCCGTCCCCTAGGGATCAAAAAACGGGCCGCCCCATAAGAGACGACCCGTTGGAAGGGATGAATTCCAGGCATGCCTACACGCGCAGGTAGCGGCGCATGGCGATGGCAGAACCAAAGAGACCGATAATCACGCCGACCAGAATCAGCGCAGCATAGGTCACCAGGTAGTACTGCATCGGCAGGGCAAACGACATCCAGCCGATGCTCTCCTGCAGACGCGGAATCATCAGATTGCGCAGCAGCTCCAGAACGCCGATGGAAAGCAGCGAGCCCAAAATGGCCTGCAGCACGCCCTCGGTGATAAACGGGCCACGAATGAAGCCGTTGCTGGCGCCGACCAGACGCATAATCGCAATCTCACGACGACGCGCCGTGATGGACAGGCGAATCGTGTTGTTGATGAAGATGAATGCGATAAAGGTCAGAAGGCCAACGAGCACCACGGCGGCGATGCGGATGTAGTTGGTCACCTGGAACAGGCGGCTCACTTCCTCCTGGCCGTACAGCACGCTCGCGTTGACGTCGCCGTCATCCGCGATCTTCTGGAAATCGGCATCCTTCTTGAGCTTCTTGGCCGTGCTCTCGACCTGAGACGGATCGTCCATCTCAATCGCAAACGAGGCGGGCAGCGGGTTCTGGCCGTCGAGCGCGCTCATGGTGGCGTCGGCGTTACCCGACATCTTGCTCGTGTACTCGGCCAGCGCGTCGTCCTTATCCTTATAGGTCACGGACTTGACGTTGCTCCACGTCTTGAGCTCGGCCTCAAAGGCCTGGACGTCTGCCTGATCGGCGTCATCGCTAATAAAGGCATTAATGACAACCTGATCCTCGACGGTACCGATCACGGAGTTCAGCATCGCGGAACCCATAATGAACAGGCCGATGATAAACAGCGAAAGGAAGATCGTGATGACGGCGCCGAGCGAGGTAGTCCAGTTACGGAAGAAGTGGCTGATTGCCTCTTTGAAGGAGTAGCCCACGTTAGTTGGTGCCATAGTTGCCGTAACCTCCCCTCTCCTGGTCGCGGATAACGTGGCCGCCCTCAAGGGCGATCACGCGACGGTGCATGCTATCGACCATCTCGCGGTCGTGCGTGGCGACGATCACGGTGGTGCCAGTGCGGTTAATACGCTCGAGCAGCTTCATGATGCCCAGCGAGATCGCCGGGTCGAGGTTGCCCGTCGGCTCGTCGCAGATCAGCAGCGGCGGACGGTTGACCATAGCGCGGGCGACGGCAACGCGCTGCTGCTCGCCACCGGAAAGCTGGTCGGGCAGCGAGTCCATCTGATCGGCCAGGCCGACCAGACGCAGCACCTCGGGCACCTGGCTGCGAATGACGCCCTTGGGCTTGCCGATGCACTGCAGGGCAAACGCCACGTTTTCGTAGGCGGTCTTTTGCGGCAGAAGCTTAAAGTCCTGGAACACGGCGCCAATCTGGCGGCGCAGGAACGGAACCTTGCGGTTCTTGATCTTCATGAGGTCCTGACCGGCAACCAGGATGCGGCCGCTCGTCGGCTTGACGTCACGGTTGAGCGTCGACAGCAGCGTGGTCTTACCCGAGCCGGAGTGACCGACCAGGAAGACGAACTCGCCCGGATAGATCTCGATGTTGATGTCGTCGAGTGCAGGCTTGTTGGGCTGTGCCGGATAGATCTTGGTGACATGCTCCATAAGGATGACGGGCTCGACACCGGCCTGTTTGGCCATCTTCTTGCGGCTGGCCTGCGGATCGATGGGCGCAAACACCGACGTAAAATCGGGGTTGTTGAGCGCGTTATCGAGGCTTGCGACCTCGGCTGCCTGATCGCTCTCGACCACCGGGGCAGCAGGCTGCGTGGGGTCGGGAATAGCGGCAAAGAGACCGGACTGCGCAGGCTGAGGAGCCGGCGTCGCAGGGGCCAAGGGGTCGGGAATGCCGGCCATGGTAGGCTGCGGCGTGGCGGCACCAGCCTGAGACTGCTCCACGCGAGCGGTCACGGCCTGAACGGGCTCAAAACCCGCCGTGCCGGAAAGCGCGACATCGCTGGTTGGATTGTAGGCAAAGGGATCGGATGCCGGCTGTGCCTGATCTGCCGGCTGAGCGGGGGCCTGAGCAACAGGCTGGCCCTCTGAATCCGGAGTGGCGAAACGACTGCCCTGGACGCCTGCCTGCGTCTTGGGGGCATCATCGCCCGCACCGGAGGTACGGAAGTGGTTACCCACTGGTGCTCCTTATCGTCGTGCGTTTAAACTACATGAGCGCTTTGTATTTTAGCAGTATTAGCTTTGCTGCACATAAGAAGCATGGCGTGCTTAGGGATCCCGTCGGCCGGGCACAGGGTTACTCTCCAAATCGTCCTCGGACATGTCGGAGCCCCCGCTGCGCGCTTCGCGCTGCGGGGGCTCCTCCGTCCTGCGGAAAGATTTGGAGAGTAGCCCTGTGTCCGGCCTGCGGTAACTAAGGGGTCGCCGCGTTTTACTTGGGGTGCTTCATATACAAAGTTGGAAGGGTCTGAATTGCGCTTTGTCGATATATGCCCTTTTCCCTGATGGGACCGTGCTTGAGGGGCGTCTTCATAAGTTGCGGTGAAATAGGGACTGTTGAGCCTTTAAGCTGGCAAAACAGTCCTTATTTCACCGCAACTGAAACAGGGGCGCTCTCCAAGAGAGCGCCCCTGCCGGGTTTCCATAGTTCTGGCGAAGCAGTCCTTGAGATCCGCCTTGCCTTATGCCAAGAACTCCTTGGTGGTCGCCACGATGTTGGCGGCGTCCAGGCCATACTTGTGCAAGAGCTCGGCGCCCGGGCCGGACTCACCGAAGGTGTCGTTGACGCCGATCTTCTTGAGCGGCGTCGGGCACTGCTCGCACAGGACGTCGGCAACGGCGCTGCCCAGGCCACCGATTACAGAATGCTCCTCGACGGTCACGACGTGGCCGGTCTTGGTGGCGCTCTTGACGATCAGGTCGGCATCGATGGGCTTGATGGTGTGCATGTTGATGACCTCGGCGTCGATGCCCTCGGCAGCGAGCTGCTCGGCGGCCTCGAGAGCCTCGCCGACCATCAGGCCGCAGGCGATGATGGTCACATCGGCGCCCTCGCGCATGACAATGCCCTTACCCAACTCGAACTTGTAGGTCTCGGGGTCGTTGATAACCGGCGAGGCCAAACGGGCGAAGCGCATGTACACCGGACCGTCGCACTCGTAGGCGGCGCGCGTCACGGCGCGGGCCTCCACGTCGTCGGCGGGAACAATCACAGTCATGCCAGGGATGACGCGCATCAGGGCGATATCCTCGCAGCACTGGTGCGTGGCGCCATCCTCGCCCACCGAGATACCGGCGTGCGTGGCACCGATCTTAACGTTGAGGTGCGGGTAGCCGATGGAGTTACGGACCTGCTCAAAAGCGCGACCGGCAGCGAACATGGCAAAGGTGCTCGCGAAGGCAACACGACCGGTGGTCGCGATACCGGCGGCAACACCCATCAGGTTGCTCTCGGCGATACCCACATCGAAGAAGCGGTCGGGGCATGCGGCCTTAAATTTGCCGGTCTGCGTGGCGGCGGCCAGGTCGGCGTCGAGGACCACAAAGTCATCGTGCTCGTTGGCGAGCTCGACGAGGGCCTCGCCGTAGCTTACACGCGTGGCGATTTTCTTGACGTCTGCCATCCTAGAGCTCCTCTCCGGCGGCCGTGAGCTCTGCCATGGCCTGCTCAAACTGTTCATCGTTGGGGGCCTTGCCGTGCCAACCAACCTGGTTCTCCATAAAGGAAACGCCCTTGCCCTTCATGGTCTCGGCGATGATGGCGGTCGGCTGACCCTTGGTGGCGCGGGCCTCGGCAAAGGCGGCGCGGATCTGGTCGAAATCGTTGCCGTCGGCAAGCTCCACCACGTGGAACTTAAAGGCGCGGAACTTGTCGGCGAGCGGCATGGGGTCGTTGACCTCCTCGACGGGGCCGTCGATCTGCAGGCCGTTGTGGTCGACGATCACGCAGAGGTTATCGAGCTGCTGGTTGCCGGCAAACATGGCGGCCTCCCAGACCTGGCCCTCCTCGCTCTCGCCATCGCCCAGCAGGGCGTACGTGCGGTAAGTATCACCCCAGTGCTTGGCGGCAACCGCCATGCCCACGGCAGCGGAGATGCCCTGGCCCAGCGAGCCGGTGGACATATCGACGCCCGGGGTGTCGTTCATGTTGGGATGGCCCTGCAGGTGGCTGCCGATATGACGCAGCGTCTCGAGGTCCTCCTTGGGGAAGAACCCGCGCTCGGCGAGCACGGCGTACAGACCCGGAGCACAGTGGCCCTTGGAGAGCACAAAGCGATCGCGGTCAGCCTTGCGGGGATCGGCCGGGTCGACGTTCATTTCCTCAAAGTACAGATAGGTCATGATGTCGGCAGCGCCGAGCGAACCGCCCGGATGGCCGGACTTGGCAGCGTGCACTCCGGTGACGATGCCCTTCCTTACCTCGTTGGCAACCTTTTTGAGCTCTTCGTCGCTCATTGTGCCTTCCTTTCATCCTCATTAGACAAAATGCGCACGGCACCGAAGGTAATCCCAACACAGCCGCAATGCACGTACGTCATTCATTATGCTGGAAACTGATGGCTTTACCAGAGTTTTTATCATTATTTGAACAATTTAGCAGGAAGAACCGCTGATGAAACGGTTTATCAATGTGAATGTCTTTTGGATGGAACGCGATCGACCCTACGCGCTAATGTCCTTGAATCCCTCGCCGAAGGCTTCCGTAACGTCGGCAACCGTCACGATGGCATGAGGATCGCGCTCGCGCACGATCGTCTTGAGGGTATTGAGCTCTCGACGGCTCACGATGACCATAATCACTGGCTTCTCGGCACCCGAATACATGCCAGTCGCCTTAAACTTGGTACAACCACGACCCAGGCCATACATGATATCGGCAGCGATATCAGGGAACTTGTCCGAGATGATGAGTACCATACGGCGTTTGTTGCCACCATCGACCACGGCATCGATCACGTAGCCGCTAATGACCATCGAAAGGCCTGCATACAGTGCGTTTTCGATTGAAAAGACCGGAGCCGATAGCGCGCATACGGCAACATCGATCGCCATGACGGTCGAGCCCACCGGCAGCGAGGTGTTACGCGAGATGATTTGGCCAATCGTGTCCGAGCCGCCGGTGTTGGCGCCGGCGCGCAACACCATGCCGTAACCGATGCCCGTAATAATGCCGCCCCACATGGCAGGGAGCATCAGGTCCGCATCCGCCAGAGGTGCTACAAACGGGGCGAACAGATCGGTAAAGAAGCCCAGCAGCACAAAGCCCGTCGCGGTCTGCACCACGTAGAACATGCCGCCCTCGCGCATAACGACCAACAACAGCAAGGCGTTCATCACGATCGTCTGAATACCAACGGGAAGCGATAGGCCGCGCGCCGCGCCGACCGCCTGGATAATGGTGGCAAGGCCCGTAACGCCACCGGCGGCAAGACCGTTGGGAATCAAAAACAAGTCGGTCGCGATGGCGGCCAAGGCACACCCCAACATGATCTGGGGCAGGTCGTGAAAGAAGTTCATCGAAAGAATGCGCTTGATGTCCAGACGATATGCCATGCTGCCTCCCTCAAAAAAGCGCACCCAAACGGATGCGCTTTGAACTTCTTCTTGTATTCGATTCTACCGATTCGCCGGACAAAAACCACCCCTGCGCAGGGTTTATTCTGGATACAAACCCGTCCAACCGTTGGGCTTGGCATCGGCTTGAAGCCACCCGATGTTTTAGACCTCCGAGCCTTCTGCATCGGCGTTGCCGGTAGCCCAGCGATGGTAGCCAATAACAAACGGGTCCAGGTCGCCATCGTCAAGGACGGCCTCGACATTGCTGGTCTCCACGCCCGTGCGTAAGTCCTTGACCATCTGGTACGGGTAGAGCACGTAGCTGCGAATCTGGTTGCCAAAACCAATCGTGGTCTTGGGTCCACGAATCTCGTCGAGTGCCTCGGCGCGCTTCTCGAGCTCGATCTCGTACAGACGGGCCTTGAGAATCTGCATGCACGCGGCCTTGTTTTGAATCTGGCTGCGCTCGTTTTGGCAGGTGACCACAATGCCGCTGGGAAAATGCGTCACGCGCACGGCGGAGTCGGTGGTGTTGACGCCCTGACCGCCCGGGCCGCTCGCGTGGTACACGTCCACGCGGATGTCATCGGGACTGATCTCGATGTCGATATCATCGGGTAGCACGGGGATGACCTCGACGCCGGCAAACGTGGTCTGGCGGCGCTTCTTGTCGTCGGTGGGGCTAATGCGAACCAAGCGGTGGACGCCGGCCTCGGCGCGCAGCATGCCAAATGCGTCCTTGCCCTCGACGGTAAAGGTCGCACGGTCAATGCCGATGACCTCGGCTGCGGGGCAATCGTTGATGGTGACCTTCCAGCCGCGACGCTGGCAGTACTTCATGTACATCTTAAAGAGCATGAAGGTCCAGTCCTGCGCCTCCAGGCCACCCTGTCCGGGCTTGATGGTCACAATCGCGTCGCCGTGATCGAACTCACCGGTAAACCAGCTCGAGAGCTCGAGCTCGTCGATAGCGCGGGCCAGGCGTTCTGCCGTAGCGGCAGCCTCCTCGCACAACGCGGCGGCATCGGGGTCGTCGCCCATCTCCTCGGCAAGCTCCAGCGCCGCGCGGGCGTCAGATAGCTCGCCGCGCGCGGTATCCACGGCAGCGATATCTTCCTTGGTGCGCGCGATCTCCTCCATGGTGGCACGGGCGGCGTCGGCGTCATCCCAAAAGCCGGGGGCCACGCTTTTAGCCTCGAGCTCGGTCACGCGCGTGCGCTTTTCGTCCAAATGGAGATACGACTCGACCTCGCCGAGCCGGTCCGCAAACGCGTCCAGCTCGGCGGGCGTTACCTCTAAAGCCTCAGCCATTAACGATTCCTGCCGTGGCAGTACTTAAACTTCTTGCCGCTACCGCAGGGGCACGGGTCGTTGCGGCCCACGTTGACGTACGGATCGTCGCTCTCGGACTTGCGATAGGTGGTCACCTTGCCACCGTTGTTGACGGCAGCCGGACCACCCTGGACAGCCGTGCGGGCCTGCACCTGCGCCTGCTTGCGCAGCACCGAGTCGCCGTTGTCACCATCGACCTCGGCAGGGCCGGAGAAGCGCGCGCCCTCGAGCGCGGGCTCCTCCTTGTGCTCCACGGCACGCGGGGCAGCCTTGATCTCGATGCGCAGAACCGTGCGCAGGTAATCCTCATACATGGTATCGACGAGTATCTGGAACGCGCCGTAGGCCTCGGTCTTGTACTCAACCAGCGGGTCGCGCTGGCCAAAGCCGCGCAGGCCGATGCCGGTCTTGAGGTAGTCCATCTCCTGCAGGTAGTTCATCCAGCGGGTATCGATGACGCGCAGCATGACCTGGGTATTGAGCTCGCGCATCAGGTCCTCGCCCAGACGCTCGGCCTTCATGTTGTAGCACTTCTCTACGTAAGCCAGGACATCGGCAGCCAGGGCCTCATAATCCTCGTCGGGGAACTTCGGCGTATCGATGTGGCCGGTGAGCTCCACAACCCACTTGCGCAGGCCCTCCAGGTCGCGCTCGCCATCGTGACTGTCCTTGGTGCAGAACTCCTGAACACAGCGGTACACGGTATCGTGCATGACCTCGGTGATGTGGTCGGTCAGGTCCTTGCCGTCCAGAATCTTGTTGCGCTCGGCGTAGATGACCTGGCGCTGCTTGTTCATGACGTCGTCGTACTCAAGAACGCTCTTGCGCATGGAGAAGTTAATGCTCTCGACCTTGTGCTGGGCGCTCTCGACGGCCTTGGAGATGATCTTGTGCTGGATCGGCATATCGTCGCCCATATCGGCCGTGACCATCATCTTGGAGACGCGGTCCATCTTGTCGCCGCCAAACAGGCGCATCAGATCGTCCTCGAGCGACAGGTAGAACTGGGTCTCGCCCGGATCGCCCTGACGGCCGGAACGGCCACGCAGCTGGTTGTCGATACGGCGGGACTCATGGCGCTCAGTGCCGATAACGGTCAAGCCGCCGGCGGCAAGCACACGCTCGCGCTCGGCCTTGCAGGTCTCCTTGGCCTCGGCGTTAAACTGCTCGAGCTGCTCGGGCGTCACGTCCTCCATGGTCAGGCCCTCGTACTCCAGGCGTTCGCGCACCAGCTCGTCGGGGTTGCCGCCCAGCAAGATGTCGGTACCACGGCCGGCCATGTTGGTGGCGATGGTCACGGCGCCATAGCGGCCGGCCTGGGCCACGATATGGGCCTCGCGCTCGTGATGCTTGGCGTTAAGGACCTCGTGCGCGATACCGCGCTTAGTGAGGGCGGCGGACAGCTTCTCGGAGCTCTCGATGGAGACGGTGCCCACCAGGACCGGCTGGCCCTTGGCGTGGCGACGCTCAACGTCGTCGGCGACGGCGTTGTACTTGGCCTGGATGGTGCGGTACACAAGGTCCTCGTGGTCAACACGCTGCACGGGCTTGTTGGAGGGGATGACCTCGACGGGCAGCTTGTAGATCTCGCGGAACTCGGCGTCCTCGGTAAGCGCCGTACCGGTCATGCCGGAGAGCTTGTCATACAGGCGGAAGTAGTTCTGCAGGGTGATGGTTGCCAGTGTCTGGTTCTCCTCGCGCACGAGCACGCCCTCTTTGGCCTCGATGGCCTGATGCAGGCCCTCGGAGTAGCGGCGGCCCTCCATGATACGACCGGTGAACTCATCGACGATCTTAACCTCGCCGTTGGTGACCACGTACTGCTTGTCGCGATGAAACATGTACTGGGCCTTCAGCGCCTGCTGCAGGTGGTTGACCAGCTGGCCGGAGAGATCGGCATAGATGTCGTCGATACCCAGGCGGCGCTCAATCTTCTTAAGGCCGCGCTCGGTGGCGGCAATGGTGTGCTTGGCCTCGTCCATGACATAGTCGCCCGTGGGCTCCACGTCCTCGGTAGCGGTGAGCATGTCGTGCGACACGTCCTCGCCGCGCTCAAGGCCACGCACGGCACGCGCGAAGTCCTTGTAGGTACTGGCGGACTTGGTGCCAGCGCCCGAGATGATCAGCGGGGTGCGGGCCTCATCGATCAGGATGGAGTCAACCTCGTCGACGATGGCGTAGTTGTGACCGCGCTGCACGCGCTGCTCGGGACGGGTGACCATGTTGTCGCGCAGGTAATCGAAACCGAACTCGGAGTTGGTGCCGTAGGTGACGTCTGCCTGGTAGGCCGGACGCTTGAGCTCGAGCGGCATGTTGTTCTGGAGCAGACCGACGGTCATGCCCAGGTACTTGTAGATGCGGCCCATCCACTCGGAGTCGCGCTTTGCCAGGTAATCGTTGACGGTAACGACATGCACGCCCTTGCCGGCGATAGCGTTGAGATAGCCGGCCAACGTGGAGACGAGGGTCTTACCTTCGCCGGTCTTCATCTCGGCGATGTGGCCCTCGTGCAGTGCCATGGCGCCAATGAGCTGCACGTCAAAGTGGCGCATACCCATGGTGCGCTTGGAAGCCTCACGCACGGTGGCAAAGGCCTCGGGGAGCATGTCGTCGAGCGACTCGCCGTTGGCGTAACGCTCGCGGAACCTATCGGTCTGGCCGCGGAGCTCCTCCTCGGTCATCTTCTCAAACTGGGGCTCAAGACCGTTGATCTGGTCGACGATCTTGTAGTAGCGCTTAAGGTCCTTATCGGATCCAAAGGACAGCAGCTTTGACATGAATCCCATGTGGTTTTCCTTTTTGGCCATCGCCCACGCCGTGCAGCTGCGGGCGAGTTAAACACAGATGATTGTACTTTAGCCAAACAAGGCGCGGCCTATACGGTCGACCTCGACCGCCACGTAATAACTACGACCAACCTGCCACAATGGGACAGGTTAATTTTGGCAGGTTTTATCTGGGCAAACGCCGCCTCTCTGCCATTTGGTGCCATGGGGGCAGGTTGGTTTGCACCAATAAAAAGAAAAGGACCGCGCACCCAAACGGATGCACGGCCCTTATGCCATGAATGCGAGCGATTCCGCGGTGAGCTATTTACTCAGCAGCCTCGGTGGTCTCAGCCTCGGCAGCGGCCTCCTCGACGGGAGCCTCTGCGGGAGCCTCGGCGGCCTGCTTGGCAGCCTCCTCGGCGAACTTAGCGGCACGCTTAGCCTTCTCGGCAGCCTTAGCCTCAGCGGCGGCCTTGCGAGCGGCCTCGGCCTCAGCAGCCTTGGCGGCCTTGGCAGCCTTGGCCTCCTCAGCCTTCTTGAGCTGGGCGGCAGCGGCGCCACCGAACTTGTCGGCGAAGCGCTGGACGCGTCCACCGGTGTCGACGAACTTCTGCTGGCCGGTGTAGAACGGGTGGCACTCGTTGCAAAGCTCGACCTTCATCTCGGACACGGTAGCGTGCGTCTTGAAGGTGTTGCCGCAGGAGCACGTCACCGTGCACTCGACATACTGGGGATGGATACCCTGCTTCATGGTAGGACTCCTTATTAGTCAGGCGCTGGTTACCGATCAGCGCATAAGGCGTCTTGGTTTCCGACCAAGACAACAAACTCGGCTATGGTACCACGGCACCGCGCGTCCCACAAAAGGTTCACGGTCTTTTCGGCACAACGCGAGGAAAAATGACCCACGAATTACCGACAAATGGTCCCATGAATTACCTTCAAAACGACCCACGCACTGGTAGAAAGTTGCAAATTTCAACGTTCTGGAATCGTGGGTGCTGACGGTTTGCCATTGCGAGAGGCATGGCGGCTCGACCATCAGGATAATCTCGGCGAGAAAATCGACGAGGACAGAGGGACGGCAGTATTGGAGCTATCGAAACGAATGGCAAGGACGAGATTATGGAGATGCCCGCCGAGGTCGACTTCTCCGACAGCGTTCCGAACCCCTACATCGGGAAGGTGCGCCGCCGCGTCACTATGAACATCGACGGCTAGAACATCGACTACTTCAAGGCGGAGTCCGCCCGTACAGTGGTGCCGTATCAAGTCATCATCAGCATGTACCTGGCCGAGTGCCGCGGGCGGAGGAAGCGTCTGACGTTCGCGAACTGCAGTGGTGAGCATTCCCGCTTGGGCCGTAAAAGGAAGAGGGGGCTGGCAAGGCCAGTCCCCTCTTCTCTCATGACACTCGATTTGCATTTACGGCACGACGAAAGCCGGGCCGCTGGTTACCTTGTCAAATTCGAGCACCGACGTTCCGGTGTTCAAATAAAGGCTTCCTTGGTTTCCGTCTGCGGAGGCGTAAGCCAGGTGGACAAATCCGTAATCATCTCCTGATTGGTCGGCCAACATGAAGATGTTCGGATCGCCGGTTGTCTCAAATGAACCGTCGGTCACATTTCCATTGCTGTCGACGATTTGCCGCCTGTTTTCGTCTTCCCCAAGGAAGGAGAGCTGGGTTAAGCCGGTCTCGTGGTCTCGGTACACTCCGTCTAGGCGGAACCCTTCGGAAATGCCATGTTTCAAGGTGTTCGCATCTTTTATGGATACGGCAGAGACTGCGATTGCGGCTATCGCGACCAATAACGCCAGCGCAATGGGTATTTTGGCGGAGCCGGTCTTCATGTCATTCACCTCCCTCGTATGTATCGAGGTATTCCTGCTTGAGCGTCTGCGAGGACGACTCGATCTTTTCCACGAGCGTGCCGGCTTCGATGAAGTAGAACGAGTTGGTAAGGTCTGCCAGATCGTCGAGTAGATGGCTTGAAATGAGCACGCTGCGTCCCCGCGCCACCTCGCTGCGCATCGCGTCGCAGGAGGTTTTCCGTTTTCCCGGATCGAGGCCGTTCAGCGGTTCATCGAGGATGAGGTACGGGCAATCGGTCGCTATCGCCATGGCAAGCTTTACCTGCTGCTTCATTCCTGTCGAGAGTTTACGGGTCGGCTTGTCGAGATATGGGGAGATTCCGAGGGAGTCGCAGAGCGAGTCGATGTCGGCGGCCGATTTCCACGCCTCCCT
>JAXJHR010000061.1:0-67698 GCA_036299165.1 Collinsella aerofaciens | reverse complement strand
GCGATTAGGCTGTGCTTGGAGTGTATCGGAATTGGATAAAAGAAAAAACACTGTGTCGCATGTTTTGGCCCGATTTCGCGGATTCATTCAGGCGGCGGCGACGCTCATCACCAACATTCACCTACCAAACTTTGCCAAAGGCGGCATCTATCAGGGCGCGGGAAAAACAGTCTGCGTACCCGGGCTTAACTGCTATTCGTGCCCCGCGGCATCGGGTGCGTGCCCCATCGGGTCATTCCAGTCGGTGGTAGGCTCATCCAAGTTCAACTTTTCTTACTATGTTACCGGTACGCTCATTTTGCTCGGCGTACTGCTGGGACGCTTTGTATGCGGCTTTCTGTGCCCGTTTGGCTGGCTTCAGGAGCTGCTTCACAAGATTCCCGGCAAAAAGTTCTCCACGAAAAAGCTTAAGCCGCTCACGTACATCAAGTACGTCGTGCTGCTGTTTGCCGTGGTACTGCTGCCCGTCTTGGTGGTTAACGACGTGGGCATGGGCGACCCGTTCTTTTGCAAATACGTCTGTCCGCAGGGCGTGCTCGAGGGCGCCATTCCTCTGGCCATTGCCAATGCCGGCATTCGATCTGCGTTGGGACATCTCTTTACTTGGAAACTTGTCGTTCTCATTGGCGTGGTAGTGCTGAGCGTTTTGTTCTACCGCCCCTTCTGCAAATGGATTTGCCCACTCGGCGCATTCTATGCGCTCATGAATAAGGTATCCCTACTGGGGATCCGGGTCGATGCATGCAAATGTGTCTCGTGCGGCAAGTGCTCGGAGGTTTGTCAGATGGACGTTGATGTGGTCCGCGCGCCCAATCATGCCGAATGCATCCGGTGCGGAAAGTGCATCGGGGCCTGTCCCGTCGATGCCATCAGCTATCGCTATGGCCTGGATGTGTCGGCGGAAAAGCTCCCCTTGACCGCCGATAAAAAGCAAACAAGCTTCGACAAAACGGAGGAATGACCATGAAGCTTTCTAAAATTGCGGCCCTGTTTATGGTGCCGGTATTGGCCTTGTGCCTTGTGGCGTGCTCGGCACCTGGTGGCAATGCGAGCGAATCTACGGGCTCCGATCCTAAGATCGCAGAACTCACTGCGCAGAAGCCGACCAATGCCGACGAGGCCGCCGAGTTGTATGCAAAACTCATGCAAAAGGAGAACGATATCTTTTCGAGTGATAACGCACTGTGGGAAAAGGTATTCAATGCGGCAAATAAAGACTCGGTAATGATTGAGGACGGCAGCAATTACGGCGATTTCCTGCTCAAGACCATCGACGGCGCCAAGGATAAGTTTACGGCGGATGAGCTTAAGACGCTCAAGGCCGGTGCACAGCAGATCAAGGAGATCGAGGACAAGCTCGAGAGCCTGGAGAAGGAGTTCCCCGGCTGTGGAAGCACGCCGAGCGCAGGCGAGAGTGTCGACGCTTCGGCCGCTGGCATGACGGCTGGCGCCAATGCTTCGAACGAGGCGACGAAGTTCCCCAGCTTTACGGGCAAGGACCTGGATGGCAACGACGTGAGCAGCGACGAGCTGTTCTCTAAGAACAAGGTCACCGTCATGAACTTCTGGTTCACCACGTGCAAGCCGTGCGTGGGCGAGCTGGGCGATCTTGAGAAACTGAATCAGGAGCTTGCCAAGAAGGGCGGTCAGGTCGTGGGCGTCAATTCCTTTACGCTCGATGGTAACAAGGGCGAGATTGCAGATGCCAAGGACGTGCTGAGCAAGAAGGGCGTGACGTATAAGAACATCTGGTTCAAGTCGGATAGCGAGGCCGGTAAGTTTACGTCAAATTTGTTCTCGTTCCCGACAACGTATGTCATCGATCAGAATGGCAACATCGTAGGGGAGCCCATCGTGGGCGCCATCAGCTCCGCTGAGCAGCGCGCAGCGCTCAACAAACTTATCGATCAGGCGATTGCGAATAGCGAGCAGTAAAAACGCGTAAGGCATGGCGAGGACCGTGCGCCGCTGTGCGAAGTAGTCCGCTGCCTTTCAAGACAAGCTCCACCATATAGAGGCCCCACTTGGGGCCTCTTTTTTGGGCGCCGTCCCGTTCGTTTTTTGATGCGGTTCCCTACATTCCTCACTGGTGTCGGTGAAAAATGGGGATAGAGTAGGACAAACGCGTCGAATACGAACGGCGGGGGAGAGCGGGCGAGTGCGCCCGCGTGGGAGAGGTTGCCGTCCATGTTGGAGCTCAAAGGTATTTGCAAAAGGTACGTTACCCAGTCGTTTACGCAGGTGGCGCTCGACAGCGTAAGCCTGTCTTTTCGCGATAACGAGTTCGTGGCCATTCTGGGTCCCTCGGGCTCGGGCAAAACTACGATGCTCAACGTTATCGGCGGACTCGACCACTTTGACTCGGGCAACCTGCTGATCGACGGTATTTCGACCAAGGACTTTCACGATCGCGATTGGGATGCCTACCGCAACAACCGCATCGGCTTTGTGTTCCAAAGCTATAACCTCATTCCGCATCAGACCATTTTGGAAAACGTGGAGCTGGCGCTTACGCTCACGGGCGTGGGGCATGCCGAGCGCCGCCAACGTGCGCGCGAGGCGTTGGAGAAAGTCGGCCTGGGCGAGCACGTTAACAAGCGCCCGAGCCAGCTATCGGGTGGGCAGATGCAGCGCGTGGCCATCGCCCGCGCTCTGATCAATGATCCCGAGATTGTGCTGGCCGACGAGCCGACCGGCGCTTTGGATTCAACGACGTCCGTACAGGTCATGGACCTGCTCAAGGACGTGGCGCGCGACCGTCTGGTCATCATGGTCACGCACAATCCCGAGCTGGCGTACCGGTACGCCACGCGCATCGTCAACCTGGCGGACGGCAAGATCACCGACGATTCCGATCCCTTTGATGTTGCCAAGGCCGCGCGTCGCGAGGCTAAGCCTACGCGCAAAACCTCGATGAGCTTTGTGACGGCGCTGGGGCTTTCTGCTCGAAACCTCATGACCAAGAAGGGCCGCACGGCCATGACTGCCTTTGCGGGCTCGATTGGCATTATCGGTATCGCGGCGATTCTGGCGCTGTCCAACGGCGTAAACGGCTACATCAAAAAGGTCGAGGAGGATACGCTCTCGAGCTACCCGCTCACCATCTCCAAGCAGGATTACGACCTGTCGTCCATGATGGGCGGGCAGGGGGCTGCGGATGATGACTCGCCTGAAAACGTGGATTCATCCGACGACAGTGCCGGCGGCAAGGCTAAGGGAACCGATAAAATTCCTGTGGTCACGGCCGTAAAGGATATGTTTGCGAGCGTTAAGTCCAACGACATGACGAGCTTTAAGGCATGGCTCGATGCCGGTGGCGACGGCATCGATAAAGAGGTCAACGCCATTCAGTACGGCTACGGTGTATCGCCGGTTGTCTATCGTGCCGGCAAGGGCGATGAGAAGCCTGTCCGGCTGGTGCCCAACGCCATGACCAAGGCCATGAGCGGAGGCGCGAGCTCGGCGGCAACGGTGAGTATGGAATCCATGGGAACCTCGGTCTTTAACGAGATGATTGACGACCAGAGCTTGCTCGACAGCCAGTACGATGTCGTGGCGGGGCATTGGCCTACGTCTGCAAACGAAGCCGTAATGGTGCTTTCGAGCCGCGGTACGGTGGGCGACTACACGCTCTACAGCATCGGTGCGCTGGATATCGATGAGCTCAACGATCTGGTAAACAGTGCCATGACGGCCGACGGTGGGGTCAAAGCACCCGAGACCGGTGCCGATTTTACCTACGACGATGCGTTGTCCACGACGTTTAAGGTGCTGTCGCCGGCCGACGCCTATCGCAAAAACGAAGAGACCGGCATGTGGACCGACATGTCTGACGACGCCGACTTTATGGCTGCCAAGGTTGCCGACGGTATCGACGTGCGCATTGTGGGCATGGTGCGACCTAACGAGACGGCCAACGCGAGCGCATTGACCCCGGGCATTGCCTATACGCATGCACTGACTCGTCAGCTTATGGAGCGCGCCGCCGATTCACAGATTGTGCAGGAGCAGCTCGCCCACCCCGAGACGGATGTCTTTACGGGCAAAACCTTCGACGAACTGCAAGGCGAGGCCAAGCAAGGCGTTGATCTGGGCAGCATGTTCAGTGTGGACGAGGCGGCGCTCAAGAGCGCGTTCTCGTTCGATACCTCCGCGCTCTCGGGTGTTGCCGGCGGTATGGACCTGTCGGGTCTTGACTTGTCCGGGCTGGACATTGACCTTTCGGGCGTTGGCAAGGACATCGACTTCAGCGACATCATGGCAAAAGCGCCAACCCCAGATTTCTCGGGTATCTTTGACGGTCTGGAACTCACGCCCGAGCAAATGCAGCAGGTGGGAACACTAGCCAACCAGCTGTTTGAGGGCTTTTTGCAGTCTGATCAGTTTAAGGCGCTGTCGCCCGATGATCTTAAGGACGCGTCAAAGCTTGCTGCCGCATTCTCGACGTATCTTGAGCATGATGCCGCAGCCCAGCAATGCCTGGCTCAATTGAAGGCGCTCGGCGGCGATGCCCTGGCCGAGCGCCTGCAACAGGCGATGACCGACTATGTGCAAAAGCAGCTGGCTCCGTATCTGCAGCAGGCTATGGATCAGGTGATGAAGGCAATCAGCGAGCAGATAGCGTCGACGGTATCGTCCCAGCTCAAGGCGGGCGCAGCGGGGCTTATGGACCAGATGGCGACGCAGATGTCTTCGAGTTTTGCCAACCTGACGAGCGCCATGCACGTGGATGCGAGCGCCTTTGCTCGTGCCATCCATTTCAACATGGACGCCGAGGACCTGAGTTCGCTCATGATGAGCTATGCCAAGGCGTCGAAGCTAACCTACGACAACAATCTGACCACGTTGGGCTATGCGGATGAGGCAGACCCCATCTCGGTTAAGATTTTCCCGCGCGACTTTGAGGCCAAGGAGCGCGTACTCGATCACATCGATGCGTACAACAAGCAGGTCAAAGCCGCTGGCCACGATGATCGGGCAATTTCGTACACCGACTACATGGGCATCATCATGGGCTCGGTGACCGACATCGTGAACACCATCAGCTTGGTGCTCATCGCATTCGTGAGTATCAGTCTGGTGGTGAGCTCCATCATGATCGGCATCATCACCTACATCAGCGTGCTGGAACGCAAAAAGGAGATTGGCATCCTGCGTGCGATCGGCGCGTCGAAGCGTAACGTGGCCAACGTATTCAATGCCGAGACCTTTATCGAGGGCCTCATTGCCGGCGTCTTTGCTGTTGTCGTCGTGGTGGCCGTGAGCTTCCCGGTTAATGCCTGGGCGCTTACTGCCAAACAGGTACCCAATCTGATGAGCCTGCCCGTGCAGGATGCGCTGGTGCTCATTGCAATTTCGGTGCTGTTGACGGTCGTTGCCGGCCTGCTGCCTGCCCGCAGCGCATCCAAGAAGGACCCCGTCGAAGCCCTGCGCTCCGAATAATGCGACAAAGGGACAGTCCCTTTGTCACGTTCGTTGATATGAGAGAAGAGTAGATGATTCTATCGTTGGCCCCTATGGAGGGGATAACCGGGCATGTGTTCCGTCGCGTGCATGCGGAGTGCTTCGGCGCGCTCGATTGCTATTACACGCCGTTTTTGCCGCCGCCGCGGGTGGGAAATCGCTTTGGCGGCAAGGCGTTTAAGGAGATCGATCCTGCCAATAACCAGGGGCTCAACGTAGTGCCTCAGCTGATGTCCAAGAACGCGGACGAGTTTGTGTGGGCGGCACAGGTGCTCGCCGACATGGGCTACCGCGAGGTCAATCTCAACTTGGGTTGCCCTTCGGGAACGGTTGTCGCCAAGGGCAAGGGCTCGGGTTTCTTGCGCAATCTCGACGAGCTCGAGGCGTTCTTAAGCGATGTGTGCGAGCGGTCGCCGTTGCCGGTATCGATAAAGACCAGGCTGGGGTTGGAATGCGATGACGAGTATGAACGTGTGCTCGATCTGTATTGCCGCATGCCGTTGGCAGAGCTGATTGTGCACCCGCGCGTACAGAAGGACCGTTATACGGGCTCGCCGCGCAAGGAGTTTTACGGCGAGACGCTGGAGCGTGCGCCGTTTCCGGTGGCCTATAACGGCGACATTTTCGATCTTGAGGATATGGACGCGCTGGCGGAGGCCTATCCCGACACGCGCCATGTAATGCTAGGGCGTGGCCTGCTCGCGAACCCCGCGCTGGCTCGCATGGTCAAGGGCGGTCCCGCTGCCACGGCAGCCGAACTGCAGCGTTTCCACGACACGCTGTTTGCGGCCTATGCAGAAGAGATTGGCGGCAACGCGGTCTTTCGCATGAAGGAGTGGTGGTTCTACGCCAAGTGCGCCTTCGCCGACCCCGCTACCGTTCACAAGCTCGTGCGTAAGACCAAAAAGGTCGACGAATACCGCGCCGCCGTCGAGCGGGTCTTTCGCGAGCAGCCACTCGCACCCATAGCTCGCTTCCGCGGCTAGTTAGACATCGGGGATGTTCTTTAGCGACTAGTCATTTAAGAACGTCCCCGATGACTACCCGCAAAAACTGTACACCAGCATCCAAAGATGTCGAAAAATGTCGACTTTGGATGCTGGTGTATATGTTTGGGTCGGCGGGGGAGTTGAGTCTAGGCAATCATTGCATCGAGCGTGATGAGCTCCCTGAGTCGCTCCGTGCGTGTTTGCCCATGGCGCTTTGCTTTTGCGTCAAACGCATCAAGAACAGACTCACCCACACGTGCCGATAAAACAACGCTTGGCTCATCAGAGATCGGCGGCCTTCCCAGCTTAACGGTGCGGCCTTTCGGCCATTCATCTTTTTCGTAAGCTTCCGCGGCTTTCTCTAACTCTCCAGGGGCAAATCCCATCATTTTTTCAAGCTGCTCAGCATTCATAGCGCCTCCTATCGATCGACATAATGTCGAGCGCTGGTTCTCGGATTCCCTTTTTTGTATACAATTTTGTAGACAAAAATACAAGCAGTTTATCAGGCTAATTAGCTTGTTTTGATCCGCCTGCTCGATAGGAAATGAGCATTGACGGCTTCGATACTCCTTTGCTTTTCAGCTTGGAATTTGGATGCTCGTTGAACTTCCGGAGGGGAGCGTTTTATTAAGCTATCGAGATTCTGGGCAGGAGCTCTCACCGGTCTTCGATAGTGGGACCAGCTTAATTCGCGACACAGTGTGTCACGAATTGGAGTAGTCGTTGGGTGTCCTTCAATGGCTAGTCATACAAGAACGTCCAAGTGCCGGATTTTGTCATTTAGAGTCGTCCCTAACGACTATTCTGGAGGGTCGTGGTCAAAAAAGGGCAAATATGAGTACTGTTGCCATTATGGTTGCATTAATTTTGCTATAAAAAGTTGCTCCTGATGAGATTTGTTCCCATTAGGAGCAACTTTTATTGAACATATGAGGAGAAATAGCGTCGTCTGCGGACGTATGGAACGTTGAATAGTTCCTGAAGTGATCAAAATCGCTGCTACTAAACAGGTAACAGTACTCATATTTGCCCTTTTTTGACCACAGCCCTCTCGGAAACCCTTTCCAGAGGCGTCAAACAGCCATAATCCAAAGGTCGCCTCAAACAATTAGCCGGTTAAGAGCGTCCATGACTACCCGCAAAAGCTGTACACCAGCATCCAAAGATGTCGTAAAATGTCGACTTTGGATGCTGGTGTACATGTTTAGGCCGTATGGGGTGGGGCCTTGGACGGACGGGATGCGCGTACTAGAGCAGGTTCTCTTGCGCCCACGCGATGATGTCGCTCGATTCGTAGAGTGGCTTGCCGTCGATGAACAGGCAGGGAACCTGGCGTTTTCCGCCGACGGCGATAAGCGTTTGCTCGGCTTCGGTATCGGTCGAGATATTGCGCTCGGGAATGGTCACGCCGTTATCGGCTAAAAAGCGCTTGACCTTTATGCAATACGGGCAGCCGGTCATAACGTAGAGCACGAGCTCGTGATCAGTAGTCATAGGTCTCCAATCGGTTGCGGTTTTGATTGAAATACCCAAAGCCGCCGCGGTCTATGCACGCGCCAAAGACGACTCGATGGCCTGGACCAGAAATGCCGTAGCTCCGGTGCCGCAGGGCTTGTCGTAGTAGTCGATAAAGCGCTGGTCGGCAAGATAGCCGTGGGCGAGGCCCAGGTACGCTTCGTTCTGGGGTTCGCGTCCCCAGTTGAGACCAATCCAACGACGATGCATCGCGACAAGCTTGCGAGCCTCGCTTCCATTCGCATCGCCATCGCCCATGGCAATCGAGAGTTGGCCCAGAATAGCGCGTTCAAGTTCCTTCATGTCGTTCCATGTCTCGGGGTCCATGTCCAGCAGTGCTTCGTTTGCTGCGTCGATCGCCTCGTCGCCGTAGCGCTTCCGGGCTTCGGCGCCGTAGCGCTCCTCGTTTTCCTGCACGGTGCGCCAGCGCTCCAGTTGCGGCAGGACGGCGCCCATGAGCGAGACGGCTTCGTCGAGCGACATGCCGGTGTTTTGTGCCAGGCGCGGGGCACAATCCTCAATCATTGCCTCCATGGTGGTGTCATAGGTGTACTTGCCGTGGTCGTAGCACCACTTGCAGTAATGATCGGTCGCGGTGCCCGTGGCATCGGTGCCGCAGTCGTCGGGCGTGAGTATCATGCCGCAGCTCTGGCAATAGTGCTCAGGCATTTCGAGCAGGTGGGACAGCGGTTCTCCGGTTACGGCGGCGATGAGCTTCATCATGTCGATGCCCGGTGTGACCTCGCCGCGCTCCCACCGGCTGATGGCCTGGCGTGTGACGAAGAGCTTAGCGGCAAGCTGCTCTTGGGTAAGGTGATGGGCGCGACGGACAGCAATGAGCTTTTCTGCAAAGGCCATAGCGGCTCCTTTCTGCTGGTTGATGGCTTAAGCATACGCGGCGGCAGGCGCCCTTCCAAGCAACCGTTGGTTGCACGACGGGGGACCGCGGCGAAGAATTGCGCGCAACGCCCCACGCCTCCATGCCGTACAATGACCGGCATGGAACCTATCGCACGCATACATACCGACCTGCCGCAGAAGTTCGGCATTCCGCGCAACAGCTTTTTGGCGCCCCATCTGCAGGGACGAATCTTTTTTGAGCCGGAATTTGCCTCCAATGCAGCGGTTGAGGGCCTGGACTCCTTCTCTCACCTGTGGCTGCTGTGGCGCTTCGAAAACGGAACGCCCGGCGGCACGGCTAAGGATATTGCCGTCGACGCTAAAACGCAGGACAGGTCCGGCACCAACGCAAAATGGTCGAAAACCGTGCGCCCGCCGCGTCTGGGCGGAGCCGAACGTGTGGGAGTGTTTGCCACGCGCAGTCCGTTTCGCCCTAATCCCATCGGGCTCACCTGCGTCAAGCTTGATCGTGTCGAGCTCACCGACGATGGCCCCATCATCCATGTGTTGGGGGCCGACCTGCGCGACGGTACGCCCATCTACGACATCAAGCCCTACATTCCGTTTGCGGACTGCCACCCGGATGCGACCGGAGGCTGGATCGAGGATGCTCCGTGGCAAGAGCTCGATGTTGAGTTTCCGCAAGCACTGCAGGATATGGTCCCGCCCGCAAAGCTCCTCGGCTTGGTCGAGGTCCTTCGCCAAGACCCGCGCCGCGCGGGCAGCAAGCACGAGCCACACCGCGTCTATCATCTGGCTTACGCCGGGCTCGACATATCGTTTACGGTCGATGAAACCCAGCTAACCGTAGTTGCCGTCAACGACGCGCAAGACTAACCAGCCATTCGTCCGCACCCGTCAAATTAAGCGCCAAACCCCGCGCCAAAACCGCCCACGCTGGTGGACAATAACGCCTACCAAAACAATCAACTTTGCACGGGAGTCCAGCATGAAATACGACTTCACTTCAATCATCGACCGCCACGGCATGGACGCCATCGCCGTTGACTCTTGGGGTGAGATCCCCGGTATGGCCCCGAACGCACCCGACGAGGGCTTCGACCGCATTCCCATGTGGGTGGCCGACATGAACTTTGCCACGGTGCCCACGGTCCAGGAACACATCATTCAGCGCGCCCAGCACCCCATGTTTGGCTATTTCAATCCGCGCTCCGAGTATTTCGACCGCATCATCGAATGGCAGAGCCGCCGCAATGGCGTCGAGGGCCTGCGCCCTGAACATATCGGTTACGAAAACGGCGTGCTGGGCGGTGTCGTGTCGACGCTGCGCGCGTATGTCCAGCCGGGCGATGCGGTGCTGGTCCACAGCCCCACCTACATCGGCTTTACCAAGTCCATTGAGGCCGCGGGCTATCGCATTGTCCACAGCCCGCTTAAACTCGACGACCAGGGCGTGTGGCGCATGGACTTTGAGGACATGGAGTGCAAACTCGCCCAAAACCACATCCATGCCGCGGTGTTCTGCTCGCCGCACAATCCCTGCGGCCGCGTATGGGAGCGCGACGAGATTGAGCGCGCCATGGACATCTATCGCCAGCACGATTGCGTGGTGATATCGGACGAGATTTGGTCCGATATCATCCTGCCGGGGCACAAGCACATCCCGACGCAGTCGGTGAGCGAGGATGCCCGCATGCGCACGGTCGCCCTATATGCGCCGAGCAAGACGTTTAACCTGGCGGGCCTTGTCGGCAGCTACCACATTGTCTACAACGAGACGCTGCGCGACCGCATGTGTGCCGTGTCCAACAAGACCCACTACAACGAAATGAATGTCCTCTCCATGCATGCGCTTATCGGTGCCTACCAGCCGCAAGGCTACGAGTGGGCGGACGAGCTCAACCAGGTGCTTGCCGGTAATATCGAGTACTTCTGCAATTACGTGGACGAGCATTTTGAGGGCGTGTCCTATTCACGTCCGCAGGGCACGTACATGGTGTTTCTGGACTGCACCGAGTGGTGCCGAGAGCATGGCCGCGATATTCAGTGGTTGCTCGATGAGGGGGCACGCGTGGGCGTGGGGTATCAGGACGGCCGCCCGTTCCACGGACCCTGCCACATTCGCGTGAATCTGGCGCTGCCGCTTTCGCGCGTAAGGGAGGCGTGCGACCGCCTGGACCGCTACGTTTTTAATGCACGGTAAGTGAGCACTGCATGCGGGGCCTTCTGCCAAGTCGGCTGGAAGGTCCCACACGGTAAAGCGCCTGTAACAATTGGGCACTCGTGTGGTTTTGTTTGCTATTATCTTTAACCATTTAAGTCTGTAAACAGGATCGTATGGAGCTCGATGAAAAGATCCCGTCGCTCGGTTGCCATTTCGTTGTTTGTTGCGCTTGCAGTGGCGAGCGTCTTTGTCGTAGCGATAGCTGGCTGCTCCGGGTCGAATGACGGAGCCTCGACGTCTGCATTAGAAGGTCTGGACGCCTCGCAAGTCAAAGACGACGACCTTAAGACGCTCAACGTCGGAAGCGACCTCTATCCACCGTTTGTGTATACCGACGAGTACGGCGATATCGTTGGCCTGGATGTCGAGATATTGACCGAGGCTTTGGCTCGCATTGGTTACAAGCCAAAATACCAGCTGATCGACTGGGAAAAGAAGAAGGAGCTGCTGGCGAGCGGCGAACTCGATTGTGTCATGGGCAGCTTTAGTATGACGGGTCGCGAAAACGAATATCGTTGGGTCGGCCCGTACCTTGCGAGCCGCCAGGTGGTCGCGGTCGATCCCCAGAGCGATATCTACACGCTTGCCGATCTTGAGGATAAGATCGTGGCGGTTCAGTCCACCACCAAGCCCGAGGACATTTTGCTCAATCGCATAAATGAAAACGTTCCGCAGATCAAGGAACTCTACAGCTTTTCGGACGGTTCATACCTGAACCCGGCGCTCGTCGAGGGCCTGGTCGACGCTATCGCCGCGCATGAGTCCTCGTTCCTCACCTACGAAAAAGACTATGGTGTGACATATCGCATTTTGGATGAGCCGCTGCTAGAGGTCGGTTTGGGCACCGCTTTCGATATCAACGATACGCGTGGCATCGACGTCAAGCTCACTCATGCCTACCAAGAAATGCTTGCCGATGGCACCATGGAACGCCTGGTGTCAAAGTACTTCGATGACCCTTCGCCATTTTTGAATATGGAGGGCCTGTCATGATCGATGCGCCCGACCACGCTGCTCAGGAGCGGGGCAATCGTTCGGCAGGGGCATGGCTCCTTGTCGCTCTGCTGGGGATAGCGCTCTCGGTTGTTGCCGGCATGATGAGCTACGATTACACGACGGCCCAAGCCGAGCAGCGCTTTGCCGACGTTGTCGATTACGTGGCGACGCAGAGCCTTTCCTACGATGCATTCAACAGCGCCTATACGACCAAAAACCTGATTCGCGTTATGGAGATCGCCGGAGAGGCTGCCCGCGATATGGAGCGCGACGGTTCGGTGGATAACGCCATGCTGGAGCAATACGCCGACCAGTTCAACGTGAGCGCGCTGATCGTGACGGACGCATCGGGCAATTTGGTGTCCGAGTCCTCGACGGGCGATGTGGACTACGGGTCGCTCGCTACGTATCTCAAAGAATCACCCGTGCTGGAGGTGGCAACTCATCCGCTTAAGTCCTATACCGCCCGCATCACGCTTGCGGATGATTCGGTCGCAGACATTGGCTGCGTGACTCGGCAGGATGGCGAGGGCATCGTTATCGCGGTAAGGCATCAGAGCGCGAAAGCGGTTGCAAGCAATACACTCAAACTGCAGAGCTTGCTTGATGGCTATGAAACCATCGATAGCGGCAATATCGTGATCGAAAGCGACGGCAAGGTCGTTGCGACCAATGCCGTTGAACCCACCGTATTGGGCGTGTTCGATCTGCCTGCGACGGATGTCTTTATTGTCGACGGTATTAAGGATCGATGCCTGGCTGGTAAGGTCAGATTGGTTAACGCCGACGGCGAGTGGTATTTGGGCACATTTGGAAAAGCGCACAAATTCTATGTGTACACCTATGCCTCGGCGCAGCGCTACTTTGAGGTCGCCGCGGCTGTTGCCGCCGGCGTGCTGGTGCTCTACGGCGGTGTTATAGCCGTTGTTGTGACGGTGCGTCGCCGCGCTGATCGTCGACGTTTGACGGACTTGCTGCAGCAGGAGCGCGACTATGGCGACAAGCTGGCAAAGGCGGCGCGTGAGGCCTCGTCTGCCAACTCGGCAAAGACGGAGTTTCTGCGTCGCATGAGCCACGATCTGCGCACGCCCATCAACGGCATTCGCGGCATGGTCGAGGTTGGCGATGCCAATGCGGACGATCTGCAAAAGCAGACTGAGTGCCGCTCAAAAATCTGGACGGCATCGGGACTGCTGCTCGACCTTGCCAACGAGGCCCTGGATATGAGTCGCCTGGAGAGCGGGCAGGTCGACCTGAACCTCGTGCCCATAAATTTGGTGGCCCTCAACTGTGAAGTGCGCGATATTCTGGAGCGCCAGGCCGAGGAGCGTCTGGTGACAATTATCTCCGACCAGCAGACGCTTAATCATCCCTATGCGCGGGTGAGCGTGACGCACCTCAAGCGTTTGTTGCTCAATATTGCCGGCAATGCCGTCAAGTACAACCGCCAGGGCGGCTATGTCCGCCTGGTGTGCCGCGAGGTGGAGCCAGCGGATGGCGTCCCCGTCTATGAATACACGATCGCCGACAACGGTATTGGCATGAGCGAGGAGTTCCAAAAGCACCTCTACGAGCCGTTTTGCCGCGAGGAGCAGCAGGTGGAAAGCGCTTCGTCGGGAACTGGCCTGGGCGCGCCTATCGCAAAACAGCTGGTCGAGCTTATGGGCGGAACCATGAGCTTTACGAGTGTCTTGGGGCAGGGGACGACGTTTACCATTCGCCTGCCGTTCGAGAAGTGCGACCGCTCCGAGATTCCTCAGGCAGTTCCCGCGGATGCGGGAGACGGCGATGCGCTCCAGGGCTTGCGCGTTTTGCTCGTAGAGGATAACGATCTGAATGCCGAGATCGCGCAGTTTACGCTCAGCCGTGCCGGTGCCATCGTGACGCATGCTAAGGATGGTGAGTCTGCCGTCGAGATGTTTACCGCGAGCGCACCGCACGAGTACGACGTGGTGTTGATGGACATCATGATGCCTGGCATCGATGGCCTTGAGGCCACGCGTCAGATTCGAGCGCTCGATCGCGAGGATGCCGCGACCACGCCGATTATCGCCGTGAGTGCCAACGCCTTTGCCGACGACCGTAGGCTTTCGCGTGAGGCGGGCATGAACGCGCACCTGAGCAAAACTGTGAGCTCGCAAGAGCTCGTCGAGGCGCTAGCGCACATCGCCGCCGACGCTTCATAAGCATATGGCCCGGTTCCAAGGTGGGTTGGAACTGGGCCATATTGTTATTGATGAGGCCTGCTGAGGGGCTTACTTTTCCTGAATCTGCTTGCCGCAGAGATGCTCAATCGTAATCTCGTAGAGCTGGACGCCCTTAATGTCCTTGGCGATTTCCTCTTCGACTTCTTCGGCAGAAGGGTAGTACTTAAGGGCGAGCTGGCGGACTTTGTCCTCGATAAACGCGGGGGTGTCATTCGCCAGGCGACAACGGCCAAAGACGACGGTGCTCATAACGTAGGGAGCCCAGTCGCCGTCCTGGTACCACTCGTTGCCGTAAACGGTAAAGCAGACCTTGTCATCGCGCTTGAGTGCGTCGACCTTGTGGCCAGCCTTGGCGCCATGGAAATAAATCTTGTCGTGCTCGGCGTCAAAGAAGTAGTTGACGGGAATGGCGTACGGGTAGCCATCGTCGCCGTTGACGGCAAAGACGCCGCGCTTGCAGGTGGCGAGCAGTTCGCGCGCTTCCTCGTCGGTGATGGCGCGTTTCTTTCGACGTAAGGGCCTAAACATCGTTGGCTTCCTTTCTGGTCGTGCGTGGTGGTTGAGCACAAACTATAGCGAAACGGATCCGTTTTTCTTGATGCGGGCGAGTATGTTTTTGAGCTTGTTAAAGTCGAGCGGTTTGGACAGATGGGCGTTCATGCCGGCGTCGTGTGCCGCCTTGGCGTCTTCGGCAAAGGCATTGGCGGTGAGCGCGATGATGGGGATATCGGCTGCATCGACCTTCTCGCTCAGACGAATCGCGCGGGTTGCCTCGTAACCGTCCATGTCCGGCATCATAATGTCCATCAGGATCGCATCGAAGCTGCCGGCGGGATGAGACAGGTACAGATCGACGACTTCGTTGCCGTTGACGGCGCGGGTGACCACGACGCCCTCGGATTCTAGCAGCGTCTGGGCAATCTCGGCATTCAATTCGTTGTCTTCGGCGAGCAGCACGTTCATGTCGGCGAGTGAGCAGTCGAGCGCCCTCTCGACCGTATTCGCCCGCGCCTGGGGATTCTTGTCGATATCGAGCGGAATTTCCACGTAGAACGTGGTGCCCACATGGAGCTCGCTGGTGACTTCGATGGTGCCGCCCATCAGTTCAATAAGCGACTTGACGATTGGCATGCCCATGCCGGTTCCTTGGAACTTGCTGCGCGCATCGTCACCTTCTTGGGCAAACGGCTCATAGATATGCTTTAAAAACTCGGGAGCCATGCCAATGCCGGTATCCGAAACGCTAAAGCAAAAGAGCGCGCGCCCGTTATCGAGTGGCTTGGTCTGTGAGCTAAAGGTGACGGAGCCGCCGTGCTTGTTGTACTTAATGCTGTTGTCTAACAGGTTGATCATGATCTGTCGGATATGGGTGGGACTGCCGATCATGTATGGCCCCGTGGCGTACGGCAGACTATTGTCCTGCATTGTGATGCCGTTACTGGACGCGCGGAGCTTGCACAGCACTAGCGTATCGTCACAGAGCTCTTTGAGGTTAAAAGGCGCATGCTCCAGTGTTAGCTTGCGGTCTTCGATTTTGCCCATCTCGAGGATGTCGTTGATCAGCGAGAGCAGGTGATTGGCGGCAACGCGCGCCTTGGCACGGCTCTCGCGGGCGACTTGCATATCGCCTTCCTTCAATTCCTCGATCTCGATAAGGCCCAGGATACCGTTGAGCGGCGTACGGATGTCGTGGCTCATGCGCGTGAGGAATGCCGTCTTAGCGGCGTTGGCAGCATCGGCTTTTTTGCGCTCGGTTCGAGCGCGCACGAGCGCCCAGATGAGCAGGACGATGCCGACCGACAACATACCGATGAGGGTAGCTGCAATGGCGGTGCGGTTGCGATAAAGGAATTGAAGCGTGTTGGATTCCTGGGCCGTGTACGACGTGGAGGAGAAATTGCTTGCGGAGAGCGATTCTCCGGCATTGATGATGCCCTTGTTGATGATTCCCAACAGCTCGGGTTTTCCGCGCGAAATCCAGCACGAGATCTCACAGGTGTCAGGGAGCTCGGTCGTCTCGCAGTCCTCGAGATCGTAACGGTCACCGATGGTTTTTACGCGTGAACTGGGAGCGACGATGCAGTGCGCCGTTCCCTTCCTGAGGGCGTCGAACGCTTCATCGTCGGATTGGTATTCGGTTACGGTCGCTGTGGGGAACAGACTTTCAAGTGCATTTTTGTTGACAAACGATGATTTGGTGCAGGCGATGTTCTGAAGGTCTTTGTTCAGGTTGCTGCCGGTGTGGATGGCGGTGAGGGATATGGTCCCCAACGATATCGACTGCACAACGCCTGTTTGCTCGGCAAACCAGTAATCTCGGTATACCGGCAGCGCAACGTCTATGCTTCCCTTTGACAGGGCCTTTGACATCATCTTGTAGCTATCAAAGGCGACGGTTTTGACCGTAATGCCAAATTTATCGTGCAACGTCGTCGCAAGCGATGCGAGCGAGCCTTCCATTTTGCCGTCTTCGTCTTCGTTGCAGTAGGGGAGTTTGCCCGTAATGTAGCCGAGCGTGATGGTGTTGTTGTTCGCCTTGAGCCAGGCGCGCTCATCGCCGGTGAGCGAGGATGATCCGCTGTTTTGCGCTGAATAGTTCGATTTGACCTCGTCGTTATAGCGGGGGTTGACGCGGTTGATTGCCGCCATTGCGGAGTTGATGTTGTCCATCAGGTCGGGGCGGCTTTTGGGAACGGCAAAGTAGTAGTCGCTCGAACCGACGTAGAACATGGGCGACGCCTCGGGCGACGAAATGGTGTCGTTCATGATGATGGCGTCGACCTCGCCGTTTGCGAGCGCGTCAAAGAGAACGGAGCCTCCGTCATACTCCCTGTATGTGCAGGCGATTCCCTCGTTGGCGAGCCACTGCTGGCCGACGATGGTTTGCATAACACCGGAGTTGTAACCGATGGTGAGACCCTGGAGTGCTTGAGGGTCACCCTTGGCCAGGTCGTCACGGTCGGGCCTGGCGTAGATGTAGTAGCGCTCGGTGCCCTCGGGGTTCGAGGAAAAGAGCAGCTTTTGGGCGCGTTCCTCGGAGTAGGAGATGTTGGGCATGAGGTCGATCTGCCCTGCCTCGAGCATGTCCATAAGCTCGGTGAAGGTGCCGGAGACGTATTCGTACCGCCAGCCGGGCGTGTAGTACGACAGGGTCTGGAGGTACTCGTAACCCCATCCCGAGAGACGCTCGCCGGGGGTGCCGTTCTGGAAGCCCTCGTTGTTGACGAGCCAGCCGACGCGGACCGTCTTGACTGGCTGACTAGAGTCATCGGCAAAAGCCTGGACAGGCGCGATGGAACTCAGTGCGGCAAGCGCGGCAAGCACAATGGCCAGGGCGCGACATATAACTGAACGAAGGACAGTGGCAGCTCTCACATGCAATCCTAACGAATCGAGACAATACCGCATAAGGATACCAGCTCAGCCTGCCCAGTCGGCAGCTGTACCGCTAAACGCTCCCGCCCGGCAGTCATCGGGGACGTTCTTAAACGACTAGTCATTGGGGACGTTCTTGTTTGACTGGTCATTTAAGAACGTCCCCAATGACTAGTTCCGTTTGCTGGGGAGGCGTGGGACAATACCGAGCGAACGTGATTGGTTGTCCGTGGAAGGGGTCGCGATGAAAAAGCTCAGGACGCTTGCCGATGTGCTGCGACAGGCTGGCTTTGCACGCATTACGGGCCTGTTTCTTATTTTCTATCTGCTTTGCTCGACGGCTGTCTGGCTGTCCGAGCCCACGACCCTCACGTTTGGCGATGGTCTCTGGTTTAGCTTTGAGACGGTCTCGACGATTGGCTTTGGCGATATCCCCGCTGAAACGCCGGTTGCCCGCGGCATTACCGTTATCCTAAGCGTCATCAGTATCTTCTATATCGCCATGCTTACGGGCGTGGCGGTGAACTACTGCAATACGCTTATCAAGCTGCGCCAAAAGGACACCATGGCGCGCTTTATGGACGATCTTGAGCATTTGGAAGAACTCGACCGCGATGAGCTCGCCGATCTGTCGCGCCGCGTGCGCGAATACCGTCGCCGGCAACGATAGAACGGGTGCCGCGCGTCACGACGAGGGGGATTGCATATGAACATCACGGTGTACCTGGGCGCGAGCGTCGGCAACGACCCGGCGTTTCTGCCCGCGGTGCAGGAGCTGGGCAATTGGATTGGCGCCAACGGACACGCGCTCGTATACGGCGGGTCCAAATCGGGACTGATGGGCGCGCTCGCCGATAGCGTACTCGAGGCAGGCGGACATGTGACGGGTGTGGAGCCGAGCTTTTTTATCGAGGCAGAGTTTCAACACGACGGAATCGACGACCTTATCGTGACGAGCGACATGGCCGAGCGCAAAGCCAAGATGATCGAGCTCGGCGATGCGTTCATCGCATTTCCGGGCGGCACGGGCACGCTCGAGGAGATTGCCGAGGTTATGTCCGCGGTGTCGTTGGGGCACCTGAGCTCTCCGTGCATCCTGTATAACCTGGACGGTTACTACAACGACCTCAAGGCGTTGCTCGGGCACATGATTGATAAGGGGCTTTCGAGCCCGAGGCGCCAGCACGGCATCTACTTTGCCGACGATTTGCGCGAGATTGCCTCGATTATCAACGGATAAGTCTTGAGCCTGCCCCACTATGGCTCCCAATGGTGCCGTTTGCGGCGCAGGTGGTTGGCTCGTTCGGGCAGCGCTCGCTCTACAATAAAACGTATCTATGTCGACTTTGACCGCGGGAGGACCCGATGGATAACCTTGCCAAACCCACGAACCGAGCGCTGTTTTTGGTCAGCGTTGCCGTGACCGGTGCACTCGCGGGTGCCGCAGTCTGGCTGTTCTTTTTTGCGATGGAGCACGGTATCGACTATCTATGGACCGAGATTCCGCACGCGCTGGGCGTCGCTTCGCCCGAGCTTGCCAGCGGCCCGTTTGGCTTTCTGCCGTACCCGTTTTTTGTCTGCCTGCTGGGCGGCCTGTTAATCGGTCTGTACGAAAAGATGACAGGCACCAAGACCGATGACCTCAACCAGGTGATGGCTAAGGTTAAGCAAGACGGGCGCTACCCGTACGACAACCTGGGCAAGCTTTCGCTCGCGGCATTGCTGCCGCTGCTGTTTGGCGGAAGCATTGGACCGGAGGCCGGCCTGACCGGCGTTATCGCCGGTCTGTGCAGCTGGGTCGGCGACCGCATGCGTCGCTTTGGCGCCGAGTTTAGGGAGCTCACGTTGCTGGGCACCCAAGCTGCCCTGACGGCGCTCTTTACCGCGCCCGTCTTTGGCTTTGTGGCGCCGCTTGCCGGTAGCACCGACGGCCAGGGTGAAGACACCGACGATGAGTCCGCGTCCGGCGAGATCACCATCAAGCTGCCCAAGGCGCAAAAGACGGTGGTCTACGGTATTGCGATTGCCGGCGGTCTGGGCACCTACCTGCTGCTTGGACAGCTTGTGGGCGGCGGCATGGGCATGCCCAGGTTCGAGTCCGCCGAGGTGGGCAACCTAGAGCTTACCTGGCTCGTCCCTCTGTCGTTGATCGGCACCGTCTGCGGCTGGCTGTACTTTGTCTCTGAGCATGCAAGCGAGGCACTGTCCCATGCAATAGGGGAGCGTCCTGTCGTCAAAGCCATGCTGGCCGGTCTGGCGCTCGCCATCTGCGGCACGGTCCTGCCCTACACCATGTTTGCCGGTGAGACCCAGGCCGACGTGCTCATGGAAACCTACCTGACCATCCCCGCCGGCGTGCTTATTTTGACCGGTCTGGTCAAGGCCATGCTGACCCCCGCTCTTATCAACTTGGGCTGGCGCGGCGGTCACTTCTTTCCGGTTATCTTCTCGGGCGTAAGCCTGGGCTACGGCCTTGCCATCCTCACCGGCGCAGATCCGGTCTTTTGCGTCGCCGTCTGCACGGCCTCGACGATGGGCGCCGTTATGCGTCAGCCTGTCATGGTTGTGGGCCTGCTGCTCATGTGCTTCCCACTCAAGGGTATCGTCTGCATGATCATCGCCGCCGTTATCGCCGCCGGTATTCCACTGCCCAAGCCGCTGCGCAAGTAGCGCGGTTAATCGTGAGTCAACTCCAGAGGGGTACGAGATGATCCTGTACTTTAGCGCGACGGGGAACAGCGAACATGTGGCGCGTCGCATTGCGGCGGCGACGGACGACAGGGTTATGTCGATTGAGCGTTTTGATGCCGAGGCCTTTCGCCTTGCCTTGGCGGAAGGTCCCTGCCAACTGGGATTTGTTGCTCCGGTGTATGCCTGGGGTCTGCCGACGCCGATGATCGAGTTTTTGAAGACTGCCGACCTGTCGGATGGCGCCGATGCGAACGGTGGCAAGCAGCCCTATACGTTCTATGTTTCGACGTACGGTTCGACGACCGGCCAATCGGCCAAGTTTGCCCGCGATCTGCTACACGAGCGTGGGCTCGAGTTAGATGCGGCGATGAGCGTCAAGATGCCCGATACCTGGACGCCTGTTTTCGACCTGTCTGACCCTCAAAAGGTTGAGGGTATCAATAGAGCTGCCGAGGCGCAGATTGATGCCGTGATCGAGGCGGTGTGGGCACGCCGCACGGGCAACATGATGCGCCATCGCGTGCCTTTGTTTGCATCGTGCGCGTATCACGCAATTGGGCTGCCGCGCATGCAGCAGACGAGTAAGTTTGCCGTCGATGCCGATCTCTGCATCGGTTGCGGCCTCTGCGCTAAGCGCTGTCCCATGGCGGCGATCGAGATGCGTGACGGGCTTCCCGTCTGGACAAAGCCGGAGTGCGCCGCCTGCTTGCGCTGCCTGCACTGCTGTCCCAAGTTCGCCATCTCGCACGGCAAGCGAACGGCCTCCCATGGTCAGTACAAACATCCCAAGCCCGGTGTGAGGATGTAACTGCTGCGGGTCTGCTCTTAAAAACTCATATTTAGAAAAAGCCGCGCGAGGCCGTATGTCTACGGTCTCGCGCGGCTGTTGTTTAGAACTTCCTCAGCACGATTGCGATGGTGTTGAGATACTCGAGCGCGCCCGCATTAACGGCGGCGCGGTCGCCTGCGGCGTACTCGTTGTCGCAGGCGAGCCAGTCTGCCCATGCCTCGTTGGTGCAGCGCATAGGCTGCATCGAGACGATCTCGACACCGGGGGTCGGCTCGATTATGGCGCGCCACCAAGCTATGTCGTGCATGTAATCGAGCTGCTCGGGTGTCCAGGATTTGAGCAGGCAATCGGGCAGATTGCCGTGGCAGTCGCGGACCATGCCGGGGATGCTTAAGTAGAGCACCCCGCCTTGCTTTGCGTAGGGGAGCAGACGCTCGCCCAAGTAGCGCGGATTGCGGCCATAGTAGTTGTACGAGTCGATGCTCACGACCGCATCAAAATAGTCACGCTCAAACGGCAAGCCCTGCGTGGCGTCGGCATGAACGGGATGAATCGTGTCGCGCGAGATACCGAGCGAATCGAAGAATGCGCGGTTCTCCTCGGGGTCGCTCCACAGATCGACAGCGTACGTGTCAAACCCATATTCGCGGGCGAGCAGGGCGCTGGTGATACCGGTGCCCGACCCAAGGTCGCAGACGCGGGCGCCGCGGGGGATACGTGCATCGCGAAGCAGCTCTTCGCAGAGCTTGAGGGGATTGGGCCCCATGATCTTAGAGCGCACGAGCGCTGTGTCGAAGCTGCTGGCTTTTGGGAAGGATTGAGATTCCTGGGATTGCATTGTTCTTTCCTATCAGGTGTAAATTGGCAGATGACGGAGGCGGAACGGCGCAACAAACCACGACCGTTGGACGGCCGTTTTCATGGTTCTATGCAATTGACCGTTCCCTAAAGAACAATGACCAAAAAGACATCCCCTTGGATGATCGAGATTGGGCCAAGGCCCGTGACGCATTTATTGTAGGACGTTACGCGCTGGCGGGGGATATGCCATTTGTCATAGTTTTGCCGGTGGACTGGACCCCGTTCGTTTCCGCTACTATTTCCATATCGCGAGTGCGGCGGTGCCCAAAACGATGAGGGCAAGGCCAATGCCGCTTCGGCGCGAGAGCTTTTCGTTGAAGGCCAGGTGCGCGAACAGCACCGAAACAAGGATCGAGAGCTTGTCGATCTGTACCACGACGCTTACCTGCCCGGCGGCAATGGCGTAGTAGTAGAACAGCCACGACGCGCCAGTCGCAACGCCCGATGCCACGAGAAACGCGAGTTCATGTCGGTCAACGTGCGTGACCTGCCCCATTTTTCCCTTGGCCGCCACAATCGCCCACGCCATGGCGAGTACTACACAGGTGCGGATCGCCGTTGCCAGATTGGATTCGACGCCCTCGATGCCAACCTTGGCAAGGATGGACGTGAGCGCCGCGAAAACGGCGGCGCCGATGGCGTAGACGAGCCAAGTCCGGTCTTGCTTTTGATCCACGCCAGCTGACTGTCTCTTCTCAATCATCAGGAATGTACCGAGGGTGATTGCGGCCGTCCCGATAAGCTTTGCGGCAAGATTACTCGTCTCGCCGAAGAGGACAATGGCGGTAAGCGCGGCGAGTACGGTGCTCATCTTGTCGACGGGTACGACTTCGTTGACGTTCCCGATGCTGAGCGCCTTGAAGTAACAGATCCACGAGCCGCCGGTGGCAAGTCCCGAGAGAACGAGGAACAGCCAGGACCTGGGCGCGATGCTGCCAATGGTTCCGACGGATCCGGAAACACCTGCCATTGCCCAGGAAAATATGAGCACCACGCAGGTGCGGATGGCGGTCGCAACATCGGAATCGGTGTGTTTGATGCCACATTTGGCCAAAATAGATGTGATGCCGGCAAAGAATGCCGACGCAAACGCTGCAACAACCCACGACATGGGTGTGGCGCCTCCTCAGGAACGACTACGCCAGGTCTACGGCGCTCGTCCGATGATACTGCTTGCGGCTATAGGTCGCGTGCTTGATAGACCTTGGTGCTGACGGTGCAGCTGATTGCAAATAGCACGAACGCCAGGACGGCAATGCCGGCGCACAGACATCCGATGACGGCGGGGTCGGGATTTGCTCCGGCAAATGACATAAGCCATATGCTAATG
Organism: Collinsella aerofaciens; assembly: GCA_036299165.1. Taxonomy (GTDB): domain Bacteria; phylum Actinomycetota; class Coriobacteriia; order Coriobacteriales; family Coriobacteriaceae; genus Collinsella; species Collinsella aerofaciens_BM. The sequence continues at coordinate 44,393 of JAXJHR010000061.1, read as the reverse complement.
GGGTTGGAGGAGCTCAGTGTTGCCATGGTGCCGCAGCCAAGCAGGGCAAACAGGCCAACGGATAGGCGCAGTGCCTCCATGTGTCCAAATCGGAAGAATATCGGCTGTGCCAAAAACACCATCATGAGGGAGATGAGCATCGACGCCGCCGAGGCGGTTGCGATTTCAAAGATCGTCTGGCCTGTCGAAGGGATGCCCATGTGGTCGAAGAACGGAAGGGCGAGGATGTTCAGAAGCGTAGCCGCGCATGCCATGACGGCCGAGAAGGCGATAATGCACAGGTAGCGTGCGCAGACGATGTCTTTGCGCGAAAACGGCAGCGTTGCTCGATAGCGCTCCCAGCCGTTTTGGTTATCGTAGCCAGCCAGCGAGTTCATGATTATGATGGGCGACATGGCACTGACCGCGCAGGTGCCGGCGCTCATGCCGGAGTCGCCATCCGTCGCGTTGGCAAGGGTCAACACGACGAATATGAACAGGCCGACGCCGGCGATGCTCGGGAAAAACGAGCGCATGATGGCAGTCTCGGACATAAAGGCGCGTTTCATTTGGATGCTCCTTTCAGCGTAAGGCGCAGATAGTCATCGATGGAAATCCGATCACAGGGAATTTCGGGAAATGCCTCGAGCGCTTCTCGTCGGTTGGGCACGAGCACGTCAACGCTGTAGGCATGACGGGTGGCGCGGGCGCCTTCGACACAAGCCATCAGCTCGGCAGCTTGCGCCTGGGAACAGTGAGCAATGCCGGCGCGATCGGTAATGTCCTCGCGCGGCAGGTCGAACACAATCGAGCCACTATCGATGCAGGCGACACGGTCGGCGGCGCGTTCAAGATCGGATGTAATGTGGCTCGAGAACAATACGCCGTGCTGTCCGTCGGCGACAAAGGCGAGCAACTCGTCGAGCAGTTCCTCGCGTGCCATGGGATCGAGGCCAGCTGTGGCTTCGTCCAAGATGAGCAGCTCGGCCTTGTGGCTGAGTGCGCACGCGAGTTGCAATTTCATGCCCATGCCGCGGGAGAGATCCTTGACCTTTGCCTTGGGATCCAAGCCGAATCGGTCGATGAGGCCGACGAACGTGTCGTGGTTCCAGGTGGGGTACGCTGAGCCTACGAGCGCTTCAACCTCGGCCACCTTGAGCGTGGAAGGGAAGGGGCACGTGTCCAGGACAAGACCGACGCGGGAGCGCAGGTGGTGTTGCGATTCATTGGGCGCATTGGCATCGCAGCGCTGCCCAAACAGGTACACCTCGCCGGCATCGAGCTTTATGAGGCCGAGCGCGGCACGGATGGTCGTCGTTTTGCCGGCGCCGTTTGCGCCCACAAAGCCGACAATCCGACCGGGTTCTACGGTGAGTGCGACATCGCGCAGCGAAAAGCGATCACTTACGCGGCGTGAGGCACCTTTGAGTTCTAGCAAGTTTTGCATGGTATAGCCTTTCTTGCAGATGGCTACTGCATGGTTTCGGGAGCTACCAGGTCGAGCATCTCGTGCAGCTTATCGCGCGTGACGCCCAGGGCTTCTGCCTGTGTCGCGGCCTGTGCAAGCAGCTCTTCGACATGGCAGAGCTGGTTTTCGCGCAAGAGCTCTTGGTTGCCCTCGGCGACAAAGCAGCCTTTGCCTTGCACGGTGCAGATAAACCCGAGCTGCTCCAAGTCGGCATAGGCGCGCTTGGTGGTGATAACGCTCACACCCAGGTCGCTCGCGAACGCACGAATGCTGGGGAGTTTGGCCCCCGCGGCGAGTGCGCCCGAAAGGATCTGAGACTTGACCTGCGAGGATATCTGCTCGTAGATGGGCTTGTCGCTCGAATTGGATAGGATGATGTCCACAGCGGCTCCTTAGCTGATGGGCTACACGTGTATATAACCGGTAAGCACAGTATATATACACTATGCACAGTTACGCAAGAGGAAAATCGGAATGATCGGCCACCGTTTGTCTAAATCTGTAAAACCAAGTCCCGAATTTCCCAGCTAGTTGTTACAGATTAAGATGCTGTTTGTCCGCCGGTCCTTTTGTCTCGATTTGTAACATCTGGAGCGGTTTTGGGCGGCTAGATGTTACAGATTGAGATTTTGGCGGCAGGCCCATCTGTTTGTCTCGATCTGTAACAGGTAGAGGCTCAAAACCCGTCTAGATGTTACAGGTCGAGACAAACTGCTGCGGAGTGCCGCCGCCGACCGGTATCCAAGTGCCAACTGATGAATTTGTCCTGATAGGTGCCCTGTAACGGCATTTCGCGGCTACAATAATGCGGTTACAACGACGTAATGCACTCAATGCAAGAAAGGATCCGCATGGCAAGCCTGTCGGATGAAATCTCGTCGCGCCGCACATTCGCGATCATCAGCCACCCGGACGCCGGTAAGACCACACTTACCGAGAAGCTGCTGCTCTATACCGGCAGCATCCAGACCGCCGGCTCGGTCAAGGGCAAGAGCTCGGCCAAGCATGCCGTCTCGGACTGGATGGACATCGAGAAGGAGCGCGGTATCTCCGTTACCTCCTCGGTGCTGCAGTTTACCTACAACGGCGCCTGCGTCAATATTCTCGATACCCCCGGCCACCAGGACTTCTCGGAGGATACCTACCGTACGCTTATGGCCGCCGACGCCGCTGTCATGGTCATCGACGGCGCTAAGGGCGTCGAGGCCCAGACCAAAAAGCTCTTTAAGGTTTGTACGCTGCGTCACATTCCCATCTTCACCTTTGTGAACAAGCTCGACCACGAGGCTCGCGATCCGTTTGAGCTCATGGAAGAGATCGAGAACGTCCTGGGTATCAATACGTATCCCATGAACTGGCCGATCGGCAGTGGCCGCAACTTCCGCGGCGTGTTCGACCGTCAGACCCGTCGCGTCATTGCCTTTGAGGGCGACGGTCATGCCAACGCCACCAAGAAGGTCGCCGAGGTCGAGGCCGAGCTGGGCGATCCTTCCATGGATGAGCTCATCGGCGAGGAAAACCATAAGAACCTGATGGACGATATCGAGCTGCTCGACGGCGCCGGCGACGAGCTCGACTTGGATGCCGTGGCCTGCGGCAAGCTGAGCCCGGCGTTCTTTGGCTCGGCACTTACCAACTTTGGCGTGGAGCCCTTCCTCAAGGAGTTCCTGCGCCTGGCCCCGACGCCGCGCGCCTATACCGATACGCTCACCAGCGAACCGGTCGATCCCTGCCGCGACGACTTTAGTGGCTTTGTGTTTAAGATCCAGGCCAACATGGACAAGAACCACCGCGACCGCATCGCCTTTGTGCGCATTTGCTCGGGCAAGTTCGAGCGCGGCATGGATGCCTTTCACGTGCAGGGCAACCGCAAACTCAAGCTTGCCACGGGCACGTCGATGATGGCCGATGACCGCGCCATCGTGGACGAGGCGTACGCGGGCGATATCGTGGGCCTGTTCGATCCGGGTATCTTTAGCATCGGCGACACCGTGTGCTCCGGCAAGCGCCACGTGCAGTATCCGGAGATCCCGACGTTTGCCCCCGAGATGTTCGCTCGCATTACGCAGGTCGACACGCTCAAGCGCAAGCAGTTCGTCAAGGGTATGGAGGAGCTTGCCCAGGAGGGTGCCATCCAGATCTTCCGCGAGCTGGGTGCCGGCATGGAGAGCGTCATCGTGGGCGTGGTCGGCGTGCTGCAGTTTGAGGTACTCGAGCGCCGCCTCAAGGCCGAGTACCGTGTTGAGGTTCGTCGCCAGCCGCTGCCCTATACGGACATTCGCTGGATCCAGAACGACCCCGACACCATCGATATCCCGGGCCTTTCGCTCACGCGCGACACGCTGCGCGTCGAGGACATGCGCGGCGGCAAGCTGCTGCTGTTTACGAGTCCGTGGAACGTGGATTGGGCAACCGATCACAACCCCGATCTTATCCTGTCGGAGTTTGGCAACGTAGCGTTTTAGTGTGCCGGCGCGGTGGCCTGGCGGGGCTGCCGCGCCGTTTGCTTGCCTGATGCCGTGTGAGCGGCTATCATACCCACCGTCGTCTCAAGACCGGGGCGTCCGAGCAGTTCGGGTCCGATATCCTGCTCGTTAAACCTAAAACCAAAGGAGTACATAATGATCAAGAAGGTCATGGAGGACTATAAGGTCCTGTTGCGGAGCATTCCCGCGGCAACGGTTTCGCTGTTTTTCGTGAGTGTCATCATGATGAACCTGCTGGCCAACAAAGAGCTCATCAGCCTGCCGTATCTGGCACTCGATTGCGGCTTTGTGGTGAGCTGGGTTTCGTTTTTGTGCCAGGACATGATCTGCAAGCGCTTTGGCGCCAAGGCATCCATCAAAATCTCTATCCTCGCGCTGCTGGTCAACCTGGCCGTGAGCCTGTGCTTTTGGGCATGCTCGCTCACGCCCGGTATGTGGGGCGCCTACTACGACACGGGCATGATCGAGGTTAACACTGCCCTTAACGCCACCATCGGCGGCACCTGGTACGTGGTGCTGGGCTCTTCGCTGGCAATGCTCGTCTCTGCCGTGGTTAACTCCACGCTCAACCAGTCGCTCGGCCGTATGCTCAAAAAGAATAACTTTGCGAGCTTCGCCTTCCGCTCCTATGTGTCCACGGGTGTTGGCCAGTTTATCGACAACCTGGTCTTTGCCATTGTAGTGAGTCACACGTTCTTTGGTTGGACCTGGGTGCAGGTCCTTATGTGCTCGCTGACCGGCGCTGTCGCCGAGCTGCTGTGCGAGGTCTTCCTGAGCCCCGTGGGCTACAAGGTCGTGCGCGGCTGGGAGCGCGAGAACGTGGGTTCCGAGTACCTCGAGCGCCACGCAACCGCCTAAGGAGCAAGTATGCGGGTTTTGATCACGGGCGCTTCGGGCGGTATCGGAGCCGCGTGCGTGCAGCGCTTTTTGGACGAGAGCCACGAGGTCGTGGGCTTTGATCTGCTGCCGGCGGCGATCGAACATGAGCGCTACCGCCATCTGATCGTTAATGTCTGCGAGCCGGACTCGTTTCCAGGCGACCTTGAACCCCAGGTGATCGTGAACGTTGCCGGTACGCAGGATTCGGCTGACGACATCGCCGCCAACCTGTATGGCACCATCAACGTGACCGAGCGCTACGCCTTTGCGGGGGAGGGGCTTGCCGCCAAGCCGGCGCCGGCTATCAAATCCGTGGTCAATGTGGGGTCGGCGAGCGGGCATACGGGATCGGAGTTTCCCGACTATGCCGCCAGCAAGGGCGGCGTTATCGCCTACACCAAGAACCTTGCAACCCGTCTGGCGCCGCAGGCTATCGCCAACAGTGTGGACCCGGGTGGCGTTATCACGCCGCTCAACCGTTGCGTGATGGAAGACGAACACCTGTGGAACCAGATTATGGAGCTCACGCCGCTTAAGCGCTGGGCCACCGCCCAAGAGATTGCCGAGTGGATCTACTTTGTGGGCGTGACCAACCGGTTTATGACCGGGCAGAGCCTGCTGATCGATGGCGGCGAGGCCGGCCGCACACAATTTATTTGGCCCGAATAGGAAACGCGTCCGATGGAAAGCCGTCGGGCGCGTTTTTGATGTATCGATTTTTAGCCGAGGCAAGTCCAATTGACAGGGGTCGAGCCGTGCAGTTCGAGTAGCCGATTGGCAGCGGAGAAGGGGCGCGACCCCATAAAAGCGGGGAGTTCTGCCGTGGCACGGTTGGCCGAAAGCGGCGAGGGGTGCGTAGAGGCCAGGCAGAACTTGCCGGTTGCCTTGCCCGCGCCGATCGCGTCGAGCTTGCCCTCAACCATTTGCTGGGCAAAGCGGCCCCATGCCAAAAAGACGACCGGCTGGGGCAGCTGGCAGCAGCGTTCGATAACATAGTCGGTCAGGGTGCTCCAGCCCAGTTTGGCGTGCGAGTTCGCGGCGTGCTCGCGCACGGTGAGCGTAGTGTTGAGGAGTAGGACGCCCTGTTGTGCCCATGGCGTTAGGTCTCCCGTGGCGGGAATGGGGCAATCCAGATCGGCTTTGAGCTCCTTATAGATGTTGCGCAGGCTTGGCGGCAACTTGGTTTGCGTCGCGGGGACCGAGAACGACAGCCCCATGGCCTGGTTGGGCCCGTGATAGGGGTCTTGACCCAAGATGACAACCTTGACCTGGTCGGCCGGCGTGTAGGCGAGGGCATTGAGGATGTCGTCTTGTGCCGGGTAGATGGTCTGCTCGGTGCGCAAAAGGGCGATGCGCTCGAGCAGTTGGTTCGTAGTGTCACGTACCGGCTGCGGCGCATCGCCCAACCAAGTTGCTATGTTGCGGTCGCGGGTTGCGGTGTCCATGGGGCTCCTTTATGGCAGATGCTCTGTTGGCATCTATTGTAAAGGCGCACCGGTTGCCTTTATGCCGCGGCTGCATAAGGAGTGGGGATTACGAGACGCGCTCGGGCGCTCCTGCCATGTGAGCCTGTCCATGTGCGCGAAGGCGCGGAAGCTCGACGGTTGCCACCATGACGCCGGTGAGGATGAGGGCGGCGCCAAAGAAGGCGATGGGGCTCAGGACCTCGCCGACCAGGAAGAACGAGAAGACGGCGGAGCAGACCGGCTCGAGCGAGAAGGCGAAGCCGGTGGTCTCGGCGGACACGTGGGGCTGCACGAGCGTCTGGGTGATAAAGCCGTAGGCAGAGCAGATGAGCGCGAGGGCAACGACGACCACGATCTCGCTGGGCGTACTGGGAAGCGTGAAGCCGCCAAAGGCGCATGCGGCGATGCCCGAGAACAGGCCGCCGAAGCCCAGCTGCCAAACGCCCAGGGACAGCGGGTCGACATCTTCGACAAAGCGCTTGGCCACGATAATGTGGCTGGCATAGATAAAGGCCGAGAGCAGCATGATGAGCGCGCCCGGGTTCAGGCTGGTGAAGTCGGCGCCCGAGAGCAGCAACATACCGCAGGTGACGATGGCGGTGCCGACGAGTACTTTGCGCTCGGGGGCGCGACGCAGCAGGGCGGCGTTGGCAAACGGCACGATCACGACCGTCAGGCTCTGCAAAAAGCCGGCAGTGGAGGCAGAAGTGAGGCTGGAGCCCAGGCACATGCAGGTGAGCTCGGTTGCCATGATGGCGCCGATGATGGCGGCGCGGACCATAAGGTCGCGGTTAATGCGCAACGCGCGCTTGTGGAAAAGCAGCAGGCAGGCCACAAAGGCGATGATGCAGCGCAGCGCAACGATACTCGTGGCGTTCATGCTGTCCATGCCGATCTTCATGAGGGGGTACGAAAAGCCCCATGCGACGGGAACGGAAAATGAGAGCGCGATTGCTTTTTTGCGATCCATGGGACTCCTTTTGTTACAGAACGGTTTCGTAAAAAGGATTCTGCTCTCAGATTTGGATGTAGTAAAGCGAATGTATCTTCAGTATAATTAAGAAATGCTAATGTTGGCAGAAGAAGCCTTGGCAAAACGTTTTACGGCTACATCGATGTGGAGGCACGATGGCATCGCGGTATCAGATTGTTTGTATGGTGGTCGATCGCGGCAGTCTTAAGGGTGCGGCGGACGAGCTGGGCTATACGCAAAGTGCGGTGAGCCAGGCCGTCAAGGCGCTCGAGCGCGAGCTGGGTACCACGCTTATCGAGCGCGGTAAGCAGGGCGTTTCGCTTACGCGCGACGGCAAACAATATCTGCCGTACCTGCGCCAGATCGTGACCGCCGAGGCCGAGCTCGAGGGCAAGCGCCAGGAGCTGCTGGGGCTTTCGTCGACCGATATTCGTATTGCGACGTTTACCAACGTGAGTCGAACCGTGTTGCCGCGCGTGATCCGCGACTTTGGGGCGCTGCACCCGGGCGTACGCTTTACCCTCAAGCAGGGCGATTACACGCGCAACGCCCAGTGGGTGCACGATGGCGTGGTTGACTTTTGCTTTACGGCGCGCGGTTTTACCGCAGGGCTCGAGAAGCGTGTGGTCTATCACGACGAGTTGGTGGCGCTGTTGCCTGTCGGGCATCCGCTGACGGCAGAGGAAAAGGTGACGCTCGCCGATTTGGCGTCCGAGCCGTTTGTGCTGCTGGATGAGGGCGAGCAGAGCCTGGTGCTCGATGCATTTGCGGCGCATGGCCTGTCGCCGCACGTGACGAGTGAGGTAACCGACGACTACACCATCATGGCGATGGTGGAGGAGGGCCTAGGCGTGAGCATGCTCTACCGTCGTACTGTGGAGGGCATGCGAGCCGAAATTCGTGTGCGGCCCATCGTGCATGCTCCCTCGCGCGACGTGGTGGCCGCTTGGCGCAGCTGGGACACCATGCCTATCGCCACGAGGCGTTTTATCGACTATATGAGCTCGCATATTGTTATTAATGACTGCCGTGACGTTGAGTGCGGTGTTTAGCGGGCTGTCGCTCTGGCTTGGGTGGCGCGATAGGTGCGTGCCGGGTGGCAAAGTAGCACCGCCACGACCATAAAGAACGCCGTGGTGCCCAGGCTGATGGGGTAGACCATCATAATGTTCGCAAAGGTGCGGAAGTGCGGGAACACGCAGAACACCCAATAGAAGCGGATGCCGCAGACGCAGATCATGGTGATGAGGGCGGGCGTGAGCGAGATACCAAAGCCGCGCAGGTAGCCTGACATGTTTTCGTAGAACATGCTAAAGGCGTACGCCGGGAAGATCGAACACACGCGGATATAGCCGATCGAGACGATGTTGGGATCGCTGTTAAAGAGCGACAAGATTTCGCGCCCCAGGCCGACAATAACGATAATCGTGGTGAGGGCAACGATACCGCCTTCGACCAGGCAGACCTTGAGCGTTTTGGTGCAGCGGTCGATCTGGCGAGCACCGTGGTTTTGTCCCACAAAGGTGGTGCAAGCCTGGCTAAAACTGTTGAGCAGGTTGTAGCACACGTACTCCAGGCTCATGGCGGCGCTCGATGCCGCCATGACCTCGGTGCCCAGGCTGTTGATGGCGGACTGGATGATGATGTTGGCGACGGCAAAGACAGCGCTTTGGATGCCGGCGGGCAGTCCGATCTTGACGATGCGCTTGAGGGCGACGGGGTCGATAGCCAGGTCGCGTGGGGTGACGCGGACGACGGAGTCGGTCTTGAGCAGGCGGATAAAGAGCGTAGCGGCGCTGACGGTGTAGGCGATGGCGGTGGCGATGGCGACGCCCGCGACGCCCCAGTGGAGTACGGGGACAAAGATGAGGTCCAGGCCAATGTTGAGGACGGTGGACACGGCAAGCGCCTGCAGCGGCATGCGGGTGATGCCGACGGAGCGGAAGATCGCGGCCTCAAAGTTGTAGAGCAAGATTGAGGGCAGGCTGAGCAAAAAGACGCGCAGGTAGAGCGAAGCGAGTGGCATGGTTTCGGAGGGAACGTTGAGGGCGGCGAGCATGGGCTCAGCAAAGATCTCGCCCAGCGCGATGACGACAAAGCCCACGAGCGCCATTAAAATCGAGGTATGGACGGCGCGCTTGACCATGTTCTGATCGTTGCGGCCGATAGCGTTGGCGATGACCACGTTGGAGCCAAGCGACATACCAATAAACAGGTTGAGCATAAGGCTGGTAAGCGGAACATTGGAGCCGACCGCCGCCATGGCGAGGGTCCCCTGGTCGCCCGAGAAGTTACCGATGATGACCGTGGCGATGAGGTTCGACAGCTGCTCCAAGATGCTCGTGGCGGCCACGGGGAAGGCGAACAGGGGAATATTTCGCCACAGCGAGCCGGTGGTCATGTCAATGTGCTTAGATACGGTATCAGCCATACGCTCTCAATCTCTAACATGCTATTTCGTGCTTATTTGCGCAGACGATGATACTCCTAATGCAACCAGTCGGCACTTAGGGACGTTCCTTTTCTGTCGGCAGCTGGGGACACTCCTTATCTCTTCTAACTAGTCATTCAAGAACGTCCCCAATGACTAGGTGGGGAAGGCGTGCGACAATGGTGGGCGTTGTGTTGTTCGCGCTAAGGAGTTGCCATGTTGTTGTGTCCCGTTTGCCATGAGCCTTTGGTGGACAATGAGCGCGGTGCTGCATGCGCGGGCGGACACCGGTTTGACCGTGCTCGCGAGGGCTATCTATATCTACTGCGCTCGTCCAAGAGCGGCGACTCCATGGGTGATCCCAAGTCGCAGGCACGCAGCCGTCGTGACTTTTTGAACCGTGGTTACTATGCGCCGTTGCGCGATGCGATGGTCGAGCTCGTGCGCGAGCGGGTGTCTGGGCGTGCAGCATCTGCGAACGGCCCCATGACGCTGCTCGATATTTGCTGCGGCGAGGGGTATTACACGAGCGCCATGGGCGCGGTGCCGGGCGTGGATGCTTACGGTTTTGACCTGGGCAAAGAGATGGTGCGCCTGGCCGCCAAGCGCGGCGATGCGACCTACTTCGTAGCCAACATGAAGGACATTCCCGTGGCCGATGGCGCCTTCGATATGGTGACCGAACTCTTTGCTCCCTTTAACGAGCGCGAGTTTGCCCGCGTGCTGGCGCCAGAGGGTTCACTCTATACCGTGGTACCGGGTGCTCGTCATCTCTTTGGGCTCAAAGAGGTGCTCTACGACACGCCGTACCTTAACGATGAGAAGCTGCCGAAGACCACCGAGCTCGAGTTAGTCGGAACGCAGCGGGTGTCTGCGAACATTACGCTCCAGACTCAGGCAGACATCGAGGCGGTGTTCCAGATGACGCCGTACTACTACCGCACGCGCCCTGCCGACAAAGAGCGCCTGGCAAACTTGGACACCCTTCAAACCGACATCGACTTCATCATCGCCGAGTACCGCCACTAACCTACCAAAAAGGGACAGGTTTATTTTGGTAGGTTTTATCTGGGCAAACGTAAAGGGCCGACCGCGGAGATGCGCGATCGGCCCTTTTTAGTTGCTTGGCTGCAGAGGTTATGAGAAGCGAGCGCTTACAGGCGGTCCTTGTTCTCGGCCTTAACGGCGTGTGCCTGCTGAACAAAGAACAGGTCGTACACCACGATGACAAAGGCGACGATATTGACGGAGCTGCCGCCGAGCGCGGGAAGCGTGAGCACGGCCTGGACGAGCGTGGCGACCGCGGCAACGATACCGAGCTTAAACGCGCCATCCACCTGCGAAGGCTTGTTGGCACCCTTGATGCCCGCAACGCCTGCGGCAAGATCGACAACGCCCTTGGCGACAAGCACGACCGCGGCGAGCATGGCGTTCGATCCGTAGGTGGACTCGAGCTTGCCGGTCGCGATACCGGCGATTCCAATGACGAGACTGGCGATGCCCAGAACAAAATAAATCAGGGCAAGGATTTTGAGTGTCTTGCGAGCGGCGCTCATAGCTGGTCCTTTCGATGCGGGCGCGGAGAATCTGTCGCACCCAGGTTGCGGCACATATCGTGAAGCACATTGTAGTTCAACGGGGCGATGCATGCGTCTGAAAGCGTCTCTTGCCTGTACGGTCCAACCTTTCAAAAAGGAAAGCTGGGTGTAAGCCAAATCGATGGCAGCGTATGCGCGGCGCTGCGATGATGGGGCCATGGTAAGAGTTGGACCGAAGGAGGAGCCATGATGTACGGAGCAGAGCAGGTACGTGAAGCGCGGACGTTGGGAAGGCGCATGAGTGATTCCGTGATCGCTGCTGTGTGCACGGGATTGATGGCGGTGCTTTGCATTGGGATGCTGTGGGCCATGACGCATGTGGGACAATAGCGGGCGGTGGGGTGCCGACACAAACGGCGCTCACGTATTCGTTTTGCTTATTAAGGAGTACCCATGGGCGTCGTCGATCCCTTTTCTGTTGCTCGGGCCGCGGGGCTTGAGCTGATCGGGAAGTCCGAGGGCCTCACGCTCACCGACGGCACGATGGAGCTGCGTGCCGATTTTACCCGCATGCTGCCACGACTCAAGCAAGGCCGTCTGCAGCAAGAGCTGCTGGTAAAGGCTGCGCGCGTAAAAGGCATCGAGCGCCCATGGGCGATTGATGCCACGGCAGGCTTTGGCGAGGATTCGCTGCTGTTGGCGGCCGCGGGCTTTACCGTCGATCTGTATGAGCAGGATTGCGTGATCGCGGCGCTCCTCAAGGATGCCCTGGATCGCGCGGCAGATGATCCGGCGCTTGCGGCTGCCGTGGCTCGCATGCGCCTTCATGCGGGCGAGGACAGCATTGCCGGCCTTCGCCATACAGCTGAGCTGATCGAGCAGGGCGAGCTCGCGGCTCCCGACGTGGTGTATCTGGACCCCATGTTTCCCGAGCGCACCAAAAGTGCGGCGGTCAAAAAGAAGCTCCAACTCTTGCACCATCTGGAACGGCCATGTACTGATGAGGAGACGCTGGTCGAAGCCGCGCTTGCGGTGCACCCGCGCAAGGTCGTTATCAAGCGGCCGGTGAAGGGCCCGCTGCTTGCCGGCGTTAAGCCGAGCTATCAACTTGCGGGCAAGGCCGTTCGTTACGATGTTTTGGTGCCGCCGCGCCCGTAGCTTGCGTGCGATTACCGGGGCTTCGCTAGTGCCGTGCCGATGCGGTCTCTATTTCCAAGGGTGCGACGTCAGGTGCCAGCCGCCGCAGTATTCACATTTGTAGCAGGCCAAACCACGCCGCCCGCGGTTTTCGCAGTCGGCCATAACTGCCTCGGCCTCGGCGCGTGTGTCGTAACGGTTTTTGCGTTCGCACGACTTGTAACGCCAGGCTTCATCGCGCTCGGCGTCTAGGGCGTCGCGGCGCTCGTCCTCGCGCGCAAACAGGTCGCTCATATCGCCGCCGGTAGCAGCGCCCAAAAACTCGCTTTTGGCCTTTGACCAGGCGGCTCGCTTTTTGCTTCCCATCTGTTTAGCGCCTCTCTCCAAACGCTGGTATCATTGCTCAACCAAAGTGATACCAATAAACGTGAGGTCGCCGCGTGATGATCAGAAAAACCCTCGATACCGACATTCCCGCCGTCATGGCTATCTATGACGCGGCCCGCGCCTTTATGCGCGCGCATGGCAACGCCACGCAGTGGCCCGAGGGCACGCCTTCTGCCGAGCAGCTGTCTGCCGATATCGCTGCCGGTGGCAGTTACGTGTGCGAAGTCGACGGCCGCGTGGTGGCGACGTTTGCCTTTTTACCGGGTCCGGACGAGTGCTATGACGTAATTGAGGACGGTCAATGGCGTAGCGACGCTCCATACGCCGTGCTGCACCGCGTGGCATCCGACGGCACCGTGCACGGTATCGCGGCCGCGATGTTTGCCTTTGCCAAGGAGCGCGCCGATCACCTGCGCATCGATACGCACCGGGACAACCTACCCATGCAGGGTGCGAGCCTCAAGGCCGGATTTGAGCGCGCCGGCATCGTGTATGTGTCGGACGGCACACCGCGTGTTGCGTTTGACTGGCTGCGCGAGGCATAAGATCGAGGGCGCGTATCAACAATTCGCGCGAACGAAAATGGCCCCGGGTGGGGTTATTTTCGTTCGCTGCGCTGTTTTGCAAGCCGGCTTTCGCAAGGCGCGAACCTACGAAAATCGCCGCGCGGCAACGCAGGGCGATGAGCTCGGTCGGGGGATAGGGCCCGCTTCGCCCGCCGGCCCGTAAATTGTATCATCCAGTGTGGAGCGTGAACGCCCGTTGCCGCGTGCGATGGGCTTGTAATAAGAGGAGAGCCATGTCGAAGCAAGCGGTCGTTGGAATCTTGGCGCATGTCGATGCCGGCAAGACCACGTTGGCCGAGGCCATGCTGTTCAACGCGGGTCGCATTCGCAAGCGCGGCCGCGTGGACGATGGCGATTCGCATCTGGACACTAACGCGATCGAGCGCGAGCGCGGCATTACGATCTTCTCGTCGCAGGCCGTGCTCGACCATGGCGATACCCACGTCATGCTCGTGGATGCGCCGGGGCATGTCGATTTTTCTGCCGAGGCGGAGCGCACGCTGCGCGCACTCGACTATGCGATTTTGGTTGTGGGCGCCAACGATGGCGTGCAAGGGCACACCGAAACCCTGTGGCGCCTGCTTGCGCGCTATGACATTCCGACGTTCATCTATATCAACAAAATCGATTTGGAGAATCCCGGCCGCGATGTTTTGCTGGCACAGCTTGGGCAGCGTCTTTCCGAAGGCTGCCTGGATGCCAACGAACTGCTGGCGGGCGGTGCCGTTCAGGAGGACGCTGCTGCGTTGGACGAGGCGGCGCTCGAGGAGTTTCTTGAAGCGGGTGAGCTTTCCGTCGCAACGCTGTCGCGCATGGTTGCCGAGCGCAAGCTCTTTCCCTGTTTTGCCGGCTCGGCGCTCAAGGACCAGGGCGTGGACGAGCTGCTGGATGGTATATGCGCACTGATGCGTGAACGGGCATGGCACCCGGAGTTTGCCGCGCGCGTCTACCGTGTGAGCCGCGGGGATCGCGGCGAGCGCTTGGCATGGGTTAAAGTGACCGGCGGCACGCTGCATGCCAAACAGCTGATTAACGGACGTTCCGGCGCCGAGGCGTGGGAGCAAAAGATCGACCAGGTGCGCATCTATAACGGCGAGAAATACGAGCTTGCCCAGGAAGTTGCCGCTGGCGGCATCTGCACCGTGACGGGTCTTGCGCACGTTCGCCCGGGTGATGCCCTGGGCGCGGAGCTCGCGGGCGATACGCCCGTCATTGCGCCGGTCCTCACCTATACGGTGCTTCCGGGCGAACACGATGTCCACGCGGTGTTCAAAGCGCTGACTGAGTTGGCGGACGAAGATCCCATGCTCGGTGTAAGCTGGAACACGCATCTTGAACAAATACATCTGCAGCTCATGGGAGCGGTGCAGCTCGAGGTCGTGCAGCGCGTGCTGGCCGATCGTTTTGGCCTTGCGGTCGAGTTTGAGCCCGGCGGCATCCTCTATAAGGAGACCATTTCGCAGCCGGTCGAGGGCGTGGGCCACTTTGAGCCGCTGCGCCACTATGCCGAGGTACATCTGCGCTTGGAGCCGTTGTCGGCGGGCTCGGGCGTGCAGTTTGGCACCGTGACCTCGACCGACGAGCTCGATCTTAACTGGCAGCGTTTGGCGCTCACCAACGCTATGGAGCGCGATCACCTGGGCGTGCTGACCGGCTCGCCCATCACCGATGCGCGCATTACGCTCACAGGTGGTCGCGCGCATGCCAAACACACCGAGGGCGGCGATTTTCGCCAGGCCACGTACCGCGCGATTCGCCAGGGGCTCATGCAGGCGCGTGAAGCCGGCGCGGCGGTGCTGTTGGAGCCGTGGTATCGCTTTGAGCTCGAGGTGCCGGGGGAGTGCGTGGGCCGGGCGCTCTCGGATGCCACGCGCATGGGTGCCGAGTACGAGCCGCCGGCGATGGCGGGGGACCGGGCGAAGCTTGTGGGTCGCGTGCCGGCATCTGAGGTGCAGGATTACGCGCTGGAGGTGGCTGCCTACACGAGCGGTCGCGGACATCTGTACCTGGAGTTCGCCGGCTATGCGGCTTGTCATGATGCCGAGCGCGTTATCGAGACTGCCGCCTATGAGCCAGAGGCCGATCTGCCCAACACGCCCGATTCGGTCTTTTGCTCTCACGGCGCCGGTTACACGGTCAAATGGTGCGACGTCCCCGCCGCAGCGCACGTAAAGGTCGATCCCGCCACCTTTCGCCCCTGGCGAGCAGCAGACGCGGAGTTTTTCGGCCACATGTAACAAAGGGACAGCCCCTTTGTCATATGCTATTGGTATAACTCGGTACAAGTTGGTATAACTATTACCGGGGTTTGCCAATCCGAGGAGGCCGACATGAATCCAAACCCCTTTAAGCCCACGGCTGGCAAGCGGCCTCCGATACTCATCGGTCGCGAGTCGGTCATCGAAGATTTTGAGGAAGGGCTCGATAACGGCGCCGGAGCGCCGGGTAGGCTCATGCTCATTACGGGAAACCGCGGCTGTGGCAAGACGGTTCTCCTGCGGGAACTGCAACGTCTCGCCAACGAGCGCGGATGGGCGGTTGTCTCCGATTCCGCCTCGCTTGGCTTATGCGACCGCTTGGCCGACGCGCTTCGCTCGAATAAACCCGTTGTGACGTCAATGGAGTTTGGGCCGTCGTTTGGCCGGATGTCGGTCGAGGCGGCGCGAGCAAAGGGCGAAACGTTGCGAGGGCTGGTCAACGAGCGCCTCAAGAAACTCGGGCCGGGAAAGGGCTTACTGTTTGCGATTGACGAGGCCCAATCTGCGTCTATCGAGGAGCTGGCGGCTCTTGCCGTTCTCTATCAGCAAGTGCTCGGAGATCAAGATGCCACGGGCTTGTCCGATAGCGACCAGCGCGGTCTTGCGCTGGTGTTCGCCGGCTTACCCAGTATGGTTGATGACTTGCTCGAAGAGCCGAGCGTGACGTTTTTGCGGCGTGCTCAGCAGCGTACGCTGGGGGCGATTTCTTTGCCCAAAGTGCGCGATTCGTATATCCAGACGGTCAAAGACGCTGGTCTTTACGTTGATGCGGAGACGGCAGACCTCGCGGCGCGCAAGAGCATGGGGCATCCCTATATGGTTCAGCTGGTGGGATATTACATGTGGCGCTCTGCTGTCCGGCGTGACTCGCGGGTCATTGAAGAGCGCGATGTTGAGGCTGGGCACGCGGATGCCGTCTCCGAGTTCTACGAAGCGGTTGACGCGCCTCTGTATTACGGGCTGCACAGTCCGCAGCGCCTCTTTATCGAGGCCATGGCGGCTGACGGGGGCAAACCGACTCGCATGGCGGATATCATTGAGCGTTGCGATCGCACCCAAAGCTGGGCGAGCAAATATCGCGCAAGCCTGATTCGCGAGCGCGTCATCGAGGCTGCCGGATACGGCCTCGTCCGGTTTACCGTGCCCATGCTGGGCGCGTACATTCGCGATCGAGTTATATGGCATGAGTAGGGTGATAAAGGTGACGGAACAGAAGATGAACCCGCAGGCTATCGAGGTGCGTGGCGCGCGCGTCCATAACCTCAAAGACATCGATATCGATATTCCGCTGGGAAAGCTCGTGGGCATTGCCGGCGTGTCGGGTTCGGGCAAGAGTTCGCTGGCACTCGGGGTTCTTTATGCCGAGGGCTCGCGCCGCTATCTGGAGGCGCTCAGCACCTATACCCGCCGTCGTCTGACGCAGGCCGAGCACGCCCAGGTGGACGAGGTGCTGCACGTACCGGCGGCGCTCGCATTGCATCAGCGCCCCAGCGTGCCGGGCGTGCGCTCGACCTTTGGCACTATGACCGAGCTTAACAATAGCCTGCGTCTGCTCTTTAGCCGTTGCGCCTATCACGTGTGCCCGCACTGCGGGGCGCGCGTGGAGCCGAGTCTTAACGTGGCCGCAGGCCTGTCGCTCACGTGCCCTGCGTGCGGTCGCGAGTTCTACGCGCCGAGTGCCGAGGATTTGGCTTTCAATAGCGGCGGTGCGTGCCCTACCTGCGGCGGCACCGGTGTCATGCGCGAGGTGGACGAAGCGAGCCTGGTGCCCGACGAGTCAAAGACCATCAACGAAGGCGCGGTGCTTCCCTGGGGCACACTCATGTGGGATCTGATGAAGCAGGTGGCCGGCGAGATGGGCGTACGCACCGACGTGCCATTTAGCCAGCTCACGCCTCAAGAGCGCGACATCGTGTTCCATGGTCCGGCGGTTAAAAAGCACATTCTCTACGTTCCCAAAAACGGCGAGGGCGCCACGCCGCTCGACTTCACCTATTACAACGCCGTCTATACCGTCGAGAATGCGCTCGCCAAGGTTAAGGACGACAAGGGCCTCAAACGCGTTGCGCGCTTTTTGCGCGAGGGCCCATGCCGCGACTGTAGCGGCACGCGTCTCTCCGAGGCGGCACGCCAGCCCCAGGTGCGCGGTATCAATCTGGCGCAGGCGGCGGCCATGACGCTGGGCGAGGCGATTGAGTGGGTGCGCGGGGTGCCCGCATCCTTGCCGCCCGAGATGCGGCCCATGGCGACGGATATCTGCGATTCGTTTTTGAGCACGGCCCGTCGTCTGGTCGACCTGGGTCTCGATTACCTTTCACTCGATCGCGCCGGTGCCACGCTTTCCACGGGTGAGCGCCAGCGCGTGCAGCTTGCTCGCGTGGTGCGCAATCGATCGACGGGCGTGCTCTATGTGCTGGACGAGCCCTCGATCGGCTTGCATCCTGCCAATGTCGACGGCTTGGTGGGCGTGATGCGCGATCTGGTGGATGACGGCAACACCGTGGTTGTTGTCGACCACGATACGCGCGTACTGGCGGAAGCCGACTATCTGGTCGAGATGGGCCCCGTTGCCGGAGCAGGCGGCGGTAATGTGATTGCCGCTGGCACGGTGGACGAGCTCGAACAATCGCAGGGCAGCCGCATCGCTCCGTTTTTGCGCGCAGAGTCCAAGCGCTTGCGTCCGCAGGTGACTGACGAGGAAATGTTCGATCAGGGCCACATCCGCATGGCAACTAATGCCATCCATACCGTCAAGCCGCTCGAAGTCGATATTCCGCGCGGCCGTCTTGTCGCGGTGACGGGCGTTTCGGGTTCGGGCAAGACGACGTTGGTGCTCGAGACGTTCATTCCGGCGCTTAAGGCGCAGGCAGCTGGCGAGCGCCTGCCAAGCCATGTGCGCTGGGTCGACGCCGAGGGTATCGCACGCGCCAACCTGATTGACGCCACGCCTATCGGCGCCAACGTGCGCTCGACAGTGGCGACTTATGCCGACATTCATGACGAGCTGCGTCGCGCCTTCGCCCGTACGTCCGAGGCCAAAGCAGCCGGCTACAAGGCGGGTGCCTTTAGCTACAACACTGGCGCCTTGCGCTGCCCTACGTGCGATGGCACGGGCTCGATATCGCTCGACGTGCAGTTTTTGCCCGACGTCGAGATCGTCTGCCCGGCATGTCGTGGATCACGTTATGCAGACGCGGCTTCGCATATCCATCGCGAGGGCAAGGACGGGAGTCTGCTTACGTTGCCGCAGCTTATGGACATGAGTGTTGACGAGGCCATCGACGCCACACTGGGGCTCAAGAAAGTCCAGACGCGCTTGCAGACCTTGCACGACCTGGGATTGGGTTATCTCACGCTCGGTGAGCCCACGCCGGCGCTTTCGGGCGGCGAGGCTCAGCGTCTTAAGCTTGCGAGCGAGATGGGTCGCGTGCAGGATGATGCCGTGTTTGTGTTTGACGAGCCCACGATCGGACTACATCCGCTCGATGTTCAGGTGTTGCTGAGTGTGTTCGACGGCCTTGTTGCCAAGGGCGCCACGGTTATCGTGATCGAACACGACCTCGACCTTATCCGCAATGCCGATTACGTGATCGACATGGGCCCGGGCGGTGGCGATGCGGGCGGGCAAATCGTCTGCGCCGGCACGCCGGGCGACATCGTGGCCTGCCCTGCAAGCATCACCGGCCGCTACCTATAACCGAATGTGACAAAGGGACTGTCCCTTTGTCACATGCTCGGAAAGCCTGCCTGGCGCAGGGCTTCGTAGAGGACGATGGCGGCGCTGTTGGAGAGGTTGAGTGCGCTGATGCGGTAGTCGTCGGGATTGACGAAGTTGCCGCAGATGTCCTGTTGAAGGATGACCTCGTGGCTGTCCTCGGTATGCCCCAGCGATTCCTCGTGAGCTTCCCATGCCTCGGCGTTGTCAAGCGAATCGCAATCGCGCAGCATCGGGATGCGCTCGCAGCGCTCGGGCGCCGTGGCAAGCAGTGGCTCGGGAATACCCGAGCTCTCGCTGCCAAAGACCAAATAGTCACCGTCGCGGTAGGTGCTTTGCGCATAGGTTCTGCGCGCCTTTTTGGTCAGCAGATGCAGGCGCTCGTCGGCGGGGGAGAGGCCGTTGCGGGCAAGGAAATCCTCCCAGCCGGCATAGGTCGTCACGTCCAAGTTTTGCCAGTAGCCCAGGCCGGCGCGACGCACCGTCTTGTCATCGAGCGAAAAGCCCAGTGGCTCCACCAGATGCAGGCAGGCGCCAGTGACCACGCAGGTGCGGCCGATGTTACCCGTGTTTGCCGGAATCTCGGGCGCATACAGCACGATGTTGAACATGAATCTCCTTGGCTCGGAATGAAAAACCACCACGAAGGGCACCTTCGTGGTGGTTTGGCGGTTACGTAGGCGGAAAATGTCCGCTTGGATAAACCTAGGCGCGGTGCCAGTCGGTCAGGCAGGCATCGAGGGAGGCGATGAGTGCATCCTTGTCCATGTGACGGCCGATGATGCACAGGCTCGTCATGCGGTCGCCCGTCTCGTCGTCCCAAATCTGCATGATCTCGGGGTTCTCGTCGATAATCTTCTGCTTCTCGCCCTCGGGCGCCGAGTCAACGAACAGGCCGTTCTCCATCAGGCGCATCTGGTGGCCGGCCTGCTCAAACATGTAGCACATGTCCGGATCGCCGGTCTGCCACAGCGGACCCTTGACGCGGATGACCTCGTCGGGCCACTCCTGCTCAACAAAATCGGTGAACTTCTGCAGGTCAAACGGCTTGCGGCGCGAGTATACAAAGGTCTCGATGTCGTACTCGAGCACCTCGGGGTCGTCGTGCTCCTCGGGATGCTCCATGGCCTCGATCCAGGCGGCGGAGTTGTAGGCGCGCATAAAGTCGAAGCGGTCGGTGTCGAGCAGCTCTTCCATGGGGACCTCGCCGTTTTGAGCCTCGACAATCACGGCGTCCTTCTGCAGGCTGCGCACGATGGCCTTGAGCTCGGCGATCTGCTCAGGCGTCACGGTATCGGTCTTGTTGAGGATCAGCGTGGAGCAGAACTCGATCTGCTGGATGAGCAGGCTTTCGATGTCGTCCTCGTCGATATCCTCGGCCAGCAGGTCGCGACCGCCGTTGAACTCGTCGTACATGCGGGCGCAGTCGACCACGGCCACGATGTTGTCGAGCGCGAGCTTGGGCTCGCCGCCCGCCTTGGCCTCGTCGCAGAAGCTCGAGATGGTGTAGGCGATGGGGATAGGTTCGCAAATACCCGATGCCTCGATGATGATGTAGTCGAAGTTGCCCGAATCGGCGATGCCCTGCAGCTGGTTGGCCAGGTCGTCCGAAAGCGTGCAGCAGATGCAGCCGTTGGTGAGCGGGATGAGGTCATCGGTCTCGGAAAGGCCGCCGTCGGCGATAAGGCTGGCGTCGACGTTGATCTCGCCGATATCGTTGACGATCACGGCGGCGCGGATGCCGCCGTCGTTAGCGAGGATGTGGTTGAGCAGCGTGGTCTTGCCGGCACCGAGGTATCCGGTAAGCATGATGATCTTCACGGGTTTGTTGGGCATGTGCCCTCCTTTGTTAGACATGGCTTACAGTTGAATCTTATGCCAAACGCCTGCTCTTATACCCACGCGCCGGCAAATAACACAAGCTACTCCCAGGCTCCCCATACATCGGGGCAATAACCGACGGTGGCCTTTTTGCCGTTGCGCACGATGGGCTCGGCCAAGACCTGCTGGTTCTCGAGCAGCTTGTCGAAGCGCTGGCTGGGGGTGAGATGCTGAATGAGCGCGCGCGTCTCCTCGTCCTTGGCTTTGGGGTTGAGCAGCTTGTCGATGCCGCCGACCGCCTGCATCACGCTCGTGAGCTCGCCTTTGCTCATCTCCTTTTCCTTAAGGTCAATAAACTGCACCTTAATGCGGCGCTCCTTAAAATAACGCTGTGCCTTCTTGGTGTCGAAGGACTTCTTGGTGCCAAAAATCTGAATCATTTTGTTCCGCCGTTCTACCTGATAAAGTTGGTGCGCTCGCGATCGGCTTCGGGGGCTTCGATGCCGGCGGCCTGTCCAGCTTCGATGCAGCGCAGGAGCCAGGCCATGTTCTTGCCGATGTTGCGCATGGTGGCCAGGCCCTCGGCATCCTGGGCGGCCTCGCCCGGCATGGCACCAAAGACGTTGTTCCAGTACGTGGAGGCAACCACGGGCATCTGGTTGATGGTGAAGTACTTGTTGAGTACGTCGAAGGTCGTCGACGTGCCGCCGCGACGGGCGACGGCGATGGCAGCGCCCGGCTTGTGCGCAAAGGCCTTGCTGCCGGCATAGAAGGCGCGATCGAGGGCCGAAAGAATGCGGCCGCTGGGGTGCGCGTAGTAGACAGGCGAGCCAAAGACAAAGCCGTCGGCCTGCTCGGCGGCAGCGATGAGCTCGTTCACCACGTCGTCGTCAAAGGTGCAACGACCGCCAAGCTTGCCGCACTGGCCGCAACCGATACAATCGCGAATGGGCTTGGCGCCCAGCTGAAACACCTCGGTATCAATGCCTTCTGCATTAAGTTGCTCTACGACCTCGGCGAGTGCGCGGGCGGTGTTGCCGTTTGCCTTGGGGCTGCCATTGACTAAAAGAACCTTCATCACAAACTCCCTCTGCTTTTGGTGACTTCTGCAGAGGATTATCGCACGATGGGGGAGGCGGCGCGGGCGCGGCGCTAATCCAGTTTGGTACCTGGCACCTGCACGGCTTTCCCGAGCAACGCTTTGAGCTCGTTCAAAATGGAAACGGGCTGACGGTCGACGCCGTCCAGATGAAGCGTGGCCACGCGAATGGGCGGCTGATATTCAAGCGAGCCGATGAGCACAGGAGAACCCAGGAACCGTTCGATGTCGCTTGCGATCTCGTCGATTGCCTCGGGGCCGAGTTCATCGAAGAGTGCCACGAACATCGGCCCCGTCGAGCGGAACAGGCGGCCCTTGCCGCGCGAACAATCCATGAGGCAGGCGGCGCTTTCGGCGAGCACGCGGTCGCCTGCATCGAATCCAAAGCGGGCATTGACCTCGGCGATATCGTCGACCTTAATGGCAATAAAGCCTGCCTCGCGCGCCACGCGGCGCATCTCTCCAATAGCGTTGACCAGCGCGTGGACATCGCCCAGGCCCGTTACCGAGTCGGTCGTATCTGCTAGGCTTCGGTTGATGATAATGCCCACATACATGCTGGGCTCGGTATCGGTGCCGTCCAAGCGGTAGCCCGTGCAGTCGCAAAGCACGTACGTTCCGGTGGCATCCATTACGCGATACTGCATGTAGTGGAAGTGCCACGTGCTGTTTATCACCATGTCGAGCTCGGCGCGTACGTTGTCGCGGTCCTCGGGATGAACGCGGGCGAGCCACATGTCGAGTGAGTTAAAAGGGTGCTGGGAGGGCAGGTCAAAATCGCGCACGGCGTTAACCGACCATTGCGATTCGCTCGTATCGAGATTGAGGATAAAGGGATAGCGCGTCTCGGAGCTCATGGAGATCGCTTGGAACGCCCGGTCGTTGCAGGGGAGCTGTTCGACGATTGGGCGTTGCGGCGCGTCATCGTCTTTCGGTTGCTGCACACGATGCATAAGCTTATAGCGATACATCTTGCGATCGGCATCCATCGTCATCTGGCGACGCGTGTCGCCGGCAAGTGGATCGACGCGCGAGCAGCCAAAACTAAAGCTGCCGATCATGGGCGCCTTGCCACCTGAGCTCGCCTCGATCAGTCCGGTACGTACCTGCTCCAAGCGCTGCTCGAGTTCAGTCTCGTTTGCGGAGAGCGAGATGAGCACAAACTCGTCTCCACCGATACGGAACAGCATCTCATCGTGCTCCATGGTTTCGGAGAGCGTGCGGCAGATGCCCAGAATATAGCGATTGCCTTCGGCGTGGCCAAACCTATCATTGCAATGCTTGAGATGGTCGATGTCAATATAGGCGCAGGTGAAGGGGTTGCCTTTGTGCCAGAGTTGCTCGACGTGACGGTCGAATCCGTTGCGGTTGCCCAAGTTGGTGAGCGGGTCGATATAGACGTTGCTCTCAAGCAGCCGGCGCTCTTGCTGCAGGATGGCGTGCGTCTTTTGCAGTTGCTCGCCAACGGCGCGTAGCTCAGCAGGCAGCGCGGCAACATCGAGTTCGGCGGTCGAGATGCCATTCGCAAGTCGCTGAAGATAGGCAATAATCGATTGCTCGCCCAGGCGATATGATTCGTTCATGATGGATAACCTCCTTGGGCGGAACAGCGGTTTGTATCATATCCCCAATTCGGCTTGAATTGGGGATATGAGTTAGCCAATGGGGACAAATGCCCCCTTCGGCGGTGGCGTTTTGCGCACGAGCGTATCAGTTGTTATTGCCACCATCGAGCAATGCCTCAAAATCCTTTGCCGGCATGGGGCGGTAGTAGAGGAAGCCCTGAGCGTGGCAGGCTCCCATTTGTCGTAGCATGTTCGCCTGCTCATTTGTCTCGACGCCTTCGACCACGACCGGCAGATGGAGCGACTGCGCCATTTCGAGCATCGATGAAATGATCTGCGTGCTGCGGCCTTGATCGCCGTCGACGGGCGCAATCTGCCAAATGTGCTTGTCGAGCGTCACCATAAAGCCGCTTTCCTCGAGTGCGGGGATATGGGTGCACATGCTGTGGACGGCTATTATTCGACAGGCGGTAGCGCGACGATGCGATGTTCGATGAAAATGCGACTGAGACGATATATGTTGACGGGTATACTTGTCCCGGTTTAAAACGCAGGAACGGAGATGGTCGCATGGCACAGCCGGATACGACGCACACGGTGGGGCTTGCGCTCGAGGGAGGCGGCTACCGCGGTATGTATACGGCGGGCGTGCTCGACGTTTGGATGGAGCACGGTTTGACCTGCGACCATATGGTGGGTGTCTCGGCGGGCGCGGCGTTTGGCTACAACTTTAAATCGCGCCAGATCGGCCGCGCCATTCGCTACAACAAGGCCTATTGTGCCGATAAGCGCTATGCGGGTGTGACCAGCTGGTTGCGAACCGGTGACATGTTCAATGCCGATTTTGCCTATCACGAGGTGCCCATCGAGCGCGATCCCATCGACCTGGAGACATATCGCGCCTGCCCTATGCGGTTTACGTGCGTGTGTACCGATATCGAGACGGGCAAGGCCGTCTACCACGACCTGCCCTATGGCGACGAGCGCGATATCGAGTGGATCCGGGCGTCGTCGGCGATTCCCGTGGCGACGCGTCCCGTTGCTATTGGCGGGCATAAGTATCTGGATGGTGGCGTGGCTGATTCCATTCCCAGCGCTTGGTTGTTTGCGCAGGGGTATGACCGCAATATCGTGGTACTCACGCAGCCGGCGGGCTTTGTGAAGCAACCCAACAGCGTGATGCCCATGCTGCGGCGCGTGTTTCGTCACTACCCGGAGTTTGTTGCAGCGCTCGATCATCGGCATGAGGTCTACAATGCCACGCTCGATGACTTGGCGCGTCGTGAGGCTGCCGGCGAGGTCTTTGTGGTGCGGCCGAGCGAATCGGTGAAGGTGCCGTCGCTGTGCCGCGAGCCGGATGAGCTCGAGCGTATCTACCAGGTCGGCCGCCACGATGCGGAGGCGACCTTGCCGGCGCTGGAAGCGTATCTGGCAGAGTAGAGCAAACTGCCGTGGACTCGGCGGAAAGCGCATCCCGGAATCGGCGCTAAAAATGGGATGAGGTTTCCGCGAGAGGCCCGTAGCGGAAAGCGCGCCCCGGAATCGGCATCCAAAACGGGATGCAGTTTCCCCGACGGCGGGTTTTGGAAACGGCGTCCCAGAATTTGCGCCTGGAATGGGATGGGGTTTCCCAACGGAGCCGCATGCGGAAATCGCATCCCGGAATGGAGATCCAAGCTGGGATGCGTTTTCCATTGCTGAAGATACGAGGCTGCGAATCGACTGCTCGGCCTATGCCTATGCCTGCTGCCAGGTGTCGACGAGCTCCTTGGCGGCGGCGTAGGGATCGTCGGCACTGCAGACGGCGCTCACCACAAAGAAGCCATCGACACCGGTTGCCTTAAGCTGCGGCAAGTCGGCCGTCTTGACGCCGCCGCCCACCACGATGGGCACGGGGCTTGCCGCGTGGAGTGCGGTCAGGTCCTCAAAGCTCTTGGTGATGATAGAGCCGTCGGCCGCGCGTCCGCAGTCGCGCTTGGTCTCGGTCTCGTGGAGTGGGCCGATGCCCAGGTAGTCGACTAGGCTCATGTCGGCGGTCTTGACGTACTCGAGCATCTCCTCGCAACGGGCCGAAAGGCCCACGATGGCGTCGGGGCCCAGCAGCTTGCGACAGACCTCGACGGGAATGTCGCTCTGACCCACGTGCACGCCGTCGACAGCAATACCCTGCTCGCGCGCGGCAAGCACACAGTCCAGACGGTCGTCGATCAGCAGGGCGACCTGACCGGTCTTGCCGGCCTGTGCGATTTCCTGTGCGGCGTCGCCGGTCAGCGCAATGATCTCGCGGGCGCTTGCCACCTTGGAGCGCACTTGAATGCAAGTAAAGCCGGCGTCGAGTGCCTGGGCCACCACATCGCCCACGGGGCGTCCGAGCGTATTTTCGGGGCCGAGCACCAGATAGGCCGAGATATCAAGGTTGTCGCGGATGCTCATCGTGCTTCCTCCTGCTTTTTGATCTGCGCTTCCATGCGCTCGAGCTTGCCGGTCATGGTGTCGGTAAATCCGGGCCGAATATCGGCTTTGAGCACGACTTCGGTGCGGATGCCCTTGCTCGCCAACACAAAGGTTGCGTCGCGCACGACCTGCATGACCTCGTCCCAGTCGCCCTCGATCTCGGTGAACATCGAGGTGGTGCGGTTGGGGAGGCCGCTCTCGCGAATGACGCGCACGACCTCGGCGACCTCGGCGGACAGCTCATCGCCGGTGCCGCACGGGGCGATGGCCACAGCGATGAGCGTGTTCATGCCGGCATTGGTTGCGGGCTCGGACATGGCCTATGCCTCCTCGAGGTCGAGCTGGTTGCTGGCGATGTCCTGGGCGGTTGCGCGGTAGAGCTCGTCGATAAAGGCGACCTTAAAGCTTGCCGGGGCATCGGCGACGGCGGCGGCACGCGTGCCGGCAACGTTGTAGACGGCGGTACCGCAGACGGCGGCCGTAAACGGGTCGGCGGCGCAGGCGTACACGGCGAGCACGCCGCCCTGCGAGCAGCCGCAGCCGGTGATCTTGGACATGAGCGGGCTGCCGCCGTGGGACTTGGCCACGGTCATGCCGTCGGTGATCAGGTCGACTTCGCCCGAGACCACAACGGCGCCGCCGGTGTAGCGGGCGAGCGCCACGGCGGCATCGCGGGCGGCGTCGACCGTGTCGGTGGTATCGACACCGCGTACGCGGCTCAAATCGGCCGCCTCGCCCTCAAGACCCCACAGGCCGGCGAGCGCGATGATCTCGGAGGCGTTGCCGCGCACGATGGCGGGCTTGTACTGCTTGAGCTCGTTTACCAACTGGGTGCGCAGGCTACCGATGCCCAGGCCCACCGGATCGAGCACCCAGGGCTTGCCGGCGTCATGTGCCGCCTTGGCCGCGCGGGGAATCGTCTGCTCGTAGATGGGGAAGAGCGTGCCCATATTGAGATAGATGGCGCCGCCGCCGGCAACGAGCGCCTCGCCCTCGTCGGGCAGATAGACCATGGCGGCCGATCCGCCCACGGCGAGCTGTGCGTTGGCGACAAAGTCGATCGTCACCGTGTTGGTGATGGAGCCGGCCATCGGATTGGTGGCGTGAATCTCCTCCACGGCCTTGACCATATGTTGTTTAAGCTGTTCCGAATCAATCACTGCACATGCCTCCTTGGCATAGAAAAGGGGCGCTGTGCATAGACAGCGCCCCTGTAAAGGCGGCATGCTCCCTACGCCAGCATTAACTGACAGGTTCAAAGGATTGGGCCCCATGCCCTCTCAGCCTTGTGGTTTGCACCGCCGGCACTCCCGCATCGAATCTGTTGTTCCCTATACTAGCGCACCTGCCAAAAAGGGACAGGTTTATTTTGGCAGGTGGCAACAGGGGCGCTGTATTTTCCCAGATAAAACCTGCCAAAATAAACCTGTCCCTTATTGGTAGGTCGTTACAATGGTTACGGTGAAAATGACGGGGGCTCTATGATCAAACTTGTGCTGACCGATATGGACGATACGCTGATTCCGGCTGGACATGACGGTGTCAGCGACTACGCCATTGAGGGTATTCATGCCATGCAGGCGGCGGGTCTGCACTTTGGTCCGGTTTCGGGTCGTCAGCCGTCCGCGATGGGCTGGATGTTCAAAAATCGTTCCGAGTGCTTTTCGACTGGCGCGTTCTGTAACGGCCAGGTGATGTTTGTCGACGGCGAAGTAGTCGCCTCGCGCGCAATCGACAACGATGCCCTGATGCGTTTGGCTGACTATCTGGAGCAAGAGACCGACGATACATTTCTAAAAGTCTATAGCCTGGGCGATGACTTTTGGGGCAACGATGCCTACTGCGTGACGAGCGATCCCGAGCGTGTGTGTCGCGCTATGGAGTCGGGCGGCAATGCGTGGCTCAAAGGCGAAGAGGCTCCGTGCCGTCCCGTCGTCGATGATGCGACGGTGTTTAAGGCGAATATCTGGAGTGCCCGTTCGCGTGAGGAGCTCGCGGAGTTACGCGAGCGCGTTGCCGCTGAGGTGCCGGAAATCTCGCTTGTGTTTCCCAACAACCGCGTGCGCCTGTTTGACATCCTTCCGGCTGGTTGGGACAAGGGCTGCGCTGCGCTGGAGCTGGCGCGCGCTATGGGCATGACGCCCGACGAGGTGGCCGTATTTGGCGATTCCGATAACGATTTGCCCATGATCGATGCCGTTCCCAACTCCGTTGCAGTCGCTAATGCCAACGAGGTCGTCACGGCGGCGGCGCGCTGGCATATCGGCGCTGCGGCAGATGATGCGGTCGCCGGGGCTCTGCATCAGATTGCCGCCTGCGCCGCGACGGGGGAGATGCCGTCGTTTATGCGCCAGGTGGACGCGGCGGGTCTTGGCGCCACGAACGTCTAGGGAGAACGTCATGAAGCTTCAGCAGCTCAGGTATGTTGTTAAGGTTGCCGAATGCGGCAGCATCACCGAGGCCTCGCGCCGGCTCTTTGTGTCGCAGCCTTCGATTACCGCGTCGATCCGCGATCTCGAAAACGAGATGGGTGTGCACATCTTTGAGCGCACCAACAAGGGCGTCATTGTGTCCGAGGAAGGCGAGACCTTCTTGGGCTACGCGCGTCAGGTACTCGACCAGGCCGACCTACTCGAGGGCAAGTACAAGGGCGCATCCGAGCAGGTGCCGCACTTTAGTGTGAGCTGCCAGCATTATTCCTTTGCCGTTAACGCGTTTGTCGATGTAATCCGCGAGTTCGATGCCGCGCGTTACGACTTTACCCTGCGCGAGGAGCAGACCCACGAGATTATCGAGGATGTCGTGCATATGAAAAGCGAACTGGGCATCCTGTACTTATCCGAGCATAACCGCGAGGTCATCGAGCGCATGCTGGCGGCCAACGAGCTCGTGTTCGAAGGACTCTTCTGCGCCGCGCCGCATGTCTTCGTGTGCGCCGACCATCCGCTGGCGGGCCGCTCCAGCGTGACGCTCGAGGACTTGGAAGACTACCCGTTCCTGTCCTATGAGCAGGGCAGCTATAACTCGTTTTATTATTCCGAGGAGCTGACCTCGACCTTTGAGCGTCGCAAGAATATCCGCGTGCGTGACCGTGCGACGCTGTTCAACCTAGCTATGGGCCTTAACGGTTACACGGTGTGTTCGGGCGTGATCAGCCATGAACTTAACGGCCCCGGTATTATCTCGATTCCGCTCGATGTGGACGAGTATATGGAGATTGGCATTATCACGCGCAAAAATACGACGCTCACGCGCTATGGGCAGGCCTATATCGACGCGATTCGTCAGCATATTTAGCTCACTTCGAGATATCCATGTGAGGCTGAGTCCCGCTGTTGCTCGGTATAGAAAAAACTAATAACAAACCTATATAAACATATATTTTACGATGACCACATGAGCGCCCATACTCTGTCTCGATAAAGCAACCAATGCAAAGGGAGATATCTATGAGCACTTCGATTCAACCGAACGCGCCGTTTCGCGCCGATATCGTCGGCAGTTTTCTTCGTCCGCAGGCCGTGAAGGACGCCCGTGCCGCCTACGCCGCGGGCAAACTCGACGCCGCCGGTCTTAAGGCCGTCGAGGATGAGGCCATTCGCGACCTGGTGGACAAGCAAAAGGCCGCCGGCCTGCAGGTGATTACCGATGGCGAGTTTCGCCGCAGCTACTGGCACCTCGACTTTATGTGGGGACTCAACGGCATTGAACGCCGTGCCTCACGTACGGGCTATATGTTCCACGACGAGGAGACCACGGCCGATACCGCCGTGGTGACCGGCCCCATCAGCGGCGTGAACCACCCCTTCGTCGAGCACTTTAAGTTTGTCAAGGCACTTGAGGGCGAGGGCCACGTTGCACGCCAGACCATCCCGGCGCCGATCCAGGCGTTCTCTGAGGTCACGCTCGATCGCTGCGACGGCCAGCAGGAGAGCCTGCGTGCCGTCTATAAGACCGATGAGGAACTTGCCGACGCCATTGCAGCCGCTTATCGCACGGTGATCGCCGACTTGTACGCAGCAGGCTGCCGCAACATCCAGTTTGATGACTGCACCTGGGGCATCTATTGCGATACCGACTTTGTGTCCAAGACCGGCATGAGCCCGGTTGACCTGCAAAAGGTGTCCGAGCTGGGTGTGGCGCTCAACAACGCCGCCATCGATGGCAAGCCCGATGACCTGGTCATTAACACGCACGTGTGTCGTGGTAACTACCACTCTACCTATGCCTTCGAGGGCGGCTATGACCCCATCGCGCCGTACCTGTTCGCAAACGAGGATGTCGACGCATTTTACCTGGAGTTCGATACGCCGCGCGCCGGCGGTTTTGAGCCGCTGAAGTATGTTGCCCCCGGCAAGAAGGTCGTGCTGGGCTTGGTAACCACCAAGGCGGCAGAGCTCGAGAACGAGGATGTTATCGTCGAGCGCATCCGCGAAGCCGCAAAGTACGTGCCGCTCGAGAACCTGTACCTGTCGCCCCAGTGCGGCTTTGCCAGCTGCGAGATTGGCAACAAGCTGACCGAGGACGAGCAGTGGGCAAAGATCGCGCTGGTCAAGCGCATTGCCGAGCGCGTTTGGAAGTAACGTTACCGTTCGCAGGTGACGGCGCGTGCGAGACATGGCGTATCACGTACAATGGTTCGGATCGTATCGTTCGGGCAGGTTATCCGATATGCCCGATCGCCCTTCCATCATGAAAGGACCTCCATGTCCCAATCCTCGACGCCCGCCGTATCTGAACTCGAGGAGACTGTCGAATAGTAGTTGTGTTCAGCTAAATCAAAAAATGGCGCCCGTGCGTACGCGTGGACGCCATTTTTAATGCGTCAGTATCCAGTGGATGCCGCGCGCCATGCGCAGGTCAGTTTGGGCAAAATGATTGCCGGGGTTGAGCTCCAGCGTTGTTGGAATGTCACGCTCGATAAGCAGCTCTTCCATCGCGTGCGTATCGTCGAGTACGTGCCGCATCATGCGGTTGGGCGTCTTGGTTTCCTTTTTACCGAGCGACAGATAGGCAGCGTCGGGCGTAGCTGTCATCGTGCGCTCGCGCGCGTAGTCGATAAAGCCGGGGAACCACAGCGACCCCGATGCACTCGCCACGCGCTCAAAGACATCTGTTTGCCAAAGTGCCCACAGTGCAAAAAGACCCGCCAACGAGTAGCCGGCAATGCCGCGCCAGGTGGGCGGGCAGGGAAGTGATGATTCGGCCTCTGGGATTATCTGATTCAGCAGTTCATCGAGAAACTCAGACGCCTGTCCGCCAAAGGGCTCGGCATCTCGTATAGTTCCGTCGCATTCCCAGGGGCTCAGCTCGCGATTCCAATCGAGCCCTCCAATGGCGACAAGGGCGAATGGCGGGCAGTCGAGCTCTCGGCAGCGCTCGTAGACTTCACTACCGTCGCCCATAACCACAGGGAGGTAGATGACGGGCGTACCTTCTGCACACTCTGAATAAACGGTTATCTGCTTCTGATGCACTTCCAAGGCAGGCTTCTCTCGGTGTTGTGACATTGACAGCCTCAATTGTCGCACGCTGGCACGGGGGCAGACGCTAAAAGAAAGGCGCGGAGCCGCTCGATGCGATTCCGCGCCTTGTTGTTTTGCTTTAGCAGACTATGCCGCTACGCTACAAAGAAGTAGACGAGGAAGGCGAGGGCTGCGATCCACATGAGCGGCTTGATCTTGGAAGCCTCGCCCTTAAAGAGCGCGACGACTACGTAGGCGATAAAGCCCAGACCGATGCCGGCAGAGATGGAGTAGGTGAAGGGCACGCCGGCGACAATCATGAACGCCGGGAAACCCTGCGACACGTCGGACCAGTCGATCTCGGAGGCCTCGCTCATCATGAGGTAGCCGACGTAGACCAGAGCACCGCAGGTGGCGGCGCTGGAAACGATGGTGACGATGGGGGAGAAGAACGCGGCGAGAATGAACAGCACACCGGTGGTGACGGAGGTGAGGCCCGTGCGGCCACCGTCGGCAGCGCCAGAGGTGGACTCGACGAAGGTGGTGATGGAGGAGACGCCCATGAAACCGCCCACAGCAGCGGCGGCGGAGTCGACGATCAGAATCTCCTTGATATTCTCGACGTTGCCGTCGTCGGTGAGGAACTCGCCCTGCTTGGCCACGGCCATCGCGGTGCCCATGGTGTCGAAGAAGTCACTCATGAGCAGCGAGAACGAGATGACGAGGAGCGCGGGGTCGGTAAGGACCTTGACGATGGCAGGCACGCCGCCGGCGTCGGCGATGGGGCCACCGATGCTCGAGAAATCGAGCGGGGCGATGATACCGGTCGGAGCCTGGGTCACACCTAGGGGGATACCGGCGATGACGGCGACGACGATGCCGATGAGCAGCGAGCCGGGGACGTTGCGGCAGGCGAGGGCGACTGTCACCAGGATGGAGATGATGCCGACGATGAAGGTGGGGGAGGTGATGTCGCCCAGACCGACGAGTGTACCGGCGCCAGCGGTGATAATGCCGGCATCGCACAGGCCAATCATGGCGATGAACAGGCCCAGACCCACCGAGATGGCGTGACGCAGGACAACCGGGATGGCGTCCATGATGGCCTCGCGCAGGCCACAAAGCACGAGCAGCAAGATGACGACGCCCTCAAGGAAGATGACGCTCATGGCCACGTGCCAGTCACCGCCGCAGACGGTGGTGGTGATTCCAGCGATCATCGCGTTGACGCCTAAGCCCGACGCGCAGGCGAGCGGGCGGTTGGCGAAGATGCCCATGCAGATGGTCATGATGCCGGCGCCCAGGCAGGTGGCGCAGGCGAGCGCTCCCGCATCGATGCCGGCGCCCGAGAGCACCGCAGGGTTGACGGCGATGATGTAGGCCATCGCCAGGAATGTTGTCAGTCCAGCGCGAAGTTCGGTCCCGATTGTGGACTTGCGCTCACTGACGTGAAAAAGTTCGTCCATGCATACCCTTTCCTTGTTCGGCCCCGAGTTTAGGCCGATTGACACGAACTCAACTACTATATCGCCTTTGAAAGGTTGATGTTCCTCGCATGTTGATGTTCGGCGCTTTGTAGCAGACGGACGGTATTTTTCGCATGAAAATGTGTGGGTACCGTATACTTAAGCAGTTACAACGACCCCTATGGAGGAACGTATGATTAAAGAGCTCTGCCACGACGAGGCTATTCTGTCCCAGCGTTGCGAGGTCGCGACCGTCGAGGACGAGTCGGTGGCACAGGACCTGATCGATACCATCAAGTCGCTCGACGATGCCGGCTGCCTTGCCGCCAACCAGATCGGCGTCACCAAGAAGGTCTGCGTCTATCTGGACGACGCCGGCGAGCCCCATGTGCTCTACAACCCCCGTCTGGTGTTTGGCCTGGGTGCCAGCAAGATGGAGGAGAGCTGCCTGACGCACGAGGAGGTCACCAAGTCCACGCGCTATATCAAGTGCAAGGTTGCCTTTGACCAGATTGTCGACGGCAAGATGAAGGAGTGCCGCCGCGACTACGCGGGCTTTGAGGCACAGATGATCCAGCATATGATCGATCACTGTCTTGGAAAGTTGGTCTAAGGGGACCAAAGCACCGCACTTCGTCTCTTTTGGCCCGGGCATGACATTGTTGTCATGTCCGGGCTTTTGTGTTTAGCGCCTTTTTGTTTGGAGACAATGAAATTAGCAAGAACGTAAAGCTAGGAGGCGCTATGTGTACGAGTATTCGATTTACTGATAATTCTGGCCACATGTATCTGGGCCGCAATCTCGACTGGAGCTTTGACTACGGCCAACAGGTTCGCGTGATGCCGCGCGGGTTTCACATTCCGTATTCGTTTATCGACGACGCGACAGCGGCGCACGCGGTGATCGGTATGTGCATCGATTACAGGAACTACCCTATGTTCTTCGATTGCGGCAACGATGCGGGCCTCGCCGTGGCGGGTCTCAATTTCCCTGGTTATGCCGAGTATGCCGATGACCCTGTCGACGGTAAGACCAATATCGCGGCCTATGAGTTTCCCCTGTGGGTGGCAGCGACGTTCTCGACGGTCGATGAGGTCGAGGCCGCGCTGCGCGACACGGTGATTGTCGCCAAATCTGCCGGAGAGGGGCTGGGCGTGTCGCTGCTCCATTGGATTATCGGCGACAGCCAGCGTAGCATCGTGGTCGAGATGATGGCTGACGGCCTGCATGTATACGACGATCCGGTCGACACCCTTGCCAACCAGCCGACCTTCCCGTGGCACATGGAAAACCTCCGCACCTATATCACTGCCACAAGCGATTTTCCGCAGACGGCGACATGGCGTGGCGCCGAGCTCAAGCCCTATGGCGCGGGTGCCGGCATGCGCGGTATTCCGGGTGACTGCTATTCGCCGAGCCGTTTTGTAAAGGCGGCGTATCTCAATGCCAATTACCCGCAAAAGGAGAGCGAGACCGAAAACGTCGTCCGTATGTTCCGCTCGCTCGAGGGCGTGGTGATGATTGAGGGGGCGTCCAGGATGGGCGATGGCAAGTTCGAGAAGACTATCTACACCGGATGCTTTAGCGCGCGCACGGGCAATTATTACTACGCGATGTATGGGGATCCGTCGATTCGCTACGTGAGCCTGATGGATGCCGAGGGCGCGAGCCCCGATAGACTCGTGGTTCCCGAGCCGCGTCGTTCGTAGCCGCTAGCTTTACTGCAATGCAAGGCGGCCCTGCGTCTCCCGTGAGATGCAGGGCCGCTGTCGTTGATTTGTGACGTCGCTAGAAGTTGGCGTCGTTGAGTTGTTCGCTCTCGAGGCCGTCGAGCAGTTGCTGTTCGGGCGTATCGGCGACGCTCTCGAGTAACTCGGTGGGGTCGACGTTCATGTTCCTACCGGCTTCGTTGCCGTTGACCAGGTCGTCCGAGAAGATATCGACTTCCATTTCCTCGGCCTCTTCGATCTGAACCTCGAGCGGCACCTGGGTGCGCACGAGCTTAACGGCCGGGCGCATGCGGGCAAACAGCGGCACGTACTCGATGATGATGGCCGAGTTCTCAAGACCGTACCAGCGTGCCGGGCTTCCGCAGGCGCGGCGGACGGCGTACTTGATGGCCATGACGCGGTGGTCGTTGCGGTTGATGTCCGTTTCGGGGGCAAGCATCTTGCGCGGCATGCAAAAACGGAAGTCGCCCACGTTGCCGCGCGTCTCGTAGATGGAGTAGGTGTG
Source organism: Collinsella aerofaciens (assembly GCA_036299165.1). GTDB lineage: Bacteria > Actinomycetota > Coriobacteriia > Coriobacteriales > Coriobacteriaceae > Collinsella > Collinsella aerofaciens_BM. Next base: position 9,004 of record JAXJHR010000061.1, on the reverse strand, counting down.
ATGCTGCGGCGGCAGCTCGCCCGATGCCATCAAGTCGCCAACAATCTGGCGCAGGTAGGTATTGATGCGCTGGTTGACCTTAAAGCCCAGGTCCAAGCGCACGCGGAACAAAAAGTCCGTGCCAAAGGTCTCGACGGAATACTCGTGCGTATAGGGCTCGTCGGTAACGTGCACGTTGATGAACCAATATGCCTTGGCGCGCTTGGGGTGCTTGTCCAGGATGGAATAAAGCACGTCGCGGTCGAGCGTGAGCGGGTCGGGGCTGTTGGTGAGAAATACCAGATTGTCAGCGAGCACGGGATAGGTCTCGTCGTTGCGCAGGCGGTTGAGCTGATCGATGTACTTGGAGACGGGCAGCAGGATCGTTTGCGTGCGCTCGATGGCGGTGCCGCGGCGCCACACATACATAAGGCCGAACAGCAGCGCGGCCAGGAAGATCATGACGTAGCCGCCGTCAAAGAACATGGTGAGGCACGAAGCGAAGAAGCACAGCTCAATGGCACCAAAGAGCAGGGCGAAGATGCAGGCGCCCAGCTTGTGCTTGAGGATGCCGGCGATATAGCTCGTCAAAAGCGTCGTGGTCATGAGCATGGTCACGGTAATGGCGAGGCCATAGGCGCTCTCCATGCGCTCGGAGTTCTGGAACAGCAGCACGATGAAGATACACCCGACCCACATGATGTTATTGACGAGCGGAATATAGAGCTGGCCCTTGGTGTCGCTGGGGTAGTGGATGCGCAGGTGCGGCATAAGGTTGAGGCGCGTTGCCTCGGATACCAGCGAAAACGAGCCGGTGATGAGCGCCTGCGAGGCGATGATGGCCGCCACGGCCGAAAGCACGATGGCAAAGGGGCGCAGGGGCTCGGGGAGCATCATATAGAACGGGTTGACGATATCCATCGCGAGCATCTGGGGGTTGGAGTTATTGGCGAGCAGCCAAGCGCCTTGACCCAGATAGTTGAGGATGAGGGCCGCTTTAACAAACGGCCATGATGCATAGATGTTTGCCTTGCCCACGTGGCCCATGTCCGAGTAGAGCGCCTCGGCACCGGTTGTCGACAGAAAGACAAAGCCGAGCACCATGATGCCCGAGTGGTTGATGGGCGAGAACAGGAACATAATGCCGCGGATGGGGTTGAGCGCGCGCAAGATGGACAGGTTGCCGAGCATGTTGAATAAGCCGGCGCCTGCCAGGAACAGGAACCACAGCGTCATGAGCGGGCCGAAGAACTTGCCGATTGACGAGGTGCCGGCGCGCTGCATGGCAAACAGACCGCAGATAATGATGATGGTGATGATGATCACATTGGTCTGACCGTCACCCAATAGTGCGTGGCCCCACTCGATAGTGCGCAAGCCCTCGATGGCCGTGGTGACCGTGACGGCGGGGGTGAGGATGCCGTCGGTGAGCAGCGCCGCGCCGCCGATCATGGCGGGAAGGATCAGCCACGGCGCCACTTTGCGCACCAAGCTAAACAGGGCGAAGATGCCGCCCTCGTTGTGGTTATCGGCCTTCATGGCGATTACCACGTACTTGACCGTGGTCACGAGCGTCATGGTCCAGATGACGAGCGAAAGCGCTCCTAAGATCATGTCCTCGCTGACGGTACCGATGCCGCCGTTGTTGGCGACGATTGATTTCATGGTGTACATGGGGCTCGTGCCGATGTCGCCGTAGACGACGCCGAGCGTAACGAGCAGCATGCCAGCGGAGAGGGGAATGGCTCCATGCCCGCCTTGACCACGCTGATCTTGGGGGCTTGCCTCCAGTTTGTTGTGTGCCACGTGGACTCCCTTGGACATCTGGCCCCTGCAAAGGGCAGCAGACCTTTATGCCATCTTTATACATATAAGAGCAGTTTGGCACATCGGGGTGTTTTAGACAATAATCCCCATCTGGGGATTATTCATGTACGCAGGTGGCATTTCAAAGCAGGGGCTGTTAGGCGCGTGCTGCCTGAGCGATGCCGGTCTTGGCACCTGCGCGTTTGCCGGCGAGTTCGCAAAAGATCGCGCCGCCGATGATAAGTGCGGCACCCATCAGACGGACCGGCGTTATGGCTTCGCCTAAAAGGACGGCCGAAACCACGACGGCCGAAAGCGGCTCGAGGTAGCCGACGACCGCGACAGTCTGGACGGGCAGCTTAGCGACAGCACTAAAGTAGAGCAGGCAGCCAATGCCGGTGTTGACGACGCCGAGCATGACGACGGCGCGCCAATCAATACTGGCGGCGACGCCGACGGACAGGAATGAGGGGGCGCCCTGCGTGATGAGCGTGAGGACCAGCGCGGTCACAAAGGCGGCGCTCACCTGGAGCGTGGAGTTTTCGAGGCCTTCGATGTGTGGCGCACCCTTGCTGGCGATGACCATCAGCGCATAGCAAAATGCCGAGGCGATGCCGCAGGCGATACCCGCAATGGGCATATTGCCGCCTAGACCTTGTGCTGCAATGAGAAAAGCACCGCAGGCGACGGCGACAAAGCCGGCGATTTTGCCGCCGGTCAGCTTTTCGCCAAAGATGAGCGGGGAGAGCGCCATGACAATGATGGGGCCGCAGTAGTACAGCAGCGAGGATACGCCGACGCCGATCGTCTGGTAGGCGCGGAACAGAAAAATCCAGCTGGCGCCCAGCGCGGCTCCCGAGAGGAGGAGGGCTGCGGCTTCGCGGGGGCGAGATGGCGCCTGCAACTTATGGCGTTGGGTGATGGCGAGGATGGTGACAAGCGAGAGTGCGCCCAAAAACGTGCGTAGTAGCACGATATCGGAGCTCGGCAGCGCGATGGCAGCGGCGATGATGCCGTTGGAGCCAAACAATAGCAATGCTGCTAAGTACGTAAACAGTCCGTTGTTCATGCGCTTCCATCCCCTCTATATCCGAGCATGTTCACTATGGGTGAACTTGATATAGAAGAAAAGCGAATATAAAGCATAGATAACATGACAAAAGCTCATGCATAGGTGGAGGGGTGCCGTGGAAACGAATGTTCAAAAGATGCAGGTCCTGCTCGAGACGGTGCGCGCCGGAAGCTTTACGCGTGCTGCCGAGCGGCTGAGCTATTCGCAGTCGGGCGTGAGCCGTATGGTGGCCGATCTAGAGGCCGACTGGGGCTTTAAAGTGCTTGATAGAAGCCGCGAGGGCGTAGTGCTTTCTGCCGATGGGCGGCAAGTTATGCCGGCGGTCGAGGCGTTATGCGAAGAGTTTGGCCGTCTGCAGCGACGCGTGGACGAGATGCGAGGGCTCATGCGCGGCAAAATCTGCATCGGTACGTTTTCGAGTGTGGCGACCCATGTACTGCCGCCGGTGATTGCGCGGTTTCGCGCCGATCACCCAGATGTCGATTACGAGCTGCTGATGGGCGATTACTCCGAGATTGAGCAATGGGTGGCTGAGGGTCGTTGTGACCTGGGCTTTATCCCGCGCGAGCCACGTGGCGCCGGCATGGCGTCGCGACCGTTGGTGCAAGACGAGCTGATGGCCGTGGTGCCAGCGGACTCCTCGCTTGCCACCGCGGAGGTCGTTTCCCTTGCCGATTTGGCCAACGAGCAGTTTATCCTGCTGGAACGCGGTAGCGACGACGAGATTACGCCGCTGTTTCGCCGCGCGGGCCTGGCGGTGCGCTCTAAGCTGTCGACCTGGGATGACTATGCGATTATGGCTATGGTCGAGGACGGCTTGGGCGTGAGCATTCTTCCGGCACTTATCTTGCGCCGCTGTCAGTTCGATGTTGCCGTGCGTCCGCTCGAGGGACATCCTCATCGGCAGATCAATGCGATATATCGCACGGCCGATGTTTCGCTTGCCGCCGCCCGTTTTCTCGAATACCTCTAAACGTGTACACGCCATTGTTTGCTTTGGGCAGATCTCGGAGTCCGATACATTTTCTTATGAAATTGAACTTTCGAATGAAGCGCCGCGTTATACTGCTTGCTAAATTGAACCATGGTTCAATTCGTGTTCTATAAATTGAACTTTGCCAGCAAGGAGGTTCTAGTGGCCCAAGAGACATTTAGCGATCGCCTGCGACAGGCTATGTCCGATCGCGACGTTCGCCAGTCGGACGTGATCCGCGCATCGGAGATGCTCGGCAAAAAACTTGGCAAGAGTCAGATGAGCCAATATGTGAGCGGCAAGACGATCCCGCGGCGCGATGTGGCTGAGCTGCTCGCCCGTATTTTGGAGGTCGATGTTACCTGGCTGCTTGCCGGCGACGCCGATCAAGGCGAGGCATCATCACCCCGCAACGATTCCAAGCCCGAACCCCATCCCTCAGCTCAAATTGCAAGGAGCACCACCATGCGTACTTTTTCTAAATCCACCAAGCTCGATAACGTCCTGTATGACGTGCGCGGTCCCGTCGTCGACGAGGCCGCCCGTATGGAGGACGAGGGCGAGCGCATCCTCAAGCTCAATATCGGTAACCCGGCGCCCTTCGGTTTCCGCACGCCCGATGAGGTCATCAAGGACATGCGCCAGCAGCTGCCCGACTGCGAAGGCTATTCCAACTCGCGCGGCCTGTTCTCCGCGCGCAAGGCGATCATGCAGTATTCGCAGATCAAGGGCCTGCCCAACGTTCAGATGGAGCATATCTACACGGGCAACGGCGTGTCCGAGCTCATTCAGCTTTCGATGAACGCGTTGCTCGACAATGGAGACGAAATCCTGATTCCCAGCCCTGACTATCCGCTCTGGACGGCGTGCGCTACCCTTGCTGGCGGTCATCCCGTACATTATCTGTGCGATGAGCAGGCGGATTGGTATCCCGACCTGGAGGATATGGAGTCCAAGATTACGAGCGCGACCAAAGCCCTCGTCATCATCAACCCCAACAACCCCACGGGTTCTGTCTATCCGCGCGAGGTGCTCGAGGGCATCGTCGAGATTGCACGCAGGCATCAGCTGATGATCTTTGCCGATGAGATCTACGACCGCCTGTGCATGGACGGCTACGAGCACGTCTCGATTGCCTCGCTCGCTCCCGACCTGCCCTGCGTTACCTTTAGCGGCCTTTCCAAGTCGCACATGATCGCGGGCTATCGCATTGGCTGGATGGTGCTTTCGGGCAACCAGCGCTGCATGAGCGACTTCATCATGGGCATCAACATGCTCTCCAACATGCGCCTGTGCTCCAACGTGCCGGCTCAGTCGATCGTCCAGACGGCGCTCGGCGGCCATCAGTCCGTTAACGACTACATCCGTCCCGGCGGCCGTGTCTACGAGCAGCGCAACTTTGTGTATGAGGCGCTCAACAAGATTGACGGCATCTCGGTGGTCAAGCCGCGCGCGGCGTTCTACATCTTCCCCAAGATGGATGTTAAGAAGTTCAACATCACCGATGACGAGCAGTTTGCCCTCGACCTGCTGCACGAGAAGAAGATTCTGATCACGCGCGGCGGCGGCTTTAACTGGGCCGAGCCCGATCACTTCCGCATCGTGTACCTGCCGCGCATGGAAGTGCTCAAAGAGTCGCTCGAAGACCTCGCCGACTTCTTTGACCATTACCGCCAGAGCTAATTAGTTCCGCCGTTCTACCGAACGGCGGACCACTTGACGCTGCGCGAGCCGCATTCACGCCAATCTAACGTTCAATTTCGAGGGCGCGACCAGAAGGTCAGCGCCCTCTCATTTCACGTCACCTTGGCGCAAATGCGGCTCGCTCGCTGTCGTGTGCTCAATCTGCATCGTTACCCTGGCTGTCTAAATAACAATTCCGTTGCAGTGGTCGATTTCGTGCTGGATGATCTCGGCGGTGTAGCCCGAGAAGTTTTTGATGCGGTGGACGAAGTTCTCGTCCAAATACTCCACCTTAATGCGGCGATAGCGGGTACAGGGACGCTCGCCGATCAGCGAGAGACATCCTTCGCTCGTCTGATAGGCATTGACCTGCTCAAGAATTTGAGCGTTGTACATCAGGAGTGTCCTGTTGCCGTCCTTTACGCAGATGATGCGTTTGCGCACGCCGATCATGTTGGCGGCGAGGCCCACGCACTCGCGCTCATGCTCGTGGAGTGTATCCAGGAGATCCTGCCCGGTTGCGGCATCGTCGGGTCCCGCGTCTTCGGAAGGCAGACGCAAAAAGAACTCGGATTTCATGATGGGCTTAATCATGGCGGGCTCCTCATGTCTTATGCTTTCGTGGACTGTTAATAATAGCGCGGAAGGAAAGCTGTGCGTCCGCGTTACAATCTTTCGATGTTGGACCATGTTGCCAGATTCGTCGTGTACGGCGTCTGGCGTAAGTCTAGGGCTCATTTTTCGCCCTGGACCGTTCCTCTGGGGCGATGTGACTGTCGTTCCAAGAGGAAGGAAATGCATGGGGAGCAAATCTCAGCAACAAGTTCAAGTAACGCCATCGGCCTCTGCGGCGATTCTCGTCGTAATGTATATTGCAGCCTTTGTTGCCGCGTTTAACGAGAACATCATTAACGTGGCGTTGCACGACATTATGGCAGCCTTTTCGGTGAGTGCCACCACGGCACGGTGGCTCGTCTCGGGCTACATGATCGTGACGTCGATTTTTACGGCCATCATGGCCTTCCTGTCCGGCCGTTTCTCGACGCGCAAGCTGCTGTTTTTCGCATGCGGATGCATGGTCGCCGGCGAAGTCCTGTGCCTGGTCGCTCCGTCGTTTAGCGTTTTGCTGCCAAGTCGTATTTTGCAGGCTGCGGGATCGGGCATCTTGTTCCCGCTCATGATGAACGTGGTGCTGTCTTGCGCCCCGCGCGAGAAGCTCGGTCTGTATCTGAGCCTGGGCGGCGCATGCATTACGCTAGGACCGGCGTTTGGACCCGTGATCAGCGGTCTTATGTGCACGTTATTTGGCTGGAGGGCGGTGTTCGTAGTGCCGCTGGTGGGCGGCATTGCGGTCGCTGCGGCGGGCGTAAAGCATGTCCAGAATGTCGGAGAGCGTTCGAACACCACGCTTGATATTCTGTCGGTTGTTTTGCTCGCCGCCGGTATTACGGCATTTGTGTATTCCGTAGGCGAGTTCTCGACTGATCTGATTGCCGGCATCGTGACGCTCTTCGCCGCCATTGTGCTGCTCGGCCTGTTTGCGGCCCGTCAGCTCAAGCTCGAGCATCCGGTGCTTAACGTGCGTCCCATGGCGAGCGTTCGTTTTTGGCCTGCGTGTCTGCTTGTGGTGGTGTCGATGATGACGACGTTCTCGATGAGCGTTTTGTTGCCGCTCTATTTTGAGGGCGCATACGGCATGACCGCACTTGTTGCGGGCCTGCTCATTTTGCCGGCAATTGCCTGCAACGCCGTGACCTCGATTGTGGGCGGACGCGTGATGGACGCCCGTGGCGCATGGCCGCTGCTGCCGGTCGGCTTTGCCCTGATTGCCGTGGGGCAGACTGCCATCTCGATGACGGCGGCAAGCATGAACATCGGCGTCGTCGTGGCGGTGACCGTTGTGGTGTATGCCGGAGTTGGTTTGGTGTTGAGCCCCTCGCAAACGGCCGGCTTGGAGACGCTGCCTGCCGCTGAGCATCCCCACGGAACGGCATTGCTCAACACGTGGAACATGATTGCCGCATCGTTTGGCCCGTCCCTGTTTATCGGCCTGCTCTCAAGTTCTGCGACGACTGCCGGTGCGGCTGGCGTTGCGACCGACGTTGCCCAGGCGATTGGATTTGCAGCTGCCGTGCGCGTGGCGGCTGTGATTGCGGTGGTCGGGTTCGTGGCGTCGCTGGTGTACGCTCGTCGCGAGTCGCACATGTCGCATTAATGTGTGCACATAGATTCTGCAGCTAGATTGGATGGCGACACCATAAACTAATGGACGTTTTGCCGAGAGGCATGAATGTTTAAAGCGCAAAGAGTGCGCGACGGGCCCCGCGAATGGGGCGATGATGCCCGAGAGGGCCAAGAAGGAGTCTCATGTCCGAGAACGAAGAGATCATGAACGAGACCGAGAACGAGACCGTGGCTGCCGAGGTTGAGGCAGTCGAGACCGTGGAGACCGAAGCTGCCGAGGTTGAGGCTGCTGACGAGGTTTCCGCCGAGGAGGAGGCCGAGGTTGTCGAGGCCGCCGTTGATTACGATGACGAAGAGCTGATGGACAAGATGCAGAAGGCCGCCCGCCTGCTGCGTAGCCGTCGCTTTGCTATTTCCAAGGAGGAGGAGGCCAAGGCCGAGCGCATGGCGAACATCGAGCGCGCCATCAAGCTTCTTGACCTCAAGCCCAAGATGGAGCAGAAGGAAATGTCCGACCTGCTGGGCATGCGCCTTCGTGAGCTCGATGGCCTGATGGCCGAGGCCGAGGCTGCCGATCTGGTCGGCCGCATCGATGACGCCGAGGGCGATATGCGCAAGATCGTTGTCTTCGCTGCCGAGGATGCCGCTGAGGGCCTGGTCGAGCTTGCCAACAAGAAGGAGAAGCTCCTGCCCGAGCTTTCTTACGAGGAGGCCACCGAGCTGATGGCCGCTCTCGATAAGGTTATCGCTCCGCTCGTCGCCATGGGCCTGGACGAGGATCGCGGTCCTCGCGGCGGCCGTGACGACCGTGGTGGCCGTGGCGGCGACCGTGGCGGTCGCGGCGGCTTTGGCGATCGTGGTGGCCGTGGTGGCGACCGCGGCGGTCGCGGTGGCGATCGTGGCGGCCGTGGCGGTTTTGGTGACCGTGGCGGCGACCGTGGCGGTCGCGGCGGCTTTGGCGGCAACCGTGGTGGCTATGGCGATCGCGGTGGCAACCGTGGCGGCTTTGGCGGCAACCGTGGTAACGACCGTGGCGGTCGCGGTGGCGATCGTGGCGGCCGCAACGGCGGCGGCTTCCGCGGTAACCGCTTTTAGTTACGGCGTTTTACCAAACGCCGTAACGGGCCGGCGCTGCGCGGGCCGCATTTGGACAATCTGACGTTCAACTTCAAGGGCGCGACCAGAAGGTCAGCGCCCTTTCGTTTCACGTCACCTTGTCTCAAATGCGGCCCGCTCGCTGACTTATGCTCAACCTATGGCGTCATCTCGCCCCAAAAGGGCCTCCCTCGCTCTGGCGGGTTTTCGCT
>JAXJHR010000060.1:0-6130 GCA_036299165.1 Collinsella aerofaciens | reverse complement strand
TCGATGTCGGCGCGCAGCAGGATGCGGCGGCGTGGCGTGCCGTCCTCGCGGTAGGCATCCGGCGCGGTGCCGCGAAGGGTCGCCACAAGGCCCGTCTTAAGGGGACGCTCGTAGGGGATATTCATGGCGTCAAGCTGGTTGGCGATGTCGGAGGTCGTGCGCTCCTCGGCGAGGCTCAGCTCCGGGTGCTTATGGAAGTGGCGGCGCTGCTTGATGATATAGGGCTCAAACTCGGTAGCGATATCTTTGATGGCTGCGGTGACGTCGTCAGCCGCGCGAGCCTCGGTCGCCGCCATAATCTGCTGTGCCTTGGTCTTCGTCATGGTCGATTTGCTCCTTGCTGGGTTGATCGCAAAATCGTACAGGCTCTCTCCAGTATGCCACCTGCCGCTAGGGCTGGTAAAGTTGCCGTTTGCCGCTTGGGGTTTTGTTACAAGGGCGGGGGAGTACACTCGGGGGGTGTTGAATTTCCTGCCAGAGATGGGGATGCCCATGCAACATATCGATCGGATTATTCGCTCCAAGAACGTCTTTACCGCCCAAGACGGCATCGATACCGCCCGCGAGCTGGCGATTGCCATCGCAGGCGACCGTATCGTCGCAGTCGGTGCGCCCGATGACGTGATTGCCGCCGCTCCTGCCGCCACGTCGGTTATCGACTACGGCGAGCAGTTTGTTTGCCCCGGTTTCCATGACGCTCATCTGCACTTCTTCCATACCTCGGTCGGTTCCTCGCCGTACATGCTCATGGATATGGGCACGTCCGAGGCGGCGCTGGTGCAACATGCGCTCGAGTTTTCCCAGGACCTGCCCGACGACGCTTGGGTTGTGACGCAGGGCTGGCGCGATTACCGTTGGGATCCGCCCGAGCATCCTACCAAGGCGTCGCTCGATGCGGCATTCCCCGATCGTCCCTGCGTTATGTATTCGGGCGACGGGCACACGCTTTGGCTCAACAGCCGCGCACTCGAGGCGCTCGGCGTCACGCGCGACAGCGAGCCGCCAGCGGGCGGCAGTTACGACAAGGATGCAAACGGCGAACTCACGGGCATTGCTCACGAGGCGGCTGCCATGCAGCTGCTACCGCGCTGCCTTGAGTGGCTGGGGGAGGATCGCATCGCAAGCGCTTACGCCGATCAAATGAGGCGTATGGCCGAGCAGGGCATCACCTCGATCTGCGATATGTCGCTCATGCCCATGCCGGGCTGCGATTTTATCCGCGACGACGTCTACGACAAACTGCAGGCAGCCGGCAAGCTGGGCATCCGAGCCTATCTGTTCCCCACGCTGCTGGATGACCAGTCGCGCTTGGAAGAACTCCAGACCCGCTACGCAAACAACGCGCTGCTCTCGGCGCCAGGCTTTAAACAGTTTTTCGACGGTGTGTCGAGCGAACACACGGCATATCTCACCGAGCCCTATACCAATCCGCGCTTCCCGGGCGACCAGGGCCGTCTGACGGTTCCCGCCGAGCGCATGCGCAAGCTAGTTCTGGCGGCCGCGGAGCGCGGTCACACCGTGCGCATCCACGTCATCGGCGACGGTGCGATTCATGCCGCGCTCGATATCTTTGAGGAGGCCTCCGACCTGTACGGGCTGCCCCAGCACGGCCATAACACGCTCGAGCACCTGGAGAACCTTCTGCCCGAGGACATCGACCGCCTGCGCAAGCTCAACGTGGTTGCTTCGAGCCAGCCCTGCCACATTACACTCGACCCGGGTGGTCCGGAGCGCGACCTGGGCTTGGAGCGCAGCCGCATCATGTGGCCGTTTGCGACCTATAAGCAGCGCGGCATTCGCCAAGCCTTCGGTACCGACAGCCCTATTACGCCCGTTACCAGCATGAATGTGCTCTACACGGCTATCACGCGCCAGGACCCCCGCAGCCACTGGCCCGAGGGCGGCTGGTTGCCGAGCGAGCGTATCGACGCGGCAACGGCCCTGCGCAACTACACGCTTGGCAGCGCGTACGCAGCGGGCGACGAGCAAAACCTCGGCAGCCTGGAGCCCGGCAAATACGCCGATCTGGTAGTCCTGGACCAAAACCCGCTCATCATCGATCCCCAAGAGCTCCAGACCACTAAGGTTCAGGCCACCTACCTGGCAGGCAACTTGATTTACGAGCGCTGACGTTCATACCGCACCGTTAAACGCGGCTCGGGCAGTCTATTTTGGGATGGCGCTCGAGCCGCATTTGTTTGCCGATGGGGGTTCGTTAGGAGCGTCCCCGCTCTGTTGGATTTGGGCGCGGGGTTGAGGTGCTGCTGCCTTGTGCGCTCAATTTGGACATCAGCAATGCTGACTCTTAGTGTTTTGCATACTTCCCATTACAGATTGCATAAAAAGCTGGGATGTTCTTCCTGATCCTGATGTACCCCCGCCCGTGCCGTGCAAAAAACGGAGTATTCAGCACCACGAGCTCTGCCGGTGCCGCTGCGGCTGAGTAACGTTGCGGAGATTGACGTCATTTTGGGCTCCGGTACGGCGCGAAGTACGCCCATTTGTCCCAACGGGGTCTGCCCACCGACCAAAACCGCCCGCTGAAGGCGTTCTTGGGACCAATAAGGTATGTCCGGCGCGTATGCAGCCGTCTTGGCTTGCTGAATACTCCCAAAAATGCACGGTGCTTCCCAGGGGACCCGTGCGCGCAGCGAAAACCATGCCCATGTCGCTATCCGTATCGCCATTTTGCTGCACTGACTTTTCTGAATACCGGGCTCGAATTAGTTAACCTAGCTCCCGGGGCGGACCGGAGGGCATGAAGTTTGTCGCGAGTTCCGCACGCAAAGGAAAGCACTTAATGTGCTTTCCGTCTTGCGCAGGACTGCAGAGCAGCAAACTTCATGCCCTCCGGTCCGCCCCGGGAGCCACCGCTAAGTTATCCCCCGGCATTCAGAAAATCTAAGTGCCAAAAAATAAGATTTTTTGACTCCGTGTTGTATAACCCGCCATTCGTGGGTACCATTCAACGCGTACGCAAACAAAAAGGGTTAATTCGCGTGGTATAACCGCGCGGCCCAAAAAGGAGGAGACAAGCATGTCGTCTTTGAAGCCGCTTGCAGATCGTGTTCTGGTCAAGCCCGACGAGGCCGAGCAGAAGACCGCTTCTGGTCTGTATATCGCCAGCAACGCTCAGGAGAAGCCGCAGCGCGGCACCATCGTTGCCGTGGGCGCCGGCAAGGTCAACGACAAGGGTGAGCGCATCCCCATGGACGTCAAGGTCGGTGACGTTGTCATCTACGGTAAGTTCGGTGGCAACGAGGTCAAGGTCGACGGCGAGAAGTATCTGCTGATGCGCGCCGACGACATCTACGCTGTCGTCGAGGCCTAGTCTCGTCAGAATCTCTGATTCGTCTTTGAACGCGTCCGCCGCATAGGACTCGGAAGCGGCGACGCGAGTCACATTTCTTTTGGAGGATTACCTACCATGGCAAAGAACATTACGTTCAACACCGATGCCCGCGCTAAGCTCGCCAAGGGCGTCAACACTCTGGCCGACGCCGTTACCGTCACCATGGGCCCCAAGGGTCGCTACGTTGCGCTGCAGCGCACGTTCGGTGCCCCGACCATCACCAACGACGGCGTTTCCGTCGCCAAGGAGATCGAGCTCGAGGACAACATCGAGAACATGGGCGCTCAGCTGGTGAAGGAGGTCGCCACCAAGACCAACGACACCGTGGGTGACGGCACCACCACCGCAACTCTGCTCGCTCAGGCCATCGTCAACGACGGTCTGCGCAACGTCGCCGCTGGCGCCAACCCGCTGGCCATCCGTCGCGGCATCGACAAGGCCGTCAACGCCGCCGTCGCCGAGATGAAGAAGCAGGCTAAGCCGGTCGAGACCAAGGAGCAGATTGCTTCCGTCGGCACCATCTCTGCCGGTGACCCCGAGGTCGGCGAGAAGATCGCCGAGGCCATGGAGGTCGTGGGCAAGGACGGCGTCATCACCGTCGAGGATTCCCAGACGTTCGACATCACCATCGACACCGTCGAGGGCATGCAGTTCGACAAGGGCTATGTCTCCGCTTACTTCGTCACGGATAACGACCGCATGGAGGCCGTGATGAAGGATCCGTACATCCTCATCACCGACCAGAAGATCTCCAGCGTTCAGGACATCATGCCCGTTCTCGAGGCTGTCCAGCGCGCTGGCCGTGGCCTGCTCATCATCGCTGAGGACATCGACGGCGAAGCTCTGCCTACCCTGGTCCTCAACAAGATCCGTGGCGCCCTCAACGTCTGCGCCGTCAAGGCCCCGGGCTACGGCGATCGCCGCAAGCGCATCCTCGAGGATATCGCCGTCCTCACCGGTGGCCAGGCTGCCTTGGACGAGCTGGGCGTGAAGGTCGCTGACATCACCGCCGATATGCTCGGTACCGCTAAGTCCGTCACCATCTCCAAGGACAACACCGTCGTCGTCGGCGGCGCTGGCTCCAAGGAGGCCATCGACGCCCGTATCGCTCAGATCAAGGGCGAGATGGAGAACACCACCTCTGACTTCGACCGCGAGAAGCTCCAGGAGCGCCTGGCCAAGCTCTCCGGCGGCGTTGCCGTCATCAAGGTCGGCGCTGCTACCGAGTCCGAGCTCAAGGAGATCAAGCACCGCGTCGAGGATGCCCTGCAGGCTACCCGCGCTGCTGTCGAGGAGGGCATCGTCGCCGGCGGTGGCGTCGCCTTCATGGACGCCGCTCCTGCGCTCGACGCTGTCGAGATCGACGACCCCGAGGAGAAGATCGGCGTCGACATCGTCAAGAAGGCTCTGACCGCTCCGGTCGCCACCATCGCCAAGAACGCTGGCTTTGAGGGCGCTGTCGTGGTCGACAAGGTTGCCGAGCTGCCCGCCGGCCAGGGTCTCAACTCTGCCAACGGCGAGTGGGGCGACATGATTGAGATGGGCGTCCTCGACCCCGTCAAGGTCAGCCGCGTCACCCTTCAGAACGCTGCTTCTGTCGCCAGCCTGATCCTCATCACCGAGGCTACCGTCTCCGATGTGCCCAAGAACACTCAGCTTGAGGATGCCATCGCTGCTGCTACCGCTGGTCAGCAGGGCGGCGGTATGTACTAAGGCCGACAAGGTCTAGAACTCCCACCGGGAATCCGGGGGCGTGACGGGGCTTCTCTCCGGAACGTCCTCGGACATGCAAAGAGGCTCCTATTTGGCAAGGTGTTTTTTAGAATCCATTTTGCGCTCGGCCTCGAAGGCTTGCCTGTCCCAATCGAGCGGAAGTCCGGCCTCGACCCATGCCTCGTAGGCCCTCCTTATGGGCTTGAGCTCCCTTTGGCCCCTCTCCAGCATCGAGATGTACTTCTCGCTGGTGCCCAGTATGGACGCCGCCCTCACCTGGCTGACCTTCGCCGCGCGCCTGGCCGCCACGAGCTCCGAGGCGTCCTCGGGCCTCCTGATCTCGTGCGGGCGCATCAGCGCCCGGTACGCCTCCCTGGCCACGTAGCGCTTGAGGCACCTCATGACCTCCCTGTCGCTCTTTCCCCGCCCCCTGGCCCTCTCGGCGTACTCGGCGGTCTCGGGGTCGCGCATGACCCTCTGCCTCGCGATCTCGTGCAGCGCGCTGTTCGCCTGCCGGTCGCCGCCCCTGTTGAGCCTGTGCCTCACGGTCTTGCCGCTCGAGGCGGGGATGGGGCAGGCCCCGCATATCGCCGCGAACGACGCCTCGGAGCGCAGCCTGCCCGGGTTGTCCCCGGCCGCGACCGCGAGCTTGGCCGCGCTCACGGGCCCGCACCCGTACATCGCCAGCAGCGCGGGGCAGTTCTCCTCCAGGGACGCCTCGATCGCGCGCTCCATGTCGAGCGCCGCGTCGCGCGCCGCCGCCCACAGGTCCGCCAGCGCGCCGAGCGCGGCGCCCAGCGCGCCCTCGGCGCGCACGGAGGGGAGCTCCTCCATCAGCCTCGGCCCTCCCATGCCGCGGAACCTCGACCTGAGCCCCTCCGGCGCGGTGGTGAGCAGCGACCTCGCGGTGTTGATCGCCGAGGTCCGCGCCTTCACCGCCCCGGAGCGCGCCGCGAGCATGCAGCGCACCCCGTCGACCCACCCGTCCTGGCTCTTGGGGGTCCCGAGCCTTGAGCCGGACATCGCCGCGCGGGCGGCCCTCTCCGCGTCCGCCTCGTCGCACTT
>JAXJHR010000059.1:0-2077 GCA_036299165.1 Collinsella aerofaciens | reverse complement strand
TCTACGCCCGCAACACCGTCACCAACGACGTGCTGTACAAGGAGGGCCTGGACCTTCTCGTCGTGCCCTCCGCCGAGCTCTCCCGCGGCCGCGGCGGCCCGCGCTGCATGAGCATGCCCTTCTGGCGCGAGGACCTCTAAGGTCTTCAAGGACTCGTACGGGTCATAATACATACATCTAGCTGCCATTAGATGTCTCCCATTGGGGCGGTGCGGGTTTTCGCACCGCCCCAATCTTGTATGAGGAACGTCAACACGATTGGACGACTGCTTTTGTAAGGAGCTTGGCTATGGACATCAAGACGATTGGCGTTGAGGAATGGCTCAACGTTTGGGAGAAGAGCGCCACGTGGGACATCGCCCAGTCGACGATCTCGTCGCTCACCATGGGCGAGCTGCGCGCGCTCGATGAACAGGACGGCGCCACGTTCTACGAGCGCCTGGACCGCGAGAAGATGAACTACGGCTGGATCGAGGGCTCGCCGGAGTTTAAGGCCGAGGTTGCCAAGCTGTATCGTCGGGAGGTCAATCCCGATCACATTCTGCAGACCAATGGCTGCACGGGCGCTAACCTCAACGCCATCATGGCTGTGGTCGAGCCCGGCGACCATGTTATCGCCGAGTGGCCCACCTACGCGCCGCTCTACGAGATTCCGCGCACGCTGGGCGCCGAGGTCGAGTATTGGGAGCTTCGCGAGGAACTCGGCTGGAAGCCCGATATCGAGGAACTCAAGAGCTTGGTGCGCCCCAACACCAAGCTTATCTGCATAAACAACGCATCGAACCCCATCGGTACGGTGCTCGATGCCGGTATGCTCGGTCAGATTGCCGAGATCGCCCGCTCGGTGGGCGCCTATGTGCTGTGCGACGAGGTGTACCTGCCGCTTGAAAACACTGAGTCCTTTATGTCGATGGTCGACGTGTACGAGAGGGCCATTGTCACCAACTCGTTGTCGAAGACCCATTCGACGCCTGCGGCCCGCGTGGGCTGGGTCGTGGCAGACGAAGAGATATCCAACCGCATCCGCACCTATCGCGATTACACCATGATCTGCGGCGGTGTGTTCAACGACGCCCTGGCGACCTATGTGCTTGAACACAAGGATAAGATCCTCGAGCGCAATCGCAAGATCGTGTTTGACAACCGCGATATCGCGCAGGCTTGGATCGATACACAGCATCGCGTTTCCTGGACGGCCCCACAGGGCGTGTCTACCTCGTTTATCCAGCTTGATATTCCCGAGGACGACGAGGAGTTCTGTAAGCGCCTGCTGTCCGAGAGGGGAGTGCTGCTGGTACCCGGCAGCCGCTTTGAGCTTCCCTGTGGCGCACGCCTGGGCTACTGCGCGAGCGAGGACGTTCTGCGTGAGGGCCTGAGGCTTTTGGACGAGGCGCTGGCGGAGTTTGATCGCTAGGATTCCGATGGTCTTCGAGGGCCTTATCTAAATTGGCCGAAGATAATCGAAAATGGACCCGTTTCCCTAGGGGAAGCGGGTCCATTTTTCTATACCGAGAAGTCAAGTTGTTACAAATGGGGCCGTAAAGCGAGGCGGTATCCGCTGGGCCTTATACTGAGTTTCCGGTGAACGGTATCAAGCGTCTGGTAAACGGTAATTTATTTATCAGAAATGAATAGGACAAACTTTTTTCTGAATAAAAATGAAAATGGTTGAGACGCGGTGTGAACCGCTAATTCTATTCATAGCTTTATTGGAAATATGCAATTTGAGGATGGTTTAACAAAGTTTAGTTCCATTTGATTTTAGGATTAAAACGCGTTTAAGCACGTAAATACGCTTTATTAAGATGAAGTGTGCCATGCGTGAAGTATATGTGTATGCCGTTCACCCCCTATAAAAAACCGTTCGGGGGCAAGGTGGAAGTATGAGCTGATTTTGGATATAAATATGTTGTCAGCAATAACGCCTCACACGGAGGGGCGCTGAGAGATTCGGCCGAAAGGCCCGAAAGAAAGGTAGGAGGCCATGACGAAAGGTCTGCACGTGCCTTCCGAGATCGGCAAGCTCAGGAAGGTCTGCCTGCACCGTCCCGGCGACGAGCTCCTCAACCTGCCGCCC
>JAXJHR010000058.1:0-6585 GCA_036299165.1 Collinsella aerofaciens | reverse complement strand
GGCCGAAGAGGCGTCAGCAGGTCAGTGGGTCATCGTCCCGGCGTTCAGCATCAGGGTAGCGCTGCGACGCGGAAATCGCGCGCCGTTGCCGCGCCCCGCAGTGCCCGCTTCCCCCAAGGACAATTATCAGTGCAGGTAGACGGATTATCAAAAATCGAAAATTGCCGGTATGGATGGAGGTCTCCGAATCAGCCCCGTAATCCGGCATAGTTTTGAAATGACACTAAAGTAGGCACAAGCTAAATACCGATTCCAAGGATAGTTGCGGTGGAATAGTTCCTGGATGCCGGGGTTTTGGCGGAAATCAGGAACTATTTCACCGCAATTGAAGAGGGCTGGGTGGATGGCGGGGTAGCTAAAAGAGCCCCGTCCCTAATTAGCTACTTGGGCTCGGTTGATGTCCATGCTGGCGATGAGGTTGATGCTGGTGTCGAGGAGGTCTTCCAGTACGACGTCGCCCATGCGGATGGGGGCGTTGACGACTAGGCCTCGGATGAGGTTCATGGCTTGGGCGTGGAGCGCTAGCGGGATGGCCTCAGCCGTGCGCACGGGCAGCAACGCCTCGTCGCCTCCGGATACGGCCACGGTGGTGGTGAGTACGCGCATGGGGCAGGTGAGCTCCTGATGTGCGAACTTATCACCACGCGGACATCTGTTGCCGGTCACGGAGCGCACTTCTGCCACGGTGCCGTCTGCGTCGCGCTCTACCTCTACGGTCAGAAGGCACTCGGATGGGCAGGTGGTGCAGTTGAACTTCAGCGTCTCGATTGCGTTTGTGCCCATGGCTTTACGCCCCCTCAACAGGGTCAACGGACAGGACAATCTCGCTGGCACCCAGGTCGAGTGCACGCTGAATCACCTTTGCCGGTAGCGGGAAACTCTCCATTACGCTCGGCTTAAACGCACGGACCTTGCCGGCGAACAGTTCCTTGCCGTCGGCTAAGATCCTCAAGCAGGCGGCATCGACTGGCCGGCGCACGCGGAAGTTTAGCTTGGTGAGCGCCACGGCCGTAATGCGTCCCGGCAGTGCGTAGCCTGCGATGCCGGCGGGGGAGACCGTGAGTTCGCAGCCCGTGCCCGCCGCGCTCGCATCGGCCCCAACACCACAGCCCAACGCCCACGCCGCCGCGGCTGCACCGGCGCGCTCGGACTCGGTCGTCACGTTGTCGGCCAGGTCGTGCACGTGCAGCACGTTGCCACAGGCAAAGATGCCCGGCACGCCCGTCTGCAGACTCTGATCAACTACGGCGCCGCGCGTGCGCGGGTCAAGCTCCACGCCTGCGGCAACCGAAAGCTCGTTCTCGGGAATCAGACCTACCGAAAGCAGCAGCGTGTCGCACGGAACGATGCGCTCCGTGCCGGCAATGGGCACCAGGTGCTCGTCGACCTGGCTTACCTCGACGGCCTCCACGCGGTCGTGCCCGATCACGCGTATGACGGTGGTGGATAGGTGCAGCGGAATTCCAAAGTCGTCCAGGCAGTTCTTGACGTTGCGGCGCAGACCGTTGGCGTACGGCATGAGCTCGTACACGCCCTCGACCGAAATCCCCTCGAGCGTGCAGCGGCGCGCCATGATAAGTCCGATGTCACCCGAGCCCAAAATGACGGCACGCGAGCCGGGCTTGAGGTTTTCGATATTGATGTATCGCTGCGCCAGGCCGGCCGTAAACACGCCGGCGGGGCGGCTACCGGGAATCTTGATCTCGCTGCGCGTGCGCTCACGGCAACCCATAGCAAGAACGACCGCACGTCCTGTGAGCTGCAGCATGCCAGTGGGGCTCATGAGCGTGACGGTGTGGGCTGCGGTGGCTCTCGGAGCCTCGTTCACGCCCGACGCGCTCGCGGCCGCGCCCTCACCCGAATCAATCCCAATCACCATGCTGTCCAAGAACAGCGCAATGTCGGTCGCGCGCACCTGGTCGATAAAGCGCTGCGCATACTCGGGGCCGGTGAGCTCCTGCTTAAAGTGCGATAGTCCAAAGCCGGGATGGATGCACTGGCGGAGGATTCCGCCCAGATGCTGCTCGCGCTCCACGATAGCCACGCGCGCGCTGGCCTTATGCGCGGAAAGCGCGGCCGCCATGCCGGCAGGTCCGCCGCCGATAACGACCACGTCGAACGCCTGCGTCGACACCGACGCTACAGCTCCGGTCTCCGCGCGATCGTCGCGCATACCAAACGTCGCCATCCTAGCGCACCCCCTTCAGCGGTCCCTCGACCAGCCAAGATCCGGCATCCTCCAGCAGCACCTTGCTGGGGTCACACCCCAGCTCGCGGGCCAGAATCGCCACCACGCGGCTCTGGCAAAAGCCACTCTGGCACCGACCCATGCCGGCACGGCAGCGGCGCTTGACGCCCTCGACCGAAACCGCGCCCGGGCGGCGTCGGATTGCGGCCACGATCTCGGCCTCGGGCACCGTCTCGCAGCGGCAGACGATCTGCCCCCACGCGGGGTCGGACTCAATCAGCTTTTCCTTGCGCGCGAGCGGCGCACGGTCGAAGTCGTCCGGCGCGCGGCGTATAGGGTCCCAGTCGTCCCGTTCGCGCAGAGCCACGCCGGCATCGCGCAGCACCTGCTCCATGCGCTCGGCAATGGCCGGCGCGCTTGCCACGCCCGGCGACTGAATGCCCGCGGCCTGGAACAGTCCCGAAACCACGTCCGACTGCCCAATAAAGAAGTCGTTGGTCCCCTGAATGACCGGACGTCCGCCGGCAAACGCGCGCACCACGCGGCGTGTGTCTAGATCGGGCACCAGCTTGCGCGCTCCCGTCAGCAGCGCGTTCACATCGCTTGCATAGGTCTGCGTGTCGCCTGGCTCGCGCACGGCGGCCGTCGCGGTAATCACGGTGTTGCCATGTACGGTGCCCGTGACGATAACGCCCTTGGACACCGGCGTGGGAACGGGGTAGAGCGGCATGAGCGTGCGCGGTTCCTTGTCCAGCACCACGATGTTGCCCTGGCGCCAGACCATCTGAAACTCCTCGGCGCCGGCCATGTGCGAGATGTCCGCGGCTCCGTTGCCTGCGGCGTTGATCAGGTAATGGCAACGCACGTCGCCGGCGGGCGTTGCCAGCGTAAAGCGTGCGGCTCCGTCATCCGAGCCATCAACCTCAATTGCCTCCACTGGCGCGGACCGCATAAATGTCACACCGTTGGCAACGGCGTTCTCTAGCCCGGCAATGGCGACCTCAAACGGATCGACAAAGCCGGTCGAGGGGCACCACAGCGCGCACGTCGCCTTGGCACTCGCGCGCGGCTCCAGCTCGTGGATGCGCTCGGGGCCGACAATCGACAGCTCGGGCACGCCGTTGGCCAGGCCATTCTGGCGCAGCTTCTCCAGGTGCGCGCGGTCTTCGTCGTTAAACCCCAGCACCATCGAACCGGTGCGGCGGAACAAAAAGCCTAGCTCCTGGGCCCACGTGCCATATAGCTCGCAACCACGGGCGTTGACCTGCGCCTTGACCGTGCCCGGCGCCGGATCGTAGCCGGCGTGCACCAAGCCGCCGTTGGCCTTCGACGCGCCCAGGGCGATGTCGTTCGCCGCCTCGATCACGCATATGGACAGGTCATAGCGCGCGAGCTGCCGCGCAATGGCGCACCCGGTAATGCCTGCGCCCACAATCGCGATATCAAACGTTTCTGCCACGGTGCCTCCAAGACAAGTTGACAGGCTGTCAATAAGGCTATCCTACGGGCTACACACCACCAGCGCAGCGGCAATGCGGCGAACAGCCCCACAGCACCCGCCAACGGCAGGCGAGGGGAAACTCGACAACGTCGACAACCTCGTCTGCCGACAACTACGGCAACCTTTCGTCTCGATCTGTAACAGTTAGACGAGGATTTGGGGTCCAAGATGTTACAGATTGGGACGTTAGTCTGACGGCGCATCCGTTCGTCTCGATCTGTAACATCTAGACCCGAATTCCGCTCCTAACTGTTACAGATTGAGATGTTTGTGTCCGCGCCAGCCCCGTACCCAGCCGTGGTCCCATATAAACAAACCCCGTGGTAAACTTGATCGGACTGTTAATATTCCGAAAGGTACCCGTAATGTCCAAGTACATCTCCGAGCTCATGTCGCCGCAGCTTATGGGCGTCGTCTATGCCTTCGTTGGCTTTATTATCGCCCTGTATGTGCTGTCAGTCGTCTATGTGTTCATCGACGCTCGCCGCCGCGGCGCCAGCGCCTACGTGGCATGGGGCATCATCGCCCTCATCCCGTTTGTAGGCCTCATCGCCTACCTGGTTCTGCGCCCGCACTCCTACGCGTCCGACCGCGAGGAGCAGGAGCTGGACATGGCCCTGCGCGAGCGCCAGCTTGCCCAGTACGGCACCTGCCCGCAGTGCGGCGCGCCCATCGAGAAGGACTTCGTCGTCTGCCCGGTGTGCGATACCCAGGTTCGCAACGTGTGCCCCAGCTGCCATCGCCCGCTCGATGCGCACTGGAAGGTCTGCCCCTACTGCCGAACTCGCATCCAGTAACGCATCCATCGCCGGGCCGGTCGCAAGCCACGGGCGCCGCGCGCCCCACAGCCCCGCCCCCACACGATGAAGCATGCGTAGAAAATCGCCCGCCGTGCCATTAAGGTGCGGCGGGCGCTTGTATACCAAGGCAACCTGCCTATAATGATGCAAGTCAAAAACGCCGAGCGCATCGCACGCACTTGCATCAGGCATCCGAGAGGAGAAAACATACCCATGAAGGCACTCTACAATGACGGTTCGGTGGCCGAGCTCCCGCAGGACGAGGTCACGCACGTCATCCGCCACTCCGCCGCGCACATCATGGCGCAGGCCATCAAGCGTCTCTATCCCGAGGCCGACTTTGCCTACGGTCCCGCGACCGACAACGGTTTTTACTACGACGTCGACCTGCCCGAGGGCGTCAAGATCAGCGAGGACGACTTCCCCGCGATCGAGGCCGAGATGAAGAAGATCGTTAAGGAGAACCTCAAGTTCACCGTGTACGAGAAGCCCCGCGCCGAGGCCATCGCCCTTATGGAGGAGCGCGGCGAGAAGTACAAGGTCGAGCACATCGGCGACCTTGACGACGACGCCCGCATCACCTTCTACCAGCAGGGCGACTACATCGACATGTGCGTCGGCCCCCACATCTGCTACACCAAGGCCCTCAAGGCCTTTAAGCTCACCGGCGTCTCGGGTGCTTACTGGAAGGGCGACAAGGACAACAAGATGCTCACCCGCATCAACGGCGTCGCCTTTGCCACCAAGGAAGAGCTCGACGAGCACATGCACATGCTGGAGGAGGCCAAGAAGCGCGACCACCGCAAGATCGGCCGCGAGATGGACCTCTTTATGATGCGCGACGAGGCCCCCGGCTTCCCGTTCTTCCTGCCCAACGGCATGATCCTTAAGAACACGCTGCTGGACTACTGGCGCGAGATTCACCACAAGGCCGGCTACGTGGAGATCTCCACGCCGCTCATCATGAACAAGCAGCTGTGGAAGACCTCGGGCCACTGGGACCACTACAAGGACAACATGTACTCCACCGTCATCGACGACGAAGAGTACTGCATTAAGCCCATGAACTGCCCGGGTGGCGTGCTGGTGTATGCCTCCAAGCCGCACTCCTATCGCGAGCTGCCCATCCGCGCCGGCGAGATTGGTCTGGTGCACCGTCACGAGCTGCGTGGCGCCCTGCACGGCCTGTTCCGCGTGCGCTGCTTTAACCAGGACGACGCCCACCTGTTTGTGCGTCCCGACCAGCTGACCGACGAGATCGTGGGCGTGGTCAACCTCATCGACTCCGTGTACCAAAAGTTTGGCTTTAAGTATCACGTTGAGCTTTCCACCCGCCCCGAGGACTCCATGGGCTCGGACGAGGACTGGGCTCGCGCCGAGGAGGGCCTGCGCACCGCTCTGGAGCAGCTGCACATGGACTACGAGGTCAACGAGGGCGACGGCGCCTTCTACGGACCCAAGATCGACTTCCACCTGGAGGACTCGCTCGGTCGTACCTGGCAGTGCGGTACCGTGCAGCTCGACTTCCAGATGCCGCTCAACTTTGATCTGGAGTACGTGGACGCCGACGGTACCAAGAAGCGCCCCATCATGCTGCATCGCGTGTGCTTTGGCTCCATCGAGCGCTTCATCGGCATTCTGATTGAGCACTTTGCGGGCAAGTTCCCCACTTGGCTGGCTCCTGTGCAGGTCAAGGCGCTGCCCGTCTCTGAGAAGAGTCGCGACTACGCTCACGAGGTATGCGCCAAGCTGGAGGAGGCCGGCATTCGCGTGGTCCGCGACGACCGCGACGAGAAGATTGGCTACAAGATCCGCGAGGCCCGCAGCATCGACCGCGTGCCCTACATGCTCATCCTGGGCGAGAAGGAGGTCGAGGCCGGCAACATCTCCGTCCGCGATCGCTCCAACGAGACTGTTCAGATGAGTGTTGACGAGTTTGTTGCGAAGGTGACCGAGGAGATCGAGACTCGCGCCTAAGGCAAGCTTCACAACAATTAACAAAGGCGACCGTCCACACAGGGCGGTCGCTTTTTTTCATGCCGAAATAAGAAAAGCCGCTGGTTGAGCGGCTTTTTTTGTTGCACAAAAAGGTACAG
>JAXJHR010000057.1:0-59314 GCA_036299165.1 Collinsella aerofaciens | reverse complement strand
GTCTTGAGCACGCGCCCTTCCCCAAGGTGATACGCTAATCACGCTTGAAGACGCTATAGACAAGAGGTCTTGAGCACGCGCCCTTCCCCAAGGTGATACGCTCACCACCGCCCCGTGCAGCATCACGTCGAGGTCTTGAGCACGCGCCCTTCCCCAAGGTGATACGCTCGGGTTGTAGTGCATGGACTCATCAAGGTTGTCTTGAGCACGCGCCCTTCCCCAAGGTGATACGCTATGTGTGCACAGAAAAGCCCCTTTAACAGGGGCTTTTCTGTTTCAGACCTCAAAAAAAGAAGACTGATTCGGCCTCAGATCTACATCTGCGATTCATTTTTTTCGAGACAAAAAGCGTCGGCACGTCGCGCTTCACGCAAGAAAAGAGCCGTATTCGGCACAGCGATTTATGTACTTTTCTTCACAACCGAATCAATCCTTAGGCGAAAAAACGCTCAAAAGGACCCGCCTAAATGCTATTCATCGCTACCGTTTACGGAATACTGGCTAACACTCGCCCAAAAAAGTTCGCCCCGCCCAATCCGAAGATTGAACGGGGGTTACTTTACGGGTAAGCCACTTAAGTGGCTCCCCTTGTCTGGAGCCGCGCCCTTCCCCAAGGTGAGCTGCTTTCGACTTAGCTGTATTGTAGCGCTAATGCGGGGAAGGTCGTCGACAAAATGGCCCAACGGACAATACTTATCCAGAGCAAGGCCCACCTCTGCATCAAGAACGGCCTATTGATGATCACCGTGGACGACCGCAGCTCCACCATTCCCCTCGAGGACATTTGGGTCGTCATCGTCGAATCCCATCAAACCACGATGACGGTCGCCTGCATGTCGCAGCTTAACGACGCGGGAATAGGCGTCATGATCTGCGGGCGCGATCATATGCCCAATGGTCTCATGCTCCCAATGGGCGCCCATTCGCGCCATGCGCGCATCGTCGAGGATCAGCTTGCCATGAGCCTTCCGTTTAAAAAACAGCTTTGGAAACGAATCGTTCAGGCAAAGATACTCAACCAAGCGGCGGTTCTCACAGAAATGGGGTTGTCTACAGGCCCTCTCCCCTCTTATGCCAAAACCGTTCTTTCGGGCGACACGGACAATCGAGAAGGCGCAGCTGCCTCCGCGTACTTTAAAGCCCTCATTACCGAAGGGACCAGACGTAACAGTATGCAGAGCTCCGCCCTCGATTATGGTTACAGCGTCCTGCGTGCAGGCATCGGAAGAGCAGCCGTTGGCGGTGGATGGCTCGTATCCCAAGGGCTTCACCATCACAGCGTTTACAACGCGTTTAATCTTGTCGACGATCTTATTGAACCGTTCCGCCCTCTCGTCGATCTAATTGTTATGAGCTACGGCGTTGCAGAGCCTTTGGGCCAGCGCGACAAAGCGTTGCTCGCTCGCGTGTTTGAGCACGTCATGACTATCGACGGAAAACGTTGCGGCTGTCAGCAGTGCATAGAGACAACGCTCTCTTCACTCAGAACTGCCGTTCTCGAAAAGGATCCTAAGAGGCTGTTGTTGCCCGAGCTAAAAGGGCTCGAGATGGTAACTGTTGAATAGGGAGGAGCCATGAGGGTTATGAGGTTATTGGTTCTGTTCGATCTTCCAACGGGAAGCAAAGCCGAGCGTCGGCAGTATAGCGACTTTCGAAAGTTTCTGATTAACGACGGATACCATATGGAGCAGTTTTCGGTGTATTCGCGCCTGTTGGTGACTCGCGAATCCGCAGCGGCGCATATCGCTCGCCTTAAGCTGAATCTTCCAAGCGCTGGAGAGGTCACCGTTATCGAAATGACCGAAAAGCAATACGAAGACCGAATGGTCCTTCTGAGCGAGCACAAGGAGCAGCCCGTTGAGCAGGGCGCGCAGTTAACGCTTGTGTTTTGACGTGACCGTGCAGATCGGTGCAACCGTCTCACATTGGATCGGGCGGCGTCTACCTTTCCGAAACCCCGACAACACGTTTTTGCTTATCGGCATGGGTGCCGGCTTTGCCGGGCTCTTTATTGTCTGAGTCGTGGCTTATCTGTTCAACATGGACAAATCTATCAACGCCATGCAGGAGCGAGCGTAGATAGATATCCAAAGCAAGTGGTCTCAACCGGAAACAGCGTCCCACTCTGAGGCTGTATTCCGGGACACGGTTTCCGCTTGGGACGCCATTCGGAAAGCGCGTCCCGTTCTTTCACGGCGTCTTGGCTATGCAAAGTGCTCTGGCGTTACTCCTCGTACGCACCCTCGAGCCGCAGCAGCCACTCCTTGCGGTCAAGGCCGCCGGCATATCCGTTGAGCGATCCGTCGGCCGCCACCACGCGATGGCACGGCACGATAATCGAAATGGGATTACGTGCGACCGCAGCCCCCACCGCACGAGGAGACACAACGGGTGCCTCGTTTCCCGGTACACGATGTCGAGCGGCAACACGCTGGGCGATCTCGCCATACGTAGTGACCTCGCCACGCGGAATAGAAAGCAGCTCAAACCAAACCTCGCGCTGAAACGCCGTACCAATCATATGCAACGGCGGCGTAAACCGAGGTTCCTGCCCTGCAAAATAAGCATTCAGCCAAGCCCAGGAACGCTCAAGCACCGAAGAGGCCGCACCATTTACCGGACTCACCGGCGACATGCCACCAATACCGGAAACCGCATCGACACCTTCAACGTGCTCCGCATCTTCTTTGAGCAGCGTAGAGCCAAAGTGCTCCTGCCCCTCAAACCAAAGTCCCGTCAGACCGCGGCCATCAGCGGCAAGCAAGATTTCGCCCAAAGGCGAGGCAAACGTCGTCGTGACCACCAGCGGCTCCTTTCAAAACTCCGCAACATAATACCGCGAATTGTGCAGACAACCCCCGCAGATACGTCTGGGCGGGCTCGCAATTACTTAGGCGAGGCTGTTTTCCCCAATCAAGCGAAGAAGACGCGGGGCATCGACGCCAGAGCGGTACCTCTATCGGCTGAGCTCTAATACTTTCCCGAGAAGTGAACGAGTAAAAACGAAGCCCCGGAGCATCCACACCTTTAGTCCACAAAACCGCAGGATTCGCGCAGCAAAACCTCAGGAAATAGCGGTCAAAATATGCCAATGCTTCGGGGGTCCAAATAAGGTCGTTCACTTCTCGGGAAAGTATTAGACCCCGATTCACCCCAACCCCAAAGTCACCCCAGGCAGCAGGCGCAACAGCGCCGCAGCTGCCGGCGGCGCTCCACAGTCCCAAAAGGCGGCAGGCGCGAAGCGCCGGGGCCGCCGCCGGGACCAGAGCCCACAACAGCCACGTGCTCCCATCAGCCCAGCGGCCCCAACCAACAACGGCCCCATCGCAGGCCGCTCGCAACAGCGTCACCGCAGGCGGGGGCCGGGCTTGGTTTTCAGAACACTCCGCAGACCAGTGTGGCGCCTTGTCCGCGGCTCCGAAGGAGCAGGACAAGGCGCCACACATGGTCGAGGACGTTCTGAAAACCAAGCCCGGCCCCCGCCGGACAGGTCAACCGCTACTCGCAGAGCAGCTTAGCGATCTGGACGGCGTTGGTTGCCGCACCCTTACGGATTTGATCGCCGCAGCACCAGAAGGTGATGCCACGCGCGGCCTCGGGGTTCGAGATGTCGCGACGCACGCGGCCGACCCAGATCAGGTCCTGGTCGGACGTATCCATCGGCATGGGGAAACGGTCGTGCGCATCCTCGGCAGCCATATCGTCAACCAGCTTGACGCCGGGAGCGGCAGCCAGCGCAGCACGGGCCTCGTCAACCGTAATGTCGCGCTCAAACTCAAGCGTAATGCTCTCGGAGTGCGAGCGCAGCACAGGCACGCGCACGCAGGTGCAGTTCACGCGCAGCTCGGGCAGGTGCATGATTTTGCGGCCCTCGTTTTGCAACTTCATCTCCTCGGAGGTAAAGCCCTCCTCCTTGACGCCGCCAATTTGCGGAATCAGGTTACTCGCCAGCTGGGCAGCAAACGCGCGCGGCTCGGGAATCTCCTCGCCACGGCCCAGGGCGACCAGCTGAGCCTCGAGCTCGGTCATACCGGGGGCGCCAGCACCCGAAGCCGCCTGATACGTCGAGACGATCATGCGCTTCACGCCGGCGAGCTGATGCAGCGGCCACGTGGGAACCAGGCCGATGATGGTCGCGCAGTTGGGATTGGCGATAAGGCCGTGATGCCACTTGATGTCGTCGGCATTGATCTCGGGCACGACCAGCGGCACCTCAGGATCCATGCGGAAGGCGTGGCTGTTGTCGACCACGACGGCGCCGCGCTTGACGGCCTCGGGCAGTAGCTCCTTCGCGATGTCGTCGCCGGCGGCTCCAAGCACAATGTCACAGCCCTCAAAGGCCTCGGGACAAGCCTCTTCGATCACGATCTGCTCGCCGCGGAACTCGACGGTCTTGCCCGCAGAACGCGCGCTCGCCAGCAGCTTGAGCTTGCCAACCGGGAACTCCTGCTCGTTTAGGCACTCGAGCATCTGGGTGCCCACGGCTCCCGTCGCGCCCAAAATAGCAACCGTGTACTGTTTCATGCTTCCCCCTTTAAAGGTTGTGGCTTTTGCCCGCACGCCGAGCAGGCCGATTATTGTTGCCAGTTTATACAAGAACGGGGCGGGCACGAAACCCGCCCCGTCGAAACGAAACCGAAACGAAACGCCCCGCCGTAGATTTTTGAGACATGACCCAAAAATCTACCGAGCAGTCGCTACTTTTTGAGCGCGGCCAAGGTGGGCGCGGCCGGCGCGGGAGCCTCCAGATCGGAAACCTTCACAATGCCGTTCTCGTCGGAGAAGGCGCGGTAAATGGTCTGAATCGCCAGGTCGAAGTCCTTCTCCTCCACACCGATGATGATATTGATCTCGTCGCAGCTCTGCGAAATCATACGCACGCTCACGCCAGCCTGGCCAAGCATGCCAAACAGGTGGCCCGAGATGCCGGCACGACCGCGCAGGTTACGGCCGACGGTCGCGATAAGTGCCAGACCCTCGACAACCTCGATCTCGAGCGGCTCGACCTCCTGCTGAATGTCGCCCACGAGCGAGTACAGTGAATCGTGAACGTCCCGCTCCTGCACCACGGCGCCAAAGCGGTCGACACCGGTGGGCATGTGCTCGACGGAAACGTCATAGCGCTCGAACACCGAAAGCGCACGGCGCATAAAGCCGACGCGGGGCTTGGTGCGGTCGCGGGCGACGTTGATGGCGACAAAACCGCGCTTGCCGGTCACGCCGGTAATGATGGGCTCCGCCTCGCCTTCATCAGCCGTCTCGCTAATGATGGTGCCGGGGTCCTGCGGCGCATTGGTGTTCTTGATGACCAGCGGAATGCCTGCCTCGCGCACGGGGAACACGGCTTCCTCGTGCAGGACGCTTGCGCCCATGTACGAAAGCTCGCGCAGCTCCTCGTAGGTAACGCGCGCAATGGGCTGAGCCTCGGGAACAATACGCGGATCGGCAGAATAGAAGCCCGAAACGTCGGTCCAGTTCTCGTACAGATCGGCGCCAAGGCACTTGGCCAGAATCGAGCCCGAGATATCGCCACCGCCTCGATCGAGCAGCTTGATCTGGCCCTCACGCGTCGCGCCGTAGAAACCAGGCATAACAAAGCCGCCCTGCTGGCCGTACTCCTGCACCAACTCGGAGGTGCGGTTCATGCTGAGCGTACCGTCGTGATGGAACGCCACAACCGTCGCGGCGTCCAGGAACGGCAGGCCCAGGTACTCGGACATCAGGCGAGCGGTGAAGTACTCGCCGCGGCTCACGAGCTCCTCGGTAGAGTAGCCGCCCGAGCGGGCGCGCTCGGCAAAGGCCGCGAACTCCTCGCGTATGGGATAGGTGAGCTCCAGCTCGTCAGCGATATCAAAATAGCGCTGACCGATGTCCTCGAGCAGCTCCTCGCACGACACGTGATACTTAACGTGCGCGTTAACCAGGTAGAGCAGGTCGGTCACCTTGGTGTCGCCCTTAAAGCGGCGACCGCAGGCGGAAACCACCACAAAACGGCGGGCAGGGTCGGCATCGACGATGGCCTTGATCTTCTTGAAGTGTTCGGCGTCGGCGACCGACGAGCCGCCAAACTTGGCAATTTTTATCATGGCGTGGAGGTTACCTTTCTAAAAGCCTCTGCAAACCTGTTTTGCGCGCTCTGATACCATGGTTTCACCGATTGGGACCAAGGTATCCGAGGAGCACTGTTATATGGGAACTTATCATAGTACACGAGGAAGCACTTTATCATGCTCAAGTAAGGTGGCAATCCGTACCGGCATCGCTCCCGACGGGGGTTTGTTTGTCTCGGACGAGCTTGGCACCCAGCAGGTCGATATCAGCTCGCTTGCTGATAAATCGTACTTTGAAATCGCTCAAAATGTGTTGGGAATGTTACTGAACGATTACACGGACGAAGAAATTTCGGCGTGTGTCGACGAGGCATACCGCGGCACGTTCGCGAGTGAAGAGGTTACGCCGCTCGTCAAACTCGACGCTGCGCCGGGCGCTGGCGCCCCTCAGACCTATGTGATGGAGCTCTTTGGCGGCCCCACGAGCGCCTTCAAGGACGTCGCCCTGCAGATGCTCCCCCGTCTGATGGCCCGCACTTCCGCCAAGGACGGCGGCGCCGAGCGCATCATGATCGTCACCGCCACGTCGGGCGACACGGGCAAGGCAGCACTCGCCGGCTTTGCCGACGCCCCGGGCACGGGCATCACCGTCTTTTATCCCGAGGGCAAAGTCAGCCGCGTACAGAATCTGCAAATGTCCACTCAGGAGGGCGATAACGTCGCCGTCTGCGGCATCCGCGGCAACTTCGACGACGCCCAGAGTGCCGTCAAGCGCATCTTTGCCGATAAGGAGCTTGCCGAGCGTCTGGAGACCACCGGCACGGTGCTTTCGAGTGCCAACTCCATCAACGTCGGCCGCCTGGTGCCGCAGGTCGTCTACTACTTTGCCGCCTATGCTCAGCTGCTGCGCGCCGGCGCCATCGAGGCCGGCGACGCCGTGGAGTTCTGCGTACCGACCGGCAACTTTGGCGATATCCTGGCCGGTTACTATGCCAAGCGCATGGGTCTGCCCGTCGCCAAGCTTATCGTCGCGAGCGACAAGAACAACGTGCTGGCTGACTTCCTGACCACCGGCGTCTACGACCGCAACCGCCCGTTCTTCACGACCATCTCGCCTTCGATGGACATCCTCATCAGCTCTAACCTGGAGCGCATGCTCTACTTCCTGTCCGATGGCGACTGTGAGCTCGTTGCCGGCCTTATGGAGCAGCTGGCGCGGACTGGTCGCTACGAAGTTCCCGCCGACCTGCTGGCAAAGATTCAGAGCGTCTTTGGCTGCGGATGGGCCAGCGAGGACGAGGTACGCACTGCCATCAAGAGCTGCTGGGACGCGAACGGCTACGTGATCGACCCGCACACCGCCTGCGGCTATCACGTCTTTGAGCAGGTCGCTCCCGCCGAGGGCGCCAAGGCCCGCGTGCTGCTTTCGACCGCCAGCCCCTACAAGTTCCCGCGCGCCTGCTGCGACGCCCTGGGCCTCGACGTTCCCGAGGACGACTTTGAGGCCATGCGCGTGCTCGAGCAGGCAACCAACACGGTTGCCCCGGTCCAGCTCGCCGAGCTCGAGTCCAAGCCCGTCCGCTTCGAAGACGTCTGCGACGTAGCCGACATGGCCAACTACGTAGAGCAGGCTGCAAAAAAGATGGCTACCAACTAAACCCTTACTAGGCGCCGGCGAAAGCCGGCGCACCTTCTTTTATCAGATACTCACCGGGATAATGACGAGCTGACATGCGGGTCTGCCTGTTTAGTTCGTCGCGAGTTCCGCACGAGCCGGAAAGCACTTAATGTGCTTTCCGAGCGAGCCAGGACTGCCCGAGCAGCGAACTAAACAGGCAGACCGCCCAGGAGATTCCCATGATCAAAATCACCGTCCCCGCCACCAGCGCGAACCTAGGCATTGGCTACGACACCCTCGGCATGGCCGTCAGCCTCTACTCGCACTTCACCTTCGAGCGCGCCGACAAGCTCACCATCACGGGCTGCCCCGAGGAATTCCAAAACGAGAACAACCTGGTCTACGTTAGCTTTGTCGATGCACTGGCCGCATGGGGCGAGCCGGCCTTCCCCGTCGCCATCGACATTCAGACTGACGTTCCCGTCGCCCGCGGCCTGGGCTCCAGCTCCACCTGTGTCGTCGCCGGCATTATGGCCGCCGCCGCGCTGACAGGCCACACCGTCGACCGTGCCGAGCTCGTCCGCATTGCCACCGAGGTCGAGGGCCATCCCGATAACGTCGCCCCCGCTATCCTGGGCGGCGCCGTCTGCTCCTTTACGCCGACCGATTCGCTCCCCCAGTGCCTGCGCTACGAGGTGAGCGATCGCCTGCGTTTTATTACCGTGATTCCTCCCTACGAGGTGCATACGAGCGAGGCGCGCAAGGTCGTGCCGCAGGAGGTTCCGCTCTCCACCGCCGTATGGCAGATGGGCCGCATCGCCGGCATGACGCGCGGTCTTGAGTCCGGCAACCTCGACCTGATTGCCGCCGCCAATGACGACCGCATCCAGGAACCCTATCGTCGCCGTCTGATTCCCGACTACAACGCCGTGCGCGACACCTGCCTTAACGGCGGCGCCAAGACCATCTGGATCAGCGGATCGGGCTCGACCCTTATGGCTGTGACCGACGACACCATCGTGGCAAAGTTCCTGCAGGTCAAGCTGCGCGAGCAGTTCCCTAAGTGTGATACGCATATTCTGACGTGCGACACCGAGGGCGCTCAAATCGAATACCTGTAGCGTCCTGCCTCATTGCTCTCACCGGTCCCCTTGGGGCTTCCCCTGAAAACGTCCTCGATCATGAATTGCCCCGTCGTGCGCTTCGCGCGACGGGGCAATTCGATCTGCGGATTGTTTTCAGGGGAAGCCCCAAGGGGGCCTGCGCAGCCTCGACAGGATATCGCATTCGCTGATTTAATCTTGCGTTCCTTCGGAGCAGCGGACAAAGAACCCTTCACGATACGGAAAGATTTGGGGGCAAAGCCCCTGGCCTCCCCTACGTTAACTTCGCTGGCGGCGGCTACAGGAACCTACGCTCTGGAAAGTCGCTGGGCTGATTTTTTGGCTTCTATTTGATAAAGGCGCACTTCCCAGCATCTCATTCGCCTTATAGCTCTGTTTTAATTTCTAATTGATGATCGATACGTGACGTCATCTAATTATCTTCGCTACTCAAAACAGCCCCAAGTTTACGTACTAGCGTCTCAACAGTAATTCCGAGTGCGTCCGCATAGACAAACTGCTCATAAACCCTAAGGCTGCGTTCCCCGGTCTCGACCTTTGAGATGAACGATTGAGGTACCCCCAGTTTCTTTGCGAGTTCAACCTGAGTGATACCTTGCTCCCGACGAATCTGGGAAAGGCATTTTCCGCATGTCCTGTTAGCATCAACGTTCATGCCGTTTACGCTATATTCCATTTTGATATATCCCAAACTGGGATATATTTATGTCATCAGCCATTCCGCTTATCAAAAATGCCCATCGCAGATTCATAGCTAGGAAGGAGCCTCGATAAACATGAATGACGAGATGAAGGAGCCCGACGAGGAAAAGGCACTCAGCGAGTCCGACGAGCGGAAGCCGGATTTCAAAGCCGAGCAGTTTTCTGATGGTGCTAGCGACACCTCCTCCTCTGAAATTCCGCCATCAAACGAAGATGACGGCGCACGCAAAAATGAAGAAAACGACTCACTTCTAACGCGGGCCATTCATAAATTAGGCAATAAAAAACGAGCGGCAATCGCAGCTGCCGTGGCAGTTGTCATCATCTTCAGTTTGCCCATGCTGTTTCCTCAATTGTTTTGTAGCCACAAGCTATGGGCCAATGCAACCTGCACCAGCCCCCGTGTATGCAAAAGTTGCGGCAAAACCGAGGGAGAACCTCTCGGGCACGAATGGGAAGAAGCAACTTGTACGACACCGAAGACCTGTCAGCGTTGCGGCGAAACGAAAGGGGAGCCACTCGGACACCAACCGGGCTCGTGGACCAAAGAAGTCGACTACGTAGATGCCACTTCGAAGGAAATACGAGAATGCGAGAGATGCGAAGAGGTCGTTGACACCCGCAACGAGAAGGAAATCACATCTTTTCTTGGCGACGGAAAGTTTTCAATTTCCCCAAAAGGCTTTATTGATCGACTTAACGAGGAATTCTCCGATATCCCCAATTGCAGCAGCATGAATGCGGATTACGAACTAGACGATAGCGGCATGGGGCTCGAACTTCAGATTAAAAACGGTTCAAAGATTGCCGGTATTGGAGGCTTCTTTTCGGACTCGAGTAACCCGGTGCTACTCAGCTATCTTGGATCCGAAAACTGCTTCAAAAACATAGTCATGTACTTCGAAAACTCCGACTATGCCGCGGCGACAGCATTGGCAACTATACAAGCAATCGATCCAACACTTTCGTTTTCAGACGCCAAGGAAGTTGGTGCTGCCTGCGTAGATACGCCAACTGTCAAAAATGGAATTACGTATGCAATCGTAGCTTCGAATGGAGAGTACTGGCTAAGCGCTCGAATTGAATAATTTTCTTTGATTACTAAATTCAGACGCCTCTTACTCGCGATATATTAAAACTCAACCCCTGGCAGCATCGTCAATCGAAAATTGCCCCGCCGAGCACTTTAGCTTGGCGGGGCATTTCAA
The DNA here is from genome assembly GCA_036299165.1 of Collinsella aerofaciens. Lineage (GTDB taxonomy): Bacteria > Actinomycetota > Coriobacteriia > Coriobacteriales > Coriobacteriaceae > Collinsella > Collinsella aerofaciens_BM. Next base: position 48,612 of record JAXJHR010000057.1, on the reverse strand, counting down.
TATGAAAGCGGATTTTAATATCAACAAGGCCTGCACGCTCCAACGAGACAGCCGGCTTCGCTGCTCAAATTGCCCTTGGTGAACCACAAGTTGAGCAATCAGTGGCCAAAATCCCCTTTAGGCGGCGCTGGTTTCTTTGTATTCGAAAACTGGTTCTAGGAGGTCTTCGATATTGCAGTGGAGGGCTTTTGCTATAGCTCTTACGGTTGTTACTGAGGCTTCGTTGATGTTTCGTTGGCGCTGTTCGTACATTTGGATTGAGCGGAGTGATACGCCTGATTCGTATGCCAGGTCTTGTTGGGTTTTCTTAAGCTTCTTTCTTGCTAACGCAAGTTTTGTTCGCCTGGACGCTTTCTTCGCCATATCGCAGACGAGGCGAGCCACACGTTCCTCCGAGGCTTCGTGCCAGGGGTAGTACAGACTGCGTAGCACATCAAATGGAACGACATGCAGCAAATCTTCGAAAGACTCTCCTAGGCGCCACTGAAGGTATGCCAATATCCAGCCTGTCCAATATTCCGGTGTCTTTTCGAATCGGTAGGTTCGATTTGGCATCGGCCTTGATTGATAGCCCGACCTTTCGGCGATAAGCGCGAACAGCTCAACGCCCGATTTTCCCGATACGACCCATGCGTTGCCGCGTTCGAACTCGCGAGCTACACCGCTCAGGCAAAAGAGCTCAGCGACCTCGGACCCTTCCGCTCCATAGTCGTTCACGGCATAGTCAAAGCAGTCGCCAAGGTTGTTCATTGCATCCTCAAGGTAGTAGACGGGATATGTCCTACTCGGCCCACAATCCGTTAACTCTTGGATCATTTAAATCAACCCTCCCTGCCATTAAATCCCTAATGTCGATACCTTCGGAATCGAACCCGTTAACCGTATCCAAGTATTTGCGTCGAGCATTCTGCTCTCGCTCAAAACGCTTGGGATAAAACTCAGACCCCAAAGCCTGCTTCCAATCGCAGAATCTAATCGCCGAAAATGCGCACTCGCTCATAAGAGCATATTGGATACCCAAATCACCCAAGCGCATGATACGTTGCAGCTGCCTGAGCGAGATCATGCCGCTGACAAACTGTCTTGCAAACGAAAAATAGGAGTCGTCGGCGCGATAACCTCGAATTACGTCATAGGGAGAAATATCAATCAGGCAGTTATCCAGCAGATAGCGAAGTCCTTCGCGCGCCAGCGGTGTCGAAACATTGAACTCCCTATTGTTAGCCAAAATCGCAAGCCAATTGAGAATTGAAAACTCCCCGGACTCCAAATCCAAGACTGCGAGACCATCCATATCGAGCTCATATCGATTTGCAATGCCATCAGACTCAGTCCGACATGCCCACTCCATTGCCATTTCCTCATGTGGCGTGCAATAAAACCCACACCCATAGTCATTGAATTGTCTGCATTTATCCAACGACGGATGCTCGACAACAACCTCCGACCCGTGCCAAAGCTCCATATCGACCTCCAAACAAAAATATCACCCCAGTGATAGTGTACCAATAACTATCACTGGGGTGATATAGATAGATGCAAACTATTGCCTGCCAAGAACCCTTACTAGAGGCAAGCCTCGGCGATGCGTTTTTTGAGTTCGTCGATGCCGGTGCCGGTCTGGGAGCTTGTAATGATTACGTTCTCGGCCGGGACGTTGAGCTGTTTTTTGATGGCCGCTGCCTGGCGGGCTTGCTGGGTGCGGCTGAGCTTGTCAGCCTTGGTGAGGCAGACGATAAAGTTGAACTCGTTGCCCTGCAGGTAGTCGATCATGTCATGGTCGAGTTTGCTCGGATCGTGACGAATATCCACCAGCGACACGACCAGGTTAAAGCTGCGCTCCGAGTCGAAGAAGTCGCCGATAAGTTCTGCCCAGCGGTCACGCTCGGCCTTGGAACGACGGGCGAAACCATAGCCCGGCAGGTCAACGAAGTGCACGTCATCGGCCTCGAAGAAATTGATATTGCTCGTCTTGCCCGGTGTGCTCGAAACCTTGACGAGGTTCTTGCGGCCAAAAAGCTTGTTCATGATCGACGACTTGCCCACGTTGGAGCGGCCGACGAAGCTCACCTCGGGGCAGGTGGACTCGGGAATCTGCGAAACCTTGCCATAGCTGGCGACGAACTTGGCAAGCTGGTAGTTAATGGAATCGGCCATGGACACTCCTTGGTCGTAGGTTCTTACAAAAGAGCGCGCTAATAGATAGCAGCGATACGGCGAACGATATCGAGCGTAATGCCACTCGCGGTACGGGCATACTCGAACAGGTCGAACTCACGGTCGCAAATCGCATCGTACGCCTCATCACAATTATCGCTGATAGCGCGCAGCACCAGGCAATCGACACCATTTTTAGTTGCGACATGGGCAATCGCCGCGCCCTCCATGCCGACACAATCGGCATGCGTCGCCTCGATAGCGTCGTTGCGCATGGCGGCGCCCGTTACAAAGCGGTTGCCCGTGGCAATCGTGCCGACGAGGAACTGCTTTGCACCCTCGTTCGAGGCGGCTGCATCTGTGGAAGCGTTGACAAAGCCACGCTCAGCAAGCACATCGGCAGCAATATCGACCAGCGCAGGCGTCGAGCCAAACTCCTCGAGCCCCGGTGCAGACTCGGCAATAAGCGCGGTATCGGTATCCAGATAGCGCAGGCGTTTGCCGATGACCACGTCGTCGATATGAAGCTTGGGGTTCAAACCGCCCGCGATACCCGAAAGCACAACTGCCTGTGGAGCATACTTGCTAATGAGGTGCTGCGTCGCAGCAGCGGCGTTCACCGTGCCCATGCCCGCGGTCGTGGCGACAAGCGTCAGGCCGTCGAACTCACCGCTCACAACGTTCAAGCCTGCCTCCTGTGCCTCGCAAACGTCGCTCAGCTCTTCCTTAATCTGCATGATCTCTTTTTCGAGTGCACCGATAATCGCGATGGTAGCCATGCCATTCCCCAAACCTATACGAAATTCTCAACCACGGTATGGTACCAGCATTTTGTTTGACCTCGTCAAACGAACACGCTAGGCCAGCGCAGCTCGCGTATCAAAGAACGCCTTAGCAATCGCGGCCACCAGCTCACTCGAGCGATCGCTCCATGGCATCGATGTCATGATGCTCATGACATAGGTACGACCATCGATGTCGATAAGGCCCGCATCGCATGTCGAATAGCAACCATCCTCGCTAATCCAGCCTGCCTTGTTGCGCACCAAGGCTTGGTCGTCCGCAATGCCGTCACGAATAAACGATCGGGCCGTAGAGGCCAGAAGGCCCGACAGCCATTGTGACGTCTCGGTATCATGGCTCAGATACTCGCTCATCTCGCACCACAACTTGGCCGAGGTGCGCGGGCAATAAGTGGGAAAATCACTCATCGGATCGAGTGCGGTATCGTAATCGACGCCAAGACCGACAATCCAATCCTCGTAACCGACACGGTCAAACGCCGCACGCAACGCGATAAACGAATCGTTGTCCGAATTAACGACCGCGGCCTCGATCAGGTCGCGCACCGTCTGCCAGCCCATGTTGTAGCCGCCATAGGTGCCAAGGGAATCATCGAGTGAGACCTGGCCCGTCTCGACCAGAGATTCGCAGATGTACAACGCATAAAGTGCCTTGTAGCTACTCGCACCGTACACCTCGGCGTCCGCGTTATACGTCACGCCCTTGCCGCTCGATAGGTCGTAGAACACTACGCCCACATCGCCCAGCTCCTGCGCCTGACTCAGGGCATCTTGGAGCGCGGCGAGGCTCTCATCCTCCAGGACGGGGATCTGGTTATCAACCAGTGAGAAGGTCTGCACGGTATCGCCTGAGGGAATATCGTTAAAGTCCGCCTTCGAAAGCCTCGTCTTAAGGCTCGCTGTCGACAGGGTTTGGCTTGCGGTGGCTTTAGATTCAGAGCCCTTTTTGTTTTGCGTCTGTACCGTTGACGCATCTGAGTGTGCCATTCGCTCCGACGCGTAGGTTTTGGCGGTAATTCCGAGGATAATAACCGCCAACGTTAACATCCCAATGGCGGCAATCTTCGTCACGCGGATGCGAGCGTCAACAAGGCCACGCGAAGACGTGCCCTTCGTCTCATATCTGCTGCTATGCTGCGGCACATACTCGTCCCGCGATGCGTTGTTTCGCACGTGGCCTCTTGACTGCTACCGTTCATATACGAGCAGCATAATACCGAGCAGGCATTTCTTTCCAAAGATATTCAGCGGCGTTTAAGGTGTCTTTAAAGAAACCACAAGCGTATTTATCCATATGGCACGATTCTGTTGCGCATCTCCGCCCAAAACGCAGTTGCGGTGGAATAGTTCCTGTTTGGGCGGCATAAGCCGAAAAACAAGAACTATTCCACCGCAATTTGACGGGGCTCTTTGGCAATCAACTTGGTGCCCAGGGGCACTCATTTAAGTCTGTCCCCAATGAGTGCCCTTGGGGAGCAGAATGGCTCGCTAGCCGATAGCGTTTTTGAGTTCCGCGCGGCGCTTTTTCATGCCCGTCATGACGGCGTTGCGCAGCTCGGGCATGCGCGCGGTATCCATCTGTGGAATGCCCTCAAGCTTATAGGGAATCCCCAGTTGCTCGTACTTGACGACGCCCATCGTGTGATACGGCAGCATTTCCAGGCCCACCACGTTATGCCACGGGGCAATCAGACGACCGAGTGCCTCGCACTCCTCAACCGTATCGGTAATGCCGGGCACCACCACGTGGCGGATAACGACCTTAATCTTGCGACGGGCAAGCTCATCACCAAACGCCAGAATGCGTGCGGGATCGCAACCGGTCAGCTTTTTATGCTCGACGGGATCGGCGTGTTTAATGTCGAGCAGCACCATATCGGTCTCGTTGAGTACGGCATCGAACTTCTCGGGATGCGTGGGATCGAACGCATAGCCGCAGCTATCCAAGCAGGTATGCACGCGACCATCAGGGTTATTGTGCATGGCGCGGAACAGGTCGGCTAAAAATGCGGGCTGCAGGAGTGGCTCGCCGCCGGACACCGTAATACCGCCGCTGCGGTAAAACTCATGGTTGCTCTGGAACTCGTCCATCAGGTGCTCGACGGTCACCATGGTGCCGCCGTTAACCGACCAGGTATCGGGGTTGTGGCAATACGCACAACGCATGGGGCAGCCCTGAACAAACACCACAAAGCGGATGCCGGGTCCATCGACCGTTCCCATCGTCTCAATCGAATGCACGCGGCCCAGGGCAAACGCGGAGTCCTCAGGACGAGCGTCCACACCCTCGAGCGTCATCTCAGCCATTCCCGCTACCTTGCCTCTCTTTGATTTTAGCTACATAAATGCCAGAGCCATTCTAGCCCATACGTTTGCGTTTAAACGTCTCGGGCTAGAATGGCACGTTTTAATCTATCCCCCATTACCGTGACGGGAGCCCATGTCGAGATGTGAAGGCGAAGAATGCTCGCCTACAGCCTTTACGCCTTGAGCGTGAGCACCGCACCGAAGGCGGTCGGGCCGCAATGGCTCGAGATGACACCGCCGACCTGAGTCCAGGTAACGTCTTTAAAGCCCAGGTCGTGCGCATAGACTTCCATGTCGTCGCGCAGCTCCTGGGAAAGGCCTACCGAATACGCCAGGCCAATGTGCGAGTAGTCAATCTCGCCCTTCGCAACCATGTGGTCAATAAAGGCGCGGGCGCACTTGAGCATAGAGCCGCGGAACTTCTTGGTCGCCACAAACTTACCGCCCGTCACCTCAATGCAGGGCTTAATCTTGAGCAGGTGGGCGCCAAGGAATGCCACGTTGGACAGACGACCTCCCGCCTTAAGGAAGGCTAGGTCGGTAGGAACAAAGCCCAGCAGCACACGGTCCATCACCGAATTGGTGAAGGCGAAAATTTCGTCGACGGTGGCATCGGGGTGAGCCTCGATGTATTTGGCGGTCTCGACGGCAACGAGCGACTGGCCCACCGAGACAAAACGCGTATCCATGGAGAATACGTAGTCGCGGCCCTTAGCCGCAATCTTGGAGGACTGATGCGAGCAAGTCGTGACTTCGGAGTACGCAAGATGCAGAATGGTCGCATCGGGCTGCTCGGCATGGATACGGTCATATACGTGCGCAAAATCTGCAGGCGCGCAGCCGCTGGTCTTGGGCATTACGCCAAACTCGTTGCAGCGCGAGTAAATCTCGAGCGGATCGATGGAGCCGTCCTCGACGGTCTCGTCACCAATCGTGACATGCATGGGCACGCGCACGATGCCGTAGCGCTCGCAGAGCTCCGGCGTCACATCCGACCCAGACTCAACCACGATTACGTACTTGCCCATTATTATCACGCCCCATCTCGACATTGGCTTTTCAATACATGGCACGCGCCGCCGCACTGTTGCACAACGGCGTCCAAGCGCCAAAGAGACGCCGCCCCTTGCGCACAACAAAGGACAGCGTCTCCCTGGAAAACTCCGTGCTAACCTGAGATTCTACACGGTTTATTACTAAGTGTTACTTACTCCGCAAACGGTCGCTATACGCGATAAACGGTAGTTGGCCGCGGCAACTGCGATTCATTTCGCCCAGCAAGTCCAATCGTGCCCCATGCACGGTTAATGCACGAGGCGGTAGAAATTCATCGATGCCGCACCCTCGGCATGCAACCCCATCGCCGAAACCGCCGGCGAATAGGTACGGCTCGTAAGTGCCGCCTCGCCGCCATTTGCAAAAATCTCGACCATCGTAGTGTCCGAAAGCACGCGCAGGTCGCGAAGCTCGCTGAGCTCGATCGACCTCTGGTCGCGCCCATAGCCTTCGTCACCCATGTCGAGGGTAAGCATCCCGTCTGCATAGCGCACAAAGACACCCTTGCGAATCTCGAGCTCGACCATCTTGGCGCCCTCACAGGAAACCACAAGATCAAACAGGCGGCCCGGCTCCTCAACGGTTTCACCGCCTGTCGCGCGAACGCAGTCGCCGCGCATCCTCTCAATCTCGTGCGCCGGCTGCTGGCAGAGCTTACCATCGCGCATGCTCAGCTCTCGCGGCACCGTCAACGCGCACTGCCACCCGCGCGCCACCGTCGGGTTTTCTGCCGTCGCATCGGGGCAACCCGACCATCCGATCATCAAACGCCGGCCTGCAGCATCCTCAAAGGACTGCGGAGCATAGAAATCAAAACCGGCATCGACCATCGGGGGCATGCCCTGCCCGACGATTTTAAAGCTCGGCGCCTCCCAATCGGCCTCGATAGGGAACCACACGCACTGATGCGGATTGCGGTAACGCCAACCATCGGCAGGCACACCCTGCGGACAGCAAACGAGAATAAGCTCGCCATCGAGCTCAAACAGATCGGGGCACTCCCACATAAAGCCAAAGTTCTCGTCCAGCTCAATGCGCGTCGCATAGCTCCAGACCCCTAAATCACGCGAAGTATAGACAAGCACGCAGCCACGGTCGTCTTTCGTACGAGCGCCCAGAACCATGTAGTAGATACCATCGTGCTCAAGGATCTTGGGGTCGCGCACGTGCGTACCGATATCGTCGGGGTAATCGACTGGTCCAACAGCCATGCGCTTCTCGCCCAATTCGTCGGGATTCTCGGCAACCATATGAATCTGGTTTTGCTCACGGCCCGTCAACACGTAGTCGTAATCATCGCGGTCAAAATGCTTGACGTTGCCGGTATAGAAGTAGTGAATCTTGCCATCACGTACAAAGGCAGAACCAGAATACGCTCCGCTCGAATCCAAATCGGAATCGGGGAACAGCACGGGGCCGTGATTCTCGTACGTCACAAAATCCTTTGTCGTCAGATGGTTCCAAAGCACTGGACCGCCATGCGCAGCATCGAAAGGATCGTATTGATGATAGATGTGATACGTATCACCAATCTGAACCAAACCGTTGGGGTCGTTGAGCCAGCCAAGCTCAGGCTCCACATGGAACAGAAGCCTATCGGGGTCGGACGCGATGCGAGCCGCCGTCTCATCCTGTCCGGCACGCCACTGCTCATAGTCCGCGCGTGTCACCTTGTTTTTTTGATTTAACATCGCCGTTGACTTTCTCGTCTATGGGGAAGGACGCTCGACTCACACGAGTCGAACGCCCTTCCTCAAATGAACTTATCCTCAGATTACACTGAACGGCTCAACTAGAAGCTAACGTCGAAGCCAGCGCCAGCGCCCTCTTCATCGGTGGTCGGCACGCCCTTTGCCTTGTTGTAGGCAAAGATCAAGACGATCGGCACGATAAAGGCGATGAGATTGCCAGCCACATACCACACGAGGGTCTCGGGCGTGACGATGAGCAGGCCAAGCACGCCGGTCAGACCCTGACCGATAGCGCGCACCTCAAAGAGCTTGACGAAGGCACCGCCGCAGCCTGCACCGATGCATGCGCAGATGAACGGAATGATCGAATAGCGCATGTTTGCAGCAAAGATAGCGGGCTCGGAGATTCCGACCAGCGTCGGGATAAAGGACGACATGCAGATGTTGCGCTCTTTGGAGTGCTTCTTGTGAATGAGGTACATACCGATGGCGCCGCCGCCCTGGGCGATGATGGAAACCGACCAGATGGCCTGGATGTAGTTGAAGCCAGTCGTGGCAACAAGGTTTGCCTCGATACCCTGGATGAACTGATGCGTACCGGTAACGACGAGCGGCTGCAGGAACGCGGCGAAGACAAAGGCACCAAAGACGCCCATCCTGTTGTACAGGATATCGATTACGCCGGCGAGGACGTCACCGATCAGGTTACCGAGCGGGCCGAACACGGTGAACAGGGCGACGTTAGCAAGAATCAGGGTAACGGTCGGGACAAAGACGAACGAAACGACCTCGGGGATGTACTTCTGGGCAATCTTTTCGACCTTGGCCATAAACCAGGCGGTCAGAATTGCAGGGAACACGCCGCCCTGGAAAGCAACCATGGGAATGGAGAGCGGACCAAAGTTCCAGTACTCAGCACCCGTCGGGTCCATAACGAACGTGTTGCGGTTCATAAGGCTCGGGTGAACCATGACGATACCGACGAGGATGCCCAGGATCGGGTTACCGCCAAAACGCTTGACTGCGCTGTACATAACCAGGACAGGCAGGTAGTCGAACGTGGTGGCGATAATGGCAAAGAAGCTTGCGAGGTTCTTGAGGAACTCGCTGTGATCGGCGAGGCTGCCCTCCATGCCAAAGAGGCCGTTGGCAACGATCAGCGACTTAAGGCCGATGATGATTGCAGCGCCGACGAAGGCGGGAATGATGGGGATAAAGATGTCCGAGAATACCTTGAGGACCGAGAAGAACTTGCCCTTCTTGTCCGCCTCGGCGCCCTTGACCTCGGAAGCGCTGATCTCCTTAACGCCCGTCAGAGCCATAAACTCATCGTAAACCTTGTTGACGGTACCGGTACCGAAGATGATCATGAGCTGGCCGCTGTTGTACAGCACGCCCTTGACGCCATCGATGTTCTCGAGCTCGGCCTTGTTGTATTTGCTCGTATCCTTGAGCACCAGACGCAGACGGGTCACGCAATGCGTGGCGCCCTCGATGTTCTCCAGTCCGCCGACGTTGTCGACGACTTGCTGGGACACTGCCTTGTAGTCCATGTTCCTCTCCATTCCTTTTCTAAATCATAAAACGGTTCGTTGCCGCTACAGAGACGCGATCGTTGCGTTTGCGCACTTGAGCGCACCGTCGGTGACGGTAAGCGCCACACCCTGGCCCTGCTTGTTGCAGAAGCGAGCGTTGAGCGCAACATCATCGACAAAGATGGTCGCGATGTCGTCGTCGACGACCAGACGCACATGGTGAGTGCCCTCGCCCTTAAAGAACAACGGACGCTCGAGGCCCATGTTGTTGACCTGGAACCACGGGTACTGGGGAGCCGGCGTGAACTCGAGCTTGCCCTCGCGCAGGTTGGCGCGGAACTCATAGGCAAGACCAGTCTCGGCGTCCTCGGCGAACTTGACCGAGAAGCCGGCAGCGTTACCGCCGAGCTCAATGTCGGCATCGAGCAAGTAGGTGGAGCCGGCATCCGCGGCGAGCACCTGCTCGACCTTGCCCGACTCGCAGGAAAGCTCAAAGGTCTCGACTGCCTTAGCCTCGCCAAAGGCGCCAAGCATGCTGTCGGGGAGCTTGGTGCCGAGCGTTCCGTCGGCACGCTGAACGATCTCGAGGGGCATAAAAGTGCCACCCCACAGGTAAGAGCTGGGGTCGCCGCCCTCGTCGCGCGTCGGGACCCAACCAAAGAGAACGCGGCGCTCGCCATCGAATGCGGTGCGAGCGGCGTAGTACGCGCGGCCGTCGAAGGAGTCGTCAGCGGGGGTAATCCAAGGACCGTTGATGGACTTGGACATGCGGTAACGGGTCTTGTTGCCGTCGCTGTACTCGGAAAAGACGAGGTACCACCAGTCGCCCATCTTAAAGAGATCAGGCATCTCAAACATGGTGTACAGGCCCGGGTTCCACCAGTCGCCCTGGAACTCCCAGTTGGTCAGATCCTTGGAGGTGAACTTGACCAGGCGGCCGGTCATCAGACGCTTGTCCTCGCCCACACGCGTGCCGAGGATGAGCATGTACTCTTCGTTCTCCTCATCCCAAAGCACAAAGGGATCGCGCCAGTTGCGGTCATCGTAACCCTCCTGGGGCGGAAGCAGCGTCTCGGCGATGTTCTTCTCCCACTTGACGGCGTCGTCGCTCGTCGCGTGAAGAAGAACCTGCTTCATCAAACGTGCGCGGACCTTATCGCGATTGCAACCAGTGTAGAGCGCATGGTACTTGTCGCCCACCTTAAACACCGTGCCGGCATAAATGTACTGGTCGACTTCCTCGTCGCCGCCGCGCTCAAGGCTCTCGCCAAAGTCATTGTAGTTGACGAAATCCTTGGTCGTAGCGAGTGCCCAGCCAAACGGCTCTCCGAAAGGTTCGGGGTTACGCGTGTCACGCTGATGATAGAGATAGAACGTGCCGTCCTCGCCGTACGGCATGATGTCGCCTACCCAAATTCCCTCAGGCTGGTAATACACCTTGTGCATCCGAGACTTCCTTTCCACGACATACTAACTCGGTACAATGGCAAGATATGTCAATCGTTTTCATATGTCAAACGTTTTCACACCAATACGTCTTTTCGCAGTTCCAGTCGTCGGCAAACGGTTGACATATGCCGGTGAACGGTCATCAGAGGCGTTTGAGGAATTCTTTTGGCACGGGATGAACTACGCGGTTTTGCCCTCAATGAGTTCAACGGGGAGCTTGATATTCGATTCGGGATTATCGCCGTTAATAAGAGCGATGATGGATTGCGCCGCGAGCTCTCCGATGCGATCGATATCTTGACGTACGGTTGTTAAGTCAGGCATAAACGTCATAGTTCGGCGGGCACCATCCGCGCCCACGACCTTAATATCGTCTGGAGCGCTCAAGCCGCGCTGCTTCATCACGTTGAGACAGATGGCCGCCATCGTATCGTCTCCCGCAAAGATGCCGTCAATATCGGGTTTCTCATCGAGGATCTTCGCAACGACCGCGCCCTTTTCGTCGTCGGGCTTAACGAACTCAACCTCACGGACAAGCGCGGACAAACCGGCCTGCTCAACAACATCGAGGTAGGCATCGGTACGCTTATTGGCAGGCATGCGCATGCGGCTATTGCTGCGCAGGCACAGGATACGCCTGCAGCCGTCATCAATCAGACGGCGCGTGGCGAGCTCGCCGATGCCATAGCTGTCACTTGCAATCTGGACAGAGCCCTCGCCGAGATCGCAGTCGATGCCAACCAGGCTCAAGCCCATCTCGGCATATGCCTCGGCACCGATATTGAGGGAGTTGACGATGACACCGTCGACCATATTGCGGCGGAGCATGTCAATATAGGAACGCTCAAGATCGGGTCGATTGGCGCTGTTGCACAGCAACATCTTAAAGCCGTTTTCCGCTAACGTGCGCTCGACCGCCTGCACAACCTGAGCATGGAACGGGCTGCTCACAAAGGGAACGATCATACCGATAAGATTCAGGCGACCGTTGAGCATGGCACGGGCGATATCGTTGGGCGTATAGTTGATGCGCTCCATCGCGGCATGGACCTTATCGCGGGTCTCTTGGCTAATATAGCCGCGATTATTAAGCACGCGAGATACCGTAGTAGGCGAAACCCCCGCCACCGCTGCAACTTCCTTGATGCCAGGCTTAGCAGAATCCTTAGAACGAGCGCCCTCGCGAGCCATAGCACCCTCCCCCATCAACATGTCAAACGTTTACATACGAACAAAGCATACCCCAACAACAGCGGGAAGACGGTAACAGCACAAGTAAGTAAACGACTCATCCAAATAATTAGGAGAGTTCCGCCTAAAGGGTGACTACACAGGACCCCCGCCGGGCCGCTTTGGGTTACTTTCCAAAACATTTCCGCAGGATGCAAAGGGCTCCGCCGCGCGAAGCGCGCAGCGGAGCCCTTTGCATGTCCGAGGACGTTTTGGAAAGTAACCCAAAGCGGCCCGGCGATCCTGCGGGAGTTAAACCCCTTTAGAACTTGTCGTGGAAGGTACGCGCAATGACCTCGTCCTGCTGCTCCTTGGTGAGCGTGTGGAAGTTCACGGCATAGCCGGAAACGCGGATGGTCAGCTGCGGATACTTCTCGGGGTGAGCCTGAGCGTCGAGCAGCGTCTCACGGTTGAAGACGTTGATGTTCAGGTGGTGGCCACCCTTCTCGGCGTAAGCGTCGAGCATGTGGACCAGGTTATCGGCCTGGGTCTCGGAAACTTCAGAAACCTTCATAATGTGTCTCCTTCGATTAATAGGCGCCGGCCGAAACCGGCGCGCTAATCAGTAATCGTTATTGTTAGTATAGCACTAACAATAGTTACTCGCCCAGCTGATCAAGGTCGATATCGCCAAAGAACACCTGATCCTCCTTGCCGAGCGCACTCGGGATAATGGAGAAGGTGTTGGAGATGCCGTCCTGAGCATCGCGGAACGGGAGCTTGGAAACCGAAGACAGCGAAGCGATGGCGCCGTGGCTATCGCGCTTGTGCATGGGGTTAGCACCCGGGGCGAACGGCTGACCAGCCTTGCGGCCGTCGGGCGTGGAGCCGGTCTTCTTACCGTACACGACGTTGGAGGTAATGGTCAGAACCGAGGTCGTAGGCACGGAGTTGCGGTAGGTATCGTTCATGCGGATGTACTCCATGAACTGGTGCACAACGTCGTGAGCGATCTGGTCGACGCGGTCGTCGTCGTTACCGTACTTGGGGAACTCGCCCTCGGTCTCGAAGTCGACGATAATGCCGTTCTCGTCACGGACGGGGTGGACCTTGGCGTACTTGATGGCGGACAGGGAGTCAGCCACGACGGAAAGGCCAGCGATGCCCGTAGCGAACCAGCGGTGCACGTGCTTGTCGTGCAGAGCCATCTGGATGCGCTCGTAGCAGTACTTGTCGTGCATGTAGTGAATGATGTTCAGCGAGTTGACGTACACGCCAGCGAGCCACTTCATCATGTCGTTGTACTTGGCCACAACGTCGTCGTAATCGAGCGTATCGCCCTCGACGGCGCGATACTTGGGGCCGACCTGCTTCTTGGAGACCTCGTCAACACCGCCGTTGAGTGCGTACAGCAGGCACTTGGCCAGGTTGGCGCGGGCGCCGAAGAACTGCATCTCCTTGCCAATGCGCATGGAGGACACGCAGCAGGCGATGCCGTAGTCGTCGCCGTGGTAAACGCGCATGAGGTCGTCGTTCTCGTACTGGATCGAGGAGCTGGCAACAGAAGTCTTGGCGCAGAACTTCTTGAAGTTCTCGGGCAGACGGGTCGACCACAGAACGGTCATGTTGGGCTCGGGGCTGGTGCCCATGTTCTCGAGCGTGTGCAGGTAGCGGTAGCTCATCTTGGTAACGAGCGTACGGCCGTCAACACCCATGCCGCCGATGGACTCGGTGACCCACTGCGGATCGCCGGTAAACAGGGCCTGGTACTCGGGGGTACGGGCAAACTTGACCATGCGGAGCTTCATGATGAAGTGATCCACGAACTCCTGGATCTGCTCCTCGGTGAAGGTACCGTTGGCAAGGTCGCGCTCAGCGTAGATGTCGATGAACGTAGAGGTACGGCCGATGGACATAGCGGCGCCGTTCTGCTCCTTGACGGCAGCAAGGTAGGCGAAGTACATCCACTGGATGGCCTCCTGCGTGTTGGTAGCAGGGTTGGAAATGTCGAAACCATAGGTCTCGGCCATCATCTTGAGCTCGCCGAGGGCGCGGATCTGCTCCTGCAGCTCCTCACGATCGCGGATGTTGTCGGCGGTCATGACCGTCGGGGTGGAAGCCTTCTGGGCCTCCTTGTCCTTGATCAGGTAGTCGACGCCGTACAGGGCAACACGACGGTAGTCGCCGATGATGCGGCCGCGGCCATAGCCATCGGGCAGACCGGTGATGATGTGAGCCGAGCGGCAAGCACGCATCTCGGGAGTGTAAACATCGAAGACGCCAGCGTTGTGGGTCTTACGCTCGAAGGTGTAGCGCTCGACAACGTTCTCGTCGACCTTATAGCCGTGCTGGCTGGCAGCCTGACAAGCGATGCGGATACCACCGTTGACGTGCAGCGCGCGCTTGAGCGGCTTGTCAGTCTGGAGACCGACGATGGTCTCCTTCTCGCGGTGGGCGTTATCGATGTAGCCAGCGGGGTGGCTCACGATACCCGTGACGATCTTGGTGTCCATATCGAGGACACCACCCTGCTCGCGCTCCTTAAGCAGCAGGTCGAGAACCTCGCCCCACAGCTCCTTGGTACGCTCGGTCGGACCGACGAGGAACGACTCGTCGCCCTCGTAGGGGGTGTAGTTCTTCTGGATGAAGTCTCGGACGTCAACTTCTCCCGTCCAGATGCCTTCCTTGAAGCCTTCCCATGCCTCCTGCATTGTGTAACCACGCTCCTAGTTACGTGTAATGCGGCGCTCTCTCACACCGCTGCTTATTGAATTCTTGAATTATCGGCTTGCACTACCGGCTTCTTCCGTTCTTCACCACACGTTGGTACAGGGAAAAACGTTTGTCCACCTTGGAACTGCAACCCAAAACCCAAGATTTCACCCGTTTGAGAAGGATAACATAGCCACCCCCTTCATCAGGGCTGTTATATGTTTCTTTTTTTATACCATTAGGGCGTTTTTAACAAATCCGCAGGAAATGCGAGCGCGAGCAACTACCGTTCACCGATTTGTTTGGTATTTTTCCTTGCCTTTGTACGACGTTCGCTCTAGCTGTTATGCCAGCTTTAGCATGGTAAAGTGCCCCAGAGACCCTACAGAAACTGCAGGGCGGCCACGGAATCCCCCGTGGCCGCCCTGTGGCGTAGCTAGTTTTTAGCTTTGATTGCCGCTTGGCATTAGGCGGCTGCGGCGGCCTTGTCGGTCGTTGCCTTGCTATCGCCGTTGCCCTGGCCCTCAAAATGCTTGTAGCACCAGCTGGTGACCAGCGGGGTCAAAATAGCCGTCACGATTGCGCAGGCAGCAACCTGTGCCGTGGCCGTCGCGAGCACCGCACCGCCGTACAAGGCCTCGTTGACGCTTGCCATGGCAGCAGGCGTGGCCACATTGGCTCCGGCGCAGCTCGAAATGGCCGCACCTGCGACACCCGTACCGCCCGTGAGCTTATCAACCGCGATAACGGGAATTGCAAAGACCACCGAGCAGATCACGCCGAGCAGAATACCGGGGAGACCGCCATTAATGAGCTGGCCAAAGGTCATGGTCGAGCCCATGGCAAAGAAGACGAGCACGATGATGGCGGAAAGTGCCGGTGCCATCATCTTCTTAAAGCTGGGGAACAGGTTGCCCAAGATAATGCCAACGACAATCGGAAGGATGGCGCCCACGAGCGACCAGCCAATCGGAGCCTGACCGGCGGCGCCAAGGACAATCATCGTGACCGGAGGGCCGACAACGAGCGTGGTGATGGCGACGGCGCCACGCTCGGCCTCGTTGCCCATGGTGCCCATCAGTCCAGCGTACATAGCGTTGTTGGCACCTGTGCAAGCCGCCAACATCACCATGGCAGAGATACCAAACAGGTTGTCGTTGAACACATAAAGGATGAGCAGCGACACGGCAACGACCACGATCTGCTTGACGGCGATGATGATGGCGCCGCGGGCAGCGGCGGCAGGAGCACTCTTAAACGAAATCGTCGTACCGACGATGAGCAAAAAGGCGCCCACGAGCGGGCCTGCACCCTGCTGGGTCATGCCAAGCGTAAAGCTGCCGAGCGTTTTGAACAGGTCGGGGAATAGCGTGTTGAGCAGGCAGCCCAACAGAAGCGGCACCAAAATATTGGCGCCCGGGATGGAGGACATCTTAAAGAACGGCTCCTTTGCCGCCGGCGCCTCCACCGCAGTCGATTCACTCATATATATCTCCTTTGGATGCATGCGAATCGTAGTCGCACGCGCCTATATCAGAAAGAAGGCGACGGTCCCGAGTCGCAGGAGCCGTCGCCGAACAATCGTCGTGGGTATTACCCGTCCAGGACGATGCCGCCGTCGCAGTCACCAATCTCGCCGTTCACGAAGCTGGCGAGGTCGGAAGCGAAGAACAGCACCATCTGCGCAGGCTCGCTGGCCTGGGCGGCGCGGCCCAGAGGAATACCGTTGATGATGCGCTGAGAGTTCTCGTCAGAGAGAATCGAGGTCATATCGGTCAACGTGAGCGACGGGCATACAGCGTTGCAGCGGATGCCAAACTTGCCGCCTTCCTTGGCGACTGCCTTGGTTAGACCGTTGACACCGGCCTTGGAGCTGGCGTAGGCAGCGGTGCCGAGCAGGCCGCCACCGATCTTGCCAGCAACAGAGCTCACGTTGACGATAGTGCCGGCATGGGCCGCCTTAAAGTGCGGGTACACGGCGTTCATCATAGTGAAGGTACCGTTGAGGTTGATGTCGATGGTGCGACGCCACTCGGTGTCATCGATCTCGTCGAACTTCTTGGTGCTGATGACGCCAGCGCAGTTGATCAGGATGTTGGTTTGCGGCAGGTCCGTAAAAATCTGCTCGACGGTCTCGCGCGCCTTGGGCGCATCGGCGACATCGAGCTGATAGAACTTGTTGCCCTCGCCAAGCTCGGCCACAGCAGCCTCGCCCTTAGCAGCGTTCCTTGCGATGAGCGCGACGTGTCCGCCGCCCGCAACGATGCCCTTGGCAATCTCGAGGCCAATGCCCTGAGTGCCGCCGGTAACGATCGCGGTTTTGCCCGTGAAGTCAAATGCCATGACTCCATCCCCCTTTATGTAAGGTGTCTCCTTGCGGGAAGTTGGAGCATCGCACGTGGCGATTATATGAGTCCCAGTCGTCATGGTGGTGACAACCCCTCGCCTAAACGCGTGCATAATAGTTCTTTGAAACGCTTCAGCAATTGAATGATTTTAAATATTTATGCACTCTTTATATTTCCTAGCGGCCAAGTAGATTTTTGGGACATGCCTAGAAATCTACCGAATGGGATGGTTGAGCTGAGGTATCATCTTCCACCGAAAATAGTTTCTAGTGTTAGGGGTTTTCGGTGGAAGATACCGATTTCCATGAGCTTGGGCGTCAGCTCTTTACCGAGTTTGGCAGCATGCACCAGCGCGTTTCGCGCTTTGCCGACCAGGCTCTGGGTGGCGAGATGGCCGTCATGCGCGCCCTCATGCGCGCCGGCGGCTCGCTCACGCCGAGCGAACTCGCTGATCGCGCCTGGGTCTCGAGCGCCCGCATCGCCAATATCCTGCGCGCCCTCGAGGCCAAGGGCTGGGTCGAGCGCGAGCACTCAAAGACCGACCGTCGTCGCGTACACGTCACGGTGACCGACAAAGGATTCCAGGTTATCGAAATCAAACGTCGGGAATTCGAGGACCGCACCGCGGCCTTCCTCGAGCAGCTTGGCGAAACAGATACCCAAGAGATGGTGCGCCTTCTTAGACGTGCCAACGAAATTATCGACCGCAATCAAGAAAGGAGAGATGCCGAGTGAGGATTCTCAAGCTCTTTAAAAAACATATCCTGGCACTGTTCGCAGCTATCGTACTTATCGTAATCAGCTGCAACGCCGATCTGGCGCTGCCTACCTATATGAGCGACATCGTCGACGTGGGTGTGCAGCAAGGCGGCATCGCGTCGCCCGTACCCGACACCATCCGCGCCGAATCGCTCGACGACCTCGAACTCTTTATGAGCGCCAAGGACGCCAAGGCTGTGGAGGCCGTGTTTAGCAAGGCTGACAAAAACGACATTCGAACGTACGAGGGCACCGAGGAAGAGCGTGCCGATGGAGGCAAGATTGCCGACATTATGAGCCTGCCCGAGACTGTTGTCCTTTCGCTCAACCAGGGCATCGACGCCAACTCCATGGGCGACATGATGGGCTCGTCCAGCGAGAAAGACGACAACGCTGCCCAGGCCATGCCCACCCCCGAGCAAATGGCAGCGATGACGCCCGAGCAGCTCGCCGAGATGCAGCAGAAGGCCGCGGCGGCGCAGAACATGCAAAAGCAGATTGATGCCGACGGCGGTAAGATCACTATGAAGAGCCTGCGCCTGGGTGTCGAGGGCGGTCTGGTAGACCAAAGCAAGCTCGTCGAGGGCGCCAACCAAATGGCGGACAAAATGGGCTCCATGTCGGGCTCCATCGTCACCCAGCGCGCCGTGAGCTATGTACAGGACGAGTACAAGGCGCAGGGCATCGACCCCGCCGACGTGCAGAACGCCTACCTGAGCCGCATGGCGACCACGATGTTTGGACTGTGCCTCGTGTCGCTCGTCGCCACCATCCTGACCGGTGCCGTGGCTTCGCGCACCGCCTGCTCCATCGCCCGCGACCTGCGCCGCGAGACCTTCAACAAGGTAATGCACTTCTCGCCGGCCGAGGTGGGCAAGTTTAGCCAGGCCTCGCTCATCACCCGCTGCACCAACGACATTCAGCAGATCCAGATGGCCGCAACCCTGTTTATCCGCATGTGCCTGATGGCCCCCGTCATGGGCATCGTCGCCGTCATGCGCGTCCTGGCCAACCACACCGGCCTGGAGTGGACCATCGCCGTGGCCATCATCGCGGTTTCGGCCGTTGTCGGCGTGCTCATGGGCCTCACCATGCCCAAGTTCAAAAAGATGCAGAGCTTTGTGGACCGCGTGAACCTTACCGCCCGCGAGCTGCTCGACGGCCTTATGCCCATCCGCTCGTTCAACCGTGAGGAGCATGAGCTCGAGCGTTTTGACAAGGCTTCGCTCGACCTGATGACCACGCAGCTCTACACCAACCGCGCCATGAGCTTCATGATGCCGCTCATGATGCTCGTCATGAACTGCATCACCGTGCTTATCGTCTGGTTTGGCGCGCAGGGCGTGTCCGACGGCGTGATGCAGGTCGGCAACATGATGGCGTTCATCTCCTACACTATGCAGATCGTCATGGCGTTTATGATCCTCACCATGGTTTCGGTCATCCTGCCCCGCGCCGAGGTCGCAGCCGAGCGCGTGGAAGAGGTCATCACCTGTCCCACGAGCATCAACGACCCTGCCTCGCCCAAACTGCCCGCGGCCAGCGCGCCGCGCGGCGAGCTCACCTTCCGTGACGTGAGCTTCCAGTATCCCGATGCCCGCGCCGACGTCATTAGCGGCGTAAACTTCACCACGCACGCCGGCCAGATGCTCGGCATCATTGGCTCCACGGGTTCGGGCAAGTCCACGCTTGTGCAGCTCATCCCGCGCCTGTACGACGTCACGGGCGGCAGCATTTCGCTCGACGGCATCGACGTGCGTGACATGACTCTCTCCGAGCTGCGTCGCCGCATCGGTTATATTCCGCAGCAGGGTCGTCTGTTCTCGGGTACCGTCGAGAGCAACCTCAAGTTTGCCGGCGACATGGTGAGTGACGAGGATATGCGCCAGGCAGCACGCGTCGCCCAGGCGGAGGACTTTATCGCCGAGCGCGAGGACGGGTACGACTCCCCTATAAGCCAGGGCGGCTCCAATGTTTCGGGTGGTCAGCGCCAGCGTCTGGCCATCGCCCGCGCGTTGGCCAAAAAGCCCGAGGTCGTGGTGTTCGATGACTCGTTTAGTGCCCTCGACTACAAGACCGACGCGCGCCTACGCGAGGAGCTGGCCAAAAACGTTACCGACGCCGCGCTCGTGGTCGTAGCCCAGCGCATCGCGACCATCATGCACGCCGACCAGATCATCGTGCTCGACGACGGCCACGTAGTGGGCACCGGCACGCACGAGGAGCTGCTGCGCAGCTGCCCGGCGTATCTGGAGATCGCACAGTCGCAGCTTTCCGCCGAGGAGCTGGGGCTTACCCAAGAAGAAATTGCAGCCGTTATGGAAGGAGGAGAGCACTAATGTCAGACGAGACCAAGACTCAGATTCCCAAGCCAACCCGCCGGCGCGGTCCTATGGGCCGTATGGGTGGCATGGGCCGCGGCGAAAAGGCCAAGGACTTTAAGGGCACCATGCGGCAGCTGCTCGGCTATATCGGCCAGCACAAGGTTGCCGTGTTTACCGCCGTCGCCTTTGCCGTGTGCTCGGTCATCTTTAACATTGTGGGACCCAAGGTGCTCGGCCAGGTTACGACCAAGCTGTTCGAAGGCCTGGTCGCCAAGGTCAACGGCACCGGCGACGTTGACTTTGACTGGATCGCCAAGACGCTCGGCTTTTTGCTCTGTCTGTATCTGGCGAGCTCTGTCTGCAGCCTCATCCAGGGCTGGCTCATGACCGGCGTCACGCAAAAGATTTGCTACCGCATGCGCAAGGAGATCGCCGCCAAGATCGCTGTCGTGCCGATGAGTTACTTCAACGGCCACAGCAAGGGAGACGTACTCAGCCGCATCACCAACGACGTCGATACGCTGGGTCAGTCGCTCAACCAGAGCGTGACGCAGCTCATCACGTCGGTGACGCAGATTATCGGCGTGCTCGTCATGATGCTTTCGATCAGCCTGCCGCTTACCGGCGTCACCGTGCTCACGCTGCCGGCCGCCGCGATTATCTTGACCGTGATGATTCACTTCTCGCAGCCGTACTTCCGCGAGCAACAGCAGGTTCTGGGCGCCGTCAACGGCATTATCGAGGAGGACTTTGCCGGCCAGAACGTCATCCAGGTGTTCGACCGCGCCGAGGCCTCAATCGAGGAGTTCGACCGTCAAAACGACCGCCTCTTTATTAGTGGCTGGCGCTCGCAGTTCCTGTCGGGCCTGATGATGCCGCTTATGAGCTTGGTGGGTAACATGGGTTACGTGGGCGTCGTCGTGGTAGGCGCGCAGCTCGCGCTGACCGGCAATGCCACGCCCGGCGACATCCAGAGCTTTATCCAGTACGTTCGCAACTTTACGCAGCCGGTGCAGCAGCTGGGCAACGTGAGCAATACGATGCAGTCGATGGCCGCCGCCACCGAGCGCGTGTTTGAGTTCCTGGCCGCGCCCGAGGAGGAACAGAAAGCTGACGCGCGGATTCCCGAGAAGCGCCCCGGCCACGTGGAGTTTGACCACGTCAAGTTTGGCTACACGCCCGACAAGACCATCATCCACGACTTTAGCTGCGAGGCGCAGCCCGGCCAGACCATCGCCATCGTCGGCCCCACCGGCGCCGGCAAGACCACGCTCATTAAGCTGCTGCAGCGCTTCTACGACGTGGACGGCGGTTCGCTGCGCGTCGAGGGCGTCGACGTGCGCGACTGGGACCGCGCGGCGCTGCGCGGCGAGTTTGCCATGGTGCTGCAGGACACCTGGCTGTTTAACGGCACCATCCGCGAGAACATCCGCTACGGACGCCCCGATGCGACCGACGCCGAGGTCGAGGCCGCCGCACGCGCCGCACGCTGCGACCACTTTATCCATACGCTCGCCGGCGGTTACGACTTTATGATCAACGAGGAGGGCACTAACCTGTCGCAGGGTCAGCGCCAGCTCGTGACCATCGCCCGCGCCATTTTGGCCGACCGTCCGGCGCTGATTCTGGACGAGGCGACCTCCAACGTCGATACCCGTACCGAGGAGCTCATTCAGCGCGCCATGGATGCGCTGATGCAGGGCCGCACCAGCTTTGTCATCGCGCACCGCCTGTCCACGATCCGCAACGCCGACGTGATCTTGGTGATTCGCGACGGCGATATCGTCGAGAAGGGCACGCACGACGAGTTGCTCGCCCAGGGCGGCTTCTACGCCGACCTATATAACTCGCAATTCGACGAGGCGGCGTAAATTCTGCTGCAGGGAACGAATAACGCCCGAGAACGGGGACGCAGGACAACCTGCGCCCCCGTTTTTTCGTCCACGGCACTCGAATTAGCTCTCTTGGGGCCCGATTGACAGCCCCTTCCGGACCCTGTGGCCAAAAAAGGTCAAATATGAGTACTGTTACATTTTTAGTAGCAGCCAAAACCGCCTCAAATGACCTCTTTGCGGCTTCTATACGCCTTCAAATTAATCAAAACGCCCGTTAACATGCTTCTGTGTGCCAACGTTAATGAACATATTTGCTGTTATGCCTATTATCTTGTAAGCTCGATATGAGACTACGCCAGCAACAGTACTCATATTTGCCATTTTTTGCCCACGGGGTATGCCGCAGAAGATCCAACTTGCTCCAGCGTGCCGTACGCCGACCCCCTTCCGGCGAGTGCCGACATTTTCCCAGATAAAACCGACCAAAATAAACCTGTCCCTTTTTGGTAGGTTTCGGGGTGACAAGGGGTTGCACTTTAGCGTGCGACAGCGGATAATGCCGAGCATTCGACAATACGCTTATTGCTCTTTCTATAGATTGAGGAGACCCCTATGGCCATGGAATTCAAACGCAGGCTGCCGATCCCCATGGAGATCCGCGAGGAAATGCCACTTTCTGCCGAGCTTACCGCCAAAAAGCAGGCATTTGACGCCGAGGTCGCCAAAGTCTTTACCGGCGAGGACGCACGCAAGGTGCTCATCATCGGCCCGTGCTCTGCCGACCGCGAGGATTCGGTGCTTGAGTACATGAACCGACTGGCCAAGACCGCCGAGGAGGTCAAGGACAAGCTCATCATCATTCCGCGCGTCTACACCAACAAGCCGCGCACCAAGGGCACCGGCTACAAGGGCCTGCTGCACAACCCCAACCCCGAGGCTCCCGACGATCTGCTCGAGGGCGTCAAGGCCATCCGCCATATGCACCTGCGCGTTATTGAGGAAACGGGCTTCTTCACCGCCGACGAGATGCTCTATCCGTCCAACTACCAATACCTCGTCGACCTGCTGAGCTATGTTGCCGTGGGCGCACGCTCGGTCGAAAACCAGGAGCATCGCCTGGTGTCGAGCGGCATTTCGGTACCCGTTGGCATGAAGAATCCCACTGCCGGCTCTACCACCGTTATGCTCAACTCCATTTACGCCGCGCAGGCGCACCAGAGCTTCATCTTCCGCAACTGGGAGGTCGAGTGCGACGGCAATCCGCTCGCGCACGCCGTTATGCGTGGCTACATCGGTCTCGATGGGCGCACCTACCCCAACTACCACTACGAGCACCTGGAGCGCCTGGCCGAGCGCTATACCGAGCATGCCGGCTATGCCAATCCGGCAGCGATCATCGACTGCAACCATGACAACTCGGGCAAGCGTCCGCTGGAGCAGTATCGCATTTGCAAGGAAGTGCTCGACAGCTGCCGCCGCAACGAGTCCATCTCCAAGCTGGTCAAGGGCTTTATGATCGAGTCTTACCTGGAGGACGGCAACCAGCCGGTCGACGGCGGCGTCTTTGGCAAGTCGATCACCGATCCGTGCCTGGGCTGGGAAAAGACCGACTACCTCATCCACGAGATCGCGGAACGTATTTAGTTACGCGGTTTTACCAAACCGCGTAACGGCTCGACGCTGCAAACCCGCCAGAACGGCAATCTGCCTTTCAGCTTCGACGGCATGACCAGAAGGTCAATGCCGCCTCGTTTCAAGGCACCTTGCTCGCTCTGGCGGGTTTTCGCTGACGTTTTTTCGACCTGCATTGTTGCCAAGGTTGGCACCAATGACTAATGCGGTAACTAGCTACGTCGGTCCGCTTGACCGGCTGGGTTTCCGAGGTGCCCCAGGTCGCCGCGAGAGAGGAGCGAAGCGTACTTTGGTACGCGAGCGACGGTTTGAGCGGCGAGATGGGGTGCCTCGGGAAGCCGGACGATTAAGCGGACGGTTCCTGCTGCGTAATGCAGTGGATATTTCCACCACCGAAGACGACCTGCTCGGACTGAACGCCGACGCACTTGTAGACGCCCTCGCCCCAGACCTCGTCGTAGATCTTCTGGAGCGTGTCAACGGCAAGCTGATCGTTCTCGTCGCCGTACTGCGGGACGATAACGCCGTGGTTGGTGACCAGGTAGTTCATGTAGGAGGCGATCAGCGGCTCGTCGGCAACGCGCGGCTCGGCGTTCTCGTCGGCGTCGATGGTGTCGCAGGAAGCCTGGTCCATGAACAGCGGGTTCACAGGCATGCAGAGCTTGTAGACCTTCATCTTGCGGCCCTTGGCGTCAACGGCGTTGGAAAGGGTCTCGTAGACAGCATGGCACTGCTCGTAGAACGGATACTCGGGATCGTCAGTCCAGATGCAGGCCATGACGCCCGGAGCGATGAACGTGGCGACGTCATCGATGTGACCGTTGGTCTCCTCGGGGTCGATGCCCTCCTTGACCCAGATGACCTTCTCGACACCCAGATAATCCTTGAGGTGTTCGTCCATATAGGCGCGAAGTTCCTCGCTCCAGGGCTCGAACTTCCTCTTGAACTTGGGCCAGATGGACTCGGGATCCTCTTCCTCCTCCAGAACCGCAGAGCAGGTGCGGCCCGGGGAAAGCAGGCACTGGTCGGTCACGACCACGGTACCTTCGCCGTCGACGGTGATGGAACCGCCCTCGAGGATCATGTCATCGGGACGATAACGACGACAGCCGGAAAGCTCAGCCATCTTAAGGGCGATCTGCTCGTCCTTGTCCCACGGGAAGTACAGGCCGTCGACAAGACCGCCATAAGCGTTGAAGTGCCAGTGGTTGGCGCGCTTATCGCCCTTGCCGTTGATAACAAAAGTGGCAGCGGTGTCGCGGAACCAAGCGTCGTCGGTGGTCATCTCGATAACGGTAACGTTCTCGTCTTCCTCAAAGACGGCCTTGCAGTTGGCGTAGTCGGCCTGATTGACGCATATGGTAACCGGAGTGAACTCGGCAATAGCGCGAGCGATGGCGGCATACTGCTTCTGAGCCGGCTTGGCGCCATGGGCCCAGGTATCGGTGCGATGGGGCCAGCCCATCCACACGCGATCCTGCGGAGCGAACTCAGCAGGCATAAAGTAGCCGTCGGCCTTAGGGGTGGACTCGGACTCGGTGATCGTACGCATAAGATTTCCTCCAAATCGAACGATCGCTTGCTGCAGGCGGGTTACCCGCAGCCTAAAACCAAGAGGTGGCGGACGCCCGTTCCCCGGCAAAGGTCGGGGCGCCCGGCGCCGGTTTTCACGGAGTCGCACCGGCAAGCGACGACGTAACCTGGCGCGCGGAGACAAAACGCACGAAGGATACGGAAGAGAGATTGGGGCGGGCGGTGGTTACCAGAGCTATCGTTCACACCCACCCCGGGGAATGGTCAAGTAGCGAGGAGGGTTGGAGCCCCGAATCCGGGTGCTCTAGTCCTCTTCGGCCTCGGCGGCCTCCTCAGCGAGACGCTGAGCAGCCAGCTCGGGGGTGAGACCCTTGTACTCGGTCTCGCGACCCTTAGCACTGACGACGCGGACAACCTCGCCAATAAGCAAAAGCACGATGAAGATAACGATCATCGGGACCTTATCGCCAATCTCATCGACAGAGAACGGAATCAGCGTTGCAACGATAGCCAGAATCAGCTCGATGCAGGGAATAGCCAGCATGACCTTCATCATGGCACCCTTAAACGGGAACGTGAAGATGCGCTCGCGGTTCGGGTCGTTCTTGCGAAGGTTGAGGAATGCCGGGAACATCGGGATGTAGGTCAGCAGCAGGAAGACAACGGAGGTACCGAAGAGCATCCAGAAGACACCGTTGGAGATGGCGTCGATGGGAACCAGCTGCAGGCACAGCACCAGGGAGGCAACGATGGCGTTGACCAGGTTGGCGCCGTTGGGCATGTCGTCATCCGAGATCATCGAGGCGAAGACCTTGGGCATGTTGCCATGTTCGGCAGCATAGCGAGCAACGGAGTTGACGCCGAAGGACCAGGCAGCCATGTTGGCGAACAGCGTAATCAGGAAGGCGATGCAGATGACCTTAAAGATCATGGAATCGCCCACAATAGTCTGGACAGCATAAATCATGCCGTAGTCGGGATCGATGGAATCGGCCGGCACAGCAGCGCCGATGCCAAAACCAGCGAACAGGTAGATCACGGCGATAGACAGGCCGCCAACGATGATAGCCTTGGGGATATCGCGAGCGGGATCGGCCATATCGTCGGTCATGGTGCAGATGACCTCGAAGCCCATGAAGTTAAAGATGATGATCGACAGGTAGCCGAGCGCGTTGGTGTTGGTGAGCTCGGGCAGGAAGGTGGTAGCGGACATGTCGTTCGCAAAACCGTTCTCCATGGCATACCAAATACCCAAAGCGCCGACGATAACGGCAACGGCAACCTTGATGATGGCGCCGCCGTTCAGGACCCACTCGGAGTCGGCCGCCTTGGAGCGACCCATGAGGTAGACGATCCACACAAAGGCAAGATCGATACCCAACTTGGCGATCAGATTGAACTCGACGCCAAAGACCATGCCCAGAATGTCGGGGAACATGGTAGCCAGCGAGGCGATCCACAGCGGGTAGTTAACCCAGTAGTAGTACGAGATGCGGGCGCCCCACTTGTCGCCCAGGCCATCACGTACCCAGTCGTAAATGCCGCCCTCGCCGTCATAGGTGGTGCCGAGCTCGGCAACGACCATGCCATAAGGGAGCAGGAAGGTCAGGATCAGGAAGATCCACCAGAAGAACTGCTGGTTGCCAATGGCAGCAGCGGGAGCGGCGGCCTCGCAAACGAAGACGACGCAGATGATGGTCGAAATGACCGTCAAGAAGGAAAGCTTCTTCTTTCCGTCGCTCATGATGAGCTCCTTCGCTCAGTCTTGGACAAATCGAGACCCTTAAGATATTAAGACAATTGCCAAGCCTCGGTGAGCGGGCGACAGGAGACGAGCATCCGCCGCCCGCAAACGCGCTTCTACGATGAAGTTACGCGGTTATGCCAAACCGCGTAACGGCTCGACGCTGCAAGCGCCCCTAGGCGGCAATCTGACGTTCAATCGTCGGTCGCGTACCGAAGTACGCTTCCCTCCTCTTTCACGTCACCTTGCTCGTCTAGGGGCGCTTTCGCTGACTTATGCTCAACCTGCGATTGTTTTGCTTTGAGTCGGCTATTCGCTGTAACGGGTGGCGATGGCAGCTTGTACCATTCCGGCGCTCATGAGGTAGGTCACCAGGAAGTAGCCGCCGTAGGCCGCCAGGAAGATTGCACAGGTGAGGCCCACGGTGCCGCCGATGCTCATATTTCCGAAAATGCTCACCAGCTCGATGATCACCTTAAGTGCCACAAAGGAGTGCGCCAGGCCCACTGCCAGCGGGAACAGGAAGAATACCGCTTGCTGCGCCATCACCGAATGACGAATCTGGCGGTCCTCACAGCCGATCTGTGCCAGCACACGATAGCTGCGGCTGCCGTCGGCCACGTTGGAGAGTTGCTGGATCGACAGAATCGCCGCGCATGCAACGACCAATACAAAGCCGATGTAGATGGCTAGGTAGCTAATAAGACCGTTCATTTGCGCTGCTTGCGCGTACATCTCGGAGCGTGTGATGAAGGTTCCCCACGACCCCGGCTCCTTGCCGTCAACGAGCAGATTGTCGAGCACAGTGTATTTAATACTCTCGTCTGCCTCGGTCGTATCCATCCCCTGTTTGTAGTTAACGAGCAGGCTACTGGAATACGGCTGCAGATTAAGTTGGGACAACAGCTCGTCGGCAACGACGACGGTACCCAGATTACTGCCCATCGCCGAGTTGGCGATGGCCGCCGCATCTTCGTCCGACTTATCGGTTGCGGGCTTGAGCGTATGCCCGCCCAAGGTAAGGGCATGGCCGCCAGCCATATACTTGGTGTACAGGTCGACCAGCTCGCCGCCCATATCACACGTGAGCAGATACTGGTCGTGACCGATGTGCACCGGCTCCTCGCCCATCATCTGACGCAGTTTGTTGTACTGGCTCGCCGGCGTCACAAACAGACCCATCGTATCGGCATTGCTACCCCCGAACGCCTTGGGAAGCTTTTCGCCCATGGCCTTGCACATTTCACTTGGAGTCACCGAAGGATCCGAACCGCCAAGCGGGTAACTCAGATACGAATCGATCTGCACATGCTCACCGGCAACATCGGCGATATCGACCTTCTTGCCGGTCTCGTCGTTGTTGTCCGCCGACTTGCCCTTAATACCGTCTGCAACGTTATCGTGATCGATACGATCGCCGTGCCATGCGGAGTACAAATCGACCGTACTATCGGCCAGCACCATGCGATCGGCTTCAGACGGATTGATGTACTCTTTGTAGTAGTCGAGCGTATCGGGCGTGTAATAGACATACGTCTGTGACACGTCAACAGGGTTATAGCGCTCCAGGTTTTCGTTCATCACATTGGCAATCGACATACCGCACGTCACTGAGGTGATGGCCAAAAACAGGAGCATCGCGATGACGCCCATCGAAAAGCACACCGTGTTGACCTTGGCCGCAAGCTGGCGCACGGTAAACATGTTGAGGCCGCGCCAATACACGCCGCGCAGGCTCTGCAGCAGCTTGATGAGCATGCCCGAGAGTCCCCAGAACAGGGCAAAGGTGCCCACGGTAACCATAGCGGTCGTAATGCCAAACTGGTTCATGGCCTCTTGCAGCTTGCTGTCCGTCGCGGTTAGCGGGAACCCATCACGTAGCAGACGGTAATAGGCCACGCCCACAAGCACCACGCCCACGGCAAAGATGGCAATCGCAATCCAGGGGTTGCGCGTCTTGATGCTCTCGTTGCGACGCTCGGCACCCATAAGCTCGATGAGTTTGGTACGACGCACGGCGCGAAGGTTCAGCAGTAGCGTGAGCACAAACATTACGAGCATGCAGGCAAGGGTCAGATTGAACGCATGCACCGAGAAAAAGAAGTGGAAATTGGCAATCTGTGTCTTAAAAAGCGAGGCCGTAAAGAACGTCATGAGCTGGGAGAGCCCCACACCCAGCACAATGCCGGCGACAAAGGCCACGACCGAGACAATCACCGTCTCGAGCGCCATGATCGTGGCGACGCGTCCGCGCCCCATGCCGAGCACCTGATACAGGCCAAACTCCTTCTTGCGGCGTTTCATGATGAAGTTATTGGCATACACCATCAAAAAGGCCATGACACCGGCCAAAAAGTACGTCAGGTCGCCGAGCATGCTGCCCATAACCTGCGCCAAGCCCTCTTCATCGATTCCGGCGATGTCGACCTGCATCGAGATGGTGTTAAAGGCGTAGAAGACCGTGACGCCCAGGGTGAGCGTCAAAAGGTAGACGAGGTAGTCGCGGCCGGCGCGGCGGACGTTACCCCAAGCGAGTTTACAGAGCATCGGAGCCCTCACCGCCCATCATGGCAACGACCTCCATAATGCGGTCGAAGAACTCTCGGCGGTCGGTGTCGCCGCGGCGCAGCTCGGTGAAGATCTTGCCGTCACGGATAAACAGCACACGGCTCGTGTAGCTGGCAGCAAAGCTGTCATGCGTGACCATGAGCACGATGGCGCGCAGGCGGCGATTGAGGGCCTCCAGGCTCTCGAGCAGCAGGCGAGCGCTCTTGGAATCGAGGGCACCGGTGGGCTCGTCGGCCATGATCATGGTGGGGTCGGTGACGAGCGCGCGAGCCGCGGCAACGCGCTGCTGCTGACCGCCGGACATCTGGTAGGGATACTTGTCGAGCACCTGACTGATAGACAGGCGCGCTGCCACATCCTGCACGCGGGTTGAGATCTCTGCCGAGTTTGTGCGGGCGATGGTGAGCGGCAGGGCGATGTTCTCGCGTGCCGTGAGCGTATCGAGCAGGTTGGAGTCCTGGAAGATAAAGCCGAGCTCCTCGCGGCGGAACTGCGAAAGCTTAGCCTGCTTCATGCGCGTCACGTCCTGGCCGTTGATGCGGATGGTGCCGCTCGTGGCGCTATCGATGGTCGAGACGCAATTGAGCAGGGTCGACTTGCCCGAGCCCGAAGCGCCCATGATGCCAACAAATTCGCCGCGGTTGACGGTAAAGCTGGCGTCGTTGAGCGCACGGGTCACGTTGCCCAGCGCTCCGTATACCTTTTCGAGATGCGCGACCTCCAGTACCGGGGTCGCCATGTGCGTGGTTTGCATACCGAGTCCTTTCTTGCGATTAGTCTACGGCATCTATAGTCGCAAGAAGACGAGTCGGCTACCATCGATATGGCTTACGCTTGCCTTACCGTTGTGTAAGGTACGGGTAGCTACCCTGCCGCGTGTTGATGTTGAGAAAGGACTCCTGTTGAAGACTGTTCATGTTGCCGCTGGGATCATTCGCAAGGAAGGGTCTGACGAGCTGCTTGCCGTGCAGCGCGGCTACGGCAACATGCAGGGACTTTGGGAGTTTCCCGGCGGCAAGCTCATGCGCGGCGAGACACCCGAGGACGCCGTGCGCCGCGAGCTCATGGAAGAGCTGCAGGTAAAAGTCACCAACCTGCGCGATTTCTATACCGTTGAGTATGACTACCCCGATTTTCATCTCTCCATGGAATGCTACTACTGCTCGTTGGCTGATGAATCCGATGAGCCCCAGAAGCGCGACCGCCAGCTCGATATCCGCTGGATTCCGCGCACCTCGCTTGCCACCGTCGAGTGGATGCCCGCCGACAAGGGGCTTATCGATGCGCTGATTGAGCTGAAGGAAGATCGACTCGAGGCCAGCAGCACTGCCAACGACGCCGAGGCCACCATGACCGACGAGCCCGCCACCAAACCCAAGCGCAAAGCCAAGCGCCGCAGCAAGAAGCGTCCCAAGCCCGGCCTGCTCGACGGCATCGATACCTCGGACCTCTCCGCTGACGAGCGCGAACTGGTCCGCCGTCGCGCCGCCATCAAAAAGTCCATGAAGGGCAACAAGCGCGCCAACACCAAGCCCGAGCTACTCGTACGTCAGCGCCTGCGCGCAGCAGGCCTTACGGGTTATCGCTTGGAATGGAAGGTTCCCGGCAAGCCCGACATCGCCTTCCCCGGCCGCAAGATCGCCATCTTCGTCAACGGTTGCTTTTGGCACCGCTGCCCCAAGTGCAGCCCTAGCCAGCCCAAGCGCAACGTTGAGTTTTGGGAGGCAAAGTTCCGTCGCAACGTCGAGCGCGACCGCACCGCCGTGGCAGCACTCACTCAAATGGGCTGGACGCCCATCACCGTCTGGGAATGCGAGCTCAAGAAAGACCGCATCGATGCCACCATGGAAAAGGTCATCGAGCAGGTACGGGCTGCAGAGCCGCAGCGCTAACAGCGAGCATTCACGCGCTCCGCACGTCCGCGCCACGTCTACGCCACAAACCTTAGAAAGCCCTTAAGCTCAAAACCTTTCAAGAGTGTTACTCAATAGCCTTGACCTGCGGTTTCATCGTAACACCAAACCAGGTTAAGCCTTTCTTTAGCGCTTCTTTGCAGCAACCGCGGCATAATACTGCCAGCGCACGGGACCTAGCAGCACACCCCGTGCGCAATCTTTTGGTGGACATCGAGGAGGCCGCATAAGCATGCATTCTTCCAACGGCGCAGCACAGCAGCCATCCCTAAATCATGCAAACCTTTTCTCCTTCCCCCCGACACAGAGAAACGGCCTCCTCGACTCCCCCACCACAAAAGCCAAACGCTCAACCGACCAGAGCCTCAACTTACGAGCATCCTTCGAAAAGCTCCAAGCATCCCTAGACCAGGCATTCCCCAACCAAGCCCGGGCATACTAATCCCCCATCAGCAAAGAAGCCCTAACGCTCCGATTTTTTCCGCTCTAACGCCACAAGGGCGACGACCTCGAGTAGGTCAACCTGGGAGGGACGAGGGCTTAGCTCCCCAATCTTTCCGCAGGGGGCAAAAAGCCTCGCCGCACGAAGTGCGCAGCGAGGCTTTTTGCATGCCCGAGGACGATTGGGGAACTAAACCCTCGTCCCTCCCCGGGATATGTAGCGAGTCGGAGTACCCTTGCTGTTACTCTGCTTTGCCCACAGAGTTGAGGTTGGTCATGCGGATCTTAACCAGCTCGGTGATCTCACGCATGCCCTCCTTGGCCGGCTTCTTGGGGTCGAAGCAGGCGGGGTTCTCGGCCATGTAGGCCATGAAGCCCTTGGTGTAGGCCTGACGCAGCTCGGTGGCGTAGTTAACCTTGCAGATGCCGTTCTTCACAGCCTCGGCAACCTGCTCATCGGGCACACCGGAGGTGCCGTGCAGGACCAGCGGCACGTCGACGGCGTCGCGGATGGCCTTGACCACGGACTGCTCGATGTGCGGATCGCTCGTGTACACGCCGTGGCTGGTGCCAACGCCAATTGCGAGGGAGGTGCAGCCGGTGCGCTCGACGAACTCCTTGGCCTCGGCCGGATCGGTGTAGGGGCTCTCGCCCTCAACCGCGGGACCGTCGTCCTCCTTGCCGCCAACCTTACCGAGCTCGGCCTCGACGGGCACGCCCATGGCGCGGCCAGCGTCGGCGACGGACTTGGTCAGGGCGATGTTGTCCTCGAAGGACTCGTGCGAACCGTCGATCATGACAGAGGTATAGCCGGTGCGGAAAGCCTGCATGCAGCGGTCATAGCCATCGCCGTGATCGAGGTGCAGAGCGACGGGCACGGAAGCGCGCTCGGCAGCAGCCTTGACCATGCCGTAGAAGTAGTCCAGACCAGCGGTCTTGATGGTGCCCGGGGTGGTCTGCATGATGACGGGGGACTTGGTCTCCTCGGCAGCAGCCAGAACGGCCATAACAAACTCGAGGTTCTCGACGTTGAACGCGCCGACGGCGTAGTGGCCGGCCTGAGCGTCCTTGAGCATCTTTTCGGTGGTAACAAGTGCCATGAGCGTTTGCTCCTCTCCCTCGCCCGCATCTGGACATCGGGCGTAGTTGTTCACAAGGCGTTTTACCTTGCGTTTTACTGCGCTCATTGTATGAAATTCAGCGGCTTTGCACGTGCGAGATATTGAGCCCATGCAGGTCAATACCGTCGCTTTTGAAAAGTAAACGGAAGGAATTTGAGCCGAGCTGACATGTTCGATATTGAATTTTGGGCATTCAGCGTCTTTCTTTTATAGAAAAGATAAGTAATCGAAAGGTGTTTTCTTATCCAAAAAGAAAATGAACGAAAATAGAGTCAACACAATTCCTGCAAATTTGGCCGTGAATGGAGCAGCTATGGCCCATGCAACAACCCGAGCCTTCGCCGATGAGCGTCGTGCCGCCATCATGGAAATGCTCGAGCATAATGCCTCGGTGCAGGTAGCAGAAATCGCCCAGACCTTTGGCGTGTCCTCCGTTACCGCCCGCGCCGACCTGGACGCGCTCGCCGAAGCAGGCAAGCTGCGCCGCACGCATGGTGGCGCCGTATCGCTCCACAAGCGTCTGACTGTTTCCACGCAGGATCGCCGCATCAATGTCAACGTTGCCGCCAAGCAGGCCATCGCGCAAAGCGCCATCGAGCTCGTCAATGACGGCGACACGCTGCTCGTCGACTCGGGCACCACGGCGCTCGAGTTCGTCCGGCTCCTCGATCAGCGCAACGGCATCACCGTTATCACGGCCGACATTACCATCGCCGATTATATCGACGAGAGCATGCCCTCGGTCGATGTCGTCATGCTGGGCGGGGCGCTGCGCAAAGGCCATCGTTATCTGTACGGTCCACTTACCATGCAGGCGCTCCAAATGGTCCATGCCGATCTGGCCGTCATGTGCCCTGGCGCTTTTGTTCCCGGCTGCGGCTTTACGACCGACTTTCCGCAGATGGCCGAGACCAAAACGGCTATGATCGCCGCAGCCCATCAAAGCGTCGCCCTCATGGACGCCAGTAAGGTCAACGGACGCGGCATGTACCGTTTTGCCGAGCTGACCGATGTCGACGCCATCGTGATGGACCGAGACCCCGAAGGCGCCGTCGCCACCTCAATCGCCAAGACCGCCGACGGCGCACGTCCAGCCCTCATCATCGCCGCCAACTAAATAAAAACCACCACAAAGGTGCCTGTCCCCTTTGTGGTGGTTGTGATGGTTGAGCGTCAAAAGTGAACGTGTCGCTACTTGGACAGCTCGTCGGCGAGGGCCTCGATCTGAGCGCGCGAGGCGTCGTTGAGCGAGCCCAGCACGGTCACCTTGTTCTGCGCCAGGGTGATGTCCTTCATGCCCTCGAGCTCCTTGGTCATAACCTTGGCAGCAGCGGGCGCCCAAGAGCCGGCCTCGACGAGCGCCACCGTACGGTTCTGGTAGGCGTGCTCGGCGAGCGTATGGATGAAGGTGCTCATGCACGGGAAGATCTCGCCCTGATAGGTGATGGAGGCGAGCACCAGACGGTCGTAGCGGAACGCATCCTCAACGGCCTCGGCCATGTCGTCACGAGCCAGGTCAAAGACGGAGACCTTCTGGCCGCGAGCCTCAAGCGCAGATGCGAGCTCCTCGACGGCAGCCTTCAGATGCCCGTACACGCTCGCATAGGCAATCGTGATACCCTCGTCCTCGGGCTGATAGCTCGACCAGGTGTTATAGGTGTCGAGGTAGTAGCCCAGGTTCTCAGTCAGCACGGGGCCGTGGAGCGGGCAGATAATCTGGATGTCCAGGTCGGCGGCCTTCTTGAGGACGGCCTGCACGAACTTGCCGAACTTACCGACGATGCCAAAGTAGTAACGGCGCGCTTCGCAAGCCCAGCCCTCGGGATCCTCGATGTCGTTGGCGCCAAACTTGCCAAAACCGTCGGCACTAAAGAGCACCTTGTCGGTGGACTCGTAGGAGAAGAGCACCTCGGGCCAGTGAACATTGGGGGCACCGACAAAGGTTAGGCTGTGGCCGCCCAGGTCGAGCACGTCGCCATCTTTGACGACCATCTTGCGCTCGGGGAAGTCGGTGCCAAAGTAGTTGACCATCATACGGAAGGCGCCCATGCTGGCAACAATCTGCGCCTGGGGATAGCGCTCCATAAAGGCGGCGATGCCGGCGGAGTGATCGGGCTCCATGTGATGGACGATCAGGTAGTCGGGCGTGCGGCCATCGAGCACGGCCTCGAGGTTGCCGAGCCACTCGTCAACAAAACCGCCGTCGACTGAATCGGCGACAGCGATCTTTTCGCCCAAGATAACGTAGCTGTTGTATGCCATACCGTTCTCGGACACATCGTACTGGCCCTCGAACAGGTCAATGTCGTGATCGTTGACGCCAATGTAGCGGATATCCTTGGTGATCTCCATCGGGCAAAGCCTCCTAGATAGACAAAAGAGCCCGTCTATCATAGCACTCGCCTTTAGAGCCACGGCTATCTGCCAGCATCCTTATCGATTGTTATTGAGGCGGAATATACCGCTGTTGACCTACAAAAACTTTATGCGCGGCGCTGCCGTGCTATGTCGAATAATGAGCTGGCCGGGAATACGAATGGCAACGGTTTTGCCCGCCGTACCCGCCTCGGGAACCGCATGCTCGAATACCTCGCGTCCGCGCTGATGTAGATCGAATCGCACGGTCGTGAGCTCGTTGTGTGCCACAAAATCATCGAGCGAATCGTCGACGCCCACCACGCTCACGTCCTCGGGCACGCGCAGACCGCTATCGCGCAGCGCTGCAATCGCGCCATTTGCCATCTGGTCGTTTGCCGCGTAAATCGCCGTCATGGTGCGATCGTGCTCGGCCAGGTACCTGCCGGCCTCGTAGCCGCTGTTGGCAGACCAGTCGCCCTCGAGCGGCTCTGCCGGCTCGATGTGTTTACGCTCGAGTGCATCCTGCCAACCGGCGCGACGAAATTGCTCGTCGACCGAGAATGACGGGCCGCCAATATAGCGAATCTGCTCGTGCCCTAGCTCAAACAGGTGATCCATAAGCAATAGCGAGCAGCCGTAATGGTCGGAATCGACCGTGGTCACCCGCGGGTGCGCGTACATGGTAACGATGACCGTGCCAATGCCCGGCAGTGGATCAAACGTCTCAAAATCGGGCGCCATGCGACTCATGCCGATGATGATGCCGTCCACCGGCAATGCGGCCATACGACGCGTGGCCTCGGCAAGCGAAAACTCCTCGGTCTTGGACATCTCGACCAGCGTGATGGCGCAATTATGCTCGCGAGCAGCGCTGGCGATGCCGTCGATCATTGAGAGGTTGCCGAACTTGGTGACATCGTTGACGCACAGGCCGACCGAATGATAACGGCCGTCGCGCAGCGAGCGACCGGCATAACTCGGACGAAAGCCGAGCTTTTGCATAGCGGCCTGTACGCGCTGGCGCGTCTGCTCGTTAACGTTAGGCAAGCCGTTGGCGACGCGCGAAACCGTCTGCTGCGAAACGCCGGCAGCGCGGGCGACGTCGGCCATGGAGACCGGACGCGAACTGGTATCGTTGGACGGGCGCCTTGCCACAGGATCACCTTCACCCTTGCGAGATCTGAATAGCGTGAATGCCGGCCCGGGCAGAAATACATCCCGCGCCGAGGCCCGCTATCGTCGGACGCATGTTAACGTACTCTACTTTTTCTATCTGCATCTCTTCTGCTTTATAAGTCCATACGGCAGTACCGTTCACGGCTGAATTTCTACCGATTACCAGATTCTCAAAAAGTGACAAGCGATGTGTTATGAGTACGTTAACATAGCCCGTAACGTGCGGTATTGTGAACACTTGGTTCATGCCGCTTCAAGTTGTTAACGTACTCATAACGACGCAAAACCCACCCGTGCGCGCCAAGGAAAGGACTCCCATGACCACCCCCGACGAAAAGACATTCGCCACGCTCACCAAGCTGTTCGAGGAGGAGTTTGGCCCCATCGGCGACCGCCAGGTGCTCTACGTGCACGCGCCCGGCCGTTCCGAGATCAGCGGCAACCACACCGACCACGAGGGTGGCCACGTTATCGCCGGCTCGCTCGATGTCGCCGTCGACGGCATCGCCGTGGCAACCGATTCCAACAAGGTTCGCGTAGCCGACGAGGGCTATCCCACGTTTGAAATCGCGCTCGACACGCTAGACGTTCAGGAGTCCGAGAAGGGCACGTCCGCAAGCCTCGTGCGCGGTATGGCCCACGAGGTCGCAGCCCTTGGCGTTGAGCCCAAAGGCTTCGACTTTGCCTTTACCTGCTCCGTCCCCTCGGGCGGCGGCCTTTCCAGCTCTGCCGCCGTCGAAGCCGCGTACGGTCGTGCCATGGAGACGCTCTGGGGCGCGCCCGCCATTGAGCCCGTCACGCTCGCCCAGATGAGCCAGCGCACCGAGAACAACTACTACGGCAAGCCCTGCGGTCTGATGGACCAGGCCGCCGTTTGCTTGGGCGGACTCGCCTACATGGACTTTGAGGATCAGGCCCAGCCCAAGACCCAGAAGCTCAAACTCAACTTTGAGGATCACGGCTATGCGCTCGTGCTCGTTAAGGTCGGTGCCGACCATGTGGCAGCTACCGACGACTACGCCGCCGTTCCGCGCGAGATGCAGGACGTCGCCGCCGAGTTTGGCAAGGCACGCCTGTGCGAGGTCGATGTTGCCGATTTTGACGCCAAGCTCACCGAGCTGCGTGCCAAACTGGGCGACCGTGCCTGCCTGCGCGCCGTTCACTACTGGTACGAGAACGGCCTGGTCGATAAGCGCTGGGCGGCCCTGAACGCCGGCGACATCGATCAGTTCCTGGTCCTGACGCGCGAGTCCGGCGCCAGCTCTGCCATGTACCTGCAGAATGTCGTTGCCAAGCTGGGCTCCGAGCAGCCTTCCATGTATGCCCTGGCGCTGGCCGAGCACGTGCTCGACGGCCGCGGCGCCGTCCGTATCCACGGTGGCGGCTTTGGTGGCACCATCCAGGCCTTCGTGCCGCTCGACCTGGTCGACACCTTCATCGCCAAGATGAACGGCTGGCTGGGCGAAGGCTCTGCCCGTCACTACGCCATCTCTGACAAGGGGGCTTACGCGGCATGGCTGTAATGACTGACGTGCGCGAGGCCGCGCAGAACCTGATCGAGTACGCTATCCACCGATCGATGATCGGCCAGGACGATCGCATCTGGGCGTATAACACCATTCTCGAGTGCATCGGTGCTACGGGCCCGGCGCTCGACATGGCCTGGGCGCTCCAGGTCGAAAAACTCTCGCTCTTGCACCCCGACACCCTGCCCAACTTTGACCTTGAAGGCACACTTGCCGCGCTTGCCGAGGCGGCTGTTGCCAACGGCGCCGCCGAGGACACGGCATCGGGCCGCGACCGCATCGCCATGCGCATCATGGGCGCGCTCATGCCGAGGCCTTCGGTTGTAAACGAAGAGTTCAACGGACGCATGGGCGTCAACGAGCCCCGCGCCGCGACCGACTGGTTCTATGGTCTGTGCTGTGATGCCGGCTACGTGCGCCGCGCCGCCATCGCGCGCAACATCAAATGGAGCACCCCCACCAACTGGGGCGATCTTGAGATCACCATCAACCTGTCCAAGCCTGAGAAGGACCCGCGCGATATTGCCGCAGCCGGTGCCGCCAAAAACACGGGCGAGAAGTATCCCGCCTGTCAGCTGTGCATCGAGAACGAGGGCTACCCTGGACGCTCCGCTGCAGCCGACGGCGGCGCCCACCCCGCCCGCCAGAATCTGCGCGTTATCCCCATCCAGCTCAACGGCGAGCGCTGGGGCTTCCAGTACAGCCCGTACGCGTACTTTAACGAGCACTGCATTGCCATGAGCTCCGAACATCGTCCGATGCACGTCGACCGCAAGGGGCTGACCTGCCTGCTCGACTTTGTCGACCTGTTCCCGCACTACTTTATTGGCTCCAACGCCGACCTGCCCATCGTGGGCGGCTCGATTCTGTCGCACGACCACTTCCAGGGCGGCGCGCACGAGTTCCCCATGATGCATGCCACCGAAGTCTCGCATTTTAACGTGCCCGGCTTTGACCAGGTCAGCGGTACCG
This sequence comes from Collinsella aerofaciens, assembly GCA_036299165.1. Taxonomy (GTDB): domain Bacteria; phylum Actinomycetota; class Coriobacteriia; order Coriobacteriales; family Coriobacteriaceae; genus Collinsella; species Collinsella aerofaciens_BM. Next base: position 9,482 of record JAXJHR010000057.1, on the reverse strand, counting down.
TGTTACAGTGGCCGCTTTCGGTGCTGCGACTACGATCGCACGACCGCGCCCAGCTGCTCGACGCCGCCGAGAAGATTATCCTCGCCTGGCGCGAGTGGACCGATGAGTCTGTGGGCGTCATCGCGCACACAGCCGACGGCGTGGCGCACAACACCGTGACGCCCGTCATCCGCCGCGTCGACTCGCGCGGCAATGCCGGCGGCGAAGTCTACGAGGCCTACTTGGCACTTCGCTGCAACATCACGACCGACGAGCATCCGCTGGGCGTATTCCACCCGCATGCTGAGTACCACCACATCAAGAAGGAGAACATCGGCCTGATCGAGGTCATGGGCCTGGCCATTTTGCCGCCGCGCTTGGTTCCCGAGCTCGGCGCTGTCCGCGAGCACTTGCTGGCGGCCAAGGCCGATGCCAGCTACGACCTTGCTGGCGCGCTCGAGGGCGACGACCTTTGCCGCAGCCACGCCGCATGGGCCAAGGACGTCTTTGCCCGCCGCGCCGACGAGCTTACGGCCGACAACGCCATCGACATCCTGCACGAAGAGGTCGGCGTGGTGTTTGGCCACGTGCTCGACAACGCCGGCGTCTTTAAGTGGGACGAAGCCGGCCGCGCCGCCCAACAGCGCTTTATCGACTCGTTGTAATGATCCCTTGGGGACGGAGGAAAACGGATCATTTCGTCTTCAAGACAACGGCGCCCGCCGGCAACATCGCCGGCGGGCGCCGTTTTTGAATGTTCGATGTCGCGACTCCTAGAGTTCAGTCACGACAACGCTGTTGTAGACCTCGTCCCAGCGATCCATGACCAGGTGGCCGGTCTTGGGATCCATGGCGTTAAGCTTGCCGCAGGTATTGGCGGTCTTGAGCACCGTGACGTCGTCGGCACCAGCAGCAATCGCATGCGCAAAGCCGGCGATGGTCGAGTCGCCGGAACCCGTCGCGTTCACAGCGGCAATCGCGGGCGTCTTGGCGCGGAACGCACGACCCTCATGGAAGCCCACCGAGCCTGCGGCGCCCATCGAGACGACAACCCAGGGAATACCGGCAAAGCGACCATCGGCGGCAAGCGCCTCACGCAGGGCATCGACATCGTCGGTCGTAAAGGACGCGCCCAGCAGGCCATTGATCTCGGTCAGGTTGGGCTTCACGAGCTCGGGCTTGGCGTCGGACTCCAGCGCTGCCTCCAGTGAAGCGCCCGAGGTATCGAGCAGCACCTTGGCGCCCGCCTCCTCGGCAATCTTGACCAGCTCGGCGTAGTAGCCGGCATCGACACCGCGCGGCAGCGAGCCCGAAAGCGTCACGACATCCGCCTTCGCCGCAAGCTCGGCAAACTTGGCCGTAAAGGCTTCGAGCTCGGCAGAAGCGATCTGCGGACCGCTCTCCAAAAGCTCGGTCTGATTGCCCTCGTGCAGGATATTCAGGCAAATGCGCGTCTCGCCGGCAATGGGAACAAAGTCGTTTTTGACGCCGTCGGCATCCATAAGCTCGGCCATATAGGCACCCATGTGGCCACCCAGCAGACCGGTCGCGAGCACGTCGTCGCCCAGCTGCAGAAGCACGCGACTCACGTTGAGGCCCTTACCGCCGGCGGTCTTTTCGGGCGTTACGCGGTTAACATCGTCGATGATCAGTTTGTCGAGCTGATAACGGGTGTCAATCGACGGGTTCATGGTAACGGTCAGAATCATATTGAACTCCTGTTCCGGGGCGGCATGACCTACCCCAAACATACGATAACTCGTTAAAGAATCTCGATCTCAAAACCGCGGGTGATGGTCTCCCCCGGCTTGGCCACCAGGCAGCCACGCTTATGCTCCAAGATGTCGTCCTCGTCGGAACAGGTGGACAGGCCACCCCACGGCTCCACAGCCACAAAGTCGCCCTCGGGCTTGCTCCACACAATCAAATACGGCATATCGGGGAACGTCAGACGCACGCCCTTATCCTCATCCTTTTTGGTCAGCGTGACCACGCGGCTTTCGAGCACGTCAAAGATGGTCTCCGCGAAGTCGAAGAGTTCATGGGTAAGCGGCAGGTTCTGGCCGATCATGGGGTTCTTGCTGCGATGCTCAACATCAATCAGGCCCGTCGAGGGAACGGCAGTGCAGAGGTCGGTGGCCTCACGCTGCTCAAAACGGAGCTCGTAGTCGTCATAGGACTCGCCCTCGTCGAGCGGGCACTTAAAGCCGGGGTGACCGCCCACAAAGAACGGCATGTCCTCGGTGCCCTCATTGGTCACCTCGTACGACACGTTCACCTTTTCCGAATCGATCGTGTAACGAGCAACGATCTTAAACGGATACGGGTACTGCTCGAGCAACTCGGCATGGTCGGCAGAGCTTAAGCTCAGCGCAACCATGTTGTCGCCCTGCTCCTCGAGCTTCCACTCCTGCTTGCGAGCAAAGCCGTGGCGGGCGAGCTTGACCTCGCGGCCGCCCATGGTCATTGCGCGACCGTCACGAAGACCGCCGCAGATCGGGAAGCAAATAGGTGCCTGGCCCGACCACACCGCCGGATCGCCCTGCCACAGGTACTCACGGCCGTTGGCCGCAATAGAAGTGAACGACCCGCCCGCCGTGCTCAGTGCTACGCGGATAGAACCGTTATCAAGAACAAACTCCATGGGAATCTTCTCCTTCACATATCATCTCGCACGATCCATTGTGAACGTCGTGCCTTTAGCAGAAAGGTAATGAGGCAGCACCGCAAACAAAAGAACAATGCACGTCCAGCCCGCTGGGCCAATTGGGCTGATAGCAAACCGGCCCGCGCCCCATCACAGAAACGCGAGCCGTCAACGGACTAGTTAATTACGCCGGATACCCACTAATCGTGGTATTCGCCGCGGTCCCACTTCTCGAGGAACTCGTCAAAGAAGTGCGGGTCAGCCTGAGCCTCGGCGTCGGCCTTATTGCAGGCATCGATCTTGGCGATCAGGGCATCGTGCTCGGGGGTCTTCTCGTAGGGCTCCTCCAGGAAGGCAAGCATGATATCGGCCATCAGGAACTCGCCGGTGATCTTGCCGCCAAAGCCCACGATGTTGGCGTTGAGCTCGCGACGGGCATACAGGGCAGAGGTCATGTCGCGAACCAGGGCGCAGCGGGCGCCGGGAACCTTGTTGACGGCGTTGGTGATGCCGATGCCGGTGCCGCACAGGGCCACGCCAAAGTCGGCCTTGCCGCTGGCAACAGCCTCGCCCACGGCCTTACCGTAGATGGGATAGTGCGTACGGGTGTGGCTGTAGGTGCCGCAGTCGAGCACCTTGTAGCCAGCCTGCTCCAGGCGGTCGGCCAGATAGATCTTCTCGTCCGTAACGATATGGTCGCAACCGATTGCGATGGTCTTCTTCATCAGAACGTCCTTTCGTCTGAATTCACAAGTTGAGGTAGAAGTTCGAGTTCTCGGTGGCTCTCGTTAGGCCATCTTGTTGAGCATGTCGACACGAATCTGGTGACGGCCGCCGGCGTACTGGGCGCGCAGGAACTCGCGGGCGATCTTCTTGGCGACCTCGGTGCCCACAACGCCCGGGCCCATGGTGACCATGCGCGAGCCGTTGTGCTCGCGGGTCATGTAGGCGGAACGCTCGTCGGAAATGTTGGCGACGACCATGCCCTTGATCTTGACGGCGGCCATATAGGAGCCGACGCCGTACTTATCGAATGCGAAGCCCTGGGAATCCTTGTGCTCCAGCAAGTCCTTGGCAACGGCGGTCGCGGAATCGACAAAGTCCGCGGCAGGGGTCTCGGAATAGTCGACGACCTCGTGACCGTCGGCGATGAGCATCTCCTTGATGGACTCCTTCATCGACATACCGTCGGCATCGGAAGCGATTACAACCCTCATGACATCCTCCTTGAGAGATACGCAGGTGCGTAGTTTCTGTTTGGAAGTGTTGAATCGCGTTCAGGTCCGGGCATCTGAATGTGCGGTTCTTCACTGTTCATGTTTATTTGAACACATTCGAACAGTAACTGCAACAACTATTTGTTTATCTTTGTTCTTTTTTGAACAGATACCGTTCACAGATGATTGCTGACCGTTTGGACCGGGCGCGGACGTAGCGACCATGTGTTCAACAAACAAAAGGGCGGCCGAGAACGTGTCTCGACCGCCCTTCTCACGGTTGATCTTCCAAAGATCGCTTTGCCGCCTACTCAGACTGCCCGCTCTTCTTGGCATGTTTGGACGGACCGCTCAAGAAACGACCCGTCAGATAGTTCGCGGGACCGGAGATATCGATCCCCAGCAGCACGTGTCCTAGCCATAGGAACGCCGCGAGCACCAGTAGAGGAATCACACACGAGGTCACGATCATTACGATGACGCCTTCGATGAGGTCGGTCACCTGCTGCACGATCTCGTCGGTCATCTGCTTGGCACCACTGGTTACCGACGTAACAAGGCTCGATGCCCCATCGGTCAACTGCTCGAGCACGTTTTTGGACTCCGTGGCCTCGGATTTTTTCTTGTTCGATTTTGAGCTGGTCTCGGCTGACTTGTCCGTGGTGTCGGCTGCGTCCGCAGCCTTTTGCTCAGCTTGCTCAATACTTACGCGATACGTTTCATCGACCTTCTGCGACACCCATACGCTCGCGGGTACGAGCGCCATGCCGATCACGGCAACCACCAGCACGCGTGTCGCCACACGGCGCAGGACGGCGCTCGTACTCCAGCGCCCGTGAATGCCGAGCGACACCGCAAAGAGCACCAACGCAAACGGGATTAAGATGCCCAAGCCAACCGACCACAAAATAGTCAGCAGATATTTCTCTAGGTATAGCACGGCAAGCACGATACCAAGGTTGCCCGAAAGCTGCGCGAGCTGCTCGGCAACCGGCGTTCCCGTATCGCCCGGCAGCGCGGTGATACCCGCAGATAGGGCGACGCACGAGGTCGTGAGCGCCAAAACATTGCCCTTCTTTTGATCGATGACCTCGATGGTGGAGTCCCAGGTCTTGGTATCGGCAAAATGCGGACGAGCTACAAAGCCCGACAACAGCGCCAGTACCACGAGCGCAACGATAAAGCCAATCTGCAGCTTTTTGTTTGCGCACACGACATCGGACAGGCTGGGCTGCAGCTCGGTTACCGTCGTATGCTCGGTTATCTGGACAGGACGCCCATGAGTCATCTCGTGCGCGTCTTTCTTTTGAATCGATCCGTTGTCCGGCATTTGGATACCTCCTCAGTCCGGCGTTTAATGCGAAAGGAAGTATACCCACCGAGCAAAAAACGAACGGGAAGACGAACAGAGCGCACCAAGACTGTCCCCAATGACTATCACGGGATGAGTTGCGGTGGAATAGGGATTGTTTTGCGCCCGTCGGCCCCTATTCAGTCCCTATTTCACCGCAACTTGAAGGAGAACAGAAAAAGCCCTGCCGCGGGTAGCGGCAGAGCTTTTGGAAGGGGACTTGATTGTGCGGACTCGTTAGGCGAGCTTGGCCTCGAGCTCGGCGATGCGCTTGTAAGCATCGATGGTAAAGCGGGCCTGCTTCTCCAGAATCATAGTGGTCATGAGAGTGTCCTGAGCGTGAGCCATGATGAAGGTCATCTCCATCTCGCCACCGCCGGCCTCCTGCGAAAGCAGCTTGGTCTGCGTGTCGTGGGCACCGATGAGCGCATCGCTGGCATCCTTGTGCAGCTGTTCGGCCTTCTCAAAGTCACCCTCGCGAGCAGCATCGAGCGCTGCAAGCAGATCGGTCTGGGCGTCACCTGCATATGCGACAATCTCGAATCCAACCATCGAGATTTCTTCTTTGGTTGCCATATTGCGTTCCTTTCACATATGAACCAATGGAGAGCATCGCGTCCGGGCATACGCGCTGCGTTGTGTATGACAGAAACAATAACATTCAAACAAAAAAGAACAGCGTAAAACGTAATTTCGAGCTATGAACGGTCGCTTTTCGCCCGTGAACGGTTTTTAAACCAATCTGAACAATATCGAACACAATTAGCGGCAACCCAAACAGACCTGCGCCCTAGCGTACATCGCGCACCGTATCGCCCTCGACGAGCACGCCCGGAAACAGCATGTGCTCCACACCGGGCGCAACGCCCTCGGCGCCGGCAATCTTGTCGACCGCCCACATGCCGACGCGCTTGTTGTCAAAGCGCACCGTGGTCAGGCGACGGTCGGGCACGATATCGCCCAGGCTGTCATCAACACCCACCACACTCACGTCCTCGGGCACGCGCTTTCCGCGCGACTCGAGCCCGCGAATGCAGCCGTAGGCCATGGCGTCGTTGGAAGCATAAATGGCCGTACAGGTCGGATCATCCGCCAGGGCCTGACCTGCGGCATATCCGCTCTGCGCCGTCCAATCGCCACGGATAAGTCGCGGTGGCTCAATGCCATGCGCGCGCAATGTCTCGCGCCAGCCTTCCTCGCGCCGCATGCCCGAAAGCGAGCGCTCGGGACACGAGATAAAGTGCACGGTCTTGTGCCCCCGCTCCAGCAAGTACTCGACCACCTGGCGCGAGCAATCGAACTGGTCGTTATCGACCGTTGAACAGAGCGGGTGCTCCAACATCGTAACGAGCACCGTCTGCATGCCGGGCAGCGGCTCAAAAGTGCCAAAGTCTGCCGGCATGCGATTCATGATCACAACCATACCGTCCACTGGCAGTGCGCTCATGCGCGACGATGCGCTCTCGAGGGTATACGGATGCCCGTCTACTTTAGTGAGGGTGATGGCATAGCCGTGCTTATCGGCCGCGGCGGCAAAGCCCTCCATACGGTCGAGGTTGCCGGTACCGGTAATGTTGAACATGGCGACGCCGACGGTCTTAAACTTGCCACGGCGCAGCGATCGACCGGCGAAATTGGGGCGATACCCCAGCTCGCGCATGGCGGCACGCACGCGTTCCTTGGTCTCGGGGCGCACACTGGGCGAATCGTGCACGGTGCGCGAGACCGTCTGCTCCGAGACGCCCGCGAGGCGCGCCACGTCTTTGACGGATACCGATTTTTTAACAGCGGCCATAGGTCGATCTTTCTATGTCAACGATGCCATTGGTGGCACCCTACGCAGTCAAATGAAGCGTCTTCAAGTATATCTAACGCCTCCCCCACCATACGCTCACCACCCAAAACCTACCGTTCACCGACATTTTTGTTTCCCCGAACGGCTTTTGGCGCCCAAATGTTAACGTTGCCATTGTGCAAACACAGAGCCACCGGGCGGCTCAAATGTTTACGCGTAAGGAATCGACGGTTCGCAGGCACAGGAACCACCGGTTCGCGTCTTTTTTTGTGTCGCAAAATGGCAACGTCAACATTTTGGCAACCGAACGCCAAAAGCTACCATCGTTGCTAACCCACCGACTCTTAGGAGCATTGCATGGAGCAACTCATCGCCATCATCGAAAAGGGCCAGCCCTTTTTCAACGCGATCGCCCGCAACAAGTACCTCAAGGCGATCCGCGACGGCTTTATCTCCGTCATCCCCATCATCATCTTCTCGTCCATCTTCTGCCTGGTAGCCTCGGTCCCCAACATCTGGGGTTTCTACTGGCCCGATGACATCAACAACGCCCTGTGGAAGTGCTACAACTACTCCATGGGCATCCTGGCCATCGCCTGCGCCGCCACCACGGCCAAGCACTTCGCCGACGCTCAGAACCGCGATCTGCCCAAGAACAACCAGATCAACTTCATCTCGTGCATGTGCGCGGCCATCATCGGCTTCTTGCTCCTTTCGAGCGACACCATCGCCACGGACGCCGCCAGCGGCTTCAACACCACCTACCTTGGTTCCAAGGGCCTGCTGACCGCTTTCATCGCTGCGTTTGTGACCGGCATCATCTACAAGTTCTTCATTAAGCGCAACATCACCGTCAAGATGCCCGAGCAGGTCCCGCCCAACATCTCGCAGACCTTTAAGGACATCATCCCCTTCTCCGTCTGCATCACCGTCTTTTGGGTCTTTGACATCGTCTTCCGCGCTGCTTTTGGCTTCTGCTTTGCCCAGGGCGTCATCCAGGTGTTCCAGCCCCTGTTCACCGCTGCCGATGGCTACATCGGCCTCGCTGTGATCTACGGCGCCATGAGCCTGTTCTGGTTCGTGGGCGTCCACGGCCCCTCGATCGTCGAGCCCGCCATCGCCGCCGCCCTCGTTGCCAACATGACCGACAACCTGGCTGCGTTCCAGGCTGGCCAGCACGCTTCCGCTGTCCTGACCCAGGGTGCCCAGTACTTCGTCGTCTGCATGGGCGGCACCGGCGCCACGCTCGTCCTGGTCTTTATGTTCTGCTTCCTGGCCAAGTCCCAGGAGATGCGCGCCGTCGGTAAGGCCGCTATCGTTCCCGTGTGCTTTGCCGTCAACGAGCCGCTGCTGTTCGCCGCACCCATCGTGCTCAACCCCGTCTTCTTTGTCCCGTTTGTCTTTGCCCCGATCGCCAACATCTGGATCCTCAAGATCTTTATCGACTTCTTGGGCATGAACGGCTTTATGTACACCCTGCCCTGGACTGTCCCCGGCCCCATCGGCACCATCATGGGCCTGGGCTTCCAGCCGCTCGCCTTTGTGATGCTCGCCCTTATCCTGGTCGTCGACTTCGTTCTGTACTACCCGTTCTTCCGTGCCTACGACGCCCAGAAGTGCGCCGAGGAGGCCGAGATTTCCCAAGAGGAGCTCGCCGCCAAGAACGCCGAGAAGGCCGCCAAGCTCAGCGATGCCTTCCAGGGCAAGGCTGACGCCAAGAGCGTTGCCGCCGGCGCTGCTGCCGAGGCCGTGAAGGCCGACGCCCCCGCCGCTGTCGCCACTGAGGCAACGACCGCCAGCGACCTCAACGGCAAGCGCGTACTCGTGCTCTGCCAGGGTGGCGGAACCTCGGGCCTGCTCGCCAACGCGCTGGCCAAGGCCGCCAAGGAGCGCGGCATCAATCTTGAGACCGCTGCCGAGGCATATGGTAACCACGTCGACATGCTCCCCGACTTTGACCTGGTCGTCCTGGCCCCGCAGGCTGCCAGCTACTTGGCCGACCTGCAGAAGGACTGCGAGCGCGTGGGCAACAAGTGCGTCGCCTGTCGCGGTAAGCAGTACATCGAGCTCTCCCAGAACGGCGATAAGTCTCTCGCCTTCGTCTCCGAGCAGCTTTCGAAGTAAGTAACGCTCAGGGCCAGCCGACCATCCAAGACCGGCTGGTCCTTCGATTTAAACGATTGGATCATCATGTCCGTTAACCCCGCTAGCGTCACCAACCCGCCTGCGCAGTTTCCCGAGGGCTTTGTCTTTGGCGGCGCCACTGCTGCTTACCAGGTAGAGGGCGAGACCCGCACCCACGGTAAGGGCAAAGTCGCCTGGGACGACTTCTTGGAGGCCCAGGGGCGCTTTTCCCCCGATCCCGCTTCGGACTTCTACAACCAGTACCCCGTCGACTTGGAGCTGTGCGAGGAGTTCGGTATCAACGGCATCCGCCTCTCCATCGCCTGGAGCCGCATCTTCCCCAACGGTACCGGCGAAATCAACCCCGAG
>JAXJHR010000056.1:0-2358 GCA_036299165.1 Collinsella aerofaciens | reverse complement strand
GCGGGGTCGGCACCGGGCGCCAAGATGCGCACGGCAATGTGGGCCGCGGCAAAGGCGGCAAAGAGGCCGATCGGTACGGCGAGCGTCTCAAAGGAGATGGCAGCGCCCGCGGTGAGGACGTACATCGCATACAGCAGGATGACGGGGAACGCCGAGGCGATGAGCAAGAGCAGCTCGGTGTTGCGGCGACTCATAAGCGGCACTCCCTTTCTAATTCTTATCGGAGGCTTCGGCCTCGGCGGACTGTTCGGCGGTTTTCTCGGAATCTGATTCGGAGGTCGATCCCTGATTGGTGTTGTCGCGAATCGTTTGCGCGTCGATCACCTGGCGGGTCTGCTCCTCGTCGATCTGGTGGCGGTACTTGGATATCGTGTCCTGCGCATCGTCGACACTTGTTTGCGGAATGCCCGCCTTGAGGCGGTTTTGCGTGTCTTCGGGCAGGTCGGACAGCTTGATACTGGTTTCGCTTTCGAGCCAGTGGAGCTTGAGTCCGAGTGGCTTGCCGGGCAGGCCGCGCCAGACGGCGACATTGCCCTGGTAGGTACCCAGGTAGTACGAGCCGGTGACACCCGTGTAGGCCCAGATGCCAGCTGCCAGCACAAAGACGAGGGCCAGGATGGCGGCGATAGTAACGTTGCGGCGACGCACGCGTTGCGCCTCGCGCATAACGCCATCGTCAACCAGGTCAACGACTACTACGGTCACGTTGTCGTGGCCGCCGGCGGCAAGCGCCGCGTCCACTAGGTTGTCGACGCAGATTTGCGCGGTTGAGGACTGCGTGGCGATGTTCTCGATATCGCTATCGGGAATCATGCTCGAGAGGCCGTCGGAGCACAGGATCAGGCGGTCGTCTTCCTCGATATGCAGAGTGAAGTGGTCGGCATACATGGCGGGGTCCGAGCCCAGTGCGCGGGTGATGACCGAACGGTTGGGGTGGACGCGAGCCTCGTCTGCCGTGATCTCGCCGGCGTCCACGAGCTCCTCCACGTAGGAGTGGTCGCGGGTCACGCGGATGAGCGTGCCCTCGTGGAGCAGATAGGCGCGAGAGTCGCCCACGTGGGCGATGGCGAGCGTGTCGTTTTCGATGTAGGCGCAGGTGGCTGTGCAGCCCATGCCGGGCTTGCCCAGGCCGTTCAGGGCCGCCTCGATTACGGCGGCGTTGGCGGCCTCGACGGCTGCCGCCAGGCGTGCGGCGTCGGCAGACTGAGGAGCTGTCTTGGCAATGGTCTCGACAGCGATAGAGGAGGCTACCTCGCCGGCGGCGTGACCGCCCATGCCGTCGCATACGCAAAAGAGCGGCGACTGCACCAGATAGGAATCCTCATTGTGCGGGCGCACACAGCCAACGTCGGAGCGGGCGCCCCACATGAGTTGCGTGGTGGTGCCGGCATCATAGGTCGAGTCGGTCTCGATGCGCTCCTCGGTCAGGGGCTCAAAGCTCATGGTCGAGCCGGGGTCTTTGAGCTTGGCCTCAACGGCGGCAACGTCGATCTCGGCTGTGTCACCGGGAGAGACGGTGTCGGTCTCGGCGTTTGATTCGGAATCGCCGGTGTCCGGGGAGTCGGGCTCCTCGGAAACGCGGGCGGTCGACTCGTCATCTTGCGGGCTGACGTCTATAGGCTCGGGCGTCGCAAAGTGCGACGGCGCGGGCGTGTTTTGCGACTGGGCGGCGGGCTCGGCCACGGCATCGGACTCGCTTGCGGGCGCAGGCTGCGGGGTCTTGGGTGCAGGGCCGTCCTCGGGGGATGTCCCCGCCTCGGGCGCCGGCGTAGACGCGGGCGCAACCTCGGATGCCGGGGCTATGGGAAACGCCGGCGCGGCGGGCTCGGGTGCCGCAAACACCGCAGCGCTCTCGTTGATTGCCGTGGCGACGGGCTCTGCAAAGTGAGCCGGCGCCGGGGTTGCTTCGGGCGCTGTGGGCTGTTCCGCAGCATGTGCGCCGATGGGCGCCGCTACGGCATCCTCTTCGTCCTCGTTATCGGCGAGATCCGAAATATCATGCGTTACATGCGAAAGAGGCAGGGAGAACACGGTGTCCTCGGGTTCCACGGGTGCGGAGCCCGCCGGAGCGGCGTGGGCCGGCGCAGCTGCGGCGGCAGCCGGTGCCTCGGTCATAGTTGCGGACTTGTTCTCCTCGTCGATCATCGACGGTTCACCTTCATGACCACGTCGCCAATCTGGACTTCGTCGCCCTCACGCAGCGTCGCGGGCTCCACGAGCTGGCGGCCGTTGACGAGCGTGCCGTTAAGCGAGTTGAGGTCCTCGATGATGAGCGCCGGGCCCTGCAGCGAAAAGCGCGCATGCGAGGCCGAGACGAACGGTTCGTTGATGCAGATGTCCGAAGATGGCGAGCGACCG
>JAXJHR010000055.1:0-1716 GCA_036299165.1 Collinsella aerofaciens | reverse complement strand
GTTTTCCAACGAACTGAAAGGAGCCCTGAAACGCAAAACGGGGCCCGCACTTAGCAAAGGCCCCGTCGTGAAAGGTTACTTTCCCAGCCTAAATTAGTACTGCTCGATGCCCATGTAGCGACGAACCTCGGGGCTGTGGTCGAAGACCTTGCCGCGGGCGGCGCGCAGCTCGCAGCTCATGTTGTAGAAGAAGATCGGCTCCAGGTACGAACGCACGCTGGCAGGTACCTCGCCCACGCCGTACTCGAGCGCGTCGAGCACCATGATCGTGTCGGTGTGCGTGTTGAGGAACGCAAGAGCGCGCTCCTCCATGGGGCGGCACTCGCCCGCGCCAAGCTGCACAAAGTAGAACACGCCGGGCTCGGTGGCTTCGAACGGGCCGTGGAAGTACTCGCCGGAGTGGATGTAGCAGCAGTGCTGCCACTGCATCTCCATGAGCGAGCAGATGGCCATGGCGTAGGTCTGGCTAAAGTTGGGTCCGGAGCCCAGGATATAGAAGAACTTGTGCTGCTGGCAGAGCTCGGCAAAGCGGGCGCCCAGCTCGGCGTTGACCTTCTCGCGGGCGGCGGGCAGCAGCGCATCCATCTGCTTGAGGCCCTCGTACATGTCGGCGAGTGCCTCGTAGCCTTCCTGCTGGTCGAGCAGCTCGGCGGCGATCAGAGCGCCGATGCCCTGCGGCACCTCGGCCTGCGGCACGCCCTCGCCCCACGGGTAGACCCAGGTGATCCACTTGCCGTTGTCAATCTTGGAGCCCTCGCAGTCGGTCATGGCGACGACCTCGGCGCCGGCAGCCAACGCCATCTCGCAGCCATCGACGACCTCTTGCGTGTTGCCGCTGTGGCTGCAGGCAATAACGAGCGACTTCGGCCCTAGGCTCTTGGGGGCCATCAGGCAAAACTCGCGTGCCGTGTAGACCGTCGAGGTGAACGTGGTGGCCTCGCGCTTGAGCAGCTCGTTGGCCGGCATCAGGTCGATCATCGAACCGCCACAGGCGATCCAAAAGACGTTCTCAATCTTGCCCTTGCGCTCGATGATTTCCTGAATCAGATCGTGTGCGTTCATCCTGATGCTCCTCCTTGTGCGGCGGTTTTGAGCGACGGCAGCTCGTACCTGCTGTCGTTCTATGTTGTCCTATTTATAACACGTGCAACAACGCCCGTGAAGTCATCTTAGCAAATTTGTTCTATGTTGTTCTATCTGTGGACGTTAGATGTCGAACACGTAGCGCGAGCCCACGATCTTTTGGCGGCCGAGCAGCAAGGGGCGCTCGTCCTCATCGGTAAAGTACGCCTCCATATAGAAGAGCGGCTCACCGACCGGCACCTCCAACAGCGGGGCCGCCTGAGCATCGGCAAGCGCAATCTCCACGGTGCAGGGGTCGGACTTGAGCGGCGCGCGACCCGAATGCTCGGCAACGAGCGCAAAGATGGAATTGTCCGTGAGGTCCTTGTCGGCAAGCGTCTGCAGATAGGGATGGTCGGCGAGCACAAAGGCGTTGTTCTCAAGCATGACAGGGATGCCGTCGGCTGTGCGCACGCGTTCGACCACGATAAGCTCGCAGCCGGGCTCCGCGCCAAAGAACGCCGCATCCTCGTGCGTCGCCGCGACCACCGTGCGCGACACCAGACGCGCACCCGGCACCATGTCGTTGGCAGCACAACCCTCAGTAAAGCTCTGGACGTCACCCTTCTGGCGAATCTTGCGCTTGAGCTTGGG
>JAXJHR010000054.1:0-15860 GCA_036299165.1 Collinsella aerofaciens | reverse complement strand
GCGGGGAAAGAGCGACAGGGAGGTCATGAGGTGCCTCAAGCGCTACGTGGCCAGGGAGGCGTACCGGGCGCTGATGCGCCCGCACGAGATCAGGAGGCCCGAGGACGCCTCGGAGCTCGTGGCGGCCAGGCGCGCGGCGAGGGTCAGCCAGGTGAGGGCGGCGTCCATACTGGGCACCAGCGAGAAGTACATCTCGATGCTGGAGAGGGGCCAAAGGGAACTCAAGCCCATAAGGAGGGCCTACGAGGCGTGGGTCGAGGCGGGGCTCCCGCTCGATTGGGACAGGCAGGCATTCGAGGCCGAGCGCAAATTGGATTCTAAAAAACACCTTGCCAAATAGGAGCAGGACGCAAGAAGCCCTCGCCGCACAAAGTGCGCAGCGAGGGCTTCTTGCATGTCCGAGGACGTGCCTAAAAGTAAACTAATGGCGGACTCGGACGACTATAGGGCTATCGATTACCCCGTGTTCTGCAAACCTGCCGAGACGCCGGTCACAGTCGAAAGAATCAGGCTCATGTACTCGGCCTTCTTCTCCTCGGCCATCTCATCCTGGTTCATACGCACCTCGCGAAGGGCGCGGACCTGGGCGATGGACAGGGCGTCAACGTAGGGGTTACGCACGCGAACGGCGCAGCCGAGCACGCGACGGCGCTGCAGCGGCCACTCGTCACCGACGATGGCAAGAACCCACTTACGCGTGAGCTGCATCTCGGTAAAGACCTTCTCGGACAGATCCTGGCGATCGCCCAGGTGCAGATACATCTTGGCGATGCGCTGGTCGGTCTTGGCGATCGACATCTCGATGTTGTCGATAAAGGTGCGGAAGAACGGCCACTCCTGGTAGGCAGCCTTGAGCTGGTCAAGGTCGCCCAGCTGCTCGCAGGCGGTGCCCAGGCCGTACCAAGCGGCCAGGTTAATGCGCGCCTGACTCCAGCTGAAGATCCACGGAATGGTACGCAGGTCGTCGAGCGACTTGGCGCCCAAGCCGCGCTTGGCGGGACGCGAGCCAATCGGCAGCAGACCGACCTCGGTCAGCGGCGTCACGGTCGAGAACCACGGTGTAAAGTCCTCGGTGTTCAGCAGGTCCAGATAGCGCTCGTGGCTTGCGGCGTTAAGCTTCTCGGCCATATCCCAGAACTTCTGCGTGGTCTCGGTGTTAGTCTTCTCGACACTCGGGGCCGACTGCAAAAGCGTTGCGGCGGCAACGGACTCAACATGGCGCTGAGCCAGCGTGCGGTTGCCGTAACGGGCAAAGATGACCTCGCCCTGCTCGGTGAGCTTAAAGAAGCAGTTGACAGAACCCTTGGGCTGAGCCAGCACGGCCTTGTTGGCCGGGCCGCCGCCACGGCCCACGGCACCGCCGCGACCGTGCATGAGCACCAGGTCGATATCGTTCTTCTCGGCCCACTTGGCGATGCGCTCCTGCGCGGAGTGCAGCGCGAGCATGGCCGTGGTAGGACCGGCATCCTTGGAGGAGTCGGAGTAGCCCAGCATAACCTCCATGCGGCGGTTGGTCTGGGCAAGGCGCTTCTGCACCACGGGCAGCGTGAGCATCTGGTCGAGCACGTCGACGCAGCCCTCGAGGTCCTCGAGCTGCTCGAACAGCGGGATCACGTCGAGCTCGGGGACATCCTCCTCGTGTGCAAAGGACAGGTGGGCAAGCTCAAAGACGTCGGCCACATGCTGGGCGCTCTTGGTGAACGAGATGATATAGCGGTGCGCCATCTTCTTGCCGTAGCGCTTTTGGATGGAGCCGATGGCACGGAAGGTGTCGATGACCTCGCGCGTCATGGGCTGCAGGTCGCCATGGATACCGTTCTCGTGGATATCCTTGAGGGCACGGGCATGCACCACGGAGTGCTGACGGAACTCCATCTCGACCATATGGAAGCCGAAGGACTCGACCTGCCAGATGATGGTCTGGACCGGGCCGTAGGCAGCACGGACGGCACCGCAGGCGGCCAGCGAGCGCTGGACGACGCGCAGGTCATCCAAGAACTCATCGGCGCTGTGGTACATGGTGTCGGTGATGCGACGCACGGTGGCGTTCAGACGGTCGGCCATGACGAGCATGACGGCGCGATGCGGCTCGTGCTCGGAGATCAGCTCGGCGCGGGCCGTGTAACGAGGGCTCATCTCGACCTGATGGTTCCACAGGTTAATGAGCTCGGCAGAAGGCTTGCTGTAGGTGGCCTCGAGCGTGAGGTTGCGGCCGATGTGGCGGCACTTGTCCTCGAGCTTGAGCACCATGTGAGTGAAGTACTTGGCGGCGACCTCACGGCTCACCTTGGCGGTGACGTTGGGGTTACCGTCGCGGTCGGAACCGATCCAGCTGCCGGGATGGAAGAACGCCGGGCACAGCGGCGGCACGGTACCGGCCTTGTCGCCCAGCACCCAATCGTCAAAACGACGATAGATGACGGGGATAACGTCGAACAGCGTGTTGTCGAAGATGTCGATGATGGTATCGGCTTCCTCGACCGGCGTGGGCTTCTTGAGCGCGATGGGGCTCGTACGCACCAGGGCGTCGATCTCCTGCAGCATATGGCGCTCGTTCTCCACCAGGTCGGAGCCGCCCAGACGCGGACGCTCCTCCAGCAGGTTGGAGATACGGCGGATCTTGCCCTCGACGGCCTTACGACGGGCCTCGGTGGGATGTGCGGTAAAGACAGGGTGGAACTCGAGCTTGTCGAGCAGCTCGTTGGCACCCTCGACACCCAGCTCATTCACCAGCTGGTGATAGGCAACGGTAAGCTCGTTGGCAGGATCGACCTCGGTATCGGTCGACGCACCGGCCTCGCGCTCGCGCAGCTGCGCCACACGGTAGTTCTCCTCCGACAGGTTTGCCAGATGGAAAAAGCTCGTAAAGGCGCGAACGATGACCTGCTGCTTATCGAGCGGCAGGCTGTCGATCAAATCGACGACCTCACGAAATGCCACGGCAGTGGGCTCGTCGGCGGTGGGCACACCCTGCTCGTCGACGGCTTCGTCGGCAGCGCAGGTACCGGGGTTGCCGGCATTGACCACAATCTCGGCTGTCAAAATCTTGTCGAACAGGTCCGCGATCTCGGGATCATACTCGCTAAGCACACGGCGCTCCAGGCGCAAGAACAGCGCCAGATTGTCGCGCAGCTCCTCGGGGATCTCGATCTCGGCGAGACGCTCCCTGGACTCGGCATTCGAGCCGATTCGGTTAACGAGGCGGTTGACCACGGCAGCGACGCGCGCCGCGGCTTCGGGTACAGACTGGTTGCTTAGGTTCTCAGCCACGTTTCCTCCCATTCCTCCTTCTATGCACGTAACATGCGGTATTCATTATAGGCGCTTGAGAAATACTTTCGACACTGATTGCGCTTTACCACACAAAAGTATTTTCTGCATTGCAAGGTTTTTTGTCCCAAATGGTCGTATTTCTCGGTGGACGGCATATGCAAACGGGGGCATTCCGCATAAATGCGAAACACCCCCGTAACAATCGCTCTCCATGAGCAGGGCACGTTAGCAGGCCCGCAGCTCAAAAAGATGCGCTACAGGCGCTCGCGAACCGCCTCGACAACGTTGGCAAAATCGACCAGTACCTCGTCATGGCTCTGCATGTCGCGCACCTTGACCTTGCCGGCGGCAAGCTCGTCGCCACCCAGGACTAGGATGAGCTTAGCGCCCACCTTGTCGGCCTGCTTAAACTGAGCCTTGAGCGAGCGACCCTGATAGTCGGCCTCGGTCACAATCCCTGCGGCGCGAAGCTGCTGCGTAATGGTAAAGACGTTCTGACGCAATTCCTTGCCGGCGTTGGCAACGTAGACGCACGGGACCTCCTCGGCACCCAGGTCGCTACCAAAGGCCTGCAGGGCCAGCAGGGCGCGCTCAAAGCCGACAGCAAAGCCGACGCCTGCCGTGGGCTTGCCACCCTCGAGCTCGACCAAGCCGTCATAGCGACCGCCGCCACCGATGGAGCCGACACCGGCGCCGGGAGCCTCGACCTCAAAGACAGTACGGGTGTAGTAGTCCAGGCCACGCACCAAGGTGGGATCCTCGACATACTCGATACCCGCCGCATCCAAATAGCGCTTGACCTGCTCGTAGTGCTCGCGGCACTCGTCGCACAGGTTGTCGCCCATCAGCGGGGCGTCGGCCATGATCTCGCGGCAATGGTCGTTCTTGCAGTCGAAGGCGCGCAGTGGGTTGAGCTCGGCGCGCTCGCGGCACTCGTCGCACATCTCGTCGGCGTGGTCGAGGATAAACTGCTTGACCTGCTCGCGGTATGCCGGACGGCACTGCACATCGCCCATCGAGTTAATAAGCAGACGGAGCTTGGACAGATCGAAGCCCAGGCGCTTGTAGAACTCCATGAGCATGATGATGCACTCGGCGTCTGCCGCCGGATCGGGAGCGCCGAGCCACTCGATGCCCACCTGGTGGAACTGGCGCAGGCGGCCCTTCTGGGGACGCTCGCCGCGGAACATGGCCTCGGCGTAATAGGCCTTAAACGGCGTGGAGCCCTGGGGCACCAGGTTGTTCTCCACGACGGCGCGCACCACACCGGCCGTGCCCTCGGGACGAAGGGCCAGGCGCTGCTTGGGCTTAAGCTTGGTATCGGTACCCTCGGTAAAGACGCGCTCCAGGTTGGCGCCGCTAAACACGCGGAACATCTCCTTGCGCACGACGTCGGTCGACTGGCCGATACCGTGGACAAACACGTCCACCTGCTCGATCGCGGGCGTCTCGATGGGCTTAAAGCCAAACGGCTCGAATACGCCGGCCGCAATCTGCTGCATCTTCTGCCAGGCGCGCATCTCGGCGCCGATAAGGTCGCGGGTTCCCTCCGCCTTCTGTGCCTGCATGGGCAAACACCTTTCTTTTGTATCGCGTCATAGGTAGTGGTCATTATACGGCAAAAACAAAACGCGGCGGCGCGTCTGACCGAACGAGGGTATGGGGGCTCGTTCGGCCAGACGCACCGACGCTGTTTGTGATCCGTTTTCCTCCGCCTCTTTCGAATCACGTGATCTGTTGGGGACGGAGGAAAGCGAATCATTTCGTAGGCCCGTGGCCGCCCTGGAAACCGAATGATGGTACGAGCATCCATTCGGCTTCCAGGGCGACCACGGACAGAACGGGGCGAACAGAAAAGAGCACGTAGACCTGCCACAGCTCACCGACAAAGCTCATGCCGGCAAGAACGGCAGAGGTGGCGATTACAGTGAGGGAGCCCAAAACGCGGCCGCTTACTTTATCGGCAACATGGCCAATGACAAGTGAGCCGATAACGCTCACCACGGTGGAGATGGCGTTGGAGATGTTGTACTGGGCAAGCGTGATCCCGAGGTCGCTGACGATGAGCGGCTGAAACAGGCTCATGCAGTTAACGAAAATCGTGTAACACGTGGCCATGATCACAAAGCCGGGCGCCGGTAGTGCCCAAGATTGCCTTGAAAGACAAGGGCATAGGCCTTATGGCCATGCCCGCAGGCTTGAAAGGCAAGATTGGGTGCTACCGGTGGTCGGCGATATAGCCCAAAGCGACTGCCGCATAAGCCGCGGCGCCGAGCGGCAGCTCGGCATCGCTAAAGCGTGCCTTGGGATGGTGCTGAGCAAAATGCTCGTCCGCATCAGTCACGGCAGCGCCCACGGTAAAGTACGCACTCGGAATCTCGCTCGAGATAAGCGCGAAGTCCTCGCTCGCCATGGCGTGGAACAGCGGCAGGAAGGCGGCCTTGGGCAGCACCGCGCCCACGTAGCCAAGCGACGCCTGGGTCATGTCGTCATCGAGTACGAGCGGGGGAACATCCGAGAGCGTCTCGATAGTCGCCGGCGTACGATAGGTCGTGGCCACGCCTTTGACGACCTCCGCGATGCGGGTCTTGAGGTGTTCCATGAGCTCGACGTCGAAGCCGCGCAGCGTTCCCTCGAGCACACAAGTGTCGGGGATGACATTTGCGGCTTGACCGCCGGCGAACTTGCCAACGGTAAGCGCGACCTCCTTGGCCGCCGGCACCTCGCGGGAGATGAGCTCCTGAAGCGCCAGATGCACATGGACGCCGGCCGTGATGGGGTCGATGCAGATCTCGGGGCTCGAGCCATGGCCGCCCTTGCCCTGCAGCGTGATGCGAAAACCGTACACGCCCGAGAGCGCCGGGCTGCCGTAGAGCACCAGGCCAAGCGGCGACTGGCTATTGACATGCATGGCAAAGGCGACCTGAGGACGCGGGTTCTGCAGCAGACCGTCGGCGATGGCGGCGCGGGCACCCTCAAAGGTCTCCTCGCCCGGCTGGAACAGCAGTTTGACGGTTGCATTGGCGTCGATAAGCTCGGCCTCGCGGGCCTTGAGCAGGCGTGCCGCACCAAGCAGCGCCGTCGCGTGCATATCGTGACCGCAAGCATGCATGCAGCCGTTCGTAGAGGCGAAAGGCTCGCCGGATTCTTCGGCAACGGGCAAGGCATCCATGTCGCCACGCAGCATGATGACCGTACCGGCCTGTTCGTCCGTGCACATACCGTTACCCCGCGCAGCAGCTGCTGCGCCGGCACCGATTAGGCCAACGACACAGGAGCCGTCAACAAGCACGGCATAGGGAATATTCATCTCGTCCAGACGCGCCTGGATAAAGGCGGACGTCTGCGGAAGGTTGTTACCGAGCTCAGGCGTTTGATGGAGATCATGGCGCCATGCGGCAAGCTCGTTGGCAAACGCCTGAGCTTCTGTGACCAGGCCATTGCCGATAGCGGCCTGCGCCGCTGCGGTGGCCTTGGGCGCTGATTGCGGTTGAAGATCGGACAGTGCTGGTACCATAGATGCCCCCCAGTAACGTTTTTGCAGCAAGCACTTTGATAGCGTAAAGTGCAAGGTATTACTTTAAGGGTGACGCATAAAAAATGCCGCCCCGGGAGGGCGGCGCAACAAGTTGTTTACAATTGCGGGCGCGGCTTTTTGCGCAAAAAATCGAAGTGAGTCTCGCTCAAGATAATCGACAGGAAGATAAGCACGAAGCCGGCGAGCAGACGCGAGGTGAGCGCCTCCCCCATCAGCAGCACCGAAAACAACACGCCCGAAGGGGACTCCATCGAAAGGAGCAGCGAGCCCGTCGAAGCCGGGACATGCGCCAGGCCGACGTTTTGGATGAGCAGAGCCACGCATGTGCAGCCCACCGAGAGAAACGCCATCGCAGTGATAAAGCTCGGCGTCCACACGGACAGAGGCGCTTGGGTCTCGAATAGCAGCGACGTTGCCAGGCTCAGCACGCCGTTGCCCACAAACATCCAAAACGTGATGACGTTGATGTCCATTTTGCGACCGTACTTGGCGGTCACCGCCATCTGGATGGCGAAAAAGGCCGCACCCGCCAGCGTAATGACGTCACCGATGTTGAATTCAACGCTATCGAGCGCCACCAAACCAATGCCCGCCAAGCACAGCAGTGCCGCGCCCAGGTTATAGCGGGTGAGTTTTTCGCCGCTCAGAAAATAGCTCGCGAACGGCACAAGGATGCAGTACGTGCCCGTCAAAAAAGCATTCTTGCCCGCCGTAGTATGTGCCAGACCGACCGTCTGCAACGCATAGGCCGCCCACATGAGCACGCCCATACTCAGGCCGACGATCAGGTTGCGAGCGTTGAAATGTGCAATGATGCGCTTGTGGAAGACGGCAAACATGACCAACGCTGCGGGCAGAAAGCGTACATAGAGCAGCTCGAACACCGGAATGGTGTCGAGCGCATCCTTCATAGTGGTAAAGGAGTAGCCCCAGATGACCGCCACCGAAAGGAGCAGAACCTTCCAGAACAGCGGAGAGCGTGCGCCGGCGCCGCGGAAGGTGCCGCCCGCGCCCAGGTCTTCACGGGCTACAGGGCTATCGGGCAAGTTTTCGATTTCGTTGGCAGCGTATTGGGCCATGGAACATCCTCGCACTCAATCTGGGCGTGGTGTCCGCACGCGTATGGCTGCGTGCCGCCTCATGGTCAAATAAAAACGGGGCGCACCGGACCCCCGGTACGCCCCGCTACTGTAACAACAACCAAGCAGCCCACGCAATTCACTACGCTAAAGCGCTTTGTTCCGCCGTTCTACCGAACGGCGGATCGGCCGATGCCGCGCGAGCCGCATTCACACCAATCTGACGTTCAATTTCGAGGGCGCGACCAGAAGGTCAGCGCCCTCTCATTTCACGTCACCTTGGCGCAAATGCGGCTCGCTCGCTGACATTGCCGTAGCATCAGCGTTTACATTGTTGCGCTAGATTAATTTAGTACTCTCAAGCTTTTCGATGATCCAGTCGTTGGCTTTGATGACCGGGCGGCGGAAGACGACGCCCAGGGCCAGCGACGGAATCAGATAGCTCGCCAGAATGCCTAGCTCAATCCAATACTCCATATGGTAGGCACCGGCCATGGCGGCGTGCATGGCGTTGATGCCGTGAGTAAACGGCAGGAACGGATAGATCGCCTGGAACACGGGGCCGGTCATCTCGATGGGGAACGTGCCGCCCGAACCGCCGACCTGCATGACCAGCAACACGACGGCGAGCGCCTTGCCGATATCGCCAAACGAAACCGTAAGCGTGTAGACGATATTGGAGAACACGAGACTCGCGACCCAGCCCGCCAGCACAAACTGCAGCGGGTCGTCGCACTGGATGCCAAAGAACAGGATGTCGCCCGCACACACGAGCGTTGCCTGCAGCAGGGCCAGACCGCCAAAGAACAGGTAGCGGCCCAGGTAGATCTCGTGCAGGCGCACGGGGATGAGCTCGTTGATAAGCTCATCGTCAACCGAGACCTTCATCATGGCCGCCAGCACAATCGAGCCCACCCAGAGCGACAGAATCGTGTAGAACGGTGCCATGGCCGAACCGTAGTTGCGGATCGGATAGACCGGCTTGCGATCGAGCGCGACGGGGCCGGAAAGCGACACGGCCAGACCCTCGGGATCATTGCCGATCATCGTCTTGATCGTAGCGAGGTCATCCGACATCAAGGCGCCGTCGAGCTCGTCCTTAAACGCACTGATCTTGTCCGACGCCTCGCCCAGCTGATCAGAAGCCTTGTTGACCAGCTTTGCAGCCTTGGAGAGGCCCTTTGCCAGCGAACCGGATGCGTCGGTCAGGCCAGCAACAGCACTATCCAGATCGTTCGAAATACCGTTCAGCGAATCCAAAACGCCCGAGATGGTCTTCTTGAGCTCCTTTGCCTTGGCCGAAAACGTAGAGTCGTAGTCAGTCTTGGCGCCCGAGATACCAGCCTTGGCATCCGCGATTGCCTGATCGACCTCGGCACGCGACTTATTAACCTCTGCCATGCTGTCAGAGAGAGACTTCGCGGTGGCCGTCAAGTCCTTGGCGTTGTTGCGATACTCCACAGCAATCCTGCTCAGCGATGTTGCCACAGACTTGAGGCTGTCCTGGAGTTTTTCGTCAGTCACCTGATCGGCAAAGCTGCGGAGCTGGTCGGCCGTGGCGTCGATATCGTCGGCACGCGTGTTGAGCGCCGCCGCGGCATCGTTGAGCTGGGACACTGTAAGGTCGACATGTTGATTCGCGGCATCAAATGCCTTCGCAAGCTCGGCGGACACGTTGTCAAACGAGCCCGCGCTTCCGTCAATCGCGGCATTGATGGCGTCGTTGGCGTCCTTCAGCGCTTCCTTGGAATCGCTAATACCGCTCTTGACATGCTCCATCAGCTGCTTCGTTGACTCATCGACCGTGCCCGTCTGCTTGAGCATGCCGCTCGCCGACGTCAGCGAATCGGACGTGGAGCTCAAAATGCCCGCAAGCGACGTTGCGCTGGCCTGAACGTCCTGCAGGTCCTGGACCGAATCGCCGAGCGTCGAGGACAGGTTGGCGATAAAGTTGCTGACCTGGTCGGTGCTCATGTAATCGAGCAGGCTGGACACCGTCTTAAGACCGATGCTCGTAATGGTCTCGGTAAAAGTTTTGTTAACCTGGCTCTGGACGGCGCTCGAACCCTTCTCGGTCACGATCTGCGCAATGGCGTTGGCCTTCTGATTCTCGTAGAACTCGATATCGGCATGCTTCACGTCGGTCGAGAAAAGCGTCATCATGTCAGCGCTAAACGTTTTGGGGATAACGACGGCAGCATAGTACGCGCCCGACTTAACGCCCTCGATAGCCTTTTCGCGATTGTTGAGCACAACCCAATCGAAGCTCTCGTTGCCGCGTAGGGTGGCGGTCACGTTTTCGCCCACGTTAACCTCGACGGGGATCAAATCGCTCTCGTAACCCTCATCGGTGTTGACCACGGCGATCTTAAGATTGCCGGTGTTGCCGTACGGATCCCAGCTGCCGGCGATGTTAAACCACGCGTACAGACACGGTACGATAATGAGGCCCATCACGACAACCAAGCCGATCACGGAGCGAGACACGTTTTGGACATCGCGCTTAAACAGATGCAGGATGTTCTTCATTTATGCCTCACCTCCTTTGGAGTGCTTGCCAAGCGCGGTGGTATCTCCATCATTTGTGGCTGTGCTGTCGCTGCCCTGAGATTTATGGTGCGAGCCGATATGCGGCAAGCGGCCCGTGGACTGATCGCCGCCCTTGGCACCACGCTCGCTGGCGTTGAGGCCAAACATGTGGCGGGCGGCAGGAATGGCGGCCGTGTGTTCGCGCATCTCGCGACGCAGGTCCTCATCCGAAAGCGCCGAGATGCGCATCTGGGTATTGAGGCTCGCTCGGATATATTCGATATTGATAAGCCAGCCGCAGATGGCAATAACCGAGATGATCCAAATGACAAGCAGGATGATCTTGCCGTTATTGTCGATATCGAGAACCGTCGACAGGACAAAGAGCAGGACCTGAACGCCCACCACGGCGGCAAAACCGCCCTTGATGTAGTACGGGTAGCGATGTTCAAAGGCGACCGCATGATCGAGCAGTTCGCGACGGTACGAATCGGAATCGAGCATGACGCGCATGGCCGTGCGCAGCGAGTAGCGCTGGCGCGGCAGGTCGTTGGACTCGCAAATCATCATACCGGTCGTGGAGAGCTGTTTATCAAAGAGCAGGTTAAGGTTGAGCAGCAGCGGACGCAGCTGCAGGCCGATAAAGAGCGCCACGATCAAGAACACGCCCAGAATGCACAGGTTAAACAGGTAGTTGAACGAATACATGCCGCCGACCGTCTCGCGCAGCAGATTGATGCCGTAGGTAAAGGGCAGCAGCGGGTGCAGCCACTGGAAGAAGCCGGGCATCATCTCGATGGGGTACATGCCCGACGAACCCGGGATCTGCACGATGACGAGAATGACGCCGATAGCCTTGCCGATATGCTTAAACGTGGTGGACAGCGCATAGATGATATTGACGTAGGTGAACGAAATGGCGATGCCGCCCAGCACGAACAGCAGCGGGCTGACGCACTGCACGCCAATCACCAGATCGCCTACCGTAACGATGATGGCCTGCAACGCGCCCAGGATCACCATGAGCAACCAGCGGCCAAAGTAGCCTTGGCGCGCCGTAAAGCTGCCAACACCTTCACGGTCGACCTCGAGCTTGTAAATGGCGATGAGCACATAGCCGCCCACCCAAAGCGCCAGATTGGTGTAGAAGGGGGCAATGCCCGAGCCGAAGCTCTTAACCGGATAGATCGACTTGGACGCGAGCTCAACCGGAGATGCCATGAAGTCTGCGACGTCATTGACGTCGACGCCCATCAGGTCGGCCAGCTCGCCCATGGACTCGGAGGTCTGTAGCGCCGCGATGTCGTTGGCGGCGGTTGCGAGCTTGTCCTGGACCTTGGCAAGCGAGGAGTCGGTCTGGGACAGCGTGGTCTTGGCCTGGCCGAGCGTAGCGTTAAGCTGCGAAAGCGTACCGCGCGCGCTTGCAATCGTGGGCGTGAGGCCAGATACGATACCCGTCAAATCACCCGAGACGGCGGCAAAGGAATCAAGCGCGCTCGAGGCCTTCGGCAGCGCGTTTTGACCCAGGTCCGTCTGGGCCTGGCCAAGGTTGGTCGCACCGGTCTGAATTGCGTTATTGATAGCGTCGCTGGCACCCGAGACAGCCGCGGCGTCATTCGCCATGGCGCTCGACTGCGCAGACAGACCGTCCTTGATGCTCTGAAGCTTTTCATTCTGCTCTCGAAGCAAATCGATGGTCGATACAATGCGCGCGTCAATTTCCTCGGAACCTGTCGACGTGTCATTGGCGAGAATCTCTAAGTGCCCGATAACGGCCTTATTGTGGTCGATCGTCGCTTGGAGAGACTCGAGCGAGTTGTCGATACGGGTGGTCGTAGATGTGACCGTGCCCGTCAGCTTGCCGATGGCAGCGTTCGCAGAGGCCGACGTCTTGGTAAGCGCAAGGCTGCCTTCCGAGAGCGCCTTGGAGAGCGAGGCGATAGAGTTGCCCGCCGTGGTGCGAGCTTCGCCCAGCAGGTCGTTACCCTGAGAGATCGCCTGCGTCAGTGACGGCGCCTGACCCTGCAGGCCGGCAAGTGCCGCATCGGCCGAGGCGATGGCGCCACTCGTCTTATCGATGGCGGCATTCATGTCGCCAATCGAATCACGCACTTCGCCCAACGTATCGGAAGCCTCTGATACCGAACCGGCCAACGAATCCTGAGTCTGGGTTGCCTTGTCCTTTAAATCGACTCCGGCATCCTTGGCAATACTGGCAACGGTCTCGCCCACCGTGGAGACAAATTCCGAGTTGATCTGCTCCTCGATGGTGTTTGCACCGGTGTCGGTAACCTTGGGCGCAATAGCGCTCTTCTTCTCATTGACGTAGTACGTAAGCTTGGGCTGATGGTAGTTGCCGTCGAGCATCGAAACCAGGTTATCCGAGAAGTTCTTGGGGACTACGATGGCCGCATAGTACTCACCGCTCTCGACGCCCTCTTTGGCATCGGCCGCAGAATCGACGAAGGTCCAGCCCAGCTGATCGTTCTCCTTGAGCTGATCGACGACCTGATCGCCCGCGTTGAGCTCGCCCACCAGGTCGTTTTGGGTGCCCCGATCGTTGTTGGCGATGGCAATCTTGATGCCCTGGGTGTTTCCGTACGGATCCCAGTTGGCCACGATGTTGTACCAGGCATACAGCGAGGGAATAACGCACACGCCAAGGGTAACCACCAAGGCGACGGGGTTCACAAGCAGTCGCTTAATGTCGCGCTTAAATATCGCAAAGGAGACCTTTGCATTGGATAGTTTGCTGCCGAGACTCACGCTTGGACCATCCATCCTGTCGTTGAATCGAATCGTACTATCGACAACCATTGTAGTAGGCGCTTTAACGTCTCAAAGCACAATGGTGTTGAGTTTTGCGTGTAGCAATATACTACGAAGATGAGTTAACGTACAGTTGTACAGTATCTTAAATTTCAGCAGGTCACAAAACCACAACCCGCACAAATAAATGATCCCTTGGGGACGGAGGGATCATTCAAAAGGAAACGAGAGTGGAAAATCTCTCACTTCAAGCCCGCATTCGAGCCAAAAGTGGGAGATTATCCACTCTCGTTCTAATCTAGTTACGGTGCCGTATCCCCGAACTACATCAAGTTGCAAACAGCCGCCGCGAAGGCTACGGGATCCTCGGGGAGGATGCCCTCGACCAGCAGGGCCTGGTCATAGAGCAAACCGGAGTACTGCTTGATCTTGTCGGCGTCGCCCGCCTTCTGAGCGGCGACGAGCTTGGAAAAGACCGGGTGCTTGGCGTTGAGCTCGAGCACGCGCTGGCTCTTGGGCATACCGTCGGGCGCGCCCTCGGGACCCTTCTGGAGCACCTTCTCCATCTCGAGCGAAAGCGGGCCCTCGGTGGTGATGCACGCGGGAGCATCGGTCAGGCGCGCAGAGACGGCAACCTTCTCGACCTTGTCGCCGAGTGCCTCCTTCATGGCGTTAAAGAGGTCCTCGTTCTCCTTGGTGGCGTCCTCGGCCTCCTTTTTCTCGTCCTCGGTCGCCAGGTCAAGATCACCGGTTGCGACGTTCTTGAGCTCCAGGTGACGATCCTCAACCTCGGGCTCGGCACCATCGGCCACGGCCTTCTCGGCAGCCTCGCGGGCGGCATCGTCCTCGTAGATCTTGGGCATATCGGCGGCAACGTACTCACGCATAGCCTGGAAGGTGAACTCATCCACGTCCTGCGTCAGCAGCAGCACGTCATAGCCGCGGTCGAGCACGCCCTTTACCACGGGCATCTTGGCCAAGCGCTCACGCGAGTCGCCGGCGGCGTAGTAGATGGCCTTCTGATCCTCGGGCATGCCCTTGGCATACTCGGCCAGGGTAATCATCTTCTGTTCCTTGGCAGACCAGAACAGCAACAGATCGGCGAGCTCATCGGCCTTCATGCCATAGCTCGAGTAGATGCCGTACTTAAGACCGCGGCCAAAGTTCTCAAAGAACTTCTCGTAGGCCTCGCGGTCGTTGTCACGCATATCCTCAAGGTCGGCGGTAATCTTCTTTTCCACACGCTTGGCGATGGCCTTGAGCTGACGGTTCTGCTGCAGCGTCTCGCGCGAGATGTTGAGCGACACGTCGGCGGAATCCACGACGCCGCGGACAAAGTTGTAGTAGTCGGGCAGCAGGTCGTCGCACTTCTCCATGATCAGGACGTTGGAGCTGTAGAGCGCCAGACCCTTCTCGTAGTCCTTGCTGTACAGATCGAACGGCGCGCGTCCCGGCACAAACAGCAGGGCGTCATACTCGAGCGTGCCCTCGGCGTGGAAGCTGATGGTGCGCGCAGGATCGTCAAAGTCGTGGAACGTGGACTTGTAGAACTCGTCGTAGTCCTTCTGCTCGACATCGGAGCTGTGCTTCTTCCAGATCGGTGTCATGGAATTGACGGTCTCGAGCTCCTGGTAGTCCTCGTACTCGGGCTTGTAATCGTCGCCGGCGTCCTCGGGCTTGGGTTTCTGGCGGCTCTTGGACACCATCATCTGGATCGGGTAACGCACATAGTTACTGTACTGCTGAATCAGGCTCTTGAGACCCCACTCGGTCAGGAAGCGATCGTAGGTCTCGGCCTCGCCGTCGGCATCGAGCTTCTCGTTCTCGCGCAGCGTCAGGATGACATCGGTACCGTGCTCGGCGCGCTCGCCGTCCTCGATGGTGTAGCCCTCAAGACCGTCGGATTCCCACACATGGGCGACATCCTCGCCATAGGCGCGGCTGACGACCTTCACATGGCTGGCGACCATAAAAGCCGAGTAGAAGCCCACGCCAAACTGACCGATGATGTCGACATCGGAGCCCTGCTGCTCGGCGTTCTCGGTCTTAAACTCCTCGGAGCCGGAATGGGCGATGGTGCCCAGATTGCGCTCCAGCTCCTCGGCGGTCATGCCAATGCCGTTATCCGAGATGGTAATGGTGCGGGCGTCTTTATCAAAGGAGACGCGAATGGCCAGGTCGCCCTGGTCGATCTTGACGCTCGGGTCCTGCAGGCTCTTAAAGTTGAGCTTGTCGACGGCGTCGCTCGCGTTAGAGATAAGCTCGCGCAGGAAGATTTCTTTATTGGTGTAGATGGAGTTGATCATGAGGTCGAGCAGTTTTTTGCTCTCGGTCTTAAATTGACGCATGTGCAGTCCTTTCGCGCTACCCCCGTCCGCAAAAAACGGCCCGGTCGCCCGAGCCGCATCGCAGACCTGCTATGTTCAGACTTAGATTTTATAACCCATTAGCGCGCATATATACATACGGAATCGAAAAACTGTATGTCTAAGCGCTCCGATGCGCCAATTGCCAAGGAGTGTCCCCAACTGCCGGCAGAGACGATATGAGCAGGACATAAAAACATTGAGAGCCCCTGCTGCATGAAAGGCCGCGGATTAGGCCGACAATGGTGAGTGTCTAATCCAACCGCGGCGGCCACGCCGCATTCATGGAAGGGGCTCCCATGCTCG
>JAXJHR010000053.1:0-47411 GCA_036299165.1 Collinsella aerofaciens | reverse complement strand
TCTTGACAGCGGATTGGGTCATATGAGCGAAAGCCCGCCAGAGCGAGCAAGGTGCCTTGAAACGAGGCGGCATTGACCTTCTGGTCATGCCGCCGAAGTTGAAAGGCAGATTGCCGCTCTGGCGGGCTTGCAGCGTCGAGCAGTTGCGGCGTTTGGTAAAACGCCGCAACGAACTAGCTCAGCATTGCATCCATCATCTCGGAGTTGACGGAGTCGTCGGCAGACCACTCACCGTCGTCGTTGCAGGTGTACTTGAAGATAACCGTGGTCTTCCTGGGCTCGGTGGCCTTGGTCACATCGACCATAACCTGACCGGCCATCTTGTACAGCTCGTCATCGGAAGGAACCGTGTCAAGCGCAGCGACCTTCTCCTGATACTGGGTGGAGAAGTCCTCGACGATCTTGTTCATAGACTTGCAGGTGATGGAGACCTCGGCGGTCGCGACACCCTTGTCTTCGTCGACCGTCACGTCGCCGATCTTGTAGTCAAAGCCCTCGAGATAGGTCTTGGCATACTCCTTGGGATCGATACCCAGCTGCTCGAACTCGTCGCCCGAAGCTTCCTCCAGACCAGAAAGGAAGTCGTCGCCACCGTTCTTGACCTCGTCAAACTGCGTCGTAAGATCCTCGGTGATGAGCTCCTCAACCGAAGGACCTCCACAGCCGGAAAGCACGACCACGCATGCAACCAAGACGGCCATGAGGGGCGCAAGCAGCAGCTTCTTTTTCATGTTGTTCCTCCCAATGAGCGGCACCGCGCTTCCCGGACGCGGCACACGTTGTAATAAGTAAGCCCATACTATCCACTTATGAACACCCTCGGCAACGCGAAGGCGCGGTCGGTTCGTTTTAGCGTCCGAACGGTTTGCAAGCCCGCCCAACGCGCAATAAAACGCTTCCCCACGGTGCAATAAAAAAGGTGGCCGGAAAACCCGACCACCCTTGCACATCCCTTGGATGCCGCAGTTTACTTGCGGACGACCTTAACGATGGCGTCACCGGCGGCGACAGCGGAGCCGGCCTCGACGGCGAGTTCGACGTCGGCGAACTCGGCGGTGTTGGACACAGCCACGACGACGCAGTCCTTATAGCCGGCAGCGGCGATCTTGGCGCGGTCGATCTTGAGCATGGGCTGGCCAGCCTTAACGACATCGTCAGCCTTGACGAAGCCCTCGAAGCCGTCGCCGTTCATGTTGACGGTATCGACGCCAACGTGCACCAAAACCTCGATGCCGCTATCGGACTGCAGGCCCACGGCGTGACCCATGGTGACGGTCACCTTGCCGTCGCAGGGAGCGTAGACCAGATCGTCCTCGGGCCACACGGCGCAGCCCTTGCCCAGTACCTCGCCGCTAAAGACGGGATCGGGCACGTCGGCCATCTTGATGACCTTGCCCTTGACGGGCGAGCACAGCACGTCGGCGTCGGCAGAAGCAGAGATGGAGGCCGGAGCAGCGGCAGCCGCGGGCTCAGCCTTCTTCTTGAACATGTCAAACAGACCCATACGTTTTCTCCTCTTGATTAAGCGCAACGTTGTGCGCATGCCTATGGTGATTATAGTGCCAAATGGTTCAAATGCTAAGGTGGGGACTCGAATCGCGAGCCCTTCCCGGTAGTGCTCGCGGGACGAGCATCTCCTTTGCATCGCTGGTCGATAAGCCGAGTATCGCCCGCGCACGGGACGGGCAGAAGCGGGCGCACCAAACCCGATACTTCTTTTCGCTCTCGAGTCCTGCCGCCGCCCCGTCCCTGGCACTTCCTGATACCGACCGAAACGTGCCAAAATAAACCTGTCCATTTTTGGCAGGTTTGGCGAGTGTGGATTTTCGGACGCTTAACTAACGAGCGTGGATAATCTTCCACTTTGACTTTGAGGCCGTCACCGAGCCAAAAACAGGAGATTATCCACGTTCATTTTGGATGACCCCCTGTACCAAGCTGAGCTCCATGGTCAAGTAATAACGATTTCTTATCATTAGATTGTTTACATCAATTCTAATAACTATTTAATCCTTAAACTCGTTATTAGAATTGATATGATTAGCCTAATAACGAGTTTCCGGCACTAAAGATATGGAGGGCGCGATGCAAATCGAGGAGAACGGCCAGGGAACGCTCCGCAATAATCTATCGGGGAAATTGGCTTACTATTCGTTTTTTCCAACGCCCTTGCAATCATTGAGGCAGCTAAACCTCACCGAGGAAACCTATCGCACGCTTTCCGCATGCTCACGAAAGCTTGGAGAGCTTGAAGGCATGCTCTACTTTGTTCCCAACGCCGACATGTATCTGACAATGTACGTGCGCAAAGAAGCACTCCTTTCTTCGCAAATTGAGGGAACCCAGTGCACGTTTGACGACCTACTTAGTCCATCGCAAACACAACTCCATCATAAAGATGTCGCAGACGTCGTGAATTACGTCCGTGCTGTCGACCGCGGCGTAGAACTGCTCAAAAAGATGCCCTTGTGCACGAGACTTCTTAGGCAAGTTCATGCGGTCCTGCTGGACGGAGTGCGCGGAACGGAGAAGAATCCAGGCGAGCTGCGCTCCTCACAAAACTGGATTGGCCCCTCAGGCTGCACCATTGCAACCGCATCGTTTGTCCCTCCAAACATTGAAGATTTGAGTAACACGCTCCAGGACCTCGAACGCTTTATCAATGAGCCTCAAGTCGAAATGGATCCGATTGTGCGGGCGGCGCTCGTCCATTACCAATTTGAAACTGCCCATCCATTCCTAGACGGAAACGGTCGCCTGGGCAGGCTTCTCATTACACTTATGCTCATCAATGATGGCGTTCTTCATTCTTGCTTGTTCTATCCATCGTTCCAGTTCAAGAAAAATCGAAGCGAGTACTACTGGCAACTCACATCCGTAAGGGAGAGAGGCACTTACGAGGAATGGATAGAGTTTTTCTGTAACAGTCTTCTCGAGAGTGCGAAGGACTCGGTAGGGTCTTTAAAAAACCTTGTTGACCTCCATAACCGTTCCACAGCAACCATTACCGAAAATCTCGGAAGGACTGCTGCAAACGGGCAAAGGCTGTTGGGCATTCTTGAAGAGCACCCCATCGTCGACACCGCATTCATCGCTGCCCAACTCGATATCGGCAGGAGTACCGCGAGCTCGCTCGTCAAATCATTTGAAGAATTGGGTATCCTCCGTCCTCTCGACGAGTCAAGACAGAGATACCGGCAGTACGGGTATGAAGAGTATCTTTCGATTCTCAGGGAAGACGCCGAGCCGATTAGATAGGCATCGCAGCCCAGGCAAATTAAAGCGAGCGCGGATAATCTCCCACTTTGAGCCCGCACACAGGCCAAAACTGGGAGATTATCCACGTTCATTCCTGACTAGTCATTTAAGAACGTCCCCAATGACTACTCCTTCGGAGCAAGACGACGCCGCAGGTAGAGAACGGACAGCGAGCGGGTCGCATTTGAGACAAGGTGACGTGAAACGAAAGGGCGCTGACCTTCTGGTCGCGCCCTTGAAGTTGAACGTCAGATTGTCCAAATGCGGCCCGCGCAGCGTCGAGCTGTTACGGCGTTTGGTAAAACGCCGTAACTAACAAGCTCCGTACTGCTCGTAGTAGGCGTCGATGGCGGTCTTGAGCTCGTCGTCGATGACAACCTTGCCGTCGATCTCGTGGTTATAGAGGGTCTCGACGACCTCGGCCATGGAGACGATGCTCGCGACGGGGAAACCGTACTTGGCCTCGATCTCCTTCTGGGCGGTGGTCACGCCACCCTTGCCGACCTCCATGCGGTTGAGGGACACGATCAGGCCCTTAATCTCGACATCGGCAGCAGCCTTGACCTTGGGATAGGTCTCGTCGATGGACTTACCGCTGGTGGTGACGTCCTCGACCATGACCACGCGGTCGCCGTCCTGGGGCTCATAGCCCAGCAGGTTACCCTTGTCGGCGCCGTGGTCCTTGGCCTCCTTGCGGTCGCAGCAGTACTTGACCTCCTTGCCGTACAGCTCGTGGTAGGCAATTGCGGTCACGACGGCCAGCGGAATACCCTTGTAGGCCGGTCCAAACAGCACATCAAAGTCGTCGCCAAAGTTATCGTGGATGGCCTGGGCGTAATACTCGCCCAGCTTCTTGAGCTGATAGCCCGTCACGTAAGCGCCGGCGTTCATAAAGAACGGGGACTGACGGCCGCTCTTGAGCGTAAAGCTGCCGAACTTAAGGACGTCGGACTCGACCATAAACTTGATGAACTCTTGCTTGTAAGCCTCCATGCGGGCTCCTCTCGTAATTGCGTACGTGCTCTTCAGTTTAGCGCAGGCGAGGCGTCGATGTGGGCGCGCTTTGGAGCCACGGCATTCTGTAAAAGCTTTGTCAGGGGGAATGATTTTCCGAACAATGGGGTTGACACGGCAAACCCCCTCGTCAAAAATACGGGCGGATTGAAACGGGTACAAGGTGCCTGGAGCGCGCCCTGCGCCCGGCCTTAAGGAGGTGTGCCATGGAAGGCAGTCATAGTCGAAAAACCTGCATGTCGCCCTCGGCACGCCACGAGGATTCCCCGCTCGCATAAACGCCAGCAGCCGATCGCTGTCACTCATTCACGAGCACAAGCACCATAAAACTCACCACAAAGCTGTCTGTCCTCTTTACGGGGATTCGCGAGCATGACGTGAGCGACATCTAGGTTTTTTGAAGCAAATACGACACGTACGCTAACTCCCCTCAACAAGGAGGACCCTATGCTGATGCTCAAAACCGTCACGGTACTCGAAGCCATCTCCAAGCGCCGCCGCACGGCGCGCCCTGCCGCTCATACCGGCCTATCCAAGAACACCATATTCGCCGCCACCCATAGTGCCGAGGACGCCCTCGTACTGCTTGACGCCACGGCAAACGGCCTCACCGTCGAGCAGGCAACTGAGCGCCTGAACGCCGTCGGCCCCAACACCATCGAGGCAACGACCAAAACGCTCGCCCGCCGCATCGCCGACGCGTTCATCGATCCCTTCGCCGGCATCCTCGCCGCGCTCGCGCTGGTCTCGCTCTACATCGACGTGCTCGCCGTACCCGAGCCGCAGCGCGACCCCTCCACGGTCATCGTCATCGGCATCATGCTGCTGGTATCGGGCGGTATGAAGTTTATCCAGGAAGCCCGCAGCGGCAATGCGGCCGAGGCCCTTAAGGACCTGGTCTCCAACACTTGCACCGCCCTGCGCGACGGCGGGCGCATCGAGATCCCCTTCGACGAGCTCGTCCCCGGCGATGTAATCCGCCTCTCTGCCGGCGATATGGTGCCGGCAGATGCCCGCATCATCACCGCGCGCGACCTGTTTGTGATCGAGTCCGCACTCACCGGCGAGAGTGAGGCCGTCGAGAAGACCACCGCCGTCACCGTCGTCGAGGGCGCCGACGGCTCCGCACTGCCACTCTCTGCCTGCAAGAACATCGTCTTTACCGGCACCTCCGTGCAAAACGGCGCCGCCATGGCGCTTGTCGTTGCCACCGGCTCGGACACCTACCTGGGCGGCATCGCCAAGATGCTCAACGGGCGCGGCGAAAAGAGCGCGTTTGACCGCGGCGTCTCGAGCGTCTCCATGCTGCTGGTGCGCCTGATGCTCGTTATGGCGCCGGCCGTCTTTGCCATCAACGCCGCCACCAAGGGCAACGTCATCGACGCGCTGCTGTTCGCCACGAGCGTGGCCGTGGGCATCACGCCGCAGATGCTTCCCGTCATCGTGACCACGAGCCTGTCGCAGGGCGCCAAGGACCTCGCCCGTCGCCAGGTTATCGTCAAGGAGCTGCCGGCGATTCAAAACCTCGGAGCGATGGACGTCCTGTGCTGCGACAAGACCGGCACCCTCACCGAAGACCGCATCGTGCTCGAGCGCTATCTCAGCACCGACGGCAACGAGGACGCGCGCGTGCTGCGCCATGCGTTTTTGAACAGCTTCTTCCAGACCGGCCTCAAAAATCTTATCGACCTGGCCGTAATCGACCGTGCCGATGTGACGCCCTCGACCGTCGCACCCGATTCCATGCTGGGCCAGAGCCTGCGCGACCGCTACACCAAGGTCGACGAGGTTCCCTTCGATTTCTCGCGCCGTCGCCTGAGCGTAGTTGTCGCCGACGCCCAAGGCAAAACCCAGATGGTTACCAAGGGCGCTGCCGAGGAAATGCTCGAGATCTGCTCCTTTGTCGAGATCGATGGCATCGCTCAGCCGCTCACCGACGAGAAGCTCGCCCAGATTCGCAAGCAGATCGCCGGACTTAACGCCGAGGGCCTACGCGTAATTGCCGTGGCGCAGAAGACCAATCCGCGCTGCGTGGGCGAGTTTGGCATCGCCGACGAGTGCGACATGGTGCTGATGGGCTTTTTGGCCTTCCTCGATCCGCCCAAAGCAAGTGCCGCGGGCGCCGTCGCCACCCTCGAGGCCAAGGGCGTGGCGGTCAAGGTCCTAACCGGCGACAACGACCGCGTCGCCGCCACCGTCTGCGAGCAGATTGGTATCGATGCGAGCAACGTCTTGCTCGGCCCCGAGATCGATGCACTCGATGATGCCGAACTTGCCGAGCGCGCCGAGAAAACCCATCTCTTCGCCAAGCTCTCGCCGCTGCAGAAGGCGCGTCTGGTGCGCGTCATGCGCGAGTTGCTCGGCCACACCGTGGGCTTTATGGGCGACGGCATCAACGACGCCGCCGCCATGCGTGCGAGCGACTGCGGCATCTCGGTCGATTCTGCCGTCGACATTGCCAAGGAATCCGCCGATATCATCTTACTTCAGAAGGACCTGGGCGTGCTCGAGCGCGGCATCATCGAAGGCCGCCGCACCTACGGCAACCTGCTCAAGTACCTCAAGACCACGGTGAGCTCCAACTTTGGCAACGTGCTGTCCGTGACCGTCGCGAGCTTGTTCTTGCCGTTTTTGCCTATGAGCGCTCTGCAGCTGGTGCTGCTATCGCTCGTCTACGAGATCGTGTGCATCGCGCTGCCGTGGGACACCGTCGATGACGCCTGGACTGCCCGTCCGCGTGCCTGGGATGCCGCGTCCATCAAGGGCTTTATGCTCGAGCTGGGCCCCGTGAGCTCGCTGTTTGACATCGTGACTTTTGCCGTGCTCTTCTTTGTGGTGTGCCCTGCCACCGTAGGCGCAAGCTGGTCCGAGCTCGCCGGGACGGGCAACGTCGCGGATATAGCGACCTTTGCTGCGCTCTTCCAAAGCGGCTGGTTTGTCGAGTCCATGTGGTCGCAGACACTCGTGGTCCACATGCTGCGCTCCCCGCGCCTGCCGAGCCCGCGCGACCACGCCGCGCCCGCGCTGTGCACGCTCACCGTGCTAGGCCTGGCGCTTGTCACCTGGCTGCCGGCAAGCCCCATCGCCGATGCGCTCGGCCTCATGGCACTGCCCGCGAGCTTTTTCGCGCTGCTCATTGGCATCGTTACCGCCTATATCGCGCTCACCCAGCTGGCAAAGCGCCGCTACATTGCCCGCCATGGCGAGCTGCTGTAGCAAGCAAGCGGAAAACACCCCGCCAGTTGCCATTACCGCTACCACAGCTGCCGACGCCGCTGCCGTTGCCTCTGCCGCCGCCGCAGTCTATCCCCTCAGCAGTTGCGGTGAAATAGTTCCTGTTTGGTCCCGTGACTTTAATTTAGGGACTATTCCACCGCAACTTATTGGAGGATTAGCTAGTCCTTGGATGTCCAGGACCAGAAGAAGTTGATAAGGGCCACGCGCGAGGCGGTACCGGTCTTTTTGTTGATCGAGGAAATGTGACGATAGAGCGTGGAGCGCGAGAGGAAGAGCGTTGTGGCGATGTCCTGAACGCTCTGGTCCGAAACGACCAAGGCCTCAAGAATATCGCGCTCGCGCTCTGTAAGCTCAAAGGTGGTGACGAAGGCATCGAGGCGTTCATCGGACGTGAGCTCCGCTGCCTCCACGGGCTCGGGGTCGGAGCATGTGGGCGCAAGATCCCCACCAAGATCGTCGGTGGCAAGCGGCAGGCCGTCCTGCATCACGACATCATCGGCCCGTTGCCCCAACTGCCCCAGCAGCGTAATCGCAATACCCACAAACATCACGAGCGCCGCTCCGACTGCAGCCAGCACGTTTTGACTCGAGATGATTGCCACCGCCGGCGCCGTCACGAGCATCGAGCACACGTTGTTGACGACGCGGCCCATACACGGCCAAAAATATGACCAGCGCGCATAGAGCGAGATGGCGGCGAATTTTGTGGTAAAGAACACCACAAAGAAGCCCGAGCCCAGATAAAAGATGATCGTGGCAGCAAGCTCGTTGCCGCCGTTGCCGTCGATGATGAGCACAAAGAACGAAAGCGTGGACAACATGGCGGCGCATGTCATGCCGATATTCATATACGAACGGCCGCGCAGGTCAAATAGGACGCCGGCGGCTAACGAGCTCACGACAAGCAGCAAGCGCGGCCAGTCACCCAAATCAACGGCTCCGGTAGCATGCAGGGTTGTGAGGCCCGCGTTGAGAGCGGCGAATACGCCGGAAAGATACGCTGTCGCCACGGTCAAGCGAGCTACAGTGCGGCGGAATGCCGCCTTTGCCTCGGGATCGTCATGCCACTTGGCGCCATATTCCAGAGCATCTACCGAAAGCCCGGCAGCACTGGGTTCAAAGTTGGGATCGGACTCGTCGCGCAGCTTGGCGCGTCGGGCACCGTGGAGCAACGCCACCTGCGCGATCGCACAGACGACCAGAACAGCCTGCTGAGGAATGCCGACAGGCATCACCATGTGGTTGAGGACCTGCACCAGAACGCCCATGGCGTAAGAAAGTGCGGCGGCGCGCGCCAGGCAAGGCGTCCGCGCAAAGCGCCGCGCAAAGTTTGCGTGGGCAGTCGATCCGCAGTAGCCCAGCGCGCAGCACGCCACCAAACCACCGGCAATTACCACCTCAACCCGAACCGCCATAATCAACAGCAGCAATGCCGCCACCAGCAAAACGCCCGTGACGTCACTTGTCGCGTCGATGGCATGGGGACGGTGATAGTACAGAATGAGACGCACAAAAAAGCCAATCACGCTCGCGCCGAGGACAAGGCTCTCATAAATAACGACCTCGTTTGGAGACACGAACTCGGCCATGCGCACATCAAAGAGATACTCGCACGCCAAAAAACGTGAAGAAGAACAGCGCCAGGCATATAATCTCCCGAATGCCCCGACGCAAATATGCGGTTGTGTCTCCCATGCCCCTCACGGTTAACCCCCGGTCGCTTAATTGGTCTGGAATCTATTTTAATAAAGAATCAATCTCAATATCAAAGCCAAGCTCGAAATGCTGCTAATTCGACCCCAGTCGTCCACATCACGCCGCGATTTTAAGCCGCATGGACCAGAAGGGACGCGCGCGATCTCTAGCTCGGCCAGGAGTGTCCCCAACTACCACTCATTTAAGTACGTCCCCAATGAGTGGCCGAAGAGTGTCCCCCGCGACTAGTCGTTTGAGAACGTCCCCAACGACTAGTCAAAAAATGGGCCATGTGTCCCAGTTGTGGAGACTCCTTGAGCCGTCTGGGTATCGCGAAGGATCGCGCACTCCCCCATCATCAAAAGTGACACACGCTACCAGTTGATGGGAGGCAGCCATGGGCTTCTTTGACAAGATGTTCGAGAAGAAAGAGTGCGCGATTTGCGGTACCGAGCTGGGACTTCTAGGTAAGACAAAAATCAATGAAGGCTACCTGTGCAAAGAGTGCGCCGGCAAGCTCTCCCCCTACTTTCACGGCTATCGCTCCAGCACCGCGGACGATATCCGTGAGCAACTCGCCTACCGCGAGGCCAACGCCGAGCGCCTGTCTTCGTTCAACCCCACGCGCACGCTTTCTGCCGGGCGCACCAATATTATGCTCGATGAGGACGCGGGCCTGCTGATCATCACTTCGCAGAGCCGCTGGCGCGACGCCAATCCCGACATCATCGAGTTCTCGCAGGTACTCGGCTGCGATATGGATATCGACGAGCAGCGCACCGAGATCTATCGCGAGACCAAGGACGGCGAGCGCGAGAGCTACAACCCGCCGCGCTACGACCTGGATTACGACTTTAATCTGACCATCCACGTCAACACGCCGTACTTCACCGAGATCAACCTGCGCGTGAACGACTCCACCATCGATCAGCGCGGCTCCATCGAATACCGCGAGGCCAAGCGCCAGGCAACCGAAGTCCGCGATGCGCTGGTGCAGCTGCGCCAGGAGACGCGCGACAGCGTCGTGGCCGCCAAGGCCCCCAAGACCGCGGTGACCTGCCCCTTCTGCGGAGCCACCACCATTCCCGATGCCAGCGGGCGCTGCGAATACTGCGGCGGCGCCATCGGCGCATAGCCCCCGGCAGCGAAAGGACCGATCATGGCCTTCGAGAGCGTTAACTATCAGTGCCCTGCCTGCGGCGGCCCCTTGCATTTTGCAAGCGCCGAGCAAAAGCTCGTCTGCGACTACTGTGACTCGCGCTTTGAAGTCGAAGAAGTCGAGGCCCTCTATCGCGAGCGCCAGGACAAGGCAGACGCCAAAGCCGACGCCGCAGCGGCGGCACCCAAGCCCGCGATCGACGCTGCGGTGCAGGAGCTCGCCCAAAACGCTGGCTATATCTGCTCGTCGTGCGGCGCCGAGCTAATCTCGGATGGCACCGTCGCCGTTACCACCTGCCCGTACTGCGGCAACCCCGCCGTGGCACCCGGTCAGCTCTCGGGCGACTTCTCACCCGACCTGGTGATTCCGTTTAAGCTCGGGCGCGATGACGTCACGGCCGCACTCAAGGAACACTACAAGGGCAAGATCTTGCTGCCCAAGAGCTTTGTCACCGGCAACCATATCGACGAGGTCCAAGGTGTCTACGTGCCGTTTTGGCTCTACGGCGCCCGCGTTGACGGCGAAGTGTACTTTGACGCGACCAACGAGACCGTGACCGAGGAATCCGACCGCACCGTCACGACCACCGACCACTACGATGCCTATCGCAAGGGCAATATCTCGTTTAAGCGCGTGCCCGTCGACGGATCATCCAAGATGCCCGACGGCCACATGGACGCCATCGAGCCGTTTGACTACGACGCACTGCGTCCGTTCTCGGTCGCATATATGCCCGGCTACATCGCCAACCGTTACGACGAGGACTGCGAGACTTGCAAGGCGCGCGCCGAGCGCCGCATGGAAGAAAGCACAATCTCGGCCCTGCGCGAGACCGTCGTCGACGAATACGACGATGCCACGGTCGAAAGCAAGCAGCTCGACTACACCTGGGAAGACAGCGACTACGCCCTGTTCCCCGTCTGGATGCTCTCCACCTCGTGGAACGGCAAGAGCTACCTGTTTGCCATGAACGGCCAGACCGGCCGCTTGGTCGGCGAGCTCCCCTGCTCCAAGCCCAAGCTCGCCATCGCCTCGGTGCTGTTCTTTATGATCGGATTTATCCTCTCCCAGATTCTCTTTATGGGGGAATACGCCTTCGATCCGGATTACCTCACCTTTGATATCGAGGGCATCCTCATCAATATCATCGCGCCGCTGATCATCGTGATTATCGGAGACGTGCTACTGGTAGGCCAGCTCAAGACGGCCAACGAAGCAACCTGTGCCGATGAGTATTGTGGCGAGCTCGACCTGACCGAGAAACACGACACCTTCAGCCACACCGAGACCACCGTTGTCATGAAAGACGACAAGGACGATTAAGCAATCCAACCAATACCACCCGGCCTTTGACGAGAAAGGAAGATCACCATGGGACTCTTGAAAGCTGGATTGGGAGCTGCCGGCGGCGTCATGGCCGACCAGTGGAAGGAATTTATCTACTGCGAATCGATGCCTGCTGACGTCTTGGCCTGCAAGGGCAGCAAACGCACCAGTGGCCGCAGCTCCAACACGCGCGGCGAGGACAACGTCATCTCCAACGGCTCGGTCATCGCCGTCAACGACGGCCAGGGCATGCTCGTGGTGCAAAACGGCAAGATCATCGAAGTCGCGCTGGAGCCCGGTGAGTTCGTCTTCGATACCGGCAGCGAGCCGAGCGTCTTTAGCGGCAACCTGGGCGATTCCATCAAGGAGACCTTCGCCAATATCGGCAGCCGCTTTACCTTTGGCGGCGACGCGGGCAAGGACCAGCGCGTCTACTTCATCAACACCAAGGAGATCATCGGCAACAAGTACGGCACCGCCTCGCCCGTGCCCTTCCGCGTGGTCGATAACAACATTGGCCTGGACGTCGACATCTCCGTGCGCTGCAACGGCGAGTATTCGTATCGCATCACCAACCCGCTGCTGTTCTACACCAACGTGTGCGGCAACGTGACCGATAGCTATACGCGCGACAAGATCGACAGCCAGCTTAAGTCCGAGCTGCTCACCGCTCTGCAGCCCGCCTTTGCCAAGATCTCGGAGATGGGCATCCGCTACAGCGCTATCCCCGGCCACACCACCGAGCTCGCCCGTGCGCTCAACGAGGTCCTCTCTGCCGACTGGCGCGACCTGCGCGGCGTCGAGATCGTGAGTTTTGGCGTCAACTCCATCGCCGCCTCGCAAGAAGACGAGCAGATGATCAAGGACCTACAGAAGGCCGCAGTCATGCGCGATCCCACCATGGCGGCCGCCAACATCGCCAGCGCCCAGAGCGACGCGATGCGCGCGGCAGCGGCCAACCCCAACGGCGCGATGGCAGGCTTTATGGGCATGGGCATGGCAGGTGGCATGGGCGGCATGAACGCTAGCCAGCTGTTCGCCGCCGGTCAGGCGCAGCAGCAGGCCGCCCCGCAGCCGGCTCCGGCTCCCGCCCCCGCACCGGCACCCGCTGCCGCACCTGCGGCCGGCGCATGGACCTGCAGCTGCGGCGCCACCAACACCGGCAAGTTCTGCTCCGAGTGCGGCAGTCCCGCACCCGCCCCGGCACCGGCCAAGTGGTTCTGCCCCAACTGCGGTAGCGAAAACGGTGGCAAGTTCTGCAGCAACTGCGGAACGCCCAGGCCCTAGCGCCCCTAACTGGTAATGAGCGGGGGATCCGCCGCCCCCGCATTTGCTTCTATGGGTTTCGTTCGATGAAGGAGGACACCATGAAGACAACGTTCAAAAAGTCCGCACTCGCATTTCTGACATGCGTCCTGGCGCTCGCCTTTGCCCTGACGGGCTGCAGCGGCGGCGGCAAAGACCCCAAGGCCAACTTCGTCGGCAGCTGGCAGTACTCGGGTGGAACCTTGGACGGCGAAGAGCTCACCGATGAGTACATGGATATGCTCAAGGAGTGGGGCCTCAACTGTATCCTGATCCTCGACGAAGACGGCACGGGCGTCCTCGACATGTTCCTTGAGGTCGCCGACCTGAAATGGGAGGCCAAGGACGCCACCACCGTAACGATTACCGCCGAAGATGAGTCGCACGACCTGAAGCTCAAGGACGACAAGCTCGTCCTCGAGGTGGAAGGCGACAAGCTTATCTTTACGAAGTCCGACAAGGATCTGTCCGGTACGGTGAAGAAGGATCGCGAGAACGCCGAGAAGGAAGAAGAGATCGATGAGGCCGTCGAAGACGAAGATGTCCAGAGCGTCGAAATCTCCCCCGCCGTCACCGTCGCCGATGACGATCTGTGCACCATCACCATCACCGAGAAGTTCAAGGACGACTGGGGCGACATCGGCTTTGTCGTCAACATCACCAACAAGAGCGACAAGGACCTGACCTTCTACGCTCCTTCCGGCAAGACCAACGTCAACGGCACCATGAAGGAACCCTGGTTCTCGGCTCACCTGATGCCCGGCACCAACGCCACCGAGGAATTCACGTTCTCGAGCGGCGAGCTTGACAGCCTTGACGACCTCGTCAATACGACCATCGGCATCGACGCCTAC
This sequence comes from Collinsella aerofaciens, assembly GCA_036299165.1. Classification (GTDB taxonomy): domain Bacteria; phylum Actinomycetota; class Coriobacteriia; order Coriobacteriales; family Coriobacteriaceae; genus Collinsella; species Collinsella aerofaciens_BM. Next base: position 33,563 of record JAXJHR010000053.1, on the reverse strand, counting down.
CTGACCGATTCCTATGAGGACGTCGCCTCCTACACCGCGACCATCGCGTAGCGGCACGTAACATCAGCCGCGGATTGGCGGACACATCCGCGCACTTGCCAGGCGGGGCCGCAGGAGTTGATCCTGCGGCCCCGCCGCTTTATGCCGATGCGTAACGAGCGCTAGCGCTCCATGTTGGGAACGATGCTGCCCTCCGTTACTGCGCGCACGGCCAAGCGCATGATGTTGTCGTAGCCGGTCTTATTGAGAATCTCCGAGATGCGGCGTTTGATGGTGCCCTCGCTCATAAACAGCTCGGCCGCGATCTCGCGGCGGCTTTTACCCTCGCAGGCAAGGCGCAAGATCGACAGCTCGACATCGTCGAGGGCCGCCGTGCCCGAGAAGATGCTCTCGGGCGGCTTGGGAAACGTGCAGTAACCCGCCAGCGTGGAGCGCATCACGGCGAATAGCTCGTCGATACCGACGTTCTTGTACACAAAGCTGTCGACGCCCGCCTCGCGCGCCTGGTCCACAAAGGTGATTTCGGGCATACCCGTCATGATAATGACGCGGCACTCGGGCAGTTGTTCTTTGATGCGCGCCGCCGCCACGATGCCGTTGGAATCATGCTCGGTGCATACGTCCATCAGTATCATGTCCGGGCGCTCCTTAAGCACAACGTCCAAGGCATCCGAGGCGTCGGCGATCGCGGCAACAACCGTCATGTCGGGCTGGTCACCGACGGAGCGCGCGAGGCTCTCGCGCAAGATAGCCTGGTCTTCGACGATTAACACGCGGATCATGAGCTTCTCCTTTGGACCGTGGCGTTGGAGGCGAGCGGGATGGACACCGTAAGCGTGAAGGGCGGGGCGGTGTGGACTTCCAGGCTGCCGCCCAGATTCTGTGCGACATGCCTCATACCTGGGATACCCGTTCCCTCGCGATACGATACGGGTGCAGGCGCGCCGTCGTTAGAAACGGTCATCCGCGCAACAGCACCGTCTTCCGACGTCTCTTGCCACAGACGCACGTGGACCCGATGCGCCTGTGCATGCTTGGTGGCATTGGTCGAGGCCTCGCGGATAATCTGCAAAAATGCGGCGGCGACACGCGCGTCCTCAGGCAGCGCACCCTCAACATCGATCTGCACACTCACCAGGCCAAAGGCATGGACGATATCTCCCAGTTGCTCTGCCGGTTCGGTGTCGCCCCCGCTGCGCAGATCGGCAGCGATTGAGCGCAGCAGCGGGTCGATCTGCTCGAGTGACTCGTCATCCAGGCGCCCCTCCTCCAGATAACGATGGAGGATGGACAGGCGCTGCCCGATCACGTCGTGCACGCGAGCGCGCATACGCAGATAGGCCGCATTGTCAGCAACTTTTTTGACTTCTTCGATCTGGGCTTGGAGCTCTTGGCCCGCAAGCTCAAGCAGGTGGTTGGCTTGCGCCAGGCGATCATGAGCATGCGCATACTCTGTTACATCCAGGCCGATAATGCGCTCGAAGAGGCGGCCCGAAACCATAACGTCATCGTGCACAAACAAGCGAATCTCGGCGGGAGAAACCTCGACCACCGCCCGCGCCTCACCAAAGCGGTCCAGATTAATCCGCACGCGGTTCTGGCTGCTTTCGGGCATTTGCATGCTGAGTTTGCGCAGGTCGTTCCATGTACCGCTCATATCGCCTAGGTCGGTGGGCATATGAAGCTCCACCAGGTTTTTTCGCATGCAGCGGTTCATGAGCAGCGGGCGGCCCCTCGGGTCCAGATACAGGATGCCCACGGGAATCACGTTGATGGTTTCGATCGTCGAGAACGCGGTGATATCCTCCTGGCGGTTGCGGACATCCATCAAGAGCGCCGCAATGGAGCGGAACAGGAAAAACGCTCCCTCTGCGATAAGGACCGTGGTCCACGCCGAGCCCATGGCAAGCACCACCGGCGGTGTCACGGCGGCAACGAGCAACAGTTCGGCCAGCATGACGGGGCGACGATAGTGCACCATAAGCACCATGCCGTAGGCAAAGATCACGGCATTGAGCCACAACGCTCCGCCCATTGCCCTGGCGCAAACGTCAAGCGGCGCCACCAGATATGAGCCAGACGACGCGAACAAGATGAGCGCCGAAATAATTAGGTGAAGCACAAGGCTCGCCTCGTAGGCACAAATCACCTTACGGTTATAGGACGAGCGGCGCGATGCGATGAGCGGGACGTGGATCGTCTGCAGACACGCAGCCAGGGCAAAGACAACATCGAGCGCAACGATTTGGGGAAGAATGAGCGAAATCTGCATCGTCACTCACCCGCCCTCGGCATCAAGACGATCATGCGCAGCTGGCCGGGCTCGCCCTCAAGGCGGTATGCCACGTTGCGCCCTTGTAGAGCGCTTTCGAGCTCTTGCGCAGCGGGCGTCTGCGAAAGATCTGCATCATCGTTGGAAAAAAGCGCGGCACGCAGCTCGACACTGCATCGGTCATGATCGCCCAAGTGATACATAAGCGCCGGATGGTCGGTGGTGTAGGCAAAAAACGCAAAGTCATACACGCAGTCGTACAGGGCGCTTACCGTACTGGCGTGCATCGGGCGCCGTATGGCGATAATCGAGGCGCAATCGATATCGATGGTGCGCAGGTCGCTTGCGAGCTCGTTGGCAATGAGCTGAATGCGGTCGCGATCAAAACCGCTCTCCCCGTGCTGTGCCAACGTGAGCGACCCCTTGCGCTTGCAATAGGCGACGAGCATCTTGGCGCGCTGCAGCATGCGGTAACGCTCGTGCGAAGACGATTCATCGGTCAACGGCGGTAGCGAGCTCAGCAGGTCGTACATCCCTTCGAGCGCGCGGGCAAGCGCCTGGTCCACGTCTTGGACCAGCAAGGTCTCGGCCTCTTGGTCTGCCAGGTGCGTCTTAAGGTCGTAGTCGGCGGCGAGCAGCTCGTTTTGACGCTGCAGCTCCATGCGACGATGTGCCAGTTCACGGTTAAGCTCGTTGAGATCCGACACGTCTTGGGCAAGCAGGGCCGATCCGCCCAGCAGTGGAAAGGCACGGTACATCACATCGGGATCGGACGCCACGGCAAAGGCATGGGCGCGGCCGTGCGCCTGGGTCCGCAACTCCTCGCGCACGCCTACCGGCATTGGCTTTGACACTGGCGTGGCATAGACTTCCTGCAGGTCGCGCGTTAGAACTTTGAGGTCAAGCGGCAAGGTGTCGAAAATGCCGGCGATGTCGTGATATGACGGAATGACACCGCAATCGAGACAGATTTCCATCGCCGCCACGCACAAGACGCAATAGATGAGCGAGAAGTTGAGCCTCCATGCCCAGGGCACGCGCAACGCATATGAGATGGCAAAGAACGCGCCGCCCAGCAGCACGAGCGCCGCCGTGCCCGAGAAACGTTGGATGCGAAAGGACGAGGACCGGCCCACCAGGATAAAAAAGGCCACAAAGTTAAAGGCCGTCCACACGAGGACGGCGAAATAACCCCAGCCGTACGTGTAATCGTTGCTCCAGGTGTCGCTTGTACGGTCAAAGTGGAAGACCTGCTGGTGAAAATCGTTGGTGAGCACAAATCCGATAAGCAGGATAGCCACAATCCACAGCGCAGCGCAGTAGCGGCGACCCAGGCGGTGTTGCTCCAGGCCCGCAAGGCGCAGACCACACAACTGGTAGAGCAGCGGAATGAGTGTCATGGGCACGTAGTACAGGTACCACAGCACGGTGGCATAGAACGGCGTGAACGACTTGTACTTGAGAATGACTTCGATCATCCACAGGGCGCAGATGGTGGCGACGGCAACAAGGCGGCGGCGCAGCACATAGTCCAAACAGCGCAGATAGACCGATACGCCCCAGATCGAAAATATAATTGCGGCGACAAGCAGCGGGAGAGAGCTCGAGTGGGCGAGCGCATCCACGACCTCTTCGGACACCTCGCTATAGGCGGGCACGGCGTTAGAAAGTTTGGGGTCGAAGGCGAACAGCGCCGGCAAGACTGCCAAAAGCATGAGGAACAGCGCGGTGATGGCGCCGGCGATAGCAAAGACGCGGTGGCGGTACACCTGATGTGTTATGCCAACAAGGAATCTCGGCATGGCGAAGAGCCTGCCGCCCCTGGGATCCGCAGCCGGTGCGGTCCGGGCGGCCGCGTGGCCGATATGTCGCTCGCGGGTACCCATAGTGCTTTTAGTGTACCGACAGATGGGTCGAAAAAGCGGGCCGCATGTCCCAAAATCCGCAGACGGCAAGGCGCCCGGCGAGCACATACTCGCCGGGCGCCTTGGTTAGGAGACTATAAGGTTGAGTGTCTCAGCTTCCTTAGGACAGGTCCTCACCATTCGTTTCAATGACGTGCTTGTACCAGTCAAAGCTCTTCTTCTTGGAACGCTTGAGGGTACCGTTGCCGGCATCGTCGCGGTCCACATAGATAAAGCCGTAGCGCTTGGACATCTCGCCCGTGCCGGCAGACACCAGGTCGATCGGGCCCCAGGTGGTGTAGCCCAGCAGGTCAACGCCGTCCTCGGTCACCGCGTCGCGCATCGCGGCAATATGCTGGCGCAGGTAGTCGATACGGTAGTCGTCGTTGATGGAACCGTCCTCTTCGACAACATCCTTGGCGCCCAGACCGTTCTCAACCACAAACAGCGGCTTCTGATAACGGTCGTACAGGTCGTTGAGGGTGATGCGGAAGCCCAGCGGATCGATGGCCCAACCCCACTGGCTCTCCTGCAGGTAGGGGTTCTTGGCGCCGGCGAAGGCGTTGCCCTGGGTACGCTCGACATCGGGGTTGTCGGCACCGGCAGAGCAGCGGGTGCTGTAGTAGCTAAAGCTGATGAAGTCGACGGTGTTGGCGGCTAGGATCTCGCGGTCCTCGTCGGTCATGCCCACATCGATGCCCAGACGCTCGAGCTTCTTGACGGCATAGGCCGGGTAGTAGCCACGGCTCTGAACGTCGACGAAGAAGTAATTGTCCTGATTGTCGAGCTGCGCCTGGCGCACATCGCCCGGACGGCAGCTGTAGGGGTAGTAGTTACCTGCGGCGAGCATGCAGCCAATCTTGACCTCAGGATCGATCTCGTGAGCGATCTTGGTTGCCCAAGCGCTGGCGACGAGCTCGTTGTGGGCGGCCAGGTACTCGACGGCCTCCTTGTTCTCGCCCTCCTCAAAGACCAGACCGGCACCCATAAACGGCAGGTGCAGGATCATATTGATCTCGTTAAAGGTAAGCCAGTACTTCACCAGACCCTTGTAGCGGGTGAAGATCGTGGTCGCGAGGTTCTTGTAGAAGTCGATGAGCTTGCGGTTGCGCCAGCCGCCGTACTCCTTGATGAGGTGAATCGGGCAGTCGAAGTGCGTGATGGTCACGAGCGGCTCGATGCCGTGCGCCTGGCACTCGCGGAATACGTCCTCGTAGAAGGCCAGGCCAGCCTCGTTGGGCTCGGCCTCGTCACCGTTGGGGAAGATGCGGGTCCAAGCCAGGCTCATACGGAAGGTCTTAAAGCCCATCTCGGCAAAGAGGGCGATGTCCTCCTTGTAGTGGTGATAGAAATCGATGCCGGTCTGCGCGGGATAGTAATAGCCGTCCTCGAAGTCGAGCATCTTGCGCTGGCCGGAGACCACCGCATAGCGCTCGGGGCCGTGCGGAGCCACGTCCACGTTGGCCAGGCCGCGGCCGTCCACGTCGTAGGCGCCCTCGCACTGGTTGGCAGCCGTCGCGCCGCCCCACAGGAAGTCATTACGGAAAGCCATGCATCAATCCTTTCGCACGCTGTTGTCATAGGCTCAGTATCCCTACAAACAACGCGTCGCTCAACGGCAACGACGCAGGTCGATACTTCTTTTCGCGTGCAGGCGCCCGGCAGCCGCCCCGCCTGACACTTTCTGATACCCGCCTGCCCAAACCACCACAAAGGGAACAGGCACCTTTGTGGTGGTTTGGGCCCGTTTGTCTCGATCTGTAACAGGTAGGCCGTCAAAACCGGGCCTGGTGTTACAGATCGAGATTGTTCGGTCTGTCCCCTGCAGTTTGTCTAAATCTGTAACAGGTAGAGACGATTTAGCCCGCTAGATGTTACAGATCGAGACGGAAGATTCTAGTCCACGGTGATGTCGAGGTTCTTGCCGATGAGGCCTACGTAGCCGCCCTCGGCAGCCTTGGGGCTGTCAGCATGGCAGAGAACCCACTTGTCGGCCTTCCAGTAGCAGTAGCTGTCGCCGGCCGTGGGCATGTCGGCCGCAGCCTCGGGGCGCGGGCCGTTGGTGCCGGCGGGCAGCGCCACCATCACCTGGAAGCCACCGTCGTCGACCATGCACGGCGTGTAGTGGAGCGTGGTGTTGAAGACTTCGACGACCGTACCCGCCGGCACGCGAAACGCCTTGACGCACGCGGTGTCGAGCTTGCCGTCCTCGATCTCCCAGCGATGCGCCACGAGCAGGATAAAGTCGCGAGCGCCCAAGTTGAATTCGCTCGCGCGGTGATACTCCAGGCAGTTGAGTCGTGTATTGTGGCCGTTGCACCAGCCGAGCTGGAAGGGACGGCCACCAAACATGAGAAAGCCAAGCTTGTCGGCATCCTTGACGTCCTCGAGCTCCGGCGCACTCGCAACGTACTTGCTGCCCTCGGGAATGGGCGTGGCAGAGAGCGCCTCGAGCACGGGCGACGTAAGCTCGGACGGAACGTTATCCCAAACGTTGCCATAGGACTTGAACTCGGGATCGTTGACAGAGTAGATATGCATGTTCGCTCCTGTTCGTTTATGTGACAGTATGAACATTCTAGAACAAACATAAGCGATTTTAAACACTCGTCCCGACCACTCAGCAAAAAGGCACCCCCGCATAAGCGAAGGCGCCCAATGCGCGCGTTTTGGGCGATAAAGCCCTTACGCCTGCTGATAGTGCAGGTGCTTCTCGTCGATATCGGCCAGGTCGCGGTCGAGGTAGCGGCGCGCAAGCCAGTTGGCCATGGGGAGGTTCTGGTCCAGGTAGTTACCGCACTCCTCGGGAGCGGCACCGGGGACATCGCCCTCAAAGCCGGCGACAAACTCGAACAGCTCACGCACGAGCGGCAGGATCTCCTCGCTCGTCACCTCGCCAAACACAACCAGGTAAAAGCCCGTGCGGCAGCCCATGGGGCCAAAGTAGACAATGCGGCCCGACCACTCGGCATTATTGCGAAGGAACGTCGCGCCCAGGTGCTCGATGGTGTGGCACTCGGCCGTGTTCATGACCGGCTCCTTGTTGGGCGTGGTCAGGCGCAGGTCAAAGGTGGTGACGGCGGCCCCGGTCGCCGGATCGCGGTCGATGCGGCTCACATACACGCCGGGCTCAAGCAACAGATGGTCAACGGAAAAGCTCGCAATGCGCTCCATGGCAGATCCTCTCGGTAGTCAATTTGGGACGGGCTCTTTTAGCTGGTTCGAATGGTCGCACCAATCATAACAGTCAAAAAAGCCCCGTCCCAAAAAGACAACTTAGCCAAGGACACGGGCCATACGCGTCTTGAACTCGGACAGGAAGCGCGGAGCATCCACGGTCAGTGCCACAAGCGTGCTCTTGTCCGGATCGGACAGGCGGCGCTCATCGCAGATGGTGCGACCGCGGTACTCGCCCAGCAGATCAACACGCAGGTTGCAGCCGAGCGCACCTACGAGCGTGGGGTCGATCGCCACGGCAACGGCCAGCGGATCGTGCAGCGCACAACCACCCAGGTAGGGTGCGTTCATCTCGTACGAGCCAATGTAGTGCTCGACCATGCTCGCAAATGCGCAGCCCGCCATGGTGCCCGAGCCCGTCCAGCCGGCAATGTCGCGGCGTGTGAGCACCACGCGATGCGTCACGTCCAGACCCACCATGGTGAGCTTACGGCCCGAGCGCAGCACCGCGTCGGCTGCCTCGGGGTCGCTCGCCATATTGGCCTCGGCGCCCGCGCTCACGTTGCCGGGCACGGTAAGAGCGCCGCCCATCACGACCACGCGGCCAATGGACATCATCGTCACCGCATCGCGCTCCAGGGCGAGCGCCAGGTTGGAGAGCGGGCCAGTCGCTACGTAGACCAGATCGGGACCATAGGTGCGCGCGGCATCGATCAGATAATCGACCGCAGCGTTGCCGTCGGCCGAGGTCGCCCCCACCGGCTCGTAGGGCGACGCGGGCACGCTCGCGCCGCCGATGCCGTTCTTGCCGTGAATGAGCGCGGTGGACGCCGGCGGCGTATAGGGCTCAGTCGCCTGCAGAGGACGGTCGGCGCCCAGGTACACCGGCACCTCGGGGCGACCCAGCAGATCGAGCACCGCCAGGCAGTTGTGCGCCGATTGCTCGACGCGCACGTTGCCAAAGCACGTGGTGATGCCCACGAGCTCCACCTCGGGGCTCGCGATGGCATAGGCCAGCGCCATCGCATCGTCCACACCCATATCCAGATCAAGGATCAGCTTCTTGATTGCCATTGTTCTACTCCGCTTCTCCGTCTTTATCGTTTAACTAAACCAATGTTCAACTTCGGCGCTCGTGGGAATCGATTGCTGAGCGCCCAGGCGCGACACCGTCACTGCCGAGGCGCGAGCACCCGCAGCCATGCACTCAAAGAGCGGCAAGCCCTCTAGGCGAGCCGCCGCCAACGCGCCGATAAACGTATCGCCGGCGGCCGTGGTATCGACTACCGTACTCGAAAGTGCCGGCATGCGCAGCAGCTCGCCGTCATCGCCGAGCGTAACCGACCCGGCGCCGCCCAACGTGATGACCGCAGCTCCGGCGCCCTTGTCGAGCAGCGCTTTGAGCGCGGCGATGCAACTCACATCATCCGTGGGCAGAATGCCCGTCAGAACCTGGCACTCGGTCTCGTTGGGACAGACCAGGTCGACCGCAGGCCAGGCCTCCGCAGGCAGCTCACAGGCAGGCGCTGGATTAAAGACCGTATAGAACCCCAGCTCGTGAGCGCAAACAAGCGCCTCGGCCGTCGCCGCAAGGTCACATTCGCCCTGGGCGATAAAGACGCTTCCGGCAGCCGGGGCAATCTCGCTGGCGTCACTATCGAGTTCATCGGCCACCAGACGCCTCAGCGCGCGGGCAACGTCCTCGCCCGCAAGCGCATGGTTGGCGCCCGGCGACAGCACGATGCGGTTGTCTCCCTCGCAGCGAATGATGGTCGCCGTTCCCGTCTCCACATCATCGCGATGCACTACAAAGTCACAGTCCACGCCGGCGTCTTGGAGCCCCGCCACGAGCGACGCGCCGAACGCGTCGCGACCGACCGCGCCGATCATGTGCGTGCAAGCACCCATACGCGCGGCAGCTACGGCCTGATTGGCGCCCTTGCCGCCGGCGTTGGTGATAAACCCGCTGCCGCCGACGGTCTCGCCCGCACGCGGTATGCGCTCGCACGCCACCGAAAGGTCCATGTTCATGCTGCCGAACACCGCAACGGTGCCGCGATCTGCCATGGAAACCTCCTCATCTGCGGGCCTTATGCCCACCGCCAGCCGTCGATCGTGCACTCTCGCACCCCCTATAACTTTAGTTCACTTTGATGTGGACGGGCGCTTGAGCTTGCGCCAGCAGCAAGCATTCACAGGAGCAGGCAGCTACAATGAAGGCGTGCTGATTATTCTCGTCATTGGATGATGTTTTATGGAACAACTCTCGCAATCGGGCTCGCGCGGTCGACGCCGCACGGGCAACGAGCCGGCGCCGCACGAACGCGTGAAGGGTGAACGCCGTGCCAACGAACCGCGACGCACCGTGAGCCCCCATCGTGCTTCTGCCAACAACGCGGGCCGCGCCAACACTCCCGCCGCGGAGCAGACGCCTGCTCGCCCCAAATCCCGCTACATCCCTGCCCTTGACGGCCTGCGTACGCTCGCCGTCGTCGCGGTGGTGCTCTATCACCTTAACCTCACGTGGGCGCAGGGCGGCCTGCTTGGCGTCACGATCTTCTTTGTGCTTTCGGGCTATCTGATCACGCGCTTGCTGCTCAACGAAGTCGCTAAGACCGGACGCATCGACCTTAAGAGCTTCTGGATTCGCCGCATCCGTCGCCTGGTCCCCGCCGTGGTGACCGTCGTGGTGGTAACCTGCGCGCTGTGTACTCTCTTTAACCACGTGATGCTCACCAAGATGCGCCCCGACATCCTGCCGTCGCTGCTGTTCTTCAACAACTGGTGGCAGATTGCCCAAAACGTCTCGTACTTCAATGCTCTGGGCGACCCCTCGCCACTCACGCACTTTTGGTCGCTTGCCATCGAGGAACAGTTCTACCTGATTTGGCCGCCACTGCTGTTTGCCATGGTATCCATGCATGTGAGCAAGCCCAACACGCGCCGCGTGGTTCTGGGCCTAGCTGCTGTCTCCGCCATCGCCATGATGGTGCGCTATAACCCTGCCGCCGACCCCAGCCGCGTGTACTACGGCACCGACACCCGTGTGTTCTCGCTGCTGCTGGGTGCCTGGATGGCCTTTATCCCCGATTGCGACCTGGCGCCGGTGCGTCTCGCTCGTCGTTTGGGGCTCAATCGCCTGGCCGGCGCCGCCAAGCACGGCAAGAACGCCGAGGGCAAGCCTGGCGAGAAGGCCGACGAATCAGCCGAGACCGCCCCGGCACAGCCGAGCGCCCTCGTGCGCTTTTGGTCCTCGCCCGCATCCATCGATGTGTTGGGCGTCGTGGGTCTGGTTGGCCTTGCCGCCATGGTCGCGCTCACCAACGGCTACACCGCCTTCCAGTATCGCGGAGGCACGCTGCTGTGCTCGATCCTCACGCTCATGGTCATCGCGGCCTGCGTGCAGCCCCAGGGAATGGTTGCCCGCGCGCTGTCCGCCGAGCCACTCGTGTGGGTTGGCAAGCGCTCCTACAGCATCTACCTGTGGCACTATCCGCTGCTGCTCCTCATGAACCCGGTCGCCAACATCAACGATACGCCGTGGTGGCAGTACATTTTGCAGGTGTTGTTGGTGGTCGCCGTGGCAGAGTGCTGCTATCGCTTTATCGAGACTCCGTTTAGGAAGGGCGCCTTTGGGCGCACCGTCGCCGAATTCCGCGATGGCACCACCACGCCCGCCAACTGGGCACGCACGCACATCCCTGTCTGCGCAGCCTGCGCTGTCGTGTTGGTCGTTGCACTGGGCGGCCTGATCTTTGTGCCCGAGACGTCTGCGCTGAGCGGCGAGGGCGCCGAAGTTCTGAACAAGGAAGCCAAGAACACCGCGCCCACCGACCAGCAGGCGGCCGACGACACCGACAAGGACAACGACGGCTTCCCCGATGGCTCCTACGATCTGCTTATGATCGGCGACTCCGTGTCGCTGCGTGCCGTAGACACCTTTGACGGCGTGTTCCCGCACAGCCATATCGATGCCGAAAAGGGCCGCCAGTTTGATGCGGGGCGCGCGACATTTGAGGGCTATATCCAGCAGAACCTTGCCGGCAAGATCGTGGTCTTTGCCCTGGGCACCAACGGCTTGGTAACCGACGACCAGATCGACGCCATCATGGCCGATGCAGGAGATAAGCGTATGGTGGTGTTTGTGAACACGCGCAGCCCGCAGCCGTGGGTTGGCTCTACCAACCAGGCCATCGCCAACGCCGCTACGCGCTACAAGAACGTGCGCGTTATCGATTGGTACGGATACAGTGCCAACCGCAACGACCTGTTCGATGGCGATGGCACGCACCTATCGACCACTGGCGTGACTGAGTACCTCAACTTGATCCACGATGCCGTCAAGAAGGACCTGCCCGTACACCCCGAGGATCACGTCAACGATCCGCAGCCGGCAGCCGTCAAGTCTGCCACCGACGCACTCGTCAATGCGCTCGCTCTCAAACCGCACAAGCTGGGCACCGACAAGTAACCTGCAGCGCAAACTTCCCACATCCGGAGGGGGTGTCTGCCACGGCAGACACCCCCTCCGGCAGTTAGGGACGTTCCTTATGTGCCGGTACCTAGGGACACTCCTGGCGCAGCCAATGAAGACCTCTACGGATGAATTCCAGGCCGCTCCGTCGCTCCAGACATCGTTTCCGCGCCTCGCGCCTGCCCCAAACAATCAAAACAAGCCCTTTTCGCCGCACCCTCAAAGGTCTGTGGGCAAAAAAGGGCAAATATGAGTACTGTTACCATTTTAGTAGCAGGCAAAACCACCCAAAATGACGTCCGAGCGAACCCTACAACCCCCTAAAGCAGCCAACCTGACTGGTTTAAGACGTATTGGAGCCAATTTTAATGAACATACTATAGGTTATGTTTATTATCTTCTTGAATGTAAATGCTATTCACTTAGCAACAGTACTCATATTTGGCATTTTTTGCCCACTGCCATATAACTAACACCCTATAGCAGACAAAAACAGGCCGCAGCCCATCGCTGCGGCCTGTTTGGAGTCCAAAAGAGGCGCTAAGCGCTGTAACCCATCGCCTGCAGAACAAACATGACGACCGTGAGCACCGTAATCACACCGATAGTCGCCCAAGTGAGCACATTCCACACGCGGCCGTTGCGGTTAGTGCCCATAATGTGACGGTCAGCGGCAATAACCACCTGGAACACCAGAACCACGGGCAGTAGCACGCCATTGATGACCTGCGAGGTCATCATAATCTGGAACAGATCGACGCCGGGCATAAGCACCAGCACGGCAGAGATACCGATGATGGCCGTAATGATGCCGCGATAGACCGGGGCCTCGTCCCAGCTGCGGTCGGCACCGCGCTCCCAGCCAAATGCCTCGCAGATAGCGCTCGACGTAACGCCCGGCAGCACGCAGGCGGCCAAGAAGCTCGCCGCGACCAGGCCCGAGGCAAACAGTACCGTGGACCACTGACCCGCAATAGGCTCCAGCGCGCGGGCAGCATCGGCAGCGTCGCTAATCTGGATACCCGCCGGGAACAGCACCGTGCCGGTCGTGATGATAATGAAGCCGGCGATGATATCGGCAGCGATCGAGCCGCTTACGGTATCGATACGCTGCAGCACGATATCGTCCTCGCCCGCATTCTTATCGACCACGTTATTCTGCGCCAAGAAAATCATCCACGGCGCGATGGTGGTACCGATCGTTGCAACCACGAGCGACACGTAGTTGGGATCATTTTGAATGTTGGGGACGACCAAGTCGACCGCGACCTCGCCCCAATTGGGGCCAGCCATAAACGCGGCGACAATGTAGGTCACAAACACGCAGCTCACCAGCAGCAAAATCTTCTCGATACGCTGGAAACTGCCCGACATGGTAAGCATCCACACCAGCAGCGCCACGAGCGGCACCGAGATGCTCGCCGGAACGCCAAAGAGGGCAAGGCCGCTCGCAATTCCCGCAAACTCCGAGATAGTCACGGCCGTGTTGGCGATCAACAGCGCCGCCATGGCCAGCACGCTCTTGCGCACGCCGAAGCGCTCGCGGATGAGCGAAGCCAGGCCCTTACCCGTGACACAACCGCAGCGCGCCGCGGTCTCCTGCGTCACGATAAGCAGCACGGTCATGACGGGGAGCATCCAGAGCATCTTGTAGCCATAGCTGGCGCCCGCGCTGGAATACGTGGCGATGCCGCCAGCGTCATTGCCCGAAAGCGCCGCCAGCAGACCGGGGCCCATAGCGCCAAAGATGGCGGCAATGGTCAGCTTTTGCTTGGTGCTCGGCTTTTGCTTCGTGTTTTGCACGCGACCACCTATCCCATGACCGACATGGTGAGCAACACCGCAGCGGTGCAGTACGCCACACACGAGATCATGACGGCAACAACGTTCATGGCGGTACCCGACGTATTGAGGTCGTGCTCATCGCGCCAGAACAGCACCATCAGATAGATCACGGCGCTCATGTTGCTGACCAGGCAAATGATGGCAGCGATGTTAAAGCACCCGGTAAAGAGCTGCTCCTCGAACATGGGGGCATCGGGGAACGCGGCAGTACGCACCAGCTGGGCGCACAGGTAAGTCACGAGCGACAAGATCAGGCCCATGCCCGTGCTCTGGAAGAAGAATCCCAGATACGGCTTGGGCTCGTCATCGTGACCGTCATACTCCAGGAAGTAGTTCTTGACGAACGACACCATGCGCGAGGCCGCCAGCAGCACGAGCGGCATGGCGCACATGGGGAACACCACCAGATGCGCGGAGCCGAGCGCCGTCCCCAGCACCGTTGCCATGATGCACGAGGCAATGCCCCACACGACAACCCAGTACTGGCGATGCACGAACCAGCTGAGCACATTCGTCGAGTCGTCGGACGCGCTATCGCCCGAGCCGACGCCTGCGATCTGCAGGTCCTCCTGGTGCTCCTCGGCGATAACGTCCATGGCGTCATCAAAGGTCACGATACCCAGGATATGACGGTTCTCGTCGCAGACAGGGATGGCAACCAGGTCGTACTTGGTCATCTCGTCCGTCACGTCTTCCTGGTCCTCGTCGGGCGACACATAGACCAGGTCGCGATAGGCCAGCTGACCCAGCGTGGCGTCGCGGTCGGCTACGATCAGCGTGCGCAGCGAAAGCACGCCGGTCAGCATGCCGCTCGGATCCTCGGTATAGACGTAGTAGACGCTCTCGAAGTCCTCGTCGAGCTCGCGAATCGCCTCGATGGCGTCACCGACCGTTGCCGTAGCAGGCAGGGAGACAAACTCCGAGGTCATGATGCGGCCGGCGGTGTTGTCCTCGTAGCCCAGCAGATTACGAATCGCCTTCTCCTCCTTGACGCCCATCAGGCGCAAGAGCTTCTCGGCCTTCTCGTAATCGAGCTCGTCGATCAGATCGGCGGCGTCGTCCGGGTCCATCATGGCCAGCATCGACGATGCGTCGGTGTCGGACAGGCCCTCGAGCATCTCGGTCATAAGCTCGTCGTCATCGAACTCCGAGATGGCCTCGGCGGCCTGTGCCGTATCGAGCTGCGCGAACACCTGCGCGCGCAGGCGCGGGTCGAGCTGCTCGATGATGTCAGCGATGTCGGCAGGATGCAACTCGCCGAGCGTCTTGTGCGACACCGAGAGCTGGATGTTCTTAGTCGAGCGATCGAGCAGGTCCATGTAAGACCAGGCGATAATGTCCTCACTGAGCGGCTTGCCCAGATGCTTCATAAAGCCCTCGACGACATGCTCGAGCGCGGGGCTAATCGCGCGCAGCAGGCCGCGGGCACCGACCTCGGCACCCAGCAGGCGCAGCTGGTTTTCGCCCGACATGGAGAACTTGATGTCGTTTACGCGCACGACCTTCATGCCCTGCGTGTCGACGATCTGCTTGTTGAGCACATCGCGGGCAAGCAGGAGTTCGGTCGGCTGCAGGTACGAAAAACGGATTTCGGTGGCCGACGTCTTAAGGTGTACACCCGTCTCGTCGATACGGTCGACCCATTTACGCCAGCTAATCATAAACGGCGTCTTGCCGGGTCCGCGGAACGCGAGCGACGTCACGTGCGGAAAAACTTCGCCGGTAGCAATGCCAAAATCGTTCACCACGCCGAGCTTTTCGCCGTCGACGTCCAAGACCGGCAATTTGAGCATCTCACTCAGATAATTCAATGGTGCTCCCCATCATTATTCCTCCGGACGCGACCGCGCGTGCGGCGTCCGGGGGCTTCTGGATATGTATACGCATGCGCGGGCGGCACGCCGCTCGACGCTTACACCCCGTGCATGCGCAGAAAGCACCTGCATGGGGTCATCGACTGTATGGTCGAGGTTTGGATTTCACCTGTAACCTTTCTCTTGACCCTCATTAACCGCAGTAACTATAGCATCAGCATCGCCCTGCGGCATCGAATTTATGCGCTGCACATTGCAGGCATACCAAACGCTGACGCATCCGTGACATAGTCATTGGGGACGTTCTTAAATGACTACCCAATAACTACTCTGTGGTGTCGTCGTCCTCGGCAAGTTGGGGGAACACGGCGTCCTTGGGCATGGCGGCCTTCGTCAGCGAGGTGAGCTTTTTGCTCAGCGACGTGTCCGTCTTGACCAGGTCGCTGAGCGTCACGATCTTGTAGCCGTCGGCAATGAGGCCGTCGATAATCTGCGGCAGCGCCTCGAGCGTCTGCTCGGCGCATTCGTCTCTATCGGTGAGCAGCACGATATTGCCCGGCGTCACCGAATCGAGCACCGTCGAGACCTGCTCGTCGGCACCGTTGAGCAGCCAGTCGCCCGAGTCAATATTCCACGAGACCACGGCGGAGACCAGGTCCATCGCATCAATCCAGTTTTGCTCGTCAAAGGCAGCGTAGGGAGCACGCAGCAGCATCGTCTTCACGCCGGTCGCCGACTTAATCGCATCGGTGCCTTTCGTGATCTGTTCGCGTACCGCCTCACGGTCCCGACCCTTGAGCGAATCGTCGCTGTAGCTGTTGGATCCGATCTCGCACCCGGCGTCGACAATCGCCTTGGCCGTGGCAGGCGAGGCCTCGGCCGCATCGCCCGAAAGGAAGAACGTCGCGGTGACGCCCTTTTCCTTGAGCACCTGCAAGATCTGTTTGGTGGCGCCGCTCGGACCCTCGTCAAACGTCAGTGCCACGTACTTTTTGTTGCCCTTGGGCGCCACGCTGGCGCACGCAACAACGCAATCGGTGGCGGGCACAACCTCGCCGCGGTCTTGCGTCTTGCCTGACTGCTCACCAACCCACACCTCGGATCGGCCCTGGACACCCCATGTCTGCACATACTCGATAGCGCCCGTGCCCTCGACCTTGAGCTTGGGCTCGATAACCGTAGCCTGAACCTCGTGCTTCTCGTAAGTGTTACGGCCATCCTTGACCGTCACCTTCTCGCCGCCCTCGAGTTCGCGGCTATCCCATTTGCCCTGCTTCACGCGCTTGCCGTCGACCTTCACCGACAGCTTTTCGCCCCCATGGCGCTTGAGCACGCTGTCATCGACGGCCAGCAGGTCGCCTGCGTCGTAGGTGTCAGTCAACTCCTGGTCGTCGATGAGATTCTGCAGCGTAGAGCCCACACGCACCGCGGTCTTCTGGCCGTTGAGCTCCACGTCCACACTGCGGTTGACGTAGCCCACGACGGCAGCGATAAACAGCACGAGCGCGCAACCCACGGCGATGAGCGCGTAGGGCAGGCGAGACGAACGACGGGGCGTACGGCTGTTGCCGATGCGCGCACTGCGGTCGCTAAAGCCGCGGCTATGGTTGAGGTACATCGCGCCGGGCTTACGGTGACGCTTGCGCTGACCGCTGGGCAGCTGCCCCAGGTCGCGGCGCGCCGTCGGACGCGCACCCGAACGCTCGTTTAAGTTGGATCCGTTTTGGCGCATGTGCCCTCCCCCATAAACACAGCAAGCCGGAGCAACAGGTCTCCGGCTTGCCTCCCATCATTTGGTACGTCGCTATTTTGTAGCTTTTGACGAGCCTCCGCTCGCCTTTTGGTATTCGTCCTTAAAGGCCTTGAACATGCCGCGCGTCTTGCCGAGCTGCTTGCCCAGTGCGCGACTGCCCTTGTCCACGGCAACCGATCCCTTGTCGTCGAGCACCTTGGCGCCCTTTTTGACCTTGTCGCCCACCACGACGCTGGCCTCGGCGGCCTTGGCAGCCGCACCGCCCGAATACCCGAGCGACTTGACCTCGTCCGAAACGATCATTGCGCCGTCCGCATAACCGCGCAGCATCGTCGGCGGCACCTGCGTGTCACCGACCAAAACACTCGAAGCAGCACCGGCGGTCACATAGAATGCCTGCACGATGCCCGAGCGTGGCTTGAACTCCACATCCGAGCAATAGCCCACGACGTCGCCCGATTCCGTGCGCACGTCCATACCGACCCAGATGATGCAATCGTCCAGGTTGATGTCGAGGCGCTTAGCGGCGGCGGCATCGTACGTGTCCTTGACGTCATCGACCGCAATGGCGCCCTCGTAGACACCAATGGCGTCGAGCGCTACGAATCGATCGGGGCGCTCGATCATGCCCGCGATATCGGACTGGCGGACCATAAAGCCGACCACGCGCGTACCGCCCGGGGTAAAGACCGGAAAGTGAATCTTTCCGAGCTTTTTAGGGCTGCGCGGCGTGCCGTCCTTTTTGGTGCGCTTGTCCTCGGTAGGCTTGCGATAGATCTTGGCGCCGACAAAATCCCCGGCGCGCATTATGCCTCGGTCGAGGGCTCCGCAGCCTCGGTATCAGCCTCGACGGCGTTCTCGACCACGACGTCGGCGGCAGGCGTCACGTTGCCGCCCGAAATGGCGTCGTTGAGCTGCTCGCGCAGCTGGTCCATGCGCTCGCGGGCAAGGTCGATTTTGGCGCGCAGGTCGTCGGTCTTGGCGTCGACCATCGGGCCAAAGTCATTCACCGCAGCACGGGCCTCCTCGGCGCTGTGCTCGTAGGTGTCGCGCATATTGTCCCAGGCGTCGTTGGCGATATCGGCAGCCATGGCGCGGGTCTCGGCGCCCGAGCGCGGGGCCAGAGCAACGCCGACAATAGCGCCGGCAGCGGCACCAAAAAGTGCGCCGGAGACAAAGCTGAAAGTCTTACCCATGATCATTCCTCTCCTGCGGGCACGTCGGTGCCCACCGTTTGAATGCTGTCCATTATACCCGCAGCGCATCACTTGCCGCTCCGCTCATCTGCGTACGGCAAAGGCGCAGGTACGTGATGGTGATAAACGCGTAGGCCTACTCCTGAGGCATAGCCGGCATGGTCACCGTGGCACCCGGGTCCTCGCCGGCGCCGTCCACGAGCGGCAGGCCGCCCTCATGCGCAGGTCCTGCCGGAACCGTCGCAGCACCGCCAAAGACGGCAGCGGATGCCTCGTGGTTCTCGGCAACCGCGCCCTCGGTATCAATCGCCACCTGGGGCTCGTCGTCAAAGTTGGGGACGCCCTGGGGCTCGGCGGGAACGGGCTCGGCGGTCGCATCGGCAACGAGCTCGGCGTCGACCGGCACATCGCCCTCGTCAGCGCCCTCGTCCTCGGCAGCATCTTCGCCGTTCGCAGCGGCGACGGCCTCGCGAGGATCCTTGCCCTCGGCCTCGGCGCGCATGCCCAACACCAGGTTGCGCAGACCCGCGACCGTGCCTTCCACGTCGGGGGCAGGCTGGTCGGCGTGCAGGTACGCCCAGTCCATCATAAAGGTGGCCGAAGACAGCGCACCGATGGCCAGCGCGTCGTCGGGGCACGAAAGCTCAACCTCAAAGACGCGCTCGTCGTGCTCGCTTACGCACGTGCGGCCGCACGAGATGCTACCGGCAAGACCGGTCTCGTTCATGAGCTCGACCGTCACATGCTCAAGCAGATGGCAAAGCTCGGTCTGGCCCATGCAGTCCTGGAACTCGCGACCGGAATCACCAAGGCACAGGTGCTTGGCAATCGCCGGCACCAGGTAATACACGCGCGCCGTGGCCTCGATATCCTCCGAGGTCATGAGCGGCATGCCGGGGTTCACCAGCACATGCGCGCAGATCTTGTCCTCGCTGACGGTGACCTTAAGGATGTTGAACAGGCCTGCCATAACTCTCCCCTACTCTTCCTTGTCCTACTCGTCGCCGTCGTGCGGGTCCACAGAGCCCGCACCCGACGCCGCCGGCTTCTCTGCCGAAGACTCGGAATCCTTCTTATCGGTTTCGGCCGGAGCGATCACGCGGATGAGCGAGATGCGCTGGCCACGCATCGACTGCACTTTAAACTTGTACCCGGCAACCTCAAACACCTCTCCGATGTCGGGCACCGAGTCGCAAAGCTCCAAAATCCAGCCGGCGATGGTCTCATAATCATCGCTTTCCTCGAGCGGCCAACCAAGCTCAATCGCGTCATCGCACGAAAAACGCCCATCAACGAGCCACTCGCGGCGCGAAAGGCGCGTGAGGTACTTGTTGTCGGGGTCGAACTCGTCCTCGATCTCGCCGACGATCTCCTCGACGATGTCCTCGATGGTGATGATGCCGGCCGTGCCGCCGTACTCGTCCACGACCACCACGATCTGGTCGTGCGAGGTCTGCATCTCGGACAGCAGCGGCAGGATGTCCTTGGTATCGGGTACAAAGGT
Source organism: Collinsella aerofaciens (assembly GCA_036299165.1). Classification (GTDB taxonomy): domain Bacteria; phylum Actinomycetota; class Coriobacteriia; order Coriobacteriales; family Coriobacteriaceae; genus Collinsella; species Collinsella aerofaciens_BM. Next base: position 13,624 of record JAXJHR010000053.1, on the reverse strand, counting down.
GGCGTCGCGCAAATAGTTGGCGATGGACTGGTCGCCCTTGCCGTCGAGCGCGGGCTGGATCAGGTCCTTGATGTGTGCGATGCCCGCGACGTTGTCGGGGTCCTCGTGATAGACGGGGATGCGGCTAAAGCCGGTCTGGCGCATGGTGGATAGCACGCTAGCGACCGTCTCGTCGTCCTCGCACATGGTGGTGTCCACGCGCGGCACCATGACCTCGCGGGCAACGGTGTCGCCTAGGTCGAAGATCTCGTGGATCATGCGCTTTTCCTCGTCGAGCAGGTCGTCCTGCTCCGAGACCATGTACTTGATCTCTTCCTCCGAGACGTTCTGGCGGTCGTCGGCGCTCTTGATGCGCAGGATGCGGGCCAGGCCATCGGAGCAGGCGCCGGTCAGCCACACGAGCGGACGGGCGATCTTTTGGAAAAACGACAACGGTCCCACGACCTGCTTGGACACGCCCTCGGCATTGGCCAGGCCGATGCGCTTGGGGACGAGCTCGCCGATCACGATGGACACGAAGGCGACCGCGACGGTGATGATGACCGGCGCCAGGCCGCGCGCGATGGCGGAGAGCGGCGCGATGCCAAAGCTCATGAGCCACGTGGCGAGCGGGTCGGACAGACTCGTCGAGGCGACGGCGGACGAGGCGAAGCCCACGAGCGTAATGGCAACCTGGATGGTGGCGAGCAGCTGGTCGGAGTCGGCAGCCAGCTTAATGGCACGCTCGGCGCACTTGTCGCCTTCCTCGGCCTCGTGCTCCAACACGGCGCGCTTGGCCGTGGTGAGCGCCATCTCGGACATAGAGAAGTAGCCGTTGATGAGGGTCAAAACGAGGGTGGTGATAAGGGAGATGGTTATGTCCATCGGGAGTTTCTCGAACCTCCAAGATTCGGGACGTCAGGTTAAAACGTTGATGGCGGATACGGCAATTGCACCGGCGCCCAAACGAGAACGCGGGCGCGCAGGCATGGTCGCTAGATTACGAAGAGGATCACCGCCATGAACTGGAAGATGCTGCCGGCGAGCACCCACAGGTGAAACACGCTGTGCAGATAGCGCACGTTTTTGGCGATATAGAACGGCACGCCCGCGGTGTAGCACACGCCGCCGACGGCGAGCAGGGCAAGTGCCACGGGGTTGAGCAGCGCAACAAGTTCGGGCAGCTTAAAGACGACGAGCCAGCCCATCAGCAGATAGACCACGCCGCTTACCCAATGCGGCTGGCGCTCGCGCAGGAGGCACTCGAGGGCAATGCCGATGATGGCGATGGCCCATACGGCAAAGAACAGCACAGCGCCGCCGTCGTTTGCGAGCGTGATGAGGCAAAACGGCGTATAGCTGCCGGCAATGAGCAGATAGATGCAGCTGTGGTCGATGATGCGAAACACGCGCTTGGCGCGCGCGGGCTGAATCGCGTGGTAGAGCGTGGAGGCTAGGTATTCGAGGATAATGCTGACGCCATAGACAATTGCCGCGGCCATGTGGGCCGGGCCCCCGCCGCGCAGGGCGGCGAATACGATCAGGAGCACCAGGCCCGCGATGCCCAGCAGGCAGCCGACACCATGGGTGACGGAGTTCATGATCTCCTCGCCCACCGTGTAGTGTGGAACGGCCGCGGTCTTGGGTCGCGGCTTAGAACTGTCGCTCGAATCGGACATGCCGGTTACATCCTCCAACGTAAAGAGTTCTCAACACTATATCAAAGCGTCTAGGTACGTGCGAAATTTGCACCATACGTGACCCTTTGTTTACCCATTCTTTGCTTGTTGACGCATCAACGGCGAACGTCCATAATGCGCTTGCATTAAATGTTGATGTATTAACATCTTATAGGAGAATACCGCATGGCTCAAAACGCACGTTCCCATCGAAAGCTCAAGATAGCCGGCGTCGTTGCGCTGGTGCTCGTTGTCGCGCTGCTGGGGTTTGCCGGCAACTTTTTGTTTGACTTTGCCCTGAATCCCCAAGCGCCCTACACCATGAAGATGATGCAGGATAGCAAGAACGACAAAGAAGGCGAGCACCCGGATGCCGAGGACACCGAGGCGCGGGCATGGTTTAAAGAAAACCGCAAGAGCAGCAGCCTTACCGCAGATGACGGAACCGAGCTCGCCGCTTGGTATTTTGCCGCCTCGGAGAACACCCACGATTACGCCGTCTGCCTGCATGGATATACCAACGAGCCCATCGGCATGGCCCGATACGCCAAGCGCTTCCACGACCGCGGCATGAACGTGCTCGCGCCTGCCGCCCGCGCCCACGAGCGCTCCGGCGGCGACTATATCGGCATGGGCTGGCCCGAGCGGCTCGATGTCGTTGCATGGATTGAGCGGATCGTTCAGGCTGACCCCGAGGCGCGCATCCTGGTCTTTGGCGAGTCGATGGGTGCAGCAACCGCTATGAATGTCGCGGGGGAATCTCTGCCCGCAAACATAAAATGCATTATCGAGGACTGCGGTTATACGAGTGTTTGGGACGAGTTTTCTCTGCAGCTCAAGGATGTGTTCGGCCTGCCCAGCTTTCCCTTGCTCGATGTAGCAAACTTGGTGTGCAACGTGCGCGCGGGCTACGACTTTCATAAGGCGAGCAGTGTGGAGCAACTCAAACACGCGACGGTTCCCATGCTGTTTATCCACGGCGACCAGGACACCTTTGTGCCGTACGACATGCTCGACCAAAACTACGACGCGTGCGCCAGCAAGGTCAAGCAAAAGCTCACCATCCATGGCGCCACCCACGCCAAGAGTGCGCAAGTTGATCCCGAGCTCTACTGGAACACGGTCAACAACTTCCTCGACGAGTGTTTTTAGGCAAAAAGCAACGTCTGTGGCTTTATCTGACCCCCTATTTTCGGAAGTATGCGGCAAAATCTGGAACTGCCGACCAGACCGCAGTTTTACCAACAATTTATCAGGGGTTTTGTTGCCAAAAAATGTCGTGTGCTCGGCGGTCTCGAAATTTGCCGCATACTTCCGGAAAGCCGCCCGTGGACGCTGTGCCCACGGGCGGCTTTTGCTAACGTTGCGCTACAAAAGCGCTTGTTTTGTCCAATAGCTAGGTGCTATTTGACCTCGATAAGCTCGTACTTGCTCGTGCCCAGGCCGATCTTCTCGGCGTGCGCGATGCACGCGCGCCAGTCGGTGTCGGGATGCGTGATGCAGAAGGGGTCCTTGGCCTGCTCGCCCTCCAGATGCTCGTGGTTATGCTCCATCTTGGCCGCGCTATCGGTGAGCTCGGTGTTGGGCAGCGGCTCGGATGCCATGACGGCATCGGCGCAGGCCTGGTCGATGGCGACCGGGTCGAAGCTCGCAAACATGCCGATATCGTTGACGATAGGCGTGTCGTTTTCGGGATGGCAGTCGCAGTTGGGGCTGATGTCCATGGCGAGCGAAATGTGGAAGCTCGGGCGGCCATCGACGACGGCTTTGGTGTACTCGGCGATCTTGCAGTTGAGCACATCGGCCGCGGCGTCATAGCCGGGCTTGATGCAATCCTGGTTGCACACGCCGATGCAGCGTCCGCAGCCCACGCAGCGATCGTGGTCGATGGTGGCCACGTGCACCGTGCGGGTGTTGCCGCTAGCAAGCTCGCGCTCGCGGGTGTCGTCGAACGAGATGGCGTTGTGCGCGCAGATCTTTTCGCAGGCACGGCAGCCAACGCAGTGCTCGGTCGCGACGTTCGGCTTGCCGGCGGCGTGCTGCTCCATCTTGCCGGCACGGCTGCCGCCACCCATACCCAGGTTCTTCATGGCACCGCCAAATCCGGCCTGCTCATGACCCTTAAAGTGGGTGAGGCTGATCACGATGTCGGCATCCATGAGTGCCTGACCGATCTTGGCCTCGTGCACATACTCGCCGCCCTCGACCGGGACGAGCGCCTCGTCGGTACCCTTGAGGCCGTCGGCGATAATGATCTGGCAACCCGTGGCATACGGGGTAAAGCCGTTCTGGTAAGCGGTGTCAATGTGCTCGAGCGCGTTTTTGCGGCTACCGACGTAGAGCGTGTTGCAGTCGGTAAGGAAGGGCTTGCCGCCCAGCTCCTTGACGACATCCGCGACGGCGCGGGCGTAGTTGGGGCGCAAAAAGCTCAGATTGCCCAGCTCGCCAAAGTGGATCTTGATGGCGACGAACTTGTTCTCAAAATCGATCTGTTCGATACCGGCGCGACGGATGAGGCGCTTGAGCTTGTCGAGCTGGCTCTCGCGAGCATGCGTGCGCAGGTTCGTAAAGTACACCTTGGCGGGTGCTGCGGGTGCAGTTACGGTCATAGATATATCCCCTCGGTCTATATGGCGTTACAGACATAGGAGATGGTACCCGTTAAAGCGGGGTTAATGTCAAGCACGGCGCCCAGTCATTGGGTAGTCATTGGGGACAGACTTAAATGACTGAAATCACTCATTGGGGACGGACTTAAATGAGTGCCTCGCCACCTGGCAGCTAGGGACATTCCTTTCCTGCCGGCAGCTGGGGACAGTCCTTGCCAGCACAGCCGACGAGCCGGCGAGTCAGCAAAGACCGTCCCCGATGACTAGTCGTTTAAGAACGTCCCCAATGACCAATAAGGGGCTACTCCTGCACTTTGAGGGCTTCGGCCAGACTGACGCGCTTGATAGAACGCGTGTGTAGCAGCGCCACGACCAGGTAGGTCACAAAGCCGATTCCTGCGCACGCAGCCATGGACCAAGCGGGCACGTAGATCTCGATATTGCCGTTATAGGCGAGCAGCATCGAGCGGAAGATGGCCGTGAGCGAGCCGATGATCACCGGCAGGCTCAGCACGAGTGACGCCGCCACGCACAGCGTGATCGAGCGGATATACAGATGCGAGATCTCGCCGTCTCGATAGCCAAAGACCTTCATGTAGCTAATCGAGCGGGCGCTATGGTCGATGACGGCCTTGGTCAGCAGGTACATAAACAGCAGGAAGATGAACACCGCGAGCCCGATCATCATTCCGATCATTTTACTCATCATGCCGATGAACTGGTCACCCACGGCGCGCATGTCGTCGGGCGTGGTGTCGCCGGCAAAGTAACGAGCATCGAGGTCGAGCTTCTCGTCGCTCACATAGCCGTTAAAGTAGGCGGCGTCGTTGTCGAACAGCTCGTTAAAGTCATCGATACTCATATAGATATTCATGTCCGACTTTGAGCCCCAGGCACAGTCCTTGCCCGCGTACTCAAAGGAATAATGCTCCCCCTCGTACTTGTCGCGAAGCGTGACCTTCTGACCCTCGCTCCAGCCAAACTTATCGAGCAGACCGCCGCCAAAGACGACACGGCCGTCGCCGACGTTGAGGTCTTTCCAATAGCGCGAATCGGATGAAATGCCGTAAACAGAAATCGTCTCCTCGCCATTTCCGTCGCCGCGATCGTATTGCAGCTGGTAAACAGCGTATTTCTCGGCCTGTGCGATTGCGCCCGCGCCGTTGTCGATCGTGTTAACCGGGTGAATGTCGTCGTTGTCGGTGTCGATCTTAGAGGCCTTGTCGATCAGGTCGATAGCCTCGTCGCGGTCGCAGCCGAGGGCATCGGCAAGATCGTCAAGGCACGCGTAGAGCGCATCCTTCTTATCCTGGACCTTGGCAAGCGCGTCCTGCGCCGCGGCCAGGCTCTCGGCAGACGGAGCGCTGGTCGCGGCATCGGCTGCCGCCTGCGCCGCATCGGCCGCGTCGTCAAGCTCGTCATCGGCATCCCGGGCGGCAGAAAGCAGCGCGCCGTCAACCGACTGCAGGCGCTCGAGCGCCGACCACTGCTCGCGCTCCTCGGCGGTGCCCTCGAGCTCCAGCGGCGCCTTGAGCGTGTACTGATGCTCGGCGACCAGGCTTGTCTCGAGGTTGTCCGCATAGTGCGTCATCGTGGGCAGAATCGCCAGGCCAAAGAGCAGTAGCAGCGAGGCAAACGCGATGCCCACGAAGAGCGTGGCGAAGTTGCCCAGATTGCGCAGGAAGATACGCAGGCGGAAGCGGGAAACAAAACCCATGCGCTCCGGCAGCTGCAGGCCGCGCTTGGTGCCCGATTTGCCACTCGCCTCGTGACGAAGGAACTGCAACGGCGTCTTGCCCATCTTGCGAAGCAGACCCACCAGCGTGATGAGGATGAGCGCGGCGGCGGGAACCACGGCGCACTTCACAAAGATCTCCCAGCTCCAGTACACCTGGAAGGGCGGCAGGCTGTACGAACCGTAATAGAGGCTGCGCATGGGCTCAGTAAAGAACACAACGCCGAGCGCAGTGCCCAAAAGCGCCGCGACCACGCCCACGATGGCGGGAAGCGCAAGGTAGTGCAGCACGATCTCGCGTCGACGATAGCCGCTGGCGAGCAGCGTGCCGATGATGGCGCTCTCCTCCTCGATGGTGGCGTCGGTAAGGACCACAAAGACGAACGCCATGATCACGATGATGATGTCGAGCAGCGTCATCCACATCATGGAGTCGCCGTCTACGTCGTCGCGCGCGTAGCCAATACCCTGGTTGGAATCAGCGTCGGTCAGGTCGTCCACGCGCGCATCGGCGTCGGTCAGCGCCTCGACCATATCCTGCTCGACATCGATGCGGTCCGCGGTGGAGAGATCGCGGTCGTTAAAGGTAAAGGAGTAGGTGTAGGCGGGCGCACCACCGGCGTCCTCGAGCGCGGCAAAGCCGGCGTCGGCGACCTCGGCCACGCCATAGGTGATAGTGTTCACCGTAAAGTCCGAATTGTTGAGGAACAACGCCTGGCTATCGGGCTGGGTCATGATGCCGCAGATGGTGTAGGTGCGGCCCTCGAGCTCGACCTTATCGCCCACGGCAAGGTCGTTGTTGGTGGCAAAGACGCGGTCGATGGCCACTTCGTCGTCCGCCTTGGGCTGCTTGCCTTCGCAGTAGGACGCGATATCGACTTTGGTACGGTGCGCGTAGGTGCGCAGAGTGCGCTTGGTGCCGTCGTCGCCGGACGCCTTTTTGATGATGGCATCGATGGAAAAGTTCTTGTAGAGCGTGACGCCCCCGACGTCCTCGGCCGCATCCTCGGCGGCTTTGAGCTGATCGTCGGTCGCCTCGAACGCCGTGGTCAGACGGCCGTCCTCGATCGTGTACTCGTCGCGCATATCGTCGATGAGGCGGCCGATGGAGTGCGCGGCGAGCAAAAAGCCCGACGTGAGGGCGATACTTCCGCACATAAGCAGAAAGATGCCCAGGTACTTGCCGATATTGCGGCGCAGCTCGCGCGGGAGTCGTTTTGCGAGAGGTGTCATGGCGCCGCCTACCAATCGAGCTCGGCGGCCGCGACCGGCGACTCATTGAGCTCGTCCTCGACGATACGCCCGTCGCGCAGGCGCAGCACGCGATTGGCCATGCGGGCGATAGCGGCGTTGTGGGTAACGATGATGATGGTGCAGCCATAGGTACGGTTGACGTCCTCCATGAGCTGCAGGATTTCCTTGGATGTCTTGTAATCGAGCGCACCCGTGGGCTCGTCGCACAGCAGCAGGCCCGGGTTTTTGACGAGCGCACGACCGATGGCACAGCGCTGCTGCTGACCGCCCGAGACCTGGCGCGGGAACTTGTTGCGATGTTCATAGAGGCCCAGCGAGCGCAGCAGGTCGTCGACGCTGAGCGGGTTTTTGGACAGGTGCGCCGTGACCTCGATGTTTTCCTTGATGGTGAGGTCGGGCACCAGGTTGTAGAACTGGAAGACAAAGCCCAGCTCGCGGCGGCGATACTCGCCCAGGTCAGCGGGCTTGAGCACCGTGAGGTCGCAGCCGTCCACCATAATGGAGCCGCCGTCGGCATCTTCTAGGCCGCCGATCAGGTTAAGGAAGGTCGATTTGCCCGAACCCGAGGGGCCCAGCATGACGCAGATCTCGCCGCGATTGATGGACGTGTCGATGCCGTCGAGCACCGTCAGGCGCGCGTCGCCGTCGCCGTAGTGCTTTTTGAGATCCTTGACCTGGACGTAGGCTTTCTTCGTCGCCATGCTATCCCCCATTGTTAGCCTCGTACTACTTTATGAACGTAATAGTAAACCTTGGCGAACTATTTTGGGGCGAGGCCTAGGATTTATTTCAGACTAGGCGCGGGCTTTGGCGTGGGTGAGGGCTAGGCCTACGGCGGCGATGGCGGCGGCGAAGAGCACGGTGACGCCCAGGTCGCAGGCGATGTCGCCCAGCACGGTAGACGTCAGGTCCGCGGCGAGCGCCTTACCGATCGCATCGTTCACCCAATACGTCGGCACAAAGTGCGCCACGGTCTGCACGGCCGAGCCCATGAGCGACAGCGGCATCCAGGCGCCGCCCAAAAACGTCATGAGCATGCCGAGCAGGTTGCCCACGCCATTGAGCAGTTCCTCGCGCGCGCCCAGGCTCGACAGCGTAAAGCCAACGGCCAGGGGCGTGCATGCTAGGGTAAATGTTGCCGCCAGCGCCAGGCACACACGACCCACGCCGACCTCGGCAACCGCGTCGGTAAAGCCCACGACGCCCATCATGCTCGACACGAGCCAGATGCAGACAGTGAGCACCGCGGCGGCCGCGAATACGGCGAGCGAACGTTGGCGCTCGGAGACCGGGCCGGCATCCATACGGCGCACGCGCTCGGGCTCGTTCATACCCGAGAACACCAGTCCAACCGACACGATGACCGACGAGATGATCGCGTACGCGCCAAAGTTGAAATACGACTCGAGCGTGGCGGCGGCAGTCGAGTCGACCTTGACCTGCTCGATCTGGACCTCAGCGCGCTTGGCGGCGGCGTGTTCGGCGGCCTTGGCCACGTCGCCGTCGGAGGCCGCGGGCTCAAGCGCCGCCGCGGCGCCCGCGAGCGAGATCCAGCGCGAGGCCTCGGCAGACGAAAGCGCCGCCGCCATGGTGCCGGAGCCGTACGTCACGTCGAGCTTGGGCAGGGCCTCCCCCGCGCGGGCAGCCGCAACGAGGTCGTCCTCAAACCCCTCCGGGATAAAGAACACGCAGTCGGCGCTGCCCTTGGCGCTGTTGCTCTTGGAAAGCGCGTCCGCAAGGTCGTACGTGTCGTCGCCAACGCCCGTAACCAGGTCAAAGCGCGACCCCAAGTGCTTGGTGAGTGCCCGCGAAAGGTCGCTGTTGTCGTGATCGACCACGATCACGTTGGTGTCGTAGGGCCTGTATTCGGTGAGCTGCGACGAGTTCCAGCTCACCGACGCCGCGATGAACACGCCCATGAGCGAGATGAACACCGTATAGATGAGCAGGTAAAACGGGTGCGCAAGCGCCATGCGAAGCGCAGTCTTAAAGGTGCTCATAGCGGCTCCTTCCAAAGATCAGCGTGGCGGCAGCGACAAACACCAGGGCCATCAGGACAAGCGCGCCTGCGCGAACGGCAAAGGGACCCAAGTCCTCAAAGAAATACAGGCGGTTGAACATGTCGCAGATGAGCTTGACGGGGTTGAGCCAGCACTCGGCCGGGCAGGCGCGAGCGACGTCGTCGGCAAGCGCCATCGCCGGCTCGCCGTAGAGACCGGCGAACAGGGCACACGTGGTGGCAAAGCCTGTGAGGATGCCTGACTTGGACGCCTTTCCGCCCTTAACGGGCAGCGTGCCCACAAAGAGCCCCAGGCCCGTCGCGGCAAGCGCGGAGGCAGCGCCGCCCACCAGGCAGAGCCCCTCGCGCCCGCCAAAGTCGACGCCAACAACCAGACGCACGTAGCCAATCGCGATCGCCATCGAGGCAAAGGAAACCAGCCACGATCCGATAAAGATGCCGGCCAGCGATGCCGTCTTGGAAAGGCCGCCCACACAGCGACGCGCACCAAGGCCCGACAGATTGGGCTGTAGGTCGACGACACTCAAGGCGGCAAACTCGGCAGACATCATCGCGACCAGGCCAAAGAGCGCGTAATAGTAGATGACCGTGCCATCGGGCGTGGTGCGCGTCAGGCTTACGCGGCGGGTACCGCCCTCGAGCGACAGAGCGCGCACAACCGCCTCCGGGTCGGCGAGCGCCGCCGGGTTGTCCTGGGCGATCTGGCGCATGAGCTCGGCATTTTGCGTATACGAGCTCGCTACCGTCTCCAAGATGCTGCGGTCGGTGAGCACCGACGAGGCGCGCGAGCTGTCGTAGCTCGAAAGCAGCGTGAGTTTGGGCGCGCCTGCGTCGTCGACCGCATAGATGCCCGCGACCTCACCGGCCTTGAGAGCACGGTTCGCATCGGCTGCGTCGTCGCACGTGTGGATCTCGAGCAGTTGTTCATCGCCTTCCTTGGCAAGCGACGTCGCCACGTCCTTAAAGGTCGAAGCGTCCCAAGCCTCGTCCGCCACGACGGCAACCGGCACCGGGTCGATCTTGCCGTCGGAGCTCAGATTCGCAAACATAAACATGAACATCGTGGAAAGCGCGATGGGAAAGAGAGCGCCCCAGACCCACGTACTCGGCCGGCGCAGCAGCGTCTTGACCGTGGTGATGATGGTGTTGAACATGGCCGCCCCCTAGTCGCGCAGCTCGCGGCCGGTGATCTCAAGGAACACGTCGTTGAGGGTCGGCGGTTCGGAATAAATGCGGCCGAGCGCCACGTCATGCGAGCGCAGCGCATCGAGAATGTCCGTCAGGTTATGCGGGCTCGCCTCGCACGAAAACGTGAGCTGGCCCGCCGTCGCCGACAGGTCCAGGACATGCGGCAGGCTCGCGACGGCACCGAGCGCCGCGCTCGGCACCTCGCCGACCTCGATCACGATCTTCTCGCCCATCTGAATCATGCGCTTGAGCTCGTCGTTGGTGCCCTGCGCCAGCACGCGACCACCGTCCATGATCATGATGCGGCTGCAGATCTGCTCGACTTCCTCCATATAATGGCTGGTATACACCACCGTGGCGCCCTCGTCGCGCAGGCGGCAGATGCCCTCCAGGATGGCATTGCGGCTCTGTGGGTCGACCGCCACCGTGGGCTCGTCAAAGAAGATGAGCTCGGGCTTGTGCGCAATGCCGCAGGCGATGTTGAGGCGACGCGCCAGGCCGCCCGAGAGCTTGCCGGGGCGAAACTTGGTAAAGTCGCCTAGGCCGACAAAGTCAATCGCCTCGTCCACCAGCGCGCGGCGGCGCTTACGGTCGCTAACGTAAAGGCTGCAGAAATAGTCGATATTCTCGCGCACGGTGAGCTCGTCGAACACCGCCACCTGTTGCGGCACCACGCCGATGCGGCGCTTGAGGTCATAGCGGGCGGGCGTCATGGGCTCGCCAAAGAGCTCGATGGTGCCTTTGTCGTAGGCAAGCAGCTGCAGGATACAGTTGATGGACGTGGTCTTGCCCGAACCGTTGGGTCCGAGCAGGCCAAAGATCTCGCCGGGGGCGATACTCAGGTTAAAGTGGTCGAGCGCAATAAGATCGTCATAGCGCTTGACGAGGTTTTCGACATGGACGATGTCTGTCATGAGGCGGCCCTTCTGTTGGTCGTGGCCCGGTACGATTGCATCATCGCAGGAGCGGGCGGCGCGCACCAGTGAGCTTTGTCACGAGTGTAGGGCTTGGTCGCGCGGCCCGCCGGTGCCCCCGCTTTGCCGCGTGGGAGGAATGTCACGGTTGCTCCGGGTGGCGCCTCCCCCATGCGCGGCATCGCGTACAATACCCGTATGAACAGGCTTTTCGACAAATCGATCGTGCTGGCGTGCTGTATTGCGGCTGCCATGGGTCTTGCTGTGGACGCTCGCCTGGTCGCGGCGTTTTGCCTTGGCGTTATTGCCACCTCGCTGGCCGAGGTCGCACAGGAGGAACGCACGCGACGCGCAAGCGAGGCCGCGAGCTACGCTTACATCATCGCGGCCGTCTTCGTGCCGCCGTTTGTGCCGTTTGCGCCTCTCGCCCTCTATGACATCGCGCGACGCGTGCGCCGTGAACGCATCTGGCCCGCGCTGGCGATTGGCGCCGTGTTTGTCTGCGCGCTTGTCGCGGACCTTCGCGGCGGCGCGCTCACCACCCGAACGCTCCTGCTGACCGCCATCCTTTCGGTCGCCGCCACCTTGCTGTCACTGCGCACCGCACAGCTCGAGCGCGAGCAGGAGCGCATGCGCCGCACCCGCGACCAGCTGCAGGAACGAGCCCTCGCGCTCGAGGCGCGCAACCGCGACCTCGCTGACCGCCAAGACTACGAGGTCGAACTCGCGACGCTCGCCGAACGCGCCCGCATCGCGCGCGAGATCCACGATAACGTGGGCCACCAGCTCACGCGCGCTTCGCTTCAAACCGAAGCCCTGCGCGTGGTCCATGCCGACGAGCCCAGGGTTGCCGCCGATTTCGCCGACGTCAAACGCACGGTTGACGAGGCGCTCCAACTCGTGCGCGCCAGCGTCCACGCGCTCAACGACAATGCGACCAACCTCTCCGTGCAGCTCGAGCGCATCGTTGAAGGCGCACGCTCGGACAGCGGTCCGCAGATTGAGCTTGAGGTTTTGGCCGAGCATGCACCCGCCAACGTCGCCAACTGCTTTGCGGCGGTGCTGCGCGAGGCGCTTTCCAACGCCATGCGCCACGCCCATGCCAAAACCATTACCGTGCGGTGCATGGAGCATCCGTCGTTTTACCAGCTCATCGTTACCGACGATGGCGCGGACGCGACCCCGGCGAGCAGCAGCAACGTCGCAGAAGGCATGGGGCTCGCCTCCATGCGCGAGCGCGTCGAGGCGCTTGGCGGCACCTTCACCGCCGGCCCGTGTGTCGGCGCCGGCGGCTGGCGCGTGTTTGCCACCGTTCCCAAACAGCAAGGAGATGAGGACCGATGAGGCTCATCGTTGTCGACGACGACCGCCTGGTGGTCGATTCGCTCAAGATCATCCTGGGTGCCCAGCCGCAGATCGAGGTGGTGGGTACCGGCGCCAACGGCAACGACGCGGTGGCGCTCTACGCTGAGCACGCGCCCGATATCGCACTGCTCGACATTCAGATGCCGGGGCGCGACGGACTTTCGGCGGCACGCGAGATCCTTGAGCGCGACCCCGCAGCACGCGTGGTGTTCCTGACCACGTTTTCTGATGACGAGTACATTGTGTCGGCGCTCAAGCTGGGCGCCCGCGGCTATCTGATCAAGACCGATGTCGCCGCCATTCCGCCAGCGCTGGCGCAGGTCATGGACGGCAAACGCGTACTCGAGGGCAAGGCAATCGAGGATGTTGACTTTGACGGGATGGGTAACAAGGCAGGTACGCCTCACCGACCCGCAGCCTTTGCCGGCCTGACCGACCGCGAGTTCGAGGTCGCCGAGCTCATCGCCCGCGGTCTCGACAACAAAGAGATTGCCGCCACCGCCTATATGGGCGAAGGCACCGTGCGAAACCACATCAGCTCAATCCTGGCCAAAATGGGCCTACGCAACCGCACCCAAATCGCCATCGCCTACCTGCGAGGGTAATCAACCGACGACCGACCACCCCGGCATAGCTAAATGGCTGCCACCGATTTAATGCCATTTCAAAACTAAGCCGGTTTACGGGGCTAAACTCAGGACCCCCATCCATACCCGCGTTTTCTGCAAAATGACGGCTCGTCTACCTGCACTGATAATTGTCCTTGGGGGAAGCGGGCACTGCGGGGGCGCGTCAACGGCGCGCGATTTCCGCGTCGCAGCGCTACCCTGATGCTGAACGCCGGGACGATGACCCACTGACCTGCTGACGCCTCTTCGGCC
>JAXJHR010000052.1:0-3571 GCA_036299165.1 Collinsella aerofaciens | reverse complement strand
ATCAGCAGAACCGAGGCGAGCGCACCGATGCACGAGACGGCAAGCGATGCGATAAACAGCGTCATGCTATCCATTGTTTACGCTCCCTTCTGCTTTCTCGGACAGGCCCTGGGCCACAGCGGTAACGTCGACGACCGGACCGTTTTCGATCGAGCGCAGGCGCTTGGCCTCGTCGAGCTCGCGATCGGCCGCGCCACCCATGACGGTCAGCGCCTTGGTAGGGCACGCCGCCACACAATGCGGGCCGTCCGGATCGAATGCGCACAGGTCGCACTTGACAGCGCAGGTGTACTGGCCGGGAGCCCACGTAAGCAGGCTGCTCAGGGACTTAGGATACGAAGGCGTCGGGTCGCACATGCCTGCGACACCGGCGATAGACGTGCCATCGGGATGGATGGCTCCGAAGGGGCACGCGATGGCGCACAGCCTGCACCCGATGCACTCCTGCTCCTTGACGTGGATGCGATCGCCATCGTGCTCGATGGCATTCACCGGGCAAACCTCGGCGCAGGGGGCACCCTCGCAATGGTGGCAGGCAAGGGCGGCCGAAATACCGCCGGTCTTCACGAGCGCCAGGCGCGGCGTATCCTGAAGACCCTGCATCCGGTGGGCGTCGGCACAGGCGGACTGGCATGTTCCGCAGCCGATGCACCTCTCCGGATTGATGTCGATGAAGCGGTTCATCCCCACTTCCTTTCAAAATAACGGGCCGGGCTCCCGAACGTACGGGACGCCCGGCCCAAATAGCCAACGAGAACGGGACTACACGATTTGGTTCACGTGTGTCTCGTCGTCGAACTTGGCGGCGCCGGGCTCAATGTCCTGGGGAGCAGCGGCGTCCACCAGAGCCTGCTTGAGCTCGGTGTACTGACGCTCGACCTCGCCCTCGGCCCAGACCTGGTCGGCGATAGCGTCGACCTGGCAGGCGGAGAACTTGTCCTCGGGCGTATGCGAGACCGGGTCGACCTTGTGAATGGTCAGCTCGTTGCACTTGCCGATCCACCACTGGTAGGTCATGTAGACCGTGCCCTTGTTGATGCGATCGCTCACGTCGGCACGGCTGTATACCTGGCCGCGGCGGCTGTGAATCGAGACGATATCGCCGTTCTTGATGCCGCGCGCCTGGGCGTCCGCGGGATTCATGCGGACAAAGCCGGGCTCGTCGGCAAGCAGTGCCAGCGTCTTGCAGTTGCCGGTCATCGAGCGGCAGCTGTAGTGGCCGACCTCGCGGACGGTGCACAGGATGAGCGGGTACTCATCGTCGGGAAGCTCGGAGGGCGCCTCCCAGTCGTGTGCCATCAGGTTGGCGCGGCCGTCCTTGGTGGTGAACTTGCCACCAGCGAACATGTCGGGCGTACCGTGGTCGTTCACATCGGTGCTCTTGACGGGCCACTGGGCGTAACCGCCCTCGGGAGCCATCTTCTCGTAGGTCGCGCCCACAAAGTTGGGGCACAGGCTAATGCACTCGTTCCAGATCTGCTCGGTGTTGTCGTAGTGCATGGGGTAGCCCATGCGCGTAGACAGGTCCGCGAAGATCTCCCAGTCGTGACGGCACTCGCCCTTGGGCGGAACGGCCGCGTCAAAGTGCTGGAAGCTACGGTCGGATGCGGTAAAGACACCCTCGTGCTCGCCCCAAGAGGTAGCGGGCAGGATGACGTCGGCGAGCATGGTCGTCTGCGTCATAAAGATGTCCTGGCAGATGAACAGATCCAGCTCGGAGAGCGTCTTGCGCATGCCTGCCGAATCGGGCTCGGTCTGCACCGGGTCCTCGCCGTAGTTGTAGAAGCAGTGCACCTTACCCTCGTCGACCAGGTGGCCCAGGTCGGTGAGCTTGTAGCCCTCCTCGAGCGGGAGCTTTTCCTCGGGCACGCCCCAAGCCTTGGCAAACTTGGCACGCACAGCCGGGTCGGTGACCTTCTGGTAGCCAGGGTACAGGTTGGGCAGCATGCCCATATCGCAGGAGCCCTGGACGTTGTTCTGACCGCGCACGGGCGCGAGGCCGGAATTGGGTTTGCCGATCTGGCCGGCAACGCAGGCGATGGAGGCGATGGTGTGCACCGTCTTCAGGTTCTGCTTCTGCTGGCATACGCCCATGCCCCAGCCAATGATGGCAGAGGGCTTCGCCGTGGCGTACATCTCGGCAGCTTGGTGGATCAACGCGGGCTCGACACCCGTGATGTCCTGTACGGATTCGGGAGTGTAGTTCTTGATGGTCTCCCACCACTCGTCAAAGCCGTTCGTGTGCTCGGCGACGAATTCCTTGTCGTAGAGGCCATCGTTGACCAAGCAGTTGGCAAAGGCGTTGAGGAACGCGACGTTGCAACCATTCTTGATCGGAAGGTAGAGATCAGCGATACGCGCGGTTTCGATATGGCGCGGATCGGCGACGATGATCTTGCAACCCTTTTCTTTGGCTCGCACGATACGCCTTGCGACGATGGGGTGCGAATCGGCAGGGTTATAGCCGAAGAGGAAAATGCAGCCCGCATCCTCCATACCGGGGATGGAGCATGACATGCAACCTGAACCAACCGTGTCCATCAGACCGAGGACAGTAGGGCCGTGTCAAGTACGGGCGCAGTTGTCCACGCTGTGGGTGCCGATGCACGCACGCGTAAACTTCTGCATAACGTAGTTCGCCTCATTGCCGCCGCCTCGCGAAGAGCCGGTGGTCATGACAGCATTAGGACCATATTCGTCAATTATGGCCTGCATCTTAGATGCGGTGAAATCCAGTGCCTCGTCCCAGCTTACGCGCTCAAGATCCGCGCCCTTAGTGCGGCGGATCATCGGGTGCAGTACGCGAGGAGTCAAGATCTTGGTGTCGTTGATGAAGTCGTAGCCGCTCATGCCCTTAAGGCACAGCTCGCTCTGGTTGGTGATGCCGTTGAGCGGTTCGGTGCCCACGACCTGGCCGTTTTGGACCAGGAGGTTAAACTGGCAACCGGCGCCGCAGTACGGGCAGATCACTTTATGCTTCTCCATGACACCCTCCTTCCTTTCTCTGCTACCGAATGCTCGGTACTTGTTTGACAATCATTGGGCCTGTATGGCCGCCCGCTTACGCCTCGTTTTCGATGGTGGCGCGGGCACGCTCGGCAGTCAGTTCTGCCAGGCGCTCCTCGTCTACCAGGGTGAGGCCCTTGGTCGGGCACGCCTCGGCACACGCCGGACCGCCGGGACGGTCCACGCACAGGTCGCACTTGAGCACGAAGCTCTTGGTCTGCGAACCCACGCGAACGTCGCCCATCAAGACCGGAACCTGCGTGGTCGCCACGCTCACGGCGCCAAAGGGGCATGCCATGACGCAGCTCTTGCAGCCGATGCAGTTGTCCTCGTTGACGCCGATACGATGGTTCTTTGGATCAAAGAACAAGGCGCCCGTAGGACAGGCCTTCGCGCACGGGGCATCCTCGCAGTGATGGCAAGCCACCGGTGCGGAGATCTCGTACGTACGCGTCACGCGCAGGCGCGGCGCGGCGATGTTGCCGGGGATGTCGTGCGCCTCGATGCACGCCGCCATACAGGTTTGGCACCCAATGCAGCGTGAGGAATCGGCTACGACTCGTTT
>JAXJHR010000051.1:0-19664 GCA_036299165.1 Collinsella aerofaciens | reverse complement strand
TCTTGACAGCGGATTGGGTCATATGAGCGAAAGCCCGCCAGAGCGAGCAAGGTGCCTTGAAACGAGGCGGCATTGACCTTCTGGTCATGCCGCCGAAGTTGAAAGGCAGATTGCCGCTCTGGCGGGCTTGCAGCGTCGAGCCGTTACGCGGTTTGGTAAAACCGCGTAACTACAAATCCCCGCCGGCACCCAGCAGCTTGCGCATGACCTGTTCGGGGTTAACCGAGCCGTCGCGCGGGGCCAGGGCGGTGATCTTCTTCTGCATCTTGTACTCGTGCAGCTCGTCCTCGAGCTGGCGCACGCGGGCGCGGAGCTTTTCGTTCTCGCGCTCGCGCTCCTCGGCACGCTCCTTCATATCGAGGATGCGCACCACGCCGGCAAGGTTGATGCCCTCGTCGGTCAGCTGGTTGATGAGCTCCAGGCGCTCGATATCGGCACGCGAATACAGACGCGTGTTGCCGCCCGAGCGCTGGGGGTTCACCAGGCCCTTGGACTCGTAGACGCGCAGAGTCTGCGGATGCATGCCGGTCAACTCGGCCGCCACGCTGATCATGTACAGCGGTTTATTCCTATTGTCCTCGGCCATGCTACCTGACCCCTTTCCGTCTCGTTATCGTCCATCATAAGCCCGCGGGCGCGGGTGTGCGCCACGACCGCCCTAGTACGTCGCCTTGTAACGGTTGACCTTCTCGCGATAATCGCGCGTGTCGGCCTCGCGCAGCTTGGTCATAGCATCGCGCTCGTCATCGGACAGGTTCGTGGGGACCTGTACCTTGATTTCGACGAGCAGCGCGCCTGTGCGGCCACGGTGCTTAACGTCGGGCGCACCCATCTCCTTAAAGCGGAACTTCTTGCCCGTCTGGGTGCCAGCGGGCACCTTCAGACGAACCGTCGCGCCGCCGGGCGTGGGCACATCAACCGTGCAGCCGAGCGCCGCCTCGTAGACCGAGATCGGCACCTCCATGGTCACATCGGCACCCTTGCGCTTAAACAGCGGGTGCTCCTCCACATGCGTGGTCACGACCAGGTCGCCGCGCTCGCCGCCGGCAACGCCATACTCGCCGCGACGCTTGTAGCGTAGCTTGCCGCCGTCGACCGCGCCCGCGGGCACCGAGACCGTAATGGTCTGCTGCTCGCCTGTCGAGGGAATGCGATAGGTAACCTTGTGCGTCACGCCGCGAAACGCGTCCTCGGCCGTCACATCGACGGTCAGCGACAGGTCGCCGCCCTTGCGAGCACGGCTGCGACCCGCGCCGGCACCGGCAGCGCCCGCAGCCCCGGCAAAGCCCGAGCCCCAATCGCTGCCCCAGGCGCCGTTGCCGCTAAAGATGCTGTCGAAGATGTCGCCCCAGCCGCTGGCACCCGCGCCGGCACCGTAGCCGCCGCCATACGCGCCGCCCGCGCCCGGCATGCCGCCAAACATGAGCATCTGGTCGTACTCTTTGCGCTTCTTCTCGTCCGAAAGCGTCTCGTAGGCCTCGCTGATCTCCTTGAACTTGGCCTCGTCGCCGCCGGCATCGGGGTGATATTTTTGCGCGAGCTTGCGAAACGCGCTCTTGATCTCTTTGTCGGAGGCGCTCTTGGATACGCCCAGGATGTCATAGAAGGTTTTGCCTGCAGCCATCGTAGCTCCTCTCCTGTTTCATCCGCCGCCCAGCGGGCGGCGGCTCATGCTTTCATATGGCACTAGGCCAGAAAGGGCCCCGGGTGTTGCCCCGGGGCCCTTCTCAATTACTCCTCGGTGCTCTCGGCCGTATCGGCCGCAGCATCCTCGGGCGCCGCTTCGGGCTCCGGTGCGGGGCGCTTCTCGCCACCGTAGGTCACCGTCACCATCGCGGAACGCAGGATGCGATCCGCCATGCGGTAGCCCTTCTGGTACACATCGTTGACGGTCTCGTCGTACTGCGATGCGTCCTCGACGCGACCCACAGCCTGGTGCTCGAGCGGATCGAACGCCTCGCCCTTGGGGTCGATGGGCTCAACGCCCTCATGCGCAAACACGTCGAGCAGCTTGGCATGTACCGCGTCAACGCCATCGACGAACTGCTTAAAGTCGTCAGAAAGCTCTTGGCTGCGGGCATGGTCGATCGCGCGCTCGATATCGTCGATCACCGGCAACAGCGCGGTGACAAGCTTCTCGGTCGCGCGCTCGCGCTCGGCGATGCGCTCGTTGGCGGTGCGGCGACGGAAGTTCTCCCAGTCGGCCTGCAGACGGGCGGTGCGCTCGGTGGCGTCCTTTGCCTTGTCCTCGGCGGCCTTCTGAGCCTCTGCCGCAGCATCGAGCTCATTGCGCACGTCGGCAAGCTCTTTCTGAGCCTGCTCGAACTTGAGCTTAAAGTCGTTGTCGGCGGCTTCCTCACCGGCGCGGATAGCGGCTTCCACCATCTCGTCCTCGGTCATCGTCGCCTCCTTGTTGGAATCCTCTACTTGGTTCTCGGCAGCCTCGGCGGCCGGGGCCTCGTTGGCCTCGGTAACGTCTGCGGCCTCTACGGGAATCTTCACGTCCTTCTCCTCAGAGTCAACGGGGGCGGCGCCAGCGGCGGCCGCCTCCGTGCGAGCTTTACGGGCGGACATGATTATTTGTCCTCGTCGTCCACAACCTCGTAGTCGGCGTCGACAACGTCATCGTCGGCAGGCTGGGCACCAGCGGCACCGTCGGTCTGCTGCTGAGCGTCGGCGTAGACAACCTGGGCCAGCTCGTAGGCCACGGACTGCAGGGACTCGCCGGCGGCCTTGATAGCCTCGACGTCAGAGCCCTCGAGCGCCTTCTTGGCGTCGGCGATAGCGGTCTCGGCCTTGGACTTCACGTCGGCGGAAACCTTGTCGCCCAGCTCGTTGAGGGTCTGCTCGGTGGAGTAGCACAGGCTGTCGGTCTGGTTGCGGACCTCGACCTCTTCCTTCTGCTTCTTGTCCTCCTCGGCATGAGCCTCGGCGTCCTTGACCATACGATCGACTTCGTCGTCGGAAAGCGCGGTGGAGCCGGAAATGGTGATCTGCTGCTCCTTGCCGGTGCCCTTGTCCTTAGCTGAGACCTTGACGATGCCGTTGGCGTCGATGTCGAAGGTAACCTCGATCTGCGGCACGCCGCGGCGGGCAGCCGGGATGCCGGTCAGCTGGAACTTACCGAGCGACTTGTTGTCGCGAGCAAGCTCGCGCTCGCCCTGGAGCACGTTGATCTCGACGCTGGTCTGGTTGTCGGCAGCGGTGGAGTAGACCTCGGTCTTGGAGGTCGGGATCGTGGTGTTGCGGTCAATCATCTTGGTCATGATGCCGCCCATGGTCTCGACGCCCAGCGACAGCGGGGTAACGTCGAGCAGCAGGATACCCTCGACGTCGCCGGTGAGCACGCCGCCCTGGACGGCAGCGCCGTCGGCAACGACCTCGTCGGGGTTCACGGACATGTTGGGCTGCTTGCCGGTCATGGTCTTGACGAGCTCCTGGACGGCGGGCATACGGGTGGAGCCACCGACGAGGATGACCTCGGTCAAATCGGAGAGCTTAAGCTTGGCGTCGCGCAGGGCGTTGGTGACAGGCTGCTTGCAGCGCTCGAGCAGGTCGCGGGTGATCTTCTCGAACTCGGCGCGGGTCAGCGTGTAGTTGAGGTGCAGCGGGCCGGACTGGTTCATGGTGATGAACGGCAGGTTGATGGTGGTCTGCTGGGCGGCGGAGAGCTCCTTCTTGGCGTTCTCGGCGGCCTCCTTCAGACGCTGCAGGGCCATGGGGTCCTGACGCAGGTCGACACCGTTCTCCTGCTGGAACTTATCGGCCATCCAGTCGATGACGCGCTGATCCCAGTCGTCGCCGCCCAGGTGGTTGTCGCCCGAGGTGGACAGAACCTCAAACACGCCGTCGGCGAGGTCGAGGATGGAGACGTCGAAGGTGCCGCCGCCCAGGTCGAAGACCAGAATGCGCTGGTCGGTGCCCTGCTTGTCCAGGCCATAGGCCAGGGCAGCAGCGGTCGGCTCGTTGACGATACGCTTGACGTTGAGGCCGGCGATCTTACCGGCGTCCTTGGTGGCCTGACGCTGGGCGTCGTTGAAGTAGGCCGGAACGGTGATGACGGCGTCGGTGACGGTCTCGCCCAGATACTTCTCGGCGTCGGCCTTCATCTTTGCGAGCGTCATGGCGCTCACCTGCTCGGCGGTGTAATCCTTGCCCTCGATGTCGACGACGGCACGGCCACCCTGGCCCTCCTTGACCTCATACGGCACGGTCTTGATCTCGGAGGTGCACTCGGAGTACTTGCGGCCCATGAAGCGCTTGATGGAGAACACGGTGTTCTTGGGGTTGGTGACAGCCTGGTTCTTAGCGGCCTTACCCACGACGCGGTCGCCGTCGGCACGGAAGCCCACGACGGACGGGGTGGTGCGGTCGCCCTCGGCGTTCACAATAATGGTCGGAGAACCGCCCTCGAGGACGGCCATAGCGGAGTTAGTAGTACCAAGGTCGATACCAAGAATCTTACTCATTAGAAATTCCCTCTCTCTTTTGCGTTCGCGCCGCCTCGACGGTCTGTCGCGCGGCGCTTCGGCTTGTCTTTCAGGATGTAGTGTATCCCCTTATGGGCCGGAATATACAAAATCTAAGTCAATTCATATAAGATTTCTTATTGCTGAGAGTTTAGGTTCTTAAATGCGCAGGTAGATGCGCTGAATGAGTTCTCGGCAAATCTATTGAGATCTATGTAGAGATGGCTGAGGTTTGCGTCCGGGGGTGCCTGGGGGCCGTCTTGCGGAAAGTTCATCCCGGTTTGAGCGTGGATTCCGGGTCGCAGTTTCCTCTAGCGGGCCCAACCGGAAACTGCGACCCGGTTTTCGGCCAAATAACGGGATGCCCTTTCCGCAAGCACGCTCAATCGCCCTATATTTCAAGTCACCTTTAGCTAACATTTGCGCAGCTCAACGGCCCCACCTGCGCGTTTTTTAGTAAACCTTGGCATACTCGGCGAACGGTATGAAGATGCCGGCCAGAGGGTATTGCAAACGGTCGCTCCCGTGGTATGTTTTTGCCCGAATCAAACCGGCGCGCATCGCCTGTAGCGTCGGTCAACAGAGAGGAAACTACCATGGCTCATCCCGTAATTGATGCCGACGAGTGCATCGCTTGTGGCGTTTGCGTCGACTCCTGCCCCGCTGGCGTTCTGGAGCTCCAGGACGTCGCTACCGTCGCTGACGAGGACTCCTGCGTCGCCTGTGGCGCTTGCCAGGACGCTTGCCCCGCCGGCGCGATCACCGAGATCGTCGAGGAGTAACAACTCCCCCACTTGCACACTCAAAAGTACACCGTGCACAAATAAAGGAGGCCTCCGCATCGCCGCGGAGGCCTCCTTTTGCATTCGTCGTTACTAGGACAGGTCGTCTTCGTAGGGCATTAGGTCCGCCAAGTAGCCTTTCTCCTTGAGCATGGTCTCGATCTCGTCGAGAGTTTGCTCGTCTTCTGCCGCAATGCGGTGGAAGTGATAGCCGCTGGTCACCGTTAGCAGCGGAAAGCTCTTGCCGCTCTCGATATCGTGCAGGTAGCGCTCGACATCGCGACGATTGCGGATGTCCAGGTCGGCCGTGATCTTGCCGTATACGCGGTGATTGACGATTACGTTGAGCACGGCGCCGCCCGCGTCGACGATGCTCGTGAGCTCATCGCCCGCCTGCTCCACGCCGTGGCGAACCTTGACCAGACGCGTGGGCACGGCGGGGCTGCTCGGCGCCTCCTGTAGTACATAGCCACGATTGGTGGCGACGATATCGTGCCCGTCGGCGCGCAGCAGGGCGATGTCCTGCACCACGACCTGACGGCTCACGCCCACCTCGTGGGCAAGCGCACTGCCCGAGACGGGATCTTTGGCTCCCTCGAGCACGGCCAAGATGGCACGGCGACGCTCGCGGGCGTCCATTATTTACCGTCCAGCAGACGCAGGTGCTTGAGCGAGAGGTCGAGAATCGGCGCAGAGTGCGTCAACGCCCCCGAGCTGATAAAGTCAACGCCCAGGTCGGCGAGCGCACGGATATTGCTGGCATCCACGTTGCCCGAGCACTCGGTCTTGGCGCGACCGGCGATAAGCTCGATGGCGGCGGCCATGTCGTCGTGGGTCATGTTGTCGAGCATGATGATATCGGCGCCGGCCTCCACGGCCTCGCGCACCATGTCCAGGTTCTCGCACTCGATCTCGACCGTCGCGGTAAACGACGCATGGGCGCGCGCCATCTCGATCGCACGCGTCACGCCGCCGGCGGCGTCGATGTGGTTGTCCTTGAGCATAACGGCCGTCGACAGGTTGTAACGATGATTGCTGCCGCCGCCGATCTCGACCGCGGCTTTCTCGAAGACGCGCATGCCCGGCGTGGTCTTGCGCGTGTCGACGAGCACGGTCTTGGTGCCCTCGAGCGCCGCGGCCATCTGGTGCGTATAGGTAGCGATACCGCTCATGCGCTGCAGGTAGTTGAGCGCCACACGCTCGCCCGAAAGCAGCACGCGCGCATCGCCGCGCACCTGACCCACGTGGTCGCCGGCGTGCACCTCGTCACCGTCGGCGACATCAAACAGCACCGAGCTCTGCGAATCCAGCAGCTCAAAGGTGCGGGCGAATACGTCCAGGCCGGCGATAATGCCGTCGGCCTTGGCGATGAGCTCAACGGTAGCGGGGCGCGCCGTGGGGCACACGCTCGCCGTACTCACGTCCTCAAACGTGATGTCCTCGCGCAGAGCCTGCAGAATCAGATCATCGACGACGAGCTTCATGGTAATGGGATTCATGGTCTACTCCTCCACGGCCTGCGTGCCGGCGGCACGGGCCAAATCATCGATTGCAAGGGGGTCGGCGCTCAGGGCGCGGTGACGCCCGTCAAGCGCGGGCTCACCGGCCTGCTCCACGGCCAGCGACTCGCCGGTACGCATATACCACGCGGCGCGACGACCCCAGACCAGAGACTCGAGCAGGCTGTTAGAAGCTAGGCGATTCTTGCCGTGAACGCCGTTGCAGGCCGTCTCGCCCGCGGCGTAGAGCTCGGGCATCGAGGTGCGACCGTCCTTGTCGACCCACACGCCGCCCATAAAGTAGTGCTGCGTGGGCGTAACGGGAATGGGCTCGTCCAAGATATCGCGACCGTCCTCCAGGCAGCGCGCGCGGATGTTGGTAAAGTGCCCGGTCACCACATCACGCTCGACGGGGGCAAAGCTCAGCCATTCGTGCTCGGTGCCGTCCTGCTTCATCTGCTCGCGAATAGCAGCGGCGACCACATCGCGCGGCTGCAACTCGTCGGTAAAGCGCTCGCCGGCGGCGTTGAGCAAAAT
Source organism: Collinsella aerofaciens (assembly GCA_036299165.1). Lineage (GTDB taxonomy): Bacteria > Actinomycetota > Coriobacteriia > Coriobacteriales > Coriobacteriaceae > Collinsella > Collinsella aerofaciens_BM. Next base: position 12,377 of record JAXJHR010000051.1, on the reverse strand, counting down.
CGCGCCCTCGCCGCGGCAGCTCTCGCTGATCAGGAAGGTGCGGCCCGGCTGCGGCGAGAACAGTCCCGTGGGGTGAATCTGCACGTAGTCCAGGTGCTCCATCTTAATGCCATGCTCCTGAGCAATGTAGCAGGCATCGCCCGTGAGCTGCGGGTAGTTAGTCGAATGGTCGTATACGCCGCCGATACCGCCCGTAGCCCACAGCGTGTGGCGGGCATGGATCTTAAAAGGCTCGCCGGCATGCACGCCCTCAGCGGCATTCGCCAGCTCGTCGGCGGGGCGAGCCGAATCGCCCTCATCCACGGCAACGGCGACAACGCCGGTGCACACCGTGGCGTCATCGCGCTCGGCGGTCAGGATGTCGGTCATGGCAACGTGTTCGAGAATCTGCACGTTGTCCAGCTTACGGACAGCCTGGAGCAGCTTGGTCGTAATCTCCTTGCCCGTAATATCGGCATGGAAGGCAATGCGCGGGCGGCTGTGCGCGCCCTCGCGGGTAAAGTCGAGGCTGCCGTCGGCCTTGCGCTCAAAGTCCACGCCCATGGCCAGCAGGTCGTTGATGACCGAGCGGCTCGAGCGGATCATGATGTCAACGCTCTCGCGGCGGTTCTCGTAGTGGCCGGCATGCATGGTGTCCTCAAAGAAGGCATCGTAGTCAGAGCCCTCGGGCAGTACGCAGATGCCGCCCTGCGCGAGCATCGAATCGCACTCGTCGATGGCACCCTTGGAGAGCATGATTACGCGCGTGCTCGTCGGCAGATTGAGGGCCGCATACAGGCCCGCCACGCCGCAACCGGCAATGACGACGTCACACTCCATATCGGGGTATTGTTTGGTTTCCATAGGAATCCTCTCCCTTGTAATGTGGCATAAGGGATGGTCCCTCATGTCACATTGGCTTAGCGCGCCGCGTACTCGAGCATGCGGTCGAGCGTGAGCTTGGCCTGATCGGCGGCCTCGTCCGACACGCCAATCCGCACCTCGCCCTCGCCCGTCTCCAGGCAGTGCACGAGCTTTTCGAGCGTGATGAGATCCATATTGACGCAGGTGGGCTGCACCGCGGGGAAATAGAACTTCTTGCCGGTGCCCTCGCAGCGGCGCTCGAGCTCGTAGAGCACGCCACGGACCGTCACGATGATGAACTCGCTCGCGTCCGACTCCTCGGCATACTTGATGATGCCGGCAGTGGAGCCGATGTAGTCAGCCTCGGCCAGGACGTCGGCCTTGCACTCGGGGTGAGCCAGCACGAGCGCGTCGGGGTGGGCCTCCGTCACGTCGACGATCTGCTCGACGGTGATGATGTGATGGCGCGGGCAGTAGCCGTTGTTGAGGATGACGTGCTTTTGCGGCACCTGCTCGGCTACGAAGCGGCCCAGGTTTTGGTCGGGAATGAACAGGATATGCTGCTGCGGCAGCTCGGACACGATCTTGACGGCGTTGGAGCTGGTGACGCACACGTCACTCCAGCTCTTGATCTCGACCGTCGAGTTGACGTAGCAGACCACGGCAAGGTCGTCACCGTACTCGGCGCGGGCGGCGTCGACCGTCTCGCGCTTGACCATGTGAGCCATGGGGCAGTCCGCGCCCGGCTCGGGCAGCAGCACGGTCTTAGTGGGATTGAGCAGTTTGGCGCTCTCGCCCATAAACTCCACGCCGCACAGCACGATGGTCTGCTGCGGCAGGCTTTTAGCGAGCTTAGCCAGGTAGAAGCTGTCGCCGACGTAATCAGCCACGGCCTGCACCTCGGGCGCCACGTAATAGTGCGCCAGAATCACCGCGTCGCGTTGGATTTTTAGTTGCTGAATGGCCTCGACGAGCTCTGCGGGCACCAGCGCCGCGCGCTCCGTTGCCGTCGTTGCCGATGCCAGGCCGGCCGCAATATCGCGTGCAAGCTCCGATGCATCCATGTTCGCGCTCTGTGCCATCAAGGCCCCTCTCTTTTGGCGAATCTTGGGGCTTTAGTATGACACCTAGGTTTACAGCTGACAAGACAGCTGTAAACCTAGGTGTAAAGCTGAAATAAAGATTCAATCATGTGTCAGGTCCATTTTCGAACTGGCAAGCTGAGGATAGCCGAGCTCTCGATAGCGCAGGAGGCATCTTTCGCCACCGCAATACCGCTCGGCGCGAGTTGCGCGACGTGGGGCGCAAATGGGACACGCCTCCGCGAGCGGTCCGCACCCAATGTGGCAAAATCGAACTACTAAGGGGGCTCAGAATGCTCAAGATTATTGCCTGCGACGACGACGTCGCTTTTCTAGATAGACTGCACCGGATGATCGACCGTTGGTCGAGCGAGACGGGCACGGCGGTCGATGTTGCGCTCGTCACGCGCGGCGAGGACCTGCTGGCGCGCCATGCCGCGTCGCGCGCCGACATCATCCTGCTCGACATGATCATGCCGCTCGTCAACGGCATGGACACCGCGCGCGAACTGCGCCAGGCCGATACCGCCGTGCGCCTGGTGTTCCTCACCTCATCGCCCGAGTTCGCGCTTGAATCCTACGAGGTCCGCGCCTTCGATTATCTGCTCAAGCCCGTGGCCTACGAGCGCCTAGCGCAGTTGCTCGACGAGCTTTCGAGCATGCGCCCGGCGGCAACCGACGAGCTCGTGATCAAAACTTCCTTTGGCTACCACGCCCTGCGCCTGTCCGACATCGAATATGCCGAGGCGCGCAACAAGCACGTGGTCTTCCACCTGCGCGACGGACGCGATATCGAGGCACTCGAGTCGTTCCGCAGCGTCGAGGACCGCTTGGAGCAAAACGCGGTCTTCTTTAAATGCCACCGCAGCTACCAGGTCAACCTGCGCAATATCGATCACTTTGACCGCACGGACATCGTCATGCGCTCGGGCGCGTGCATCCCGCTTTCGCGCAGCTGCAAGCAGGGATTCCAAGACGCCTACTTTGCGGTGCGCTTTGAGGGTGGGAGACACTGATGGTCTCCTCGGTCGAAATGGTCCTTTGGGCAATCCACCACGCCACGACGCTGCTCTTTGGCGTCTTTGCCTCGGCGGCGCTGTGCGGTGTCGAGATCAACCGGCGTCATGCGCTTGAACTGGTGCTGGTCGGCGTCGTGACCGGCGCTGCCTTTTCGATCGCCAATGCCGTCGGCGGCGAGCTTTTCGCCCGCCAGGTATATCCGCTCGTCGTGCATCTGCCGCTCGTCATCTATTTGTGCGCGCGCTACCGCCTGAGCCCGCTGCTTGCCGTGCTCGGCATTACGAGTGCCTATCTAAGCTGCCAGTTCAGCAATTGGATGGGCATCGCCGCATTTGCCGCAACCGATTCTCAGATCGCGTACTATCTGGCGCGCATCGCGACCACACTCGCCGTCTTTGCCGTCCTGCTGCATTGGGCCGGCGACATCGGTCCGCGCTTGGCGATTAAAAGCACCACCGAGCTGGGCATCCTTTTAATCCTGCCGCTCGTCTATTACGTCTTTGACTATGCCACCAACGTCTACACCACGCTGTTCCACTCGGGCTCGGTGGTGACGGTTGAGTTTTTGGCCTTTGCGCTCTGCGCGTTCTACCTTATGTTCCTCGCCGTCTACCTGCGTGAATACGAAGAAAAGGAAACCGCCGAGAGAGAGCGCTGGATGCTCGAAACCCGCGACAGCGTCGCCATCAAAGAGCTCGAGGCTTGGCGTCAATCTGGGCGCGAGCTGTCGATTCTTCGCCACGACATGCGCCACTTCCTGCGCGCCGCCGTACCCGAAACCATCCACGTAGGTGACGCCGACCTGTTTAGCGTGCTCTCAAATGCCTTGGAAAACGCTATCACCGCCGCAAGCGCCGCACCCCAAGGAAAGCGATTCGTCGACTTTGACCTGCGATTAGAGGACGGCCAGCTGCTGCTGTTAGTTTCCAACACGTTTGACCGCGCGCCGCGCATGGTCGACGGCATGCCCGTAGCCGGGCACACCGGACACGGCTTTGGAACCAAGAGCATTAAGCTTGCCGTCGAACGCATGAACGGCAACTGCCAGTTCCGCATTAACGGCGATCGGTTTGAGCTGCGCGCTGTGATGTAGAAGTGCGGCGCCGATCTCGCGGCGTGTCTTGCCCGCCAGGCAATCGCTCACCGGCGCCAATCCGCTACAGCGGAGCGGCCGCCGGGGTCAGCTGCTTGATGTATGCCCACATGCGCTGCTTGGCGGCTTTGTCAGTGAGCGCCGCCTCAAAACCGTCGAGCGCGAGCACGCGGCGACCCTGCACATGGGCGACCAAGCCGGGCTTGAGCATGGCGGTGTCGAAGTCATCGATTGCCACGAGCATATCGGCGTAGGTCTCGCGCATGGCGTCAGCCGCGTTGTTGTCGAGCAGTAGCACCGCCTCGGGGTCCAAAGCCTCAAGCGCCTCACGGAACAGCTCGCACGGCAGAGTCTCGCCCACCGCGACCGCTCCGTCACCCACGCCGGCGACGCTTGCCAGCACGCAAAAATCCTCGGGCGCGTAGCCGATGGCCCCAAGCGCCTTGCGCAACGCCGCGCCATCCGGGCCGGCGGCAAGCTCGCCACCCGAACGCTCGGCCTCGTCCAAATCGCCTTTGACCAGCACGATCGGCGAGCACGCGTTGCCCGCGATACGCACGCCACGACCCGCGAGCGATGCGAGCTCCTGCTCGGTCGCCTGGGCGATGGCTTCTTTTTTCTGGCTTTGTGACGTGGGCATGCGCTCTCCAATCGTTTGCGTGCCCACCATTATATAAAAGAGCTGCCCGCGAGTGGTTGCTTTGCGGGCCACTGGGTATAAGCACGGTCGTACTGAGTTTTACGCGGCTGAGCCGCGTCGCATTATGGAGGTCACCATGGCTGACATTAAGCAGATTACCCCCGAGAACTTCGATTCCATCGTTAACGACGGCCTGCCCGTGCTAGTCGATTTTTGGGCGCCCTGGTGCGGGCCCTGCCGATCGCTCTCGCCCATCGTTGACGAGGTGGCAGACGAGCTGGCTGGCAAACTTGCCGTTGCCAAGTGCAACGTCGACGACAACCAGGACCTGGCCATGAAGTATGGCGTCATGAGCATCCCCACGCTGATTGTCTTTAAGAACGGCGAGGAAATTGACCGCTCGGTCGGCGCTCTGCCCAAGGCGAGGCTGCAGGCGCTGCTGGAGAAGCATCTGTAATACGCTTGTTACTTACCCGCCGTCTATGAGCGCTTTTGCACCGCTCGCCGGACTTCTAGATGCACCGAGTCCAACCACGGATAGTATGGTAGTCACAAACAGCCCCCAGTGAACGGGTGCGGGTCGCACAGACTCGTACCCGTTTTCTTATGCAGCTGCACGCAGAGCGGGCGTAGTAAAATCTGAACCACTGAACTGCCCCATACAAAAGGAGATTTCCCATGCATGATGTTGGAATGAACATGAGCCAGCTTGCCATGAGCGTCAAGCAGGTCGACGACACCATCGAGCTCGCTCACGAATGGAGCCATCAGTTGCTGCATGCGACCGAGAATTTTGACATGGAGCGCATCGGCGCCAAGCTCGAGACCGCCATGGCCGCGCTGCACGAGGCCCACGACGCACTCGAGGGCTACGAGGAAGCCATCGAGGCCGACCACAACTCCGTCGGCTCCGTGAAGCTGGTGTAAGGTGGCCGAACACGAGCACGGCTGCGGGTACGAGCACGAGCACCCGCACGGGGCGGACGGTGACGCGGGCTGCCACTGTAGTGGCTCCGGCTCCGAGCTGGTCCGTTTTTCGGTTACCGCACCCGACGACCTGCTGCGCCGTTTTGACGAGCAGATCGGGCGCCGCGGCGACGTGGCCAACCGCTCCGAGGCCGTGCGCGATTTGATTCGCGCCTCAATCGCCAAAGAGCAGATGCGCACGCCCGATGAGCACGTTATCGGGTCGCTCACCATGATTTACGACCATCACACCGGCGATCTGACGCGCCGCCTGGACGAGGTGCAGCACGACTACACCGACGAGATCGTATCGACGATGCACGTGCATTTGGATCACCACAACTGCTTGGAAATCCTGGCACTCAAGGGTCGCGGCGAGCGCGTCTACGAACTAGCCGACCGCCTGCTGGGCCTGCGCGGCGTTAAGCACGGCGAGCTCACGTGCGCCGCCACCAAGCAGAGCCTGGGGCTGTAACAGCACACATTTCAACGAAGGAGGGTCGCATGCGACATGCGCATATCCATGTAACGGGCATTGTGCAGGGCGTTGGCATGCGACCGTTTGTGTATCGCGAGGCCATGGCGCACGGCATTTGCGGCTGGGTGCTCAACGCGGGCGACGGCGTGCATATCGAGGCGCACGCTCCGGCCGATGCGCTCGATGCTTTTGTTGCCGCGCTTTCTGAGCATGCGCCCGCGGCGGCCCGCGTTGAGCGAGTCGATATTGCGGATTTGGAGCCTGGCGGCTGGAGCACTGCCGATGAGCAGGGCTTTCACATTGTGGCGTCGCAGGACCAGACCGCGCACACGACGCTCGTCTCGCCCGATATCGCCACCTGCGACGATTGTCTGCGCGAGTTGTTCGATCCCGCCGACCGACGCTATCACTACCCCTTTATCAACTGCACCAACTGCGGCCCACGCTTTACCATCATCCGATCGCTACCTTATGACCGAGCGGCCACATCGATGGACCGTTTCCCCATGTGTCCCAAGTGTGCCGCGGAGTATGCCGACCCACTCGACCGGCGTTTTCACGCGCAACCCGATGCCTGCTTTGATTGCGGGCCGCATATTACGTGGCGCGAGGCTGTAAACAGCGATGCGTGCGGGAATTCATCCGCGACACCGGCCGTCGGCACCACACGCGAGGCCAGCGACGCTATCATCGAGCGCTGCGTTGAGCTGCTGGCCAGCGGTGGCATCGTCGCCATCAAGGGCCTGGGCGGATTCCATCTATCCTGTGACGCTGCCAACGAGCAGGCGGTGGCCGAGCTGCGCCGTCGCAAGCGTCGCAGCAATAAGCCGCTTGCTGTCATGGTGCGCAGTCTTGCCGATGCCGGGCGCCTGTGCCATATCGACGATGCTGAACGCGATCTGCTCGCCGGCAGTATCCGCCCCATCGTGCTGCTGCGCCGGCGGGCTGTTTGCGGGAACGACGGCGATTCTTCCGACGCCCTCGTACTCGCACCGTCCGTCGCGCGCGACCTGCCCGAGCTTGGCGTTATGCTCCCCTACACCCCGCTTCAGCATCTTCTGCTTGCAGCTGCCGCGTCACACGGTATGCACGCGCTCGTCATGACCAGCGGCAACCTGAGCGAAGAGCCCATCGAGACCGATGACGATCTTGCCTGGGAGCGCCTCGTTGCCGCCGGCATTGCCGACGCGCTGCTCGGCAACGATCGAGCGATTCTCTCGCGCTATGACGATTCCGTGGTGCGCGTGGTCGACGGCGCCGTTATGCCCGTTCGCCGCGCTCGTGGATATGCACCCCAGCCGCTGCCGTTGCCGGCGCTCGACGGCGCTCCGTCCTGCGTACTCGCCTGCGGGCCGCAACAAAAGGCCACGATTACGCTCACGCGTGAAGGGACGAACGGCGAGGCGACCTGTTTTGTGTCGCAGCATATCGGCGATGTTGAAAACGGCGGGACCTTCGATGCCTGGAACGCCGCGCGCACGCGCTTGGAAGATCTCTTTGACTTGGCGCCCGCCGCCTTGGCCTGCGATTTACACCCCAGCTATCTATCGGGCCAGTGGGCGCGCGAGCAGGCGCGAAAATGCAATCTGCCGCTCGTCGAGGTGCAGCACCATCATGCGCATATCGCGAGCGTAATGGCCGAGGCCATCGCCGCGAGCCAGCTTACAACCGACGCGCGCGTCCTTGGCATCGCCTTTGACGGCACCGGCGCCGGCACCGATGGGACCATTTGGGGCGGCGAGTTTCTTGTTGCCAGCCTTGGCGGCTTTGAGCGCGCCGCGCATTTGCGCACCTGGGCGCTCCCCGGTGGGGCGGCCTCCGTGCGCGACGCCCGCCGCAACGCCTTCGCCCTGCTCAGTGAGCTCGGCCTGCTCGAGCACCCAGGTGCCGCTCGGCTTTTGGACAGCCTCGACGAACAAACGCGCAACGTGACAGCCACCATGATCGAGCGCGGCATCAACAGCCCGCGTACCAGCAGCATGGGGCGTCTCTTTGATGCCGCGGCAGCAATTCTGGGCATCTGCGACAAGGCAACCTACGAGGGCGAACCCGCCATAGAACTCGAAGCCGCCGCCTGGCGCGCGCTCGACAACGAAATCGCCCATTTTCCCGACGACAACGCCGGCTATTTCGCATCTGGCCCATCGTGGCTGGACGGCCCCTATGTTCTGGACCAGAAAGCGCTCTTTGAGGCACTTTTGGGAGGAATTGAAGCCGGAGCGCCCGCCGACAGGCTCGCACTCGATTTCCATGTCGCCGTCGCGCGCTCCTCGGCGCGCATCGCCAGCGATATCTGCGTGCACGAGGGCATCGACACCGTCGCGCTCTCGGGCGGCGTGTTCATGAACCGACTTCTGCTTCAGCTTCTCACCCGCGAGCTCAAAAGCGCAGGCTTTACTGTCCTTGTCCCCCACACCGTACCCGTCAATGACGGCTGCATCGCCTACGGTCAGGCAGCAGTCGCACGCACTCGCCTCGCACAGGTCGCGCCACAATAGGCTGTTCGGCCAGCCCGCAAGCCGCCGTCTCACAGGTGTAGCGCGTTTGCCCGCAGCGCCCGCGAGCGCTACCATCAACTGATGGATTATTGAGCGCCCGTCCAGCGCAAAGCGTATAAAAGGGGAACAATATGTGCCTTGCCGTTCCCGGTAAAGTAGTCAAACGCGACGACGACCTCAAGGCCACCGTCGACATGATGGGCATCGAGCGCCCCGTGTCGCTGCGACTCGTGCCGACGGCGCAGGTTGGCGACTATATTCTCGTACACGCCGGCTTTGGCATCCAGATTGTCGACGAGCAGGAAGCACAGGAAACGCTCGAGCTTGTTAATGCCATGTCCGAGCTGGTCGAAGAAGACCAGCTGACCACCAACCCGGCGGAGGCTTACTAGTGGCGCCCGAGCAGCCGGCGCGCTCCGGTATCGATTTCTCGGCATTCCGCGATCCCAAGCTGGCTCGCGAGCTCATCGAGCGCATTCATGAGCTTGTCGGCGACCGCACCATCAACCTTATGGAAGTCTGCGGCACGCATACCGTGAGCATCGGGCGCTATGGCTTTCGCTCCATTATGCCGGCCGGGCTCAAGCTGCTGAGCGGCCCGGGCTGCCCCGTCTGCGTCACCGCCAACCGCGACATCGACCACGCAATCGCGCTCGCCAACATAGACGGCGCCATCATCACCACCTTTGGCGACATGATGCGCGTGCCCGGATCATCCACCTCGCTCGCTGCGCAAAAGGCGGCGGGGCGCGATATCCGTATCGTCTATTCCCCGCTCGACGCGCTCGACATTGCCGAGCAAAACCCTGATCGCCCGGTCATTTTTATGGGCGTGGGCTTTGAGACTACGACGCCCACCATCGCCGCCGCCATCTTGGAGGCCGAGGCGCGCGGGCTTTTGAACTTCTCGGTCTATTGCGCCCACAAGGCCACGCCGCCGGCGTTGCGCGCCATCGCCAACGACCCCGAGACCACCATCGACGGCTTTATCCTGCCGGGCCACGTCGCCACCATCACGGGCTTGGCGCCCTTTAGCTTTTTGGTCGACGAATTCAATACCCCGGGCGTGGTCACGGGATTTGAACCGGTCGATATCCTGCAGGGCATCTGCATGCTGGTCCAGATGGTTGTCGAGGACAGGCCGGTGATTGACAACGCCTACCGCCGTGGCGTCAACGCAGACGGCAATCCCGTGGCGCGCCAGCTGGTCGAGCAGGTGTTTGAGCCGTGCGATACCACATGGCGCGGGCTGGGGCTGATTGCCAACTCGGGCCTTTCCATCCGCCCCGAGTTCTCGCGCTTTGATGCCCGCGCTCGCTTTGACGTGCCCGTTGAGGCGACGGTCGAGCCGCGCGGGTGCCGCTGCGGCGACGTGCTGCGCGGGGCCATTGCGCCGAGCAGCTGCCCGCTCTTTGGCCGCACCTGCACGCCCGAGCACCCCGTCGGCCCGTGCATGGTGAGCTCCGAGGGCAGCTGCGCGGCGTACTACCGCTACCGCGACTAGCCCGGGCACACCCGCACACCGGCACCACCCACGATTGGAGTTTTCGATATGTCCCATAGCGTTACCGATAGCACCGTCCTGCTGGGCCACGGCTCCGGCGGCCAGATGATGAAACGCATCATCGATGAGGTCTTTTTGGATGCCTTTGGGTCGCCCGAGCTGCTCGAAGGCAACGATGCCGGCGTCGCCGCGCTGCCCGCGAGCGGGCGCATCGCCATGTCGACCGACAGCTTTGTAGTCTCGCCGCAGTTCTTCCCCGGTGGCAACATCGGCCGCCTCGCCGTGTGCGGAACCGTCAACGACGTCGCGACCTCGGGCGCCAACGTGCGCTATCTGTCGTGCGGCTTTATCCTCGAAGAGGGCTATCCCATGGATAGGCTCCGCCAGATTGTGCAGACGATGGCCGAGACGGCGCACGAGGCGGGCGTGTCCATAATCACGGGCGACACCAAGGTGGTCGAGCGCGGCGGGGCCGACGGCGTCTATATCAATACCGCCGGCGTGGGCGAGGTGCCTGCGGGCGTGGCGCTCAGCGGCGCAAACTGCCAGCCCGGCGATGTCATCCTGGTCTCGGGTACACTGGGCGACCACGGCATCGCTATCATGAGCCAACGCGAGGGTCTGGCGTTTTCGAGCACCATCGAAAGCGACGCCGCGCCGCTCAACCACCTGATTGCCGATGTGCTTTCCGCAGCACCCGACACACGCTGCTTCCGCGACCCCACGCGCGGTGGCCTGGCCTCGACGCTCAACGAGTTTGCGCAGGCCAGCGGCGTTGCCATGGAGATCGACGAGGATGCCGTGCCCGTGCGTCCCGACGTGCAGGCCGCCTGCGAGATGCTCGGCTACGATGTGCTGCAGGTGGCAAACGAGGGCAAGATGGTTGCCGTCGTGCCGGCCGAGCAAGCCGATGCCGCGCTGAGCGCCATGCGCGCCGCCCGCTACGGCGAGAATGCCGCCATCATCGGCCGCGTGCTGCCACTTGCCGAGGGCGCCCATCCCGCCGTGCGCGTGCGCACCGGCTGGGGCTCGACCCGCATCCTCGACATGCTCGTAGGAGAGCAGCTGCCGAGAATTTGCTAACGACAAAGGCTCAGGGCTATTAAAGATATTCAGATTCCAAACATGCCCGGCACGCATGCCCAGTATCATGGGGTGCGTTTTACAACTCAAGCGGCAGGAGCACCCATGGCAGCAGCTTTTTCCCATGTGATCTTTGACCTGGACGGCACCATTCTCAACACGCTCGAGGACCTGGCGGCCGCCGGCAACCATACCTGCGAGATGCACGGCTGGCCCACGTTTGCCGTAGACGAGTACCGCTACAAGGTGGGAAACGGCATGCTCAAGCTGGTTGAGCGCTTTATGCCCGCCGAGTATGCGGGCGACGGCCGCATGTTTGAGCAGGCGCTTGCCGAGTTTAGGGCTTACTACGGCGAGCACAAGGAAGACCACACCGCCCCCTATGCCGGCACGATCGAGACGCTCGACCGCCTACGCGCCGCGGGCGTTCAGCTTGCCGTGCTCACCAACAAGGACCACGTCTCGGCGGCTCCGCTTATCGAGAAGTATTTTGGTTCCGAGCGCTTTGCGCTGGTGCAGGGCCGCGTCGATGCGTTTCCGCCCAAGCCCGAGGCGCCTGTTACGCTGCATGTGATGGAGGAGCTGGGCGCCGATCCGTCGACCACGCTCTATGTGGGCGATTCCAATGTCGATATCCTGACCGGTCACAACGCCGGCCTTAAGAGTGCAGGCGTCAGCTGGGGCTTCCGCGGCCGCGCAGAGCTGGAGTCCGCCGGCGCCGACTACGTGGTGGACACCCAGGACGAGCTAGCGGCGCTGATTCTGGGCGAGTAACGAGCGACACTGCTTAACGCAGCTGCGACAATTCTTCCGCGCGGAAAGCGCATCCCGTTTTGGAGCTCCGGAATGGGATATGCTTTCCGTTTGAGGCGCATCAGGGAAACCGCATCCCGTTTCAGAGCAATATTCCGGGTCGCACTTTCCGCAACCCACCCCATCCGGAAAATGCGACCCACTATTCGGCCAAAAACCGGGTCGCATCTTCCCAAGCACTCGATGCAACGCTGGCACAAGGAGTGTCCCCAACTACCGGCAGAGACGATATGAGCAGGACATAAAAACATTGAGAGCCCCTGCTGCATGAAAGGCCGCGGATTAGGCCGACAATGGTGAGTGTCTAATCCAACCGCGGCGGCCACGCCGCATTCATGGAAGGGGCTCCCATGCTCG
>JAXJHR010000050.1:0-34367 GCA_036299165.1 Collinsella aerofaciens | reverse complement strand
GCTCTACGGCACCGTGATCAACTGCGGTGCCTACACGGCGGTCGATAAAGCGGAGGCCCCCGAGGGCCGCGTGACCGCCTGGAAGGCCAACGCCACCGGCCCGGCCCTGCTCGCCCGCACCTGCGCCGGGCACGGGATCACCCTCGTGCACGTGTCCTCCGACTACGTCTTCGACGGCACGGCCGAGGTCCATACCGAGGACGAGCCCCTCAGCCCGCTGTCCGTCTACGGCCAGACCAAGGCCGCGGGCGACATTGCCGTGGCCGGCTGCCCCCGCCACTACATCATGCGCAGCTCCTGGGTCATCGGCGAGGGGCACAACTTCGTCAAGACGATGAAGGCGCTCTCCGACCGCGTCGCCGACCCGGACGACAAGCTGGACCAGGTCACCGTCGTGGACGACCAGCTGGGCCGCCTGACCTTCACGCGCGACATGGCGCGGGCCATCTTCCATGTGCTGGGGACGCACGCCCCCTACGGCACCTACGACTGCACCGGCTCCGGCGCCGTGAAGTCCTGGGCCGACATCGCCCGCGCCGTCTTCGAGGCCGCCAACGGCAACGGGGACAAGGTCGTGCCGGTCAGCACCGCCGACTACTACGGCGGCGCCGAGGGACCCGTCGCCCCGCGCCCGGTCCACTCCGCGCTCGACCTTTCCAGGCTCGAGTCGGTCGGGTTCCACATGCCCGACTGGGAGGAAGAGCTTGGGGAGTACCTCAAGACGCTCTAGCCGCTATCAACTTTTCGAGAGTAAAAGCCGCCGTTCTTTAACGGCGGCTTTTCTTGTTGATGGCTATCTGCGCAGTGGTGCCAATAGTATTTTGCGGAAGATCTTTCACTCGCTTGGCGTGGTGGCGGACCTGCCGGGCTGGTCGTCGTAGGCGTATTTGCTGTACACGTTGACCTCCCACTGCTTTTTTTCGACCTTTGCTACAGAATCTAGGATGAAGCCGGTCGCAAGGCTCAGGCCGCACAGGAACATAAACGAGGCGGCGAGCATAGCGGTGGGGAAGCGCGGGACGAGGCCGGTCTGGAAATATTCGACAACGATGGGCATGCCCAGGGCGAGGCCGAATACCGCGAACAGAAGCGCTACGAGGCTGAAGAACTTCAGCGGGCGGTAGTCCTTGAACAGCGTGCCGATCATCGCAACGACTTTAATGCCGTCGCTCACTGTGTTGAGTTTGGACTCGGAACCCTCGGGACGGTCGCGGTACTCGATGGGCACATCTTTGATGCGCCAGCGGTGGTCGACGGCGTGGATCGAGAGCTCGGTTTCGATCTGAAAGCCCTCGGAAAGCACTGGGAAGGTTTTAACGAACGGGCGGCTCATGGCGCGGTAGCCGGTCATGACGTCATCGAAGCTGTAGCCATAGATCCACTTGATCATGGCGCGGACCAGATTGTTGCCAAAGCCGTGGAAGGCGCGCTTGTTTTCCTCGGCGTAGGTGCCGTTTGAAAGGCGATCGCCTACGGTCATGTCGGCCGTACCGTTAAGGATGGGCTCGCAGAGGGCCTTGGCCGCCTCGGCGGGGTAGGTGTCGTCGCCGTCGACCATCAGGTAGCAATCGGCGTCGATGTCGCGAAACATCTGGCGGCATACGTTGCCCTTTCCCTGACGGGGCTCAAAGCGGACCGTGGCGCCGTGCTCGGTGGCGATGCGTGAGGTATCGTCCGACGAGTTGTTGTCATAGACATAGACCGTCGCTTGCGGAAGCTCGCGGTGAAAGTCGTCGATGACTTTGCCGATCGTGGGCGCTTCGTTGTAGCAGGGGATGATGACGGCGATGGATTCAGAATTCACTCAATGCTCCTTATACGTTCAATCCTTGAAAGTATAGCCGTTTGGGCTTGGCATCCTAAGATGTGGGTTAGTTCTCCAGTTTTGTTGCGCGAATCGTTTGCATGGCCGTCGGGTCTATACTGTTCGTTTGTCAACGATTACGAGTAAAGGAGTTGCATCCGTGTCGGATCAGACAAAGCAACAAGAAACTCGCAGTCTGCCTGCGACGTTTGCTAAGAACGAATTTGAGAAGGACGCGTTTATCCTTCGTCAGCTGGTTACCAAGGATTTTAAGATCAAGTATCGCCGTAGCGTTCTGGGCGTCGCATGGTCGGTGCTCAACCCGCTGCTGATGATGATCGTCATGGCCATCGTGTTCTCGACGATTTTTGGCCAGGGTCGCAATGGCTCAATGACGCCCGAGATGTACCCGCTGTACTTGATCGTGGGTAACATTACCTTTGCCGTCATGTCCGAGTCTACGAACCAGGCCCTGACGTCGATCGTGGGCGCTGCCCCTCTGCTCAAGAAGGTTAAGGTGCACCGCTGGGTCTTCCCGGTGCAGAAGGTGCTCTTCTCGCTGGTCAACTTTGCCTTCTCGCTGGTCGCCGTCGCCATCGTCATGCTGTGGTTCCGCGTTATGCCTTCTTGGCACCTGATTCTGCTGCCGGTTTGCCTGCTGCTGCTTATGTGCTTCTGCATGGGCCTGGGCATGATGCTCTCCGCCCTCACGGTCTTCTTCCGCGATGTCATGCATCTGTGGAGCGTCGTCATTACGGCGTGGACTTACATCACGCCTATTTTCTGGACGACCGACTTCGTTGCGCAAATGCCGCATCTCGTGCGCATTCTGGTCTATGCGAACCCCATGTATAACTACCTGCAGTTTATGCGCGATATCTTCCTGTTCCAGACTACGCCCTCGCTTATGACGTTTGGTATGTGCGTTGCTTGGGCGGTTCTTGCGCTTGTTATTGGCTACACCGTGTTCCATAAGTCCGAGCGCAAGTTCATCCTCTACATCTAAGGAGTGCTGTGATGACTGAATCTGTTGTTGATTACAGCGAGCAGCCTCTGGCTGTCGAGGTCGACGACGTCACCATGATCTTTAACATGGCGTCTGAGTCGCTGACCAACCTCAAGGAGTACTTCATTAAGCTTGCCAAGCACGAGCTGTTCTTTGAGGAGTTTAGGGCGCTTAAGCACATCTCGTTTGATATTCATCGCGGCGAGGTTGTGGGTCTGGTCGGCACCAATGGCTCCGGCAAGTCTACGATGCTCAAGATTATCGCTGGCGTTCTTGAGCCTAGCGAGGGCAGCGTTAAGGTGCACGGTAACATCGCGCCGCTGATTGAGCTTGGCGCCGGCTTTGACCCCGAGCTGACCGCCCGCGAGAACATCTATCTGAACGGCGCCCTGCTCGGCTATACCAAGGAGTTCATCGACGCCAACTTTGACGGCATTATCGAATTCGCTGAGCTGCAGAACTTTGTCGATATGCCGCTCAAGAACTTCTCCTCGGGCATGGTGGCGCGTATCGCCTTTGCAATCGCGACGATTACCGAGCCCGATATTCTGATCGTTGACGAGACGTTGTCCGTCGGTGATGTGTTCTTCCAGCAGAAGTGCGAGGCCCGCATCCAGCACTTTATCCAGAGCGGCGAAGTGACGGTTCTGTTCGTTTCGCACTCCATGGAGCAGGTTGAGCGCATCTGCCAGCGTGCCGTTTGGATTGAGAAGGGTGACCTTCGCATGGACGGCCCGGTCAGTGAGGTCTGCAAGGCGTACCGTGAGCAGTTCAACTAGGTTATAATTATTTGCGCCTGACAGGCTTGCGCTTGCTTTGGCGTGCGGTTATTTGCTCCATTAGCTCAGTTGGATAGAGCAGGGGACTTCTAATCCCAAGGTCGACGGTTCGAATCCGCCATGGAGCACCATCGTTTATTAAGCCCGGACCGCTTGGTGGTCTGGGCTTTTTCACATGCCGGTGTTCTTTGTTCTTGCCGGGTATACGTTTAGGCCGAAGCCGTGGCGTGAGCTGCTATTGTGCTGCTGATGTGGATTGGTTATACGGCGCGCCAAAGGGGGCTGGAGCCGAGCGTGAGCAAGCCTCTGCTTATGACGCTGCCAGCATCGTGGTTCTTCGCGTCAATCGTACGCTGTGCCTGCGATATTGGATTGGCGTACGTGATCAAGAAGGCGTAACAAAAGCGGGGAGGACCAACTTGGCCCTCCCCGCTGTATCTAGTCTGCCTTCAGGCACTCGGGCAAGACGTTTGCAACTGCATTCATCGCCTGCGGCCTCAGGTACTGCTCATTGAGCTTTGCCTTTCTGTAGGCGTAGCGAGTGTCTGCCGAGTATTTGATCAACACATCGGTGAAGAACCGCTCCCAGCTCAGGTAGTCGCGGCTTTCGATATAGCTTGAGGGATCCTCGAGGATTTTTAAGATATCGTTACTGGGAATGAGGCCAGATTGCAGGAGTGTCCACTCGAATGATTCGGGGAGGAACAAGCGTACGTTCTTGTAAACGCGCTGTCCGAGCACCTTTTCGATGTAGGGACCAAATGCTGCTCCGTCTCCAATAGCAAGGATGTTTTGCTCGGGACATTCGTGAATCGTACGTTTTAGATTCGCAACGCCGGTGGCGGTATAGCAGGGGATCCCGAGTCGGTTGCAAAGAGCGTCGTAGAATTGATAGCCAGATTTGCTATCCTCGACAACTACGGCGTCGGGTACCTCGAATCCAACATTTAGATCCTGATACAGCATACTTGCCGTGTGGTCATATAGCGGCTTGGTCACCGAGTAGAAGCGCCTGTCGCTCTTGCGGCCATTGATTGTTTTACTTGTCGTGTTGACTAGCTTCAGGATCTCATCAACGCTGTAGGGGAGCTCGTTGGCATCGCGACGAGATATCAGAACAAAATAGTTGGACGAGCCGTTGACGGCTTTGGCGAAGTCCTTTGAGAAGATAAACTCGTTACCCTCATCTAGAAAGACGATTGAATCTTCGATGATCGATAGCTCGCGCTCCCAGCGTCTGCCGGAAAGCGTTTCGCAAGGCACGTCGCAACTGAGTGCAACGCCGCTTTCCGGTCCTCGGTCGTTGTAGTCGCGAATCATCGAGATGAGCGTCGTTTTACCCGTGCCGCTGTTGCCGCGTATAAAGGAAATATTGCGCTTAAACGTGAGTGTGTATTTGACCTTTGCACGCTCTACGACAACGGTATGCGTTCCCTTCATTACTCATCAACATCCAAAAAGTCATTCGTGGCGCCGACAAACTCTTGCATGTTTCTGACGATGCGGCCATCGTTTTCAATGCGGATTTCAAAGCTCTTCCAGGGGAATTTCATGATGTGGAATAAGGTCACCATCACATCCTGCTCTTTGCCGATCTTGAGTAGCCAGCGGGCACAGTTGTCTCCGCAGGTGGATGCGTTGAACACCATATTTGGGAGATTGCGCACCAGCAGCAGCGTCTTAACGCCGCCGGACAGTTCGAGTGGGGTGATCGAGCCCAGCTGTTTGCTTACGATGTTGTGGGGACCGATGAGCTCTGATCCGTCCACGCTTTTAATAATCTGTGCGGCCATAGGGTCTTCGAACCATGAGTCCAAGTATGAGTTCCTAAAATAGGTTTCGGTATCGTAGATGGAACCGGGGTAATCCCCCAGATGGATGCTTAACATGCGCGTCTCCAGACGTTGTGTGACTGCAATGATTATATGCCAGTAATAAAGTGCCGCCAGTAGCGAGGTTGCTGCTGGCGGCACTGGCATTATTAGCGTGTGAATCGCGTTGATGGATTTGCTCGCGAGGCTACTTTTCGAGACGTTCCCTCAGCAGCTCCATCGCGTGTGCGTAGCCCTGCAGGCCCTCGCCGGTGATGGTGGTGAAGCAGGCCAGGTGCGCATAGCTCACCTGGCGGAAGTCCTCGCGTGTTTCGACGGCGCTGATGTGGACCTCCACAGCCGGGATGGCGACGGCCTTGAGGGCGTCCAGGATGGCCACGCTCGTGTGCGTGTAGGCAGCCGGGTTGATGACGATGCCGTCGACCTTGCCGTAGGCCTCCTGGATCTTGTCGACGATGCTGCCCTCGTGGTTAGACTGGAAGACCTCGACTTCGTCGAAGCCCTGTTCGGCGCCCGCTTCCTGGCAGATCTGCACTAAGCGGTCGTAGTTGTCGCTGCCATAGATGCCCGGCTCGCGAATGCCGAGCATGTTGAGGTTGGGGCCGTTGATGACGAGTGCTTTCATGGTTGCTTCCTTTGCGGTTGGAAAACCACCACAAAGGTGCCTGTCCCCTTTGTGGTGGTTTTGGTTAGAGGGCGGGTGGGAGGGTGTCGAGGAGGGCTTGGGCGGTGTTGGCGGCGCAGTCGCGTGAGTCGATGATGTAGTCGGCCCAGGCGCGGTAGCGCGGCATGCGCTGCTCGGCAAGTTTATCGATGCCATCACGGGCGGTGATAGGGCGTCCCTTGTGGGCGAGTTCGTCGAGCTTGCGGTTGAGCATCACGATCTGGCTGTTTTGGTGCAGCAGCGGATAGTTTTCGTCGCGCGTGACCACGCCGCCGCCGGTGGAAAGCACCAGGCCGCTGCGCTTGGAAATGTCGGCCAGCTCCGCTGTCTCCTGCTCGCGGAAGGCGGCCTCGCCGCGCTCGACGATAAAGTCGGCGCAGGGCATCCCCAGGCGTTCCTCAAGCGCGCGGTCCAGGTCGATGTGCTCGCGACCCGTGAGCAGGGCAATCTGCTCACCCACGCGGGTCTTGCCCGAGCCCGGCATGCCGATCAGCGCGATGTTCTGTTCGCGGCGTGACAAGCGCTCCGTTATGTCCAGGATGCGCTCGCGCGGGGTGACCTGGCCGGTATAGCGCTCGACGGCCTGTGCCGCTTGGGCCACGAGCATTAGCAGGCCGTCGATGCAAGGGATACCGCGGCGCTCGGCCTCGAGCATCAGGCCCGTGCGGGCGGGGTTGTAGACAATGTCGATAACGCCTTCGAGCGCATCGAGCCCTTCGAACGTGCAAGGCGCGTCGGGGCAGTGGGGGAACATGCCGGCAGGCGTGCAGTTGACGAGCAGGGCGGCGTCGGACTGCTGCGCGATGTTGCCGTAGTTGACCTCGCTCGTGCGACCCACGGGTACGACGATGGCGCCCAGGTCTCCCAGCACCATGCTCGCCGTGGTGCCGGCGCCACCGGTGGCGCCGAGCACGAGAACTTTCTTGCCGGTAACCTCAACTCCCAGCTCCTCGACCAGGCACTGAAAACCAAAGTAGTCAGTATTATCGCCGCGCAGGCGGCCGTCGGGCAGGCGCGTGATGGTGTTGACGTTGCCCATGCGCTCGGCGAGCGGGCTCAGCTCGTCCAGGTACTCCATGACGGCGCGCTTGTAGGGGATGGTCACGTTGGTGCCCTCCCACTCGTCGCCCGTCATAAAGGCCTCAAGATCCTCGGGCTCGCGCTCAAAACGCACGTACTCGAGCCCAGCGAGCTCCTTGTAGATGGTTGGGGTGTAGCTGTGGCCCAGCACGCGGCCCAGCACTCCGTAGGGGCGGGTTGCGGCGGTATCGGTCATCTAGAGCACCTCCGTGTAGCTGCCAAAGTAGGTGAAGCTCTCGCACACGTCGTCGATAGAATCGAGCAGGTCGTCGAGGGCCTTGCTGCCAAAGGGGCAGTCCAGATCAAAGTAGAACATAAACTCAAAGTCGCGGCCGGGGATGGGGCGGCTCTCGAGCTTGATGAGGTTGATGTTGAGCGCATAGAAGCGCTCGAGCACGCGGTAGAGGGCGCCCGGCTCATTGGCCGTGGTAATCATGAGCGAGGTACGGTTGGCACCGGGATAGACGCGCGGCTCACGGCTGATGACGACAAAGCGCGTGTAGTTGTTGTCCGAGTCCTGGATGTTGGGCTCCAGCACCTCCAGGCCATAGAGTGCCGCGCAGCTGCGCGATGCGATGGCGGCAACATCGGTGCGTTCGGAGTTGGCGACCATCTCAGCCGACATGGCCGTGTTGGGGTACTTGGTGGCGCGCAGGCCGTGGTTCTCGATAAAGCCCGCACACTGGGCAATGGCTTGGCCGTGGCTGTAAACCTCGCGCACGTCGGCGAGCTTGGTGCCGGGCTTGACGAGCATGTTGTGGTCGATCTTGAGGCGAAGCGAGCGCACGATGTGGAAGTCGAACTGGGCGAGCAGGTCGTAGACGGCGTTGACCGAGCCGGCGGTGGAGTTCTCGATGGGCAGCACGCCAAACTCGCAGAAGCCGTCGCGCACAGCGCGCATAACGCCTTCGAAGGTCTCGAAAAACGCGATGTCGGGCACGTCGAAGAGCTTGCACGCGGCGATTTGACTGTAAGCGCCCTCAACGCCCTGGCAAGCGACGGTGGCAGTTTGAGGGAAGGGCGTGTCAAAGGCTGCAGCCGTGGCGTGGGCCTTTTGCGAGACAGTGATGCCCTTGAGTTCGTTGATGTAGCGCTGCTGCTCGGCCTTGCTCATGCTCATGAGGAGACGGAACAGGGTGATGGTCTGCGCCTCGTAGCGCTCGGGCGCGCGGCTGGCGAGGTTGTTGAGCTTGGAGCGCTCGCGGGCGGGGTCGAAGACGGCCTTGCCCATCTCGATTTTTGACTTGGCGACTTCGGTGGCAATGTCCATGCGCTCGATAAAGCTGTTGAGGAGCGTGGTGTCGATGCCATCGATGGCCTGGCGGATGTCAGCAAGGTCCATAGGGACCCCTTTCGTGAATGGTTGCCTGGGGTAGTTAATTTGGGACGGGGCTTTTTTAGCTACCCTTTGACTGTCGTCGAATCGATGGGTGCCAAGGCAAATATCAACTGGCATATGGGGGTAGCTAAAATAGCCCCGTCCCAAATTAACTACCCTTGGGGTGGGTGGACTAAAGCTGGGCGGCGTCCTCGAGGAGGGCGTCCCAAATTGCGAGAGCGGCGGCTGCCTCGGCAACGGGGACGGCGCGCGGGACGATGCAGGGATCGTGACGGCCTTGGACCGAGAGCTCGGCATTTTCCATGGCGTCCATGTCTACGGTCTGCTGCTCGCGACCGATGGAGGGCGTCGGCTTTACGGCCATGCGCCACATGACGGGCGCGCCGGTCGAAATACCGCCCAGGATGCCGCCGGCGTTATTGGACTCGACTTCGATCTCGCCGGTCTCGGCATCGATGCGATACGGATCGTTGTTCTCGCTGCCGCGCATGGCGGCCACGGCAAAGCCCATGCCAAACTCCACGCCCTTTACGGCGGGAATGCCAAACGCGATTTGCGCGATGCGGTTCTCGATGCCGTCGAACATGGGGTCGCCGATGCCCGCGGGAAGCCCGTAAATGCCGCACTCCACGATGCCGCCGATACTGTCGAGTTCGTCGCGCGCGGCTAGGATCTCCTCGCGCATGCGACCGGCAGCGGCAGCGTCAATGCACGGCAGATCGTTCGTAAGGATCGCCTTGCGGTCGGCCTCGCGATAGACCATATCGTCCATGGGTAAGTCGGAGATACCGCCGATCTGCGCGACGTGCGCCATGACCTGAATGCCGCGGGCTTCGAGCGCCTGCAGCGCGATCCCGCCGGCGATGCACAAGGGTGCCGTTAGGCGGCCGGAAAAATGCCCGCCACCAGCGACATCGTGCATGTTGTGATACTTCACGCGCGCAGGGAAGTCCGCATGTCCGGGACGGGGCTTGCGGCGCAGCTCGGTGTAATCATTGGAGCGCGTGTTGGTGTTCTCGATAATCGCGGCGATGGGCGCGCCGGTGGTATGTCCATCGATCACACCGGCGATGATATGCGCGGCGTCGGCCTCGCGGCGTTTGGTTGCGGTCTCGTCGCGGCCGGGGGCGCGACGGTCGAGGAAGGCCTGCAGCTTCTCCTGGTCCACGGCGATGCCCGCCGGGATGCCATCGAGCGAGCAGCCGATAGCGGGGGAGTGCGATTGGCCGAAGATGCTTAAGTGCAAGACGTTGCCAAAGGTCGAGGACATGCTATTCCTCCTCGAGTGTGACCTTGCCGCCCAGCAGGCGGTAGTGGTCGAAAAAATCGGGATAGGACTTGTTGACGGCCTCGGCGCCGTGGATCACGACCTCGCCGGTGGCACGGCTCGCGGCGATGGCGGCCATCATGGCGATGCGGTGGTCGTTGTGCGAATCGACCTCGCCGCCGGTAAAGGCATCGACGCCCTTGATGATGAGGTCGTCGCCGGCAATACGCACCTGCGCGCCCAGCGCGGTGAGCTCGCGGGTGGTGGTGGCCAGGCGGTCGGATTCCTTGATACGCAGGCGGGCGCAATCGCGGATAAAGGTGCGGCCCTGTGCCAGCGAGGCCACGGCCGAGATAACGGGCACCAGGTCGGGAATGTCGTGGGCGCTCATCTCAAAGCCGGCGAGCTTGTCGGACTGCACGGTGGCGGCGTTGGTGGAGCGCACGATGCGGGCGCCAAAGCGCGAAAGCGCGGCAAGCACGTTGCGGTCGCCCTGTGCGGAGCTCAGGGACACGCCCTCGACGGTGATGGGGTCGGTGCCGATAGCGCCGGCACACAGCCAAAAGGCAGCGTTGGACCAGTCGCCCTCGACGGCCACGCTGCCGGGCGTGCGGTACGAGCCGCTGCTCACGCGGAAGTTCGTGACCTCGGGCTGGCCGTCCTTGGCCGGAATGCGCTCGACGTTGACCTCAACGCCAAAGGCCTTCATGGCCTGGATCGTTAGGTTGATGTAGGGGCGGCTCTCAATGAGGCCAGTCACCTGCACACAGGAGGGCTGGGCGAGCAACGGGGCTGCCAGCAGCAGGCCGGAGATATACTGCGAGCTTACGTTGCCCGGCAGCACAAAGGTGCCCGGGCGCATGCGACCGCTCGTCTTGAGCGGAAAACCGCCCAGACCCTGTAGGTCGCAGCCGGCGGCGATGATCTCGTCCGAGAGCGGGGACAGCGGGCGGGCGCCTAAGCGTCCCTGACCCACAAAAGTTGCTTCTGCGCCCAGCGCGCAGGCGACGGGCAACATAAAGCGGAGCGTGGAGCCGCTTTCGCCGCAGTCGAGCGTGCCGCCGGCAAGGGCCTTGAGCAGGCCAAACTCAACGCTCTTCATGGTGGGGTGGACCTGGAAGCCGTCCTCGACGGTCTCGATGCGGGCGCCGAGCGCCGTGAGGCAACGTACCGTAGCCTCGATGTCGGCGCAGGTGGTGTTGCAGGTAACGTGCGTCTCGCCGTTGGCAAGCGCGGCGCAGATGATCAGGCGATGCGCCATCGACTTGGACGCGATGGCGGGAACGGTGCCCTTGAGCGGGGACGGGGTGATGCGGGCTAGCATGCGGAAGCGTCTCCCTTCTGGCCGAGGCCCTCGGCAATTAAATCGTGGAAAGTGGAAAGCGGCGTGCGGTCGATGCTGCAGCGGCCAATGCCGTGCGGAATCACCAGGTCGATGGTGTCGCCCGCGCGCTTCTTGTCGTGGAGCGCCTCGGCAAAGATGGCATCGGCATCTAGGTCGCAGCGGGTCTTGAGGCCATGGCGGGCGCAGAGTTCCTCAATACGACCGGGCAGTGCAGCATCGCAAACGCCGTGCAGGGCCGCGGCGCGCGTGATGATGCCCATGCCGATCGACACGCAGTTGCCGTGTCCGAGCTCAAAGTGCTCGCAGGCCTCAACGGCATGTCCGGCGCTGTGTCCAAAGTTGAGGAGCTTGCGCTGGTTGGTTTCGCGCTCGTCGGCGACGACCACGGCGCGCTTGATGCCGATATTGCGGGCGATGATGAGCGCTACGCGGGCCACATCGCGGTTGAGCAGCTCCAGCGTGAGCGGGGTCTTCTCCAGCTCGGCGAAAAGCTCCGGGTCGGCGATCACGGCGTGCTTGACGACCTCGCCGCAGCCGTCGGCGAACTGCTCGGGCGTGAGGGTGGCCAGGCACCCCACGTCTGCGATAACCACGCTCGGCTGCCAAAAGGCGCCGGCCAAGTTCTTGCCGGCAGCCAGGTCGATGGCGGTCTTGCCGCCCACCGACGAATCCACCATGGCGAGCAGGCTCGTCGGGATCTGCGCAAACTTGCAGCCGCGCATGTAGGTGGCGGCCACAAAGCCCGCCACGTCGCCCACGACGCCGCCGCCAAGTGCCACGATCACGTCGGAGCGCGAAAGCTCGTGCTCGGCCACAAACTCCAAAATGGCAACATAGGTCTCGGCGCGCTTATGGGCCTCGCCGGCCTCGAAGGTGCAGATGCTCACCTCGTAGCCTGACGCCTCCAGGCTCTGCTTAACGGGCATCTGGTAGAGCGGGCCCACGTTGGTGTCCGTCACGATGACGGCCTTGGTGCCGCCGGCAGTTGCGCGCACGAGCGGTCCCGCCTGCTCTAGCAAAAACGTGCCAACATGCACCTGGTAGGGGCGTGCAGTGTCGATATCGATGGTAATCGCCATAAGCTTCGGTCCTTTCGACCTGGCGTGATAGGTGGTCTAGTGGGAGGCCTCGTCGTCGAGTGCGCGCTTAATGCGGTCGCCCTCGGCAAGGAGATTTTCCAGATAGCGCTGGTCGCGGTCCTTGAGCGCACGGCTGTAGGCGCCAAGCGACTCGATCAGATGGTCGATCTCGAAGGCGAGCGCGTCGGCGTCGTCGATCATGAGCTCGGACCACATTTGCGGGTTGAGGTGCGCCACGCGGGTGAGATCGCGGTAGCTACCGGCCGAAAAGCCGTGGTGGATCTGGGCGGTCGGGCTCTTTACGTAGGCGTTGGACACCACGTGCGCAAGCTGGCTCGTGAAGGCGATGACGCGGTCGTGCTCGGCGGCGTTCGTCACGCTGAACTTGCCAAAGCCCAAGGGGCGCACCATCTCGCGCACCTGGCCCAAAAGCTCCAGCTTAAGGGCATCGTCCACCGCGGGTGGCACGAGTACGAGCGGGGCGCCCTGGAACAGGTCGGCGCGGGAGTGCGCATAGCCCGAGTACTGCGTGCCCGCCATGGGGTGCGCACCCACAAAGTAAAAGCCGTGCTCGCGGGCAAGCTCA
Organism: Collinsella aerofaciens; assembly: GCA_036299165.1. Lineage (GTDB taxonomy): Bacteria > Actinomycetota > Coriobacteriia > Coriobacteriales > Coriobacteriaceae > Collinsella > Collinsella aerofaciens_BM. Next base: position 21,586 of record JAXJHR010000050.1, on the reverse strand, counting down.
AAGGCGCGCTCGCACACGATGCCTTTGACGCCCACCGTGTCGATCACCACGGGGCCCATGATGGCCTCGGTGTCGGTGGCGTCGGCGAGTGCCTGGGCATGCGACTCGAGCCACTCGATGCAGGCCTCGGGGTAGCAAGCCAGGACGATGATGTCGCACTCGCCGAGCGTCTCGTCGTTGAGTTCGCCGGCGACGGTACCCATGCTGGCGGCCGTCATGACGTCATCGTCGGGGTCCCAGGCCAGCACGCGGACGCCCGCCTGCGCATAGCCGCGCGCAAAGCTGCCGCCGATGAGGCCCAGGCCGACGATGCCGGCGCACTTGGGGCCGCCCTGGTTAACGCGCGCGTTTCTCACCGTACCCATGGGTTACTCCTGAACGGTCTCTTGGCAGACGACCTCGCGGATGGCTCGGATGCGGCGCATGGTGTCGTCGAACTGATCGGGGGTGAGGGCCTGGGCGCCGTCGGACCAGGCGCGGCTCGGCTCGTCGTGGACCTCGATCTCCAGGCCGTTGGCACCGCAGGCGGTCGCGGCGAGCGCCATGGGCTCAACGTAGCGGGTGTAGCCGGTGGCGTGGCTGGGGTCGGCGACGACGGGCAGGTGCGACAGGTGGTGCAGCACCGGCACGGCGTTGAGGTCGAAGGTGTTGCGGGTGCGGGTCTCGAAGGTGCGGATGCCGCGCTCGCACAGGATAACGTTGTCGTTGCCCTCGCTCATGATGTACTCGGCAGCCATGAGCAGCTCGTCGATCGTGCCGGACATGCCGCGCTTGAGCAGAATCGGGGTCTGCGTCTTGCCGACCTCCTTGAGCAGGGGGAAGTTCTGGGCGTTGCGGGCGCCGATCTGCATGACGTCAATCTTCTTGTCCAAGAAGACCTGCACGTCGCGCGGGTCCATGATCTCGGTGACGATCGGCATGTCGAGCTCAGCAGACGCCTCGCACAGCAGGTCGAGGCCGGCGGGGCCCATGCCTTGGTAGGCGTAGGGGGAGGTGCGGGGCTTGTAAGCACCGCCGCGCAGCATCGTGGCGCCGGCGGCCTTCACGCGGCGGGCGATGCGGATGAGGTTCTCGCCCTCGACGGAGCACGGGCCGGCGATGACCTGGAACTGATCGCCGCCGATCTTGACGCCGTGGCCGCAGTCGATGACGGAGTCCTTGGGGTGGAACTTGCGGTTGGCGCGCTTGAACGGCTCGGAGACGCGCTGCACGCGCTCGACGACATCCATGGACTCGAGCAGGAACGGGTCGATCTTGGTCGTATCGCCCACCAGGCCGATGATCGTCTCATTCTCGCCGCGCGAGACATCGGTCTTCAGGCCCTTTTTCTCAATCCAGCTGACGATATGGCCGACGGCCTCGTCGCTGGCGCTTTGCTTTAGAATTGCAATCATGGTGTGCCTCTCACCTCGATGGATAACCCTTGCAAAAACGGCCCGCATCGCGAGCCGTGTATATATGGTGCATGAGAGTTTATACTATCTGACTTGCTTTTGCCTTCTAAAGTGGGCCGTTGCACCGCGTCTTCCTCGGAATTGCAAAGCTTTTTCTTTTATTTTGATAGCCCGTGGTGCACTTGGGTATAATGACAAACGTTGGCCCTATTAGCTCAGGGGATTAGAGCGTCTGCCTCCGGAGCAGAAGGCCGTTGGTTCGAATCCAACATGGGGCACCATCGAACGTAAGACCGTCCGAACCTCGCATGGTCCGGGCGGTTTTTCTTATACCGACGCGACGTGATGGGACGTGGTATGGCAGCAACGGATATCGAGCGCGGACTCTCGACCGCCGAGGTCGAGGAGCGCATCGCCGCCGGTAAGATCAACCGCAACATGGAGCTCAAGACCAAGTCGGTCCGCGAGCTCATCATCGAGAACCTCTGCACGCTGTTCAATTTGATCAACGTGATCTTGGCTTTCCTGGTCATTTTGACCGGTTCGTTTAAGAATCTGACGTTCCTGTTCGTGGTGTTCTTGAACACCGCTATCGGCGTCATCCAGTCCATGCGTTCCAAGAAGATGGTCGATAAGCTCACGCTGTTGACCTCTAAGAAGGCCATCGCGGTGCGCGACGGTGCCGAGGTGGAGCTCGACCTGGACCAGATCGTGCTCGACGACATCATCCGCCTGGGGCGTGGTGATCAGATTCCCGCTGACGCCGTGGTGGTTTCGGGCGAGGCGCTCGTGAACGAGAGCCTGCTGACGGGCGAGAGCGACCTTATTAAGAAACAGCCCGGTTCCGAGCTCATGAGCGGCAGCTTTATCGACTCGGGCCTGCTGCGCGCCCGCGTGATCCATGTCGGCGCCGACAACTACGTGGCCAAAATTAATAACGAGGCCAAGTACGTCAAAAAGGTCAATTCCGAGATCATGAACGCGCTTAACGCCATCGTGCGCTTTGCGAGCATTATCATGATCCCGCTCGGTTTGGCGTTGTTTGCCTCGAGTGTGAGCGAGCTGTGGGATGCCGCGGGAACCCCGGGCGATAGCGCGCTTTCGTGGTGCTTCTCCGAGCTGTTGGCTGGTCATGTGCCTTCGTCGGCGCTGCTGTCCACGGTGGGCGCCCTGCTGGGCATGATCCCGCAAGGCCTGGTGCTGCTGACCTCGTCTGTGCTCGCCATCGCCACGGTGCGTCTGGCCCGCCGCAAGGTGCTGGCGCAGCAGCTCTACTGCATCGAGACGCTCGCTCGCGTCGACGTGCTGTGCCTGGACAAGACGGGCACCATCACGTCGGGCCGCATGGAGGTCGAGGGCACCTACCCGCTGCCTGTTGAGGGTGTTGGCTTTGGCGTGGACTTGGAGGAGGCGGCTGTTCCCGTCGATACCACTGTGCTCGATTTTGCGCTGGCTAACGTCGCGCGTGCGACTTCGGCCGATGCCAACGAGACCTGCCAGGCGCTGCTCAACTATTACGCTGATCGCCCGGTCGAGGTGTCTGAGCCGCTGTCGGTCATTCCGTTCTCGTCGTCTAAAAAATGGAGTGGCGCTTCTTTTGCGCAGGGCTCCTATGTGATGGGCGCTGCGCAGTTTGTGCTTTCGGAGCGTGTGTTTTCGCAGGTCGAGAACCGTGTCGCCGAGCTTGCCGATACCTGCCGCGTGCTCGTGGTGGCGCGCGTGGACGGCTTTACGCCCGATGGCGATATGGTGGGCGAGGCCGAGCCCGTGGGCTTTGTGACCATCCGCGACGAGATCCGTACCTCGGCGGCCGAGACCATCGGCTACTTTAACGAGCAGGGCGTGACCCTCAACGTGATCAGTGGCGACGACCCGCGTACGGTGTCGTCGATCGCGCGCGTGGTGGGCGTGCCGGGGGCGGACGCTTATGTGGACGCCACGACGCTCGATACGCCGGCCAAGCTCGATGCCGCAGTGGACCGCTACCATGTCTTTGGTCGTGTGACCCCGCAGCAGAAGCGCGAGCTCGTGCAGGCGCTCAAGCGCCGCGAGCACACCGTGGCCATGACGGGCGACGGCGTCAACGACGTGCTGGCGCTCAAGGAGGCCGACTGCTCCGTGGCCATGGCGGCCGGTTCCGATGCCGCGCGCAACGTGGCCGAAATCGTACTCGTCGACAACGACTTTGCCTCGATGCCCGCCGTGGTGGCCGAGGGCCGTCGCTCCATCAACAACCTGCAGCGTTCGGCCTCGCTATTCCTGACCAAGACGCTGTTCTCGATGGGCCTGGCGGCGCTGTGCATCGCGCTGCCGCCGTACCCCTTCGAGCCCATCCAGATGACGCTCATTAACTTCTTCTGCATCGGCGCGCCGGGCTTTGTGTTGGGCCTGGAGCCCAACAATGCTCGCGTGAAGGGGTCATTTTTGACCAACGTGCTCAAGCGTGCACTGCCGGCGTCGATTGCGGTCATTTTGGCTGCGGCGCTCGATATCTTTGTGGTGCGCGTGTTTGGCTTTAGCCAACTCACGCTGTCTACGATTTGTCTGCTTACGTCGTGCGCGGCGAGCGTCAGCCTGATCTGGCGCATCTCGCAGCCTCTCACGCCCTTACGTGTTGTGCTCTTTGTGTTTGTAGTCGCCGGCATCCTGGTGGGCGTTATCGGATTCCCGGAGCTGCTGTCCATTGCCAACCTGTCGATGGGCCAGATGGTTATCTTGGCTGTCATCGTGGTCTTTACCTGCTCGGTGTTCTTTAAGCTCGCCACGATGATGGACTCGCTTAAGCCGCGTCGTCGTCATTCGGCCACGGGTTTTGGTCGTGGCGTTCGCGTGCATCTGGGACGCGGTGGCGGCAAGGTGAGTTCGACGGGCTCGACCGCCGGGCGCATCGCCAGACGCGTCGCTTCTGACATGGCCCAGCGACGCGATGAGCGCACCGCTCGCGAGGCCGAGGCCCGCGCACTCGAGGGCGTGGCCCAGGCCCAGCCCAAGAAAAAGAAGAGTACCGGAGCCAAGCGCTCTCGCGTGACCAAGTCCGCCCAAGGCATCAAAGTCTCGATGCCAAGCAAAAAGAAGAAGTAACTACGCGTCCTGCCGATGTTGAATTGGTGCCTTGCTCCTGTGGGGCCGTGGCGATGTTATGCTCTAACCTCGATTGTTTGAATTGCTTCGAAAAGAGGATGCCGTGATCTGCCCGCATTGCCTTAAGACTATCGAGGACGGCGCCTCGTTCTGCCCCTACTGCAACGCCTATGTGGGTCCGGGCGATGGCCCCGAGCACACCGAGTTTGTGTTCTGCGAGGGCTGCGGTGCCCGTCTTTCTCCGCATGATCGTACGTGCCCCAAATGCGGACGCCCCGCTCCGGGTATCCTCTCCGAGGACGCGGCCGCATCCGACCTGGCAGCGGGCCGCACGGCGGGCTTTCCGCGCCTAACGCAAGAGCAGATCGATACCGAGGTGCCGCATGCGCCTGCCTCGGCTGCCGCGGTTCTTTCGGACGCCGCCGATCCTAACGAGACCTGCGTGCTGCCGGCTTTCGATAAGGATTTCGGTATTCCCAAGGTCGATATTCCCACGCCCGTTTCCCTGCATGACGATGCTCAAAAACCCAAGCGCAAAGTGCATCCCGACGAGGACGCCTATCACAAGCACAAGCGTCATATCCCCAAGCCGCTCATCGTCATCGCGGTCCTTGCTGTCGTTTGTGGCGGTGCCTATTGGTTCGTGACGACCGATCCCATGGGTGTTATGCCCGGCTTCTATGACCAGTTTGGCCAGGCCGCGCAGACGACCTTCCCTACGCGCCAAAAGGGTGAGGCGACTGAGGACGATACCAAGCAGGACGATTCTGCCGAGGTGGTCCAGGAAGAAACCGTGCTCACCGATGATCAGCTCTATACCAGGCTCGACGGTCTGTATCAGACCATCGTGTCCTACGGTGACGAGGACCAGATCGGCGAGGTCATAGATTCTTTTAACAACGGCTATCTTCGAACGCCGCTGTCCACCCGTCAGGAGCTGTCGCAGAGTGCCTACGCCCTGCGCGACCAGATCAAAAAGACGCAAGATGAGCTCAACAACCTTAAGTATCAGGACGATACGGTCTATGCGGACGACATCGCCCACTTAAAGCAGCTTGCCGAGTGGATGTATGAGCGCGTCGACGTGATCTGCCAGAGCTGGGACATCTCGCTGGCCATTCCCGATGGCGAGTCGATGAGTTCCCACCAAAGCGAGATCCTGGCGCCCATCGCGCAGAGTGGCAACAGCGCGCTGAACCAGTACGACGCCAATGTGGGTTCCTGGAAGCCGCAGCAGCGTTCCTAAAATTAGTTCGCCATAGTCGGCATAACCTACGTGCGCAATTGATGTAAGCGCATGCTTATTGCTACAATTCGTACAAATATGCTTTAAACGCACGAGGAAGGAACCACATGTTTGGTTTTAAGAAAGAGCTCTACACGCCTGAGTATCAGCTTGCCGGCGACGAGTGCGCCGTTATCGAGACGTCGAAGGGTACCATCAAGGTCAAGTTTGACGGTGAGGGCGCTCCCATTCATGTCGCGAACTTCTGCGAGCTTTCCACGATGGGTTTCTATGATGGCCTTAAGTTCCATCGCTATGTGCCCGGCTTTGTCATTCAGGGCGGCGACCCCAATACCCGCGATATGTCCGGCGCCGACGTCGCTGCCGGTCTTGAGGGCCCTGACGGCATGCCCGGTACCGGTGGTCCCGGCTACTGCATCAAGGGCGAGTTTGCCACCAATCCGCGCAACAGCCATGTCGATGGTGCCCTTGCCATGGCGCGCTCCATGGACCCCGATTCCGCGGGTTCGCAGTTCTACTTCTGCCTGGGTGCCCAGCATAACCTCGATTCCGGTTACACCGTCTTTGGTACCACGGTCGAGGGTCTCGATGTGATTTCACAGCTGCGTGCCGGCGACGAGATCGTCCATGTCGAGATCGTTCACGAGTAAAGGGGACTTCCTTGAATAGCCAGCTGATCCAACAGGGCCGCGCCGCTTACCGCGCGGGTGATTTTTCCGCTGCAGCCCAGATGCTTGGGGCGGCAAAAACTCCCGATGAGATTATGGGCGAGGCCGATCACCTTCGTGGCAACGCCTTGATGCACCTGGGCATGTATGCCGAGGCCGCCGAGGCATACGCCGCTGCCCTCAATGACGGCACCTACGGCAAGCGCGGCGCGCTGCTCACCAACCGCGGCAAGGCACTCGCCGCCGTGGGCGACTACACGACGGCCGCCCAGGCGTTCTCTGCCGCTACGCAGGATGCTTCCTATGCCACGCCGTTCAAGGCCTATCTGGGCCTGGGTAACGCGCTGTTCCAGTCGGGCGACTATGCCAACGCGGGTACTGCCTTCCGTCAGGCTGCCATCGACGGCGCCAATCCGGCTCCTGCCGCCGCACTCGGCGAGCTTGGTCGTTGCTTCATTAAGCTCGGCCGTCCGGCGGATGCCGTGGAGACCTACCGCACGGCTATCGACTTTGCCGGCCCCCGCGACGACACGCGTGCGCTCAACGCCGGCATGGGTCAGGCACTTTCTGCCGCCGGCCGCCCCTCCGACGCACTCGACGCCTTTAACGCCGCTACTGCCGATGGCATCTACCAGCTCACCTCCGAGCAGGCCGATGAGCTTGCCCGCGTGCACGATTCGCTTGCCGCGCTGTCTGCCCAGACGGCTATGGCCACGGCTCCGGCGCCCGCGATGGACGCTCCTGCCGTCGATCCGCTCGATCCTACGGGCGCGACCGGTCAGTTTATGCCCGATCCCTCGGACACCGGCTTCTTTACGCTGTCCGAGTCCGAGATGGTCCAGCAGGACCGTCAGGATCGTAAGCAGGCCAAGGTCCGTCGTCGCCATCGCCACACGGGTCTCAAAGTCTTCATCGTGCTGCTTCTGCTCATTTTGATTGCTGCGGGCGGTCTGGGCTTTGCCTACACGCGCGGCTTTGGCTTCCCCTCGCAGGAGTCGGTTATCACCGATCTGTTCCAGGCTGCCGGCGACGGTGACACCGCAAAGGCCGAGTCTTGCCTGGCCTCGAGTCTGTCCGAGGACGCCAAGTCGATGATCATCTCCTCGATTCCGCAGGGCGCCACCGTGTCCGTCGAGGGCATGGATCAGTCCATGACCGAGACGACCGCCAAGGTCAAGGCTTCGCTGTCCAAGGGCGGCGAGCAGGAGTACACCGTCAAATTCGTGCGCTCCGACAATCATATCGGCTGGGCCGTTTCCTCGCTCGATATGGATTTCTCGGCTGCTGACAACCAGTAGTGACCTTATGGGATTTAGCTTTGCCCGGCGCTTCACCGCAAGTGAGGTGCCGGGCTTGCGCTAGTATCATGAGCTAGTAGTTTTCCAGCAATCATCCAACACATCAGGAGTTGCGTTGTTTTCTTTGATGGATATGTTCTTCGGTAGCTATGCGGGCGATCTTGCCATCGACCTCGGCACCGCAAATACGCTTGTCTCCGTGCGCGGCAAGGGCATCGTCATTCGCGAGCCCTCTGTCGTCGCCATCGACAAGAACGACGAGCGCATCCTGGCGGTCGGTATCGAGGCAAAGCGCATGCTCGGCCGTACGCCCGGCAACATCGTGGCCGTTCGTCCCCTGAAGGACGGCGTCATCGCCGACTTCGATGTTACCGAGGCTATGCTTCGCTACTTTATCGACAAGGCGTCCGAGAAGCGCTATCCGTGGACCCCGCGTCCGCGCGTTGTCGTCTGCGTTCCCTCCGGCGTCACGTCGGTCGAGAAGCGTGCTGTCTTTGAGGCCACGATCCAGGCTGGCGCTCGCCAGGCCTACCTGATCGAGGAGCCCATGGCTGCCGCTATCGGCGCCGATCTGCCCGTCGAGGAACCCACCGGCTCCATGGTCATCGACATCGGCGGCGGTACCACCGAGGTCGCCGTTATCGCCATGGGCGGCATCGTCGTCTCGCAGTCCATCCGTATTGCCGGTGATGAGTTCGATCAGGCCATCCTCACGCACGTTCGCGATGCCTATAACCTGGCCATCGGCGAGCGTACGGCAGAGGACATCAAGATCAAGGTCGGCTCCGCCGTGCCGCTCAAGGACGAGCTCGACGTCGAGGTCAACGGCCGCGACGTGATCACCGGTCTGCCCAAGACCGTGCGCATCGAGAGTGAGGAGATCCGTCGCGCGCTCAACAAGCCGCTCGACGAGATGGCTAAGGCCGTCAAGGACGCACTCGATGCCACGCCGCCCGATCTTGCCTCGGACCTTATGTACTATGGCATATTGCTGACCGGTGGCGGCGCGCTGCTGCGCGGTCTCGACGTGCGCCTGCGCGATGAGACCGGCGTTTCGGTCAACGTCAGCCCCACGGCGCTCGATAACGTCGTTAACGGCTGTGCCCGCGTGCTCGAGGCCAATGCGTTTGATGGCGGCTTCGTCCAGACCAATGCTTAATTTCCAAAAGGTGGATTCCATTTGGCACGATCTTCGGGTTTCTCCACAAATCTGAATACCAAGCGACAATCAACGGGTATGCGCCCGTTGATTGTTTTCAGCCTGATTTCGGTGTTGCTGCTCACGTTTTACATCCGCGAGGGCGAGGCAGGACCGATTCATGCCGTGCGTTCGGGCGTAACGACGATTACCTCTCCGGTGCGCTTTGTGGGCTCGGCTGTGGCGGCTCCCTTCAATGCCATCGGCAACGTGTTCTCTAACCTAACGGCGTCGCAGGACACGCTCGACGAGCTCAAGAAGCAAAATGAGGAGCTGACCTCTAAGGTCGCCGAGCTTTCTGAGGCTCAAAAGACCGCTGAGCGTCTGGAGGGGCTGGTCGGCCTGCAGTCGACCTACAACCTCAAATCGACCGCAGCTCGTATCGTTGGTGCCTCGGGCGATGCCTGGACCTCGACCGTCACGATTGATAAGGGTTCTGCCGACGGGCTTACCATCAACATGCCTGTGACGAGTTCGGCCGGTGTTATCGGCCAGATCATCGAAGTCTCGGCCAAAACGTCCACCGTGCGCCTGATTGGCGACGAGAACTCCGGCGTATCCGCCATGGTGCAGGACACGCGCGCCCAGGGCATGCTGCAGGGTCAGGCTGACGGCACGCTGCGTCTTGAGTACGTGAGCGTCGACTCCGATGTTAAGGTTGGCGACATCATCGTGACCTCGGGCATCGGTGGCGTGTTCCCCAAGGGTCTACCGCTCGGCACCGTCTCGTCGGTTGAGAAATCGGCAAACGACGTGTACTACACCATTGTGGTGCGCGCTCAGACCACGGCCGAGAACAACGAGGAAGTGCTGGTCATCACCTCGCTGACCGACGAACAATCGGCCTCGGATGAGGACGTGAGTACGGCCAACAGCACGCCGCAGGGAACGTCGCGCGACGCTGCGACCAAGACGAAGGACGAGAGCTCGGATGACAGTTCCGACACGTCCGAGACGACCGATTCTGGCTCGAGCGAATAGGGGGCATGTCCATGGATCTACACGAGCAGGGGATGAGCTCCCGTACGTTTGTGATCGCCGCCATCGTGTGCGTGCTGCTGCAGGCAGGCCTGGCACCGCAGATCTCCATTGCGGGCGGTCGCGTCAACTTCATGATTATCCTGGTGTGCCTAAGCGTGTTCTCGGGCGACCCGACCCGTGCCGTCGTGTGCGGTTTTTGCAGCGGCTTGTTTTATGACCTGTCCGCTGCCGTGCCGGTGGGCGTTATGTCGCTCCTGCTGACCGTGGGCTCTTTTGCCCTGGTGCACAGCGCCGTCGGTCAGACGGGCGGTACTCCGAGTGCGCGCGGCATCACCGTGGGCGCCTTTGCGCTCGTCATTAATGTGATCTACAGCATCATCTTGCTGTTTATGGGTTTGGAGACGAGCTTTGTCGTGGCGATCTTTGGGCATGCGTTGCCGTCTTCGATCCTGACGGGTCTGGTTGCCATTCCGTTTTTGATGTCCGGCGTCGTGCCGCAGTCCGGCTATGGATTCTCCGCACGTGGCGGACGCCAGACGGGTATGCGCTTTAAGCCCAAGACCCGCAAGCTCAAATAGGGGAGGCCCGTAGATGTCTTCCCAGATGACGGTTATTATCGCCGGTATCGTGCTGGTTGTGGCCATCGTGGTCGCGCTGGTCGTCATGCGTCGTGGCGATTCCCGTTTTACCTACGATACGCAGCATGGAACGGCCCCGCGCGCCACCGAGGGCGAGGGCAATACCGCGTCGACCGCCTTTAAGGGCCGCTTTTCCATCCTCACCACGGGTGTGGGCGCGATGTTTGCGGCGCTTGCCGTCAAGCTGTGGGGCATGCAGATGGTCTCATCGGACTATTACGAGAAGCAGGCCAATAGTAATCAGACTCGCACCGTTACAACACCCGCTGTGCGCGGTCGCATCCTCGACCGCAATGGCGTGGCGCTTGTCCAGAACCGTCCCTCACTTGCTGTCGTGGCCTACCGCGACCTTGCCGAGGATGAGGTTCTGGTTCGCCATCTTGCCAACGTGCTTGGAATGCCTTACGTGGCGGTCCTTCGTAATATTCAGGACAATACAGAGGGCGCTCAGAGCCTGCATACCATCGCGACGGACGTCCGTCGCTCCACGGTTGCCTATATTCAGGAGCATGCCGGCGAGTTCCCGGGCGTCAAGATTGCCGAGCGTACCGAGCGCCAGTATCCATATGGCGAGACGGCATGCCATATCTTGGGCTATACCGGCACCATTACCTCCGAGCAGCTCGAGGCCCAGAATAAGAAAACCTCTGGCGATGATGATGCTTCTGCTGGCAAGATTACGTACCAGTCGGGCGATATCGTGGGCCAGGCGGGCGTTGAGAGCTACTACGAAAACCTGCTGCAGGGTATTCGTGGTGAGCAGACCGTCAAGGTCGATGCCTCGGGCAATGTGACCGGTCAGGCCGGCGCCGTGCCCGCGAAGGCCGGCTCTGACATTAAGCTCACGCTCGACCTTAAGATCCAGCAGGCCTGCGAGACGGCGCTGGCGAGCGCTATCGAGCTTGCCAAGACCACTGGCTACAGCAATGCCGGCAACGGCGCTGTAGTGTGTCTCGATCCCAACAATGGCGAGATCCTGGGCATGGCGAGCCAGCCCAAGTTCGATCCGTCCGTCTTTATTGGCGGCGTCTCAAATGACGTGTGGACCGAGCTCAATGATGACAAGGGTTCGCACCCGCTGCTCAACCGCGCCATTAGCGGACAGTACATGTCGGCCTCGACCATCAAGCCGCTCTCGGCACTGGCCGGTCTTGAGTTTGGAACCTACACGTCGGGGCAGACGACCAACTGCACGGGTTATTGGACGGGTCTGGGCAAGTCGTGGGGCAAGTACTGCTGGCTGCATTCCGGCCACGGCACCATGACGCTGCAGTCGGGTATCGCCAACTCGTGCGACCCTGTCTTCTACGACATGGGCAAGGCGTTCTTTTATGACGAGCAACATCCCGAGGGTCTGCAGGAGGTCTTTCGTCGCTGGGGTCTAGGCAAGACCTGCGGTATCGATCTGCCGAGTGAGGGCGCGGGCCGTATTCCCGATGCCGAGTGGAAAGAGTCGTACTTCACCGACGCATCTGCCGAGGACCGCAAGTGGAATGCCGGCGATATGACCAACATTGCCATCGGTCAGGGCGACATCCTGGTGACGCCCCTGCAGATGGCGTGTGCCTATATGGGTCTTGCCAACGGCGGCAAACAGTACGTGCCTCACGTGTTTTTGTCTGCCGTGTCGCGCGATGGCGACGGCGATGCCTATAAGTACAACGGCAAGGGCAAGAAGAAGCGCCTGGAGGCCAAGATCAACAGCGATTCGGATTTGGCTCTTGTTCGCAACGGCATGCACGACGTGATATACACGGCATCGACGTCCCTGGCGGCTCACTTTGGCACCCTGACGCCGCAGGTATACGGCAAGTCGGGCACGGGCGAGAAAAGTGGCGAGGATGAATACGCGTGGTTCTGCGCCTATGCACCGGCCGATGACCCCAAGTATGTCATCGCTACCGTCCTGGAGCAGGGCGGCGGTGGCTCAGATACCGCGATGCATGTCGTGCGCGACGTGCTCGGCGTGATTTATGACGAGCCCGATACCTCTTTGGCCTCGGGCGATTCTTCGGTTCGATAGGAGGTTGCGATGGATTTTTCTCCGGCGGATCTGTTCCGTTCAACCAAGACCGGCTCTCGCAGCAGCCTGGACCGCGTCAACAAGCAACTTTCGGCCTCGCGCGGCACGTTTCGCCAAAAGGTGCATATCGGTGTGCTCGTGGCTACAGTGGCGCTCGTCGCCTACGGTGCCATCATTATCTGGTCGGCTTCGCAGTTTAAGGCCGATGCTTCGTTCTCACGCCATCTGCTGGGAATTGGCATCGGAGCGGTGCTGGCGGTGCTCGTCTGGCGTACCGACCTTCGCGGTATTTCCAATTTCTCGACGGCGTTGCTCGTCATCGACCTGATCGTGATCTTCTCGCCCAGGATTCCGGGTCTGTCCTATACGGGCGGTCTGGGCATGACGGGTTGGATCAAGATTCCCGGTATCGGCTTGACATTCCAGCCGGTTGAGCTTGCCAAGCTCATCACCATCTTCTTTATTGCTACGCTTGGTTCGCAGTATAACGGTCGCATCGATACCGTTCGCGACTACGTCAAGCTCTGCGGCATGCTGTCTATTCCGTTTTTGGCCGTCGTTGCCATGGGTGACCTGGGCTCGGGCCTGGTCGTGCTGGTTTCGGGCGCCATCGTCATTTGTATGAGCGGTGCGCGCCGCGAATGGGTGCTGTCGACCCTGGCCCTGCTCGTGGGCCTGGTGGCCCTCGTCCTGGCGCTCGATTCGGTCTTTGATTCGTTGCTCGGCCACGATGTGCTCATCAAGCAGTATCAGATGAACCGTCTGACGGTCTTTATCGACCCCGATAATGCCGATTCGGATGATGCCTACAACCTGCAGCAGTCGCTTATCGCCGTTGGCTCGGGCGGCTTCTTTGGTAAGGGTTTGGGCCATGCGACGCAGTCGGCCGGCGGCTTTCTGCCTGAGTTCCACACCGACTTCGTCTTCGCCTTCCTGTCCGAGACCTTTGGCTTTTGCGGTTCCTTTTTGCTCCTGTGCCTCTACTTGCTGCTGATCTTTTCGACGATTCGCGTCGCCTTTAAGTGCGAGTCGCTGTTTTTGCGTCTTTCGTGTGTGGGCATCGTTGGCATGTGGGCGTTCCAGACTTTCGAAAACATCGGCATGTGCATCGGCATGATGCCGATTACCGGTATTCCGCTACCGTTTATTAGCTTCGGTTCGTCTTCGATGATGATTCAGCTGCTGACGGTGGGTATCGTACAATCCATATGGCGGCATCGTTCGGGCGCCGCGTAACCGCTGGAGGGGTTTGCTATGAAAATTCCCGTAGATAAGCTGACCCGCGCTTTTAAGATGGGCGCGTCCGTTAAGAAGGATTCCGATACGCCGGTGCGCGTCTCGGTCTATCTGGATTCGTCCGCCTCGCGCTTTCTGGCCGAGACGGTGCGTGACGCCTTTGTGCCGCAGACGACCTCGGGCATTGTGCGCGTCGAGCGTCTGGGGGAGGAGCGAATTGCTCCAAAGACCGATACCGATGTGGTGCTGGTGCTCTCGTGTGGTTCCGACCGCTTGGAGAGTGCCGTGCAGGAGCTCGTGATCGCCGGCGCGCCCGTGTGCGTGCTTGCCGAGTCTGCTGTGGAGGTGCCGTTTATCGAGGAGTCCACGCCCATGCTCGGCGTGGTAGCGGCAACCGATAAGACGTATCTGCTCGAGACGCTTGCCCGCTGGATTCTCGATCGCACCGACAAGGAAACGGCTTTTGCGGCGAACTTTGCCTTCATGCGCATCGCGGCGGCCAATCGTATCATTACCTCGTGCGCGCTCACCAATATGGCGACCGGTGCGCTGGTGTTTTTGCCGGGCGCCGATTATCCCGTTATGGCGCTGGCGCAGGTGGGCATGCTCTTTGAGCTCGCTGCCGTCTTTGGACGCGGTATTAAGCCCGAGCGCGGCTACGAGGTCGCGGGCGTGCTTGCCGGCGGTCTTGTGATCCGCGCGGTCACCCGCGCGCTCGTCAAGCAGACGCCGCATATTGGGTTTGCCGTCAAGGCGCTCACTGCTGCCGCGGGCACCTATGGCATGGGCCGTGCGCTCGTTTCGCTCTACGAGCGCGATGTCGACTACAGCCTTGCCAACGAGGTGGTCACTGCCACGTTCTCCCGCGTTCGCGATCTGGTGACCACGGTCGCGGGCGCTACCCGTCCTATGGCGTCCTATCAGGACGCATCAGATCTCGCTGCTTAGGGGTTTTCCGTTGCGCGTTGCATACCAAGATTGTTTTCATTTAATTGAGCCGTTGCTCGCCAAGGTCGAGAAGCCGAGTCGCTATATCGATCACGAGTGGGGCACGCTTTCCAAAGCCGATGCCGACTACCGTTGCTGCCTGATCTACCCGGATGTGTACGAGGTTGGTCTGCCCAACCAGGGCATCGCCATCCTCTACAACATCCTTAACCAGGCCGAGGGCATCTCCTGTGAGCGTGGCTATGTGCCGTGGCCCGATATGGGTGACGCCATGCGCGAGGCGGGTATTCCGCTGCTGTCGCTCGAGGGTGCAGCGCCGGTCGCTTCGTTTGATATCGTCGGTCTGCATGTGCCGCACGAGATGGCGGTGACGAACTTCCTCGAGGCACTCGACCTCGCTGGCATTCCGCTGTTAGCGGCCGACCGAGGCGAAGACGACCCCATCATCATCGCCGGCGGCCCCTCGGTGTACAACCCCGAGCCGTACGCGGCCTTCTTCGATGTCATCCTCATCGGTGAGGGCGAGGAATCGCTGCTCGAGACCTGTCAGCTGCATCGCCGCCTGCGTGACGAAGGAGTCCCGCGCGCGCAGATTGTTGAGCAGCTTGCATCCATTGGTGGCAACTACGTGCCGTCGCTCTATGAGGTTCGTCACGACGAGCCCTGCTCGCCGCATGGCTACACCGTGCCGCGTGAGGGCAAGGATGCGCCGACCGTGGTCTACAAGCGCGTCGTCGAGGATTTCGGCGCCACGAATCCGCTGTCGCAGTCGTGCGTGCCCTATGCGCAGCTGGTCCACGACCGCCTGTCTATCGAGATCCTGCGCGGCTGCGCCCGCGGCTGTCGTTTTTGCCAGGCTGGCATGACGTATCGCCCGGTGCGCGAGCGCTCGGCCGACCAGATTGTCTCGTCGGTGATTCAGGGTCTGGAAAAGACTGGCTATGACGAGGTGTCGCTGACCTCGCTCTCCACGACCGACCACTCCTGCATTCGCGACGTGCTCGGCAGGCTCAACCGTCGCCTGGAGGATACGGGTATTCGCGTGTCTATTCCGTCGCAGCGCCTGGATTCGTTTGGCGTGGATATGGCCGAGTCGGTCGCCGGCGAAAAGAAGGGCGGACTGACGTTCGCGCCCGAGGCCGGCAGCCAGCGCATGCGCGACATCATTAACAAGAACGTGACCGAGGAGGACCTGGACCGTGCGGCCAAGGCGGCCTTCGAGGCCGGCTGGAACCGCATGAAGCTCTACTTTATGATGGGCCTTCCCGGCGAGCGCGACGAGGACATCGTGGCCATCGCCAATCTGGCCGATCACGTGCTGGAGCTCGGTCGTTCCGTGGTGCCCAAGGCTCGTCGCGGCTCGATCTCGGTGTCCATCTCGGTTTCGGTCTTTATCCCCAAGGCCGCCACGCCGTTCCAGTGGTGCCCGCAGCTCGACTACGACGACGTCAAGCGTCGCCAGAAGCTGCTTATCACGAGCGTTCGCAACCGTGCCGTCCGCGTGCATTACCACGATGCCGAGACTTCGCTCATCGAGGCCGCGCTGTCCCGCGCCGGTCGCGACATGACGCCCGTCATCATCGATGCTTGGCGCTCGGGCTCTCGCTTTGACGCCTGGGTAGAGCATTTCTCGCTCGATAACTGGAAGGAGGCTGCTGCCAAAAACGGCATCGACCTCAATGAGCTCGTGCACCTGCCCTACGAGTTGGACTGGCGCCTGCCGTGGGAGCATGTGAGCCCCGGCTGCACGCGCGGTTTCCTCGAGCGCGAGTACCGTCGCTCGCTCGAGGGCGTCACGACTCCCGACTGCACCCGTACGTCGTGCACCGGCTGCGGGATCTGCCCCACGCTCCACGCCAAGAATGTATTGATGGGTGATCGCGCATGAGTGAGCGCCTGACCGACAATCTCACGCTCTTTAGGCTGCGTGTTCGCTATGGCAAGCGCGATCGCCTTAAGTACCTGGGCCATCTGGAAGTAATCCATACCATTGAGCGCATCGTGCGCCGTGCGGGGCTTCCCTATGCCGTCACGCAGGGCTTCTCACCGCATATGCGCGTGGGCTTCTCTTCGGCGCTGCCGGTTGGTACCTCGTCGACCTGCGAGTGGTATGACCTGTTTATGACCGAGTTCGTGGCGCTCGACGAGGCGTTTGGACGCCTGGCTGCGGCGTCTCCGGCCGATCTGGCGCCCATCGAGGCGGCGTACATCGACGTGCGCACGCCGGCGTTGACGGCGCAGCTCACGCGCCTGTCGTATCGCATCGACTTGCACTTGGATCCCGAGGCGCCCGTAAGCGCCGACGAGGTGCGTCGTGCGATCGACACGCTGCGTGCGGACCATGGCATCGACTACGCGCGTGGCAAAAAGAGCAAGCGCTTGGATTTGGATCACACGCTCGTGGGCTATGAGCTCACGGCGGGGGAGCGCCCGGATCATTTGGTGCTCATGCTCGACACCCATGCCGACAACGAGGGCTCCATGCGTCCGGAAATTTTGCTTTCCGCTGCTGATGTTTTGTTGCAGGGCTTGACCCCGGGCGTGGATGCACCTATTGTTTCCACCGGTATGCAAGACCTCGTGACCATCTGCTCCTACGATGTCGAGCGTCAGAATCAAGCATGCGAGGACGACGAGGGCCGACTCGTCAGCCCCATACCTGTGCGAACTTGTGGATTTGCTCCACATACTCGTTGACGGGGGTATTTTCGCCTGCTACTATATTCGGCTGTTGCACTAACTGATGCATGAAGGGCAAGTAAACATGTACGCAATCGTTAACACGGGCGGCAAGCAGTACAAGGTCGCCACCGACGATGTCATCACCGTCGAGAAGATCGAGGGCAATGAGGGCGATAAGATCACCCTGCCGGTTATCTTCCTCAACGATGGTAAGAAGATCGTCACCGATCCCGACAAGCTGGCCAAGGCCAAGGTTACCGCTCAGATCGTTGAGCAGTTCAAGGGCGAGAAGCAGCTGGTCTTCAAGTTCCACAAGCGCAAGCGCTATCGTCGTCTGAAGGGTCACCGTCAGCAGCTGACCAAGCTGAAGATCGTGAAGGTTCAGGCTACCTCCCGCGCCAAGAAGGCTGTCAAGGCAGAGGCTGAGGCTGTTGCCGAGGCTCCCGTCGCCGAGTAGATTACACTCGTAACGAAAGAGTAGGTATACACAATGGCACACAAAAAAGGACTCGGTTCCTCCCGTAATGGCCGTGACTCCCGCGGTCAGCGCCTTGGCACGAAGCGCTATGCCGGCCAGACGGTAACCACGGGCACGATTCTCGTCCGTCAGCACGGCACGCACATCCACCCGGGTGAGAACGTTGGCCGTGGCAAGGACGACACGCTGTTCGCGCTGGTCGACGGTACCGTTGAGTTCCACAAGGGTATCAAGCACAGGGTCAGCGTACGCCCGCTCGCGAACGCGTAATTCACCCTTCATAGAGCACATATGTGGGAGGCACTTGAGTTTTAGGATTCAAGGGTCTCCCTCTTTTTTGTAGGAGGCGATTCTGTTGTCACAGTTCACCGATATTAGCCGCATTAACGTGTGCGGCGGCGACGGCGGAGCCGGATGCATGTCGTTTAGGCGCGAGGCATTTGTCCCCAAGGGCGGCCCCGATGGCGGCGACGGCGGTCGTGGCGGCAATGTCGTCATCCAGGCCGATGCTCAGCTGTCTTCGTTGATCGATTACCGCTTTAAGCATCACTTTCGCGCCGAGCGCGGCACGCACGGGCAGGGTGCCCGTCGTAACGGTAAGAGCGGCGAGGACCTGATTCTCAAGGTCCCTATGGGCACCGTGGTGCGCGAGCTTGACCCCGAGACGCAGACACCGATGTTCGAGATTGCCGACCTGGTGCACGACGGCGAGCGCGTCGTCGTGGCGCCCGGTGGTGCCGGCGGTCTGGGCAATACCCACTTTGTGACGTCGGTGCGCCGCGCTCCGGCCTTTGCCCAGCTAGGCGAGCCGGCCGAGGAGCACTGGATTGAGCTCGAGATGAAGCTTATGGCCGATGCCGCACTCGTGGGCTTTCCCTCGGTGGGTAAGTCATCGCTCATTGCGCGCATGAGTGCCGCCCGCCCCAAGATTGCTGACTACCCGTTTACCACACTCGTGCCCAATCTGGGCATGGTGCGTGCCGGCGAATATTCTTACGTCGTTGCCGACGTCCCCGGTCTCATCGAAGGCGCGAGCGAGGGCAAGGGCTTGGGTCACCAGTTCCTGCGCCACATTGAGCGTACGGCACTCATCATGCACGTCGTCGATATGACGGGTGGTTTTGAGGATCGCGATCCGGTCGAGGACTATCGCATCATCAACCGCGAGCTCGAGCAGTATGGCGCCGAGCTTTCGGAGCGTCCGCAGATCGTCGTTGCCAACAAGTGTGATGCGCCGGGCACGGCCGACAAGATTGCCGACCTTAAGCGTGCGGCGCTCGACGATGGCCATATGTTCTTTGCCGTGTCTGCTGTTACGGGCGCCGGCCTCAACACGCTGATGCTTGCCGTGGGCGAGCAGGTGGCTAAGCTTCGCGCCGAGCTGGCGGTCTCTGATGAGCCGGTCGATCTGCGCGACGAGGAGTGGGAGCGTCGCCGCCTGCAGCGCGAGAAGCGTTTCCGCATTGTCCAGGAAGAGCCCGGTGCCTTCCGCGTGGTCGGTCGTGCCATCGAGCGCATGGTCATCCAGACCGACTGGGAAAACGAGGAAGCCGTCATTTACCTGCAGCATAAGTTTGCGCGTATGGGTGTTGACGACGCGCTCGAGAAGGCCGGTTGCCGTGCGGGCGACGAGGTCCGCATTTGCCAGCGCGCTTTTGACTTTGAGGGCGCCGAGGACTTCTCGGAGTACGAAGAGCTCGAGGATGCTGGCGAGGACGTTGCCGTCGAGGCCATTGACGTGGCCGATGCTGCGGATGAGGGCGTCGAGGTTGTCGATGCGGCGGATGCCGAGGACGATGCCGAGACCTCGGAGGGCGAGTAAGCCATGTCGCTGCGCGGTGGAATCGGTCTGCCCGAGCTTCCTCTAGAGGACGGGCAGGAGTTTAGGCTCGGCATTATGGGTGGCACCTTTGATCCCATCCATTACGGGCACCTGGTGACCGCTGAGCAGGCGCGTGAGTCCCTCGACTTGGATGCCGTGCTCTTTATGCCGGCGGGCACGCCTGCCTTTAAGCTTGACAAGCCGGTGACGCCTGCCGAGGACCGTTATGCCATGACGGTCCTCGCCACCGCCGCGAACCCGGCCTTTTTGGCGAGCCGGTTCGAGATCGACCGCCCGGGCGTAACCTATACGGCTGATACGCTTCATGCCCTTCGCGACTTTTACCCGCCGCAGGTAAAGCTCTACTTTATTACGGGCGCCGATGCGATTATCGATATCGTGACCTGGCATGATGCCGAACGAATCGCTGAGCTTGCTACCTTTATTGCGGCGACACGACCGGGCTTTGATATCGATACAGCGCGTGCCCGAATCAAAGAGTCGGGGCTGCCGTTCGACGTGCGCTATATTCAGATTCCGGCGCTGGCGATCAGCTCGACGAACATTCGTAAGCGAGTTGCCCGCGGCATGAGCGTGCGCTATCTTACGAGCGAGTCCGTGCTCGGCTACATTCGCAAACGCAGGCTATATGCCGATTTGGGCCAAGAAGATTTTGAGTGATGGGGGTCTACGTTGTCGGTAGAGGATCAGTTTGAGGGCGATGAGCGCGCGCTGCTCAAGCGCATTCAAGAGCTGCTCGATGTTCGCATGAAGGATAAGCGCAAGCGCTATGTGCATTCGCTGGGTGTTGCCGAGACCGCACTTCATCTGGCCGAGGTCTACGGCGTTGACCGCTTTGATGCCGCTGCTGCCGGTCTGATCCACGACTGGGACAAAGTGCTCTCCGACGACGAGCTGGTTACGCGCGCTCTGCATTACGGCATTAAGATTGCCGGCTCTCCTTCCGCCGCGACGCCGCTTTTGCATGGCCCTGTTGCCGCCTATGAACTTCCGCAGCTTTTTCCCGAACTGTCGCCGGCCGTTTTCCAGGCTGTCGACCGTCATACCGTGGGTGCCTGTGACATGACGCCGCTCGATATGGTGGTCTTTGTGGCCGATGCCATCGAGCCCAACCGCCACGGCGACTATGCGCATGCCCTGCGCGAGATGGTGGGGGAGTCGACGCTCGATGAGTTGTTCTTCTCCTGTTTTGCGCAGGGTCTGGTCTATGTGATCCAGTCCGGGCGCTATCTTTATCCCACGGCTATTACGATTTACAACCATTACGCCCAGCTGCGCTAGCTCGGGCTGTCTAGAAAGAGGTATTCCATGGCCGACGAGACCATGACCGGCGAGCAGATTCTTGAAGGTGTGGAGCACAAGAGTTTCGTTGCCACGTCCGACCGCACTGCCGCCTCGCTGTCCGCGAGCGGTGTCGCTGCCGAGGATGTCGCCCGCGCCGCCGCGCAGGCCGCCTACGACAAGAAGGGCGAGGACGTTCAGGTGCTCGACCTGACCGAGCTTTCCGACGTATGCGACTACTTTGTGCTTGCCACCGGTACCAACAACCGCCAGGTCGATTCTATCGTCGACGAGATCGAGGAGAAGGTCGCCGAGGCTTGCGGCGAGCACCCGTTCTCCATCGAGGGTCGCGAGCAGAAGACCTGGATGCTCATGGACTACGGTTCGGTTGTCGTCCACGTCTTCACTCCCGAAGCCCGCGACTTCTACCGCCTCGAGAAACTCTGGGGAGACGCCCCCCAGCTCCCCCTCAACCTCCTCTAGTAGCTCATTTGAGACGGGGTTTAGCTACCCTCACGCATATCGCCGGGCAGTTGCGGTTTTCCGCAGCTACCCGGCTTTCTTTTTGCCCAAAGTAGCTAATTTGGGACG
>JAXJHR010000049.1:0-5208 GCA_036299165.1 Collinsella aerofaciens | reverse complement strand
CGAGCGTCGGTAAGACACGCCGAGGTCGCCGCGGACGGGCTGATATAGGGAGAGGGCCTGACCCCATATCGTTGGGGCCAGGCCCGATTTTGCCTCTTGACAATGTCCTGCTCATATTAAAAGGAACGTCCCCAAGTGCCGCCATGAATTCAGTTGCGGTGAAATAGTTCCTGAATAGAGGCTTCAGACCCCCAAACAGGAACTATTCCACCGCAACTTATGAGGACATCGAGCTGTTAGGCTGCTCTATCCCCTAGTAATCGAGCTTCCACATGTAGCGGCGCGTCATGTAGTCCTTGTGGGTGACGGCGGAAAGCGCGCGCATGTAGACGTTGTTGAGGATCGGGGCAAAGATCAGGTGGTTGAAGTACTCGCTCACGCTGTCCTTGATGTCGTTGAGGCCGAGCTCCTTGGCGTCGAGCTGATAGACGCGCTCGCCACCGTACTGGTTGACGAAGCGGATGCCGCGCTCGTCGTTGCAGCGGCTGCGGCCGACACTGATGAGCTGGAACAGCGAGGTGCGCTTGTCCAGGATCTCGAAGGGGCCGTGGAAGAAGTCGCAGGTGTTGATGGTGCAGGAGTCGATCTGCAGCATCTCCTGCACGTTGCAGATGCTAAAGACGTAGGCGGCACCAAAGAGCGGACCCTGAGCCATCACGTTGATGCAGGGCTTGTCGGCGTTCTGCTCGGCCCACTTGGCAGCGAGCGGACGGGTGTACTCGACGGCCTTGCGATAGATGGGGTCGACCAAGTCGAAGGCGGCCATAGCGGTCTCGTACTCGGCATAGCCCTCGGTCTGCTGCGTGAGCTCCATAGCGATCATGGTCACGACGGCGGAGTTGGTGCGGCCCATGCAGGACTCATCGACGGCCAGGCTGTCGTACTGGATCTTGTAGTCGCAGACCTCGGTGAGACCGGACTCGTCAACATAGACGGCGATGGTGCTGGCGCCGTGGTCCTTGGCGACCTGGGCGGCGACAATGGTCTCCTTGGTGCCGCGCATGGACACGACGACGGCCAGGGTGTTCTCGTTGACATAGGCCGGGGTGGCGTGCACGAACTCGTTGCTAGTGTAGCTGGAACTCACGACCTGCGTGGCCTCGTGCTCCATAAAGTACTGGGCAGGATAGTTGCCGCCGTTGGATCCGCCAGCGCCAATCCACACGACGCGCTTGATGCCGCCCTTGTCTGCCTTGTCAGCCAAAACCTGGGAGACGACATCCTTAACCTGTTCCTGAGTAGTCATCGTGCATCAGCCTTTCTTCTCGTTTGATGCTCTTGATGGCATACAAGTTACATACATGTTTTGGTTATGTCGACTAGTTGTATGCTATATTTGACTTAGAAATTCTGCTGGTAAGGTTTTCGACTTCTCGTTACCAGCGGTTTTGTTGTCATGTTGGATACATGCTTGCTTAGTTAGGCATACAAGTTAGATATAGGTTGGCAATATGAGCGTCTCATCTAAAAAGAAACTGAGCCAATACGAACGCTTGGCGGGTACGCTTCGCGACCGCATCGCCGCCGGCATCTACGCACGCGGAGACAAGCTGCCGTCCGAGATGGAACTCATGGACGAATCGGGCCTGTCGCGCAGCACCGTGCGCCACGCCCTTAAGGTGCTCGTTGATGAGGGCCTGGTGCGCACCGAGCGCGGGCGTGGCGCCTTTGTGGCCGACACGCCCGCGCTCCACGAGAACAACCTGGTGTTTTCGAGCTATACCAAGCAGGTCGAAGGCCAGGGCATGAAGCCCACCACGCGCACCGTGGACTCGGGCTTTGCCAAGGCGGCCGGCAGCATAGCCAAGTTCTTTGACACCGCCGTGGGCAGCAAACTCGTCAAACTTGTCCGCCTGCGCTACCTGGACGACGCGCCGCTGTGCTTGGAGACCACCTACCTGCCGCCAAGCTTCGAGACGCTCATCAATCGCGATATCAACGGCTCGCTCTACGCGACGCTGCGAGAGGAGTTCCATCGCGCACCGGCACAGGGGCATAAGACCTTTGAGGTGTGCTATGCCTCGCAAAACGAGGCGTTTTTGCTCAACGTTGAGCGCGGGCAGGCGCTGATCCTAATCACCGACTACGTCTACGACACCGACGGCCGCCCGCTCCACGTCTCCAAGCGCATCCAACGAACCGACCGCGCCAAATACACCGAGCCCATCGGCTAGCGCACTAAACGAGTCGAAAACTAACTAATATGCGTTTTACCTGCTGTTTTTATAAAATCTCAAGCCAGCATGGCGCAAGTGCCGGCATCGCCTGGCAATACGCGCCGTCCAAGCTCAACTGTTCCTGCTCAGAATATCCAGCACCGCAAATCTAAGTGAGTAGACTTTTCGCGACCTGCCGAGCACACCCAAAACAGCCACCTCTGTGACCTGCGGTTTTACTAAAGCGAATAAGCTTTGTGCTTGCCCTGCACCAAAAAGTCTACTCACTTAGCTCGCAAGGCGTCCCGAGGGGACGATTCAGGTCAAAATAGCGTACGAACGCTGCACTTCTTGCGGCGATTTGATACCGCAAGACAGCCAAAACCTGCCAAAAAAGGACAGGTTTATTTTGGTCGGTTTTCTCTGAGGTTTTGTTATATCCGCAGGCAATCGCCTTGGGTCATACACACCCAAAACAAAAGCCGCCGCGAAGGTATCCATATCCTTCGCGGCGGCTTGCAACGTTTGCCCAGATAAAACCTGCCAAAATAAACCTGTCCCTAAATGGTAGGTTTGGGGAGGTCGGGGAACCAGCTTGGTTTGGGTTGGTTGGGTGTGCGCTCGGCTAGGACCAGCTCCATCCAGCACATGTCGTACCAGCGGCCGAACTTTTGGGCGCAGCGGTCGAAGGCGCCCACCAGGCGATATCCCATATGGGCATGGAAATCCTGGCTGTTGTGCGTCAGGTACTCGTCGTCCTTATCGTGCGGCACGGCGATGAGGGCGCACATGTTGGTGATGCCCATCGCGACCAGGCACTGCTTGAGCGCATCGTGCAACTTGCGACCCAGCCCGCCATGGCGCACATCGCGTGCCAGGTAGATCGACGTCTCGACCGACCAGTCGTATGCCTCGCGGCTGTTGAGCGGACTCACATAGGCATAGCCTACCGGACGCCCTTCCAACTCCATCACCAGATACGGATAGCGCTTGAGCGTACGCTCGATGCGTCCGGCAAACTCCTCAACGCTCGGCACCTCGTATTCGCAGGTAATCGCCGTCTGGCGCACATACGGCTCATAGATGGCAAGCAACGCCGGCGCATCATCGGGCGTCGCCAGGCGAATCGTCGGCTCGGACATCTCGGTCATACAACCCCTCCCCCTCAAAAGCAAAGGCCGCCCTGCGCCAAACCCAGCGCAAGGCGGCCCCCCGTCATTACATCAGGCTACAGAACCGCCGCCAACGCGTCGATATCCTCCTGCGTCGTGGCCCAGCTGGTGCAAAAACGCACCACCGTGTGGGTCTCGTCGTACTTTTCCCAGTACTCAATCGAAGCATGCTCGCGAATGCGCGCCATATCCTCGTTGGGCAGAATCACAAACTGCTGGTTGGTCGGCGTCTCCAAGAAGAACTGGTAACCGCGCTCGTGCAGTACGCGACGCAGCGCCTGAGCGGTTTCGATCGCCTGTCGACCAATCTCAAAATACAGGCCATCGGTAAAGAGCGCCTCAAACTGGACGCCCGTCAGGCGGCCCTTGGCCAACAGCGCGCCGTGCTGCTTAATGCGCGGAATGGGATGCGCCGGAGCGTGCATGCCGCAAAACACCACAGCCTCGCCGCAGAGCGCGCCGCACTTGGTGCCGCCGATGTAGAACACGTCACACAGCTGCGCCAGCTCGGGCAGGGTAATGTCGCACTCATCGGCCGCCAGCGCATAGGCCAGGCGAGCACCGTCCACAAACAGCGGAATCTCGCGCTTCTGGCACACTGCGTGAATCGCCGCGAGCTCAGCCTTGGAGTACAGCGTGCCGTACTCGGTCGATAGGCTCACGTACACGGCACCCGGGAACACCGTGTGCTCGTAGCTCTCGTTTTCGTAGAACACCTGGATATAGTTCTCGAGGTCCTCGGCGTGCATCTTGCCCTCGTAGCCGGGGATGGTGAGCACCTTGTGGCCGCCAAACTCGATGGCGCCCGCCTCATGGCAGGCGACGTGGCCGGTCTCGGCAGCAACGACGCCCTCGTACGGCGCGAGCAGCATGTCGATCACCGTCGCGTTGGCCTGCGTGCCGCCCACCAGAAAAAACACGTCGGCATCGGGGGCCTGACAGGCCTCGCGGATAAGCTGCTTGGCACGCTCGGTGTGTACATCGGTACCGTAGCCGGGCTGCGGCTCCATATTGGTGTCGACGAGCGCCTGCAGCACTGCCGGATGTGCGCCGTGGGAATAATCGTTGTTAAACGCGAGCATGGCAATCCTCTCTTACCGGGTATCGGCCAGATGATTCAAACGGAGCTATTGTACGCCGTTGGGATAGGCAATGCGTGCGGCAAGGCACTCAAGTGCCAGTACCAGGGCAAAACCGCAGCTCACATCAGTCAAAAAGTGCGCTCCAATCACGATGCGCCCAAAGGCGACGAGCGCCGCGATCACAGCCGCCGCCCAAAAGATCACGCGGCGACGCGAAGGTTTTTCCTTAAAGGCTGCCGCGGGAAGCCCGGCGAGCATAAGGCCAATCGCCGCATGCGCCGTGTGTCCGCTCGCAAACGACTTGAACCCGTCCTTGATCACGCCGGCGGCGATATAGGTCCACTTGTCGGGATTGCCGATCACCCACCACGGCTGAAAATTGAGCCCCGGCGTGACCTCGATCACGCGCATGCGCGGGCGCGACCACAACGGCTTAACAATGACGTTGAGGATGATGGCCTGAGCGACCCACACGGCAAGCACCATCAACGCCCAGCGCGTAAGCTCGTCGGGCGCGGTGTCGCGCGTAAGGCGGTAGGCGATGAAGTTGGCTGCGATGACCAACGCAAACGTCAGAACCAGCTGAAACGCAATAAGCTTGCCGCCGACGCGCAGCGATCCGACAATCTCGTAGCCGACCAGGCCCACGTTGATCAAAACGCCCAGCGCAGCGAGCCACTTGCTCGCCTTGGAATCGGGGCGCACCGAGCGCACGAGCATGACGCCCGCGACGCTCGCCGTCAGCTCGAACGGCAGCTCGCCGGCCGCCTCGACAAAGCGACCGTACATGCTGCCGAT
>JAXJHR010000048.1:0-50228 GCA_036299165.1 Collinsella aerofaciens | reverse complement strand
TCGAGCTCAGGTGACCTAACGAGAAAGGGACGATAACCTTGGGGTTATCGTCCCTTTTTGTTACTTGGTAGAAGGCTCGACTTTATCGATGGTCCAGGCGGCTCCGAGACCGCCGGTGGTGTTGCGGCGGATGCGCACGGTAACCTCGCGGCGCTCGCCGGCCTGCGTATAGTGCAGGGGGAAGCTTGCGCGGTTTCGCGCGGCCTCGATGGTGCCGCGCTCGCGGGCGATCCAGTAGTACTCGCCGATGATGCCGAGCGTGTCGGCGCCGTAGGGGAGATAGGTCGACAGCTGGTGTAGCAACGGGCCGGGGCAGAAGACCTCGGTTGCGAAATCGATGGGGAAGTCCTCGGGGATGGTCGGTGCTGCGGGTGCGGGGGTTGGGGCCGCTGGGGGTACCGAAGCCGGTGCCGGTGCGGGAATTTGGCCGCAAGCAGAGGCGGGCACGGATTCGATGATGGGTGCGAGCTCCGGCGTCGCTTCCGGCTTGATCGTGGAATCTGCGGGCTCCACGGTGACGGGCGCGTCTGCAGCTGCGGTTTCAACCTCAACCTGCGTCGCGTTCTCGTTCTCGACGCTCGACTTTGTCTCGACCGGCGTGGACGCCATGGTGGTGATGCCGGCGTTGGCGTTTTCGGGGTCATAGACGACCGTAAGCGAGATGGCAGGCCGCGGCGTCTCGGGCTCCGGCGTCGACTCAGTAGCGTCTTGATCGTCGGGCTCGTCGGGCTCGTCGGGCTGTTCGTCCTCGGCCTCGTCGCCAAAGATATCGCTGTTTTGGAACGCAGGCGCCTCGGGTTGGTTAGCGGCTTCTTCGGTTGTCGACTTGGGAGCCTCGTTGAGCCCCGCAGTGGCTTCCTGCTCTGACATAACTTCGGGATCGGTCGTGGCGGCGATTTCGGTTCTGGCTTCTGCCGTCACCTCGATAGCGACTTCGATCTCTGTCTCGGGCTCGGGCTCGGGCTCCGGCACAGCTTCAGCCACGGGTTCGGGTTCGGGCTCAGGACGTTTAACGTGCTTGGGGCGCACGGCCTTGAGGTCCTTCTCACCGCGCTTTTTCTTTTTGTAGGACTGCTTGGCGCCCTTGGCGGTCTTGGGCTTGTCCTCGCCCTTGGCAAGCGCAGCATCCCAGGCCTCGTTGGCGATGACCGTGGCATACAGGCGGCCGCCTTTAAAGACGGTCAGCTTAATGCAGTCGTTAAGTTCCTCGAGCAGCTCGCGCGTGGACTCAAAGCCCAGGTCATAAGCAGTCATGTCGCCTGCGGCGAGCGCCTCCTCGACCTGCGTCATAAACGTTTGCTTGCCGCATCCAATCGCATCGCGTAGCAGGCGATACAGATAGATGTGGTTGCCCAGCGAAAGCGTGGGCCTAACTATTGTCTTGCTCATGGCAAATCTCCTCTTTACACATGTAAAGCATCTTACCATCGCATAGCGTTCGCCATGGCGGCGCCCAAGGCAAACGGGCGCGAACCGCTGTCGATTTGCGCCCGTTGTACAGGTCGGTTATCTATGAGAGGCAAACGTACTTAGTTGCCCGATGCCGTGCCTTGGCTCGAGTTGTCAGATGCCGTGCCGGAAGCGGTTCCGCTCGAGCTGTTGGTGTTGTTACTGTCTGCCGTGCCCGTTCCCGACGTGGTGTCGCTCGTCTGGCCTCCCGTGTTCGGCTGTGAACCGTCAGTCGTTTGGCTTGAGTCGGTCGTGCCGGACGGCGTGCCACTGTTGGCCGTAGAGGAATCGGTGCCCTGCGATTGGTTTTGGGTGTTCGAGGACGAATTGGCAGAGGTAGGACTGTCTTGCGTGTCGTCCGTCTGTGCCTGCTGATCCTGCGGCTGAGTGTTGCCATTTGCATCGCTCTCGGTCGTGCGCGACGACAGGATTGGCTCGGGACGCTCGCCCAGACCCTCACCGGCAGTGGTGATAAGGATGGCGCCGGCGCAGGCGATGACCGCGACGATGGCGATGGCGATCGAGAAGACGATGACCTTCTTTTGTGTCTGGCTGCGCTCTGCCGCCGCCTTGGCGCGCAGGCTGTTGGGGGCGACGCGCGCCGTGGTCGCGCGTCCCGCAACCTGGCGCATCTCCTGCGTGGTCGCGGCGCCACCTAGGTGCTCCTCGACATCGGGCTCAACGGGCTCGTAGGCGCCGGCAGGGTAGTCGACAGCGGCATGCGTGCCCTTGATTGCTTCGGCGCTGGCGGAGATAAAGTGGCGATAGACCTGCGAGGACACAACAGTGATGACTGAGCTCACAGCGGCACCAATCACCGAGCCGGCAATGCCGATCTTTGAAGCAAGCGCCACGCTCGTGGCGGCAGCTGCGGCGCCGGCGATGATCTGGGGAATGGAAATGTCGTCGAACAGGCCCTTTTTGGGCGCGATGGCCATGGTCTGTCCAATGGAATGGTTCTCGTGTACGCCGTTGTTGAGCGATGCCGGCGTCATGACGCGCGTGCGCGGCGCGTCGGTGTACTTGGTTGTCATACGGGGTCCTCCCGGTGTAAATCTGCTTCGTTTCGTGTAGCCATCAGGGTACCCACCAGATGTGAATCGTACGTGACATTTAACAGATACCATCAACTCATCAATTGCTCACCAAGTTGGTGGGATGCGGTTCCACCCGGCGGTTGAACTACAATAGGGCTTGCTAATTGTGTTGAATAGCGTTTACGCACGGGAGCATTCTTATGAATCTTCACCTTTCTCAGTCTGATGGCTTTTTGCGTGTGGCGGCGGCCTCGCCGCGGATTCGCGTGGCCGATGTCGAGGGCAATGCCGAGGTTGCGCTGGCGGCTGTTCGCGATGCTGCCGGGCGTGGCGTTCGCGCGCTGGTACTGCCCGAGCTTAACCTGACCGGCTATACCGCGGCCGATCTGTTCCATAACCGCACACTGCTGCATGCCTGCGAGGCGGCACTTGTGCACATTCTCGATGAAACCCGCGATCTGCCGATTGTCTTTACCATCGGTCTTCCCGTTGCAGTTGCCGAGAATATCTACAACTGCGCCGCCGTGTGCTGTGCGGGTGAGCTTTTGGGTCTTACGGCTAAGAAGTATCTGCCCAACTATGGCGAGTTCTATGAGCGTCGCTGGTTTGCTCCGTCGCCTGCGGATCCCGTGTGGGTTGAATTTGCCGGTCAGGGTCCGGTTCCGCTGGGTTCGGGGCTTGTCTACCGCTGCTGTGATGAGGGTGCCGAGGATATGGTGCTGGGCGTTGAAGTCTGCGAGGACCTGTGGGTGCCGGCGCCCCCTTCGACCGAGATGGCGCTTGCCGGTGCGACGGTGATCCTCAATCCGTCGGCTTCGGACGAGATTATCGGTAAGGCGGATTACCGCCGCAGCCTCATCTCTAACCAGAGCGCACGCCTGTACTGCGCCTATGCCTACGCGGACGCGAGCGAGGGCGAGTCCACGACCGACATGGTCTTTGCGGGCGAGAACCTTATCTACGAAAATGGCTCCAAGCTCGCCGCCACCAAACTGCTTACCTGCGATATGGCCATCGCCGACGTTGACCTTGACCGCCTGGTTGCCGAGCGCCGTCGCTCGACGACGTGGGCGCGCACCGACGATGCGCCGGAGGCCACGACCGTTGAGTTTTCGTTTGAGGGCGTGCTGGCCGAAGAACCTGTCCTGCGCGATGCCTGCGATATCGACCGCGTTTTCCCGCGCGCGCCCTTTGTGCCGGCCGACCACGGCGACTTGGCCGAGCGCTGCGAGACGATCCTCGATCTGCAGACTGCGGGCCTCAAGACCCGCCTTGCCCACACGGGTACCAAGGCTGCGGTTATCGGCCTTTCGGGCGGCTTGGACTCCACGCTAGCGCTGCTTGTGACCGTGCGTGCCTTCGATGCACTGGGGCTGCCGCGCACTGGTATCACAGCCGTGTCCATGCCCGGCTTCGGCACGACGCATCGCACCAAGTCGAATGCCGAGTCGCTCGCTCGCGACCTGGGTGTGAGCTTCCGCGAGGTTTCGATCCACGCGGCTGTGGAGCAGCACTTCAAGGACATTGAGCATGATCCAGCTGTGCAGGACGTGACCTACGAGAACAGCCAGGCGCGCGAGCGTACGCAGATTCTGATGGATCTGGCCAACCAGGCTGGCGGTTTTGTCATTGGCACGGGCGACCTGTCGGAGCTGGCGCTCGGCTGGGCTACCTATAACGGCGACCACATGAGCATGTACGCCGTCAACGCGAGCGTGCCCAAGACGCTTGTGCGCCATCTGGTACGCTATGCCGCCGATGTCTTTGGCGGGCGCATTGCCGAGGTCTTGCTCGATATCCTCGATACGCCGGTGTCCCCCGAGCTTCTGCCGCCCACGGGCGACGGCGAGATTGCGCAGAAGACCGAGGATTTGGTGGGCCCGTACGAGTTGCACGACTACTTCCTCTACTACCTGCTGCGTTTTGGCTTTGAGCCGGGCAAGATCTACCGCATGGCGCTCAAGAGCTTCGAGGGCGTCTACGACGCCAAGACCGTCCACACGTGGCTACGTACGTTCTACCGTCGCTTCTTTGCCCAGCAGTTTAAGC
Source organism: Collinsella aerofaciens (assembly GCA_036299165.1). Lineage (GTDB taxonomy): Bacteria > Actinomycetota > Coriobacteriia > Coriobacteriales > Coriobacteriaceae > Collinsella > Collinsella aerofaciens_BM. The sequence goes on along the minus strand of JAXJHR010000048.1, from coordinate 45,693 downwards.
GCAGCTGCCTGCCCGATGGTCCCAAGGTGGGCTCGGTGACGCTCAGCCCGCGCGGCGATTGGCGTATGCCGAGTGACGCTAGCTCGCGTCTGTGGCTTGCGCAGATCGACGCGCTCAATCCAGTTGACTAAGGTTGGCTAAATTGAACCAATACGGGGGTTGCAAGCGTTACACTTTTGCAATCTGATGGCCCGTATCGCGCGGCGCTCTTGTCGGAGCGCCGCGTTTTTCATATCGAAAGGTGGCACCATGCAGGCATCGCAGCGTCTCGACCGCTTTGGCGCGGAGGTCTTCGCCTCGCTCAACAACAAGCTTCTCGCGCTGAAGGCTCAGGGCAAGACCATTTACAACATGAGCGTGGGCACGCCCGACTTTAAGCCGTACGACCACGTGGTCGAGGCGCTCACGCAGGCAGCCCAAGATCCCGAGATGTGGAAGTATGCCCTGCGCGACCTGCCCGAACTCAAGCAAGCCGTGTGCGATTACTATGAGCGTCGCTTTGGCGTTTCGGGCATTACGCCGTCTATGGTGCAGTCGTGCAACGGCACGCAGGAGGGCGTGGGCCATTTGGGCCTGGCCCTGCTCGATCCGGGTGACACCATTCTGGTTCCCGATCCGTGCTACCCGGTCTTTGAGGCGGGTGCCAAGATCGCCGATGCCAAGCTCGAATACTATCCGCTGGTTGCCGAGCATAATTACCTGCCCTATGTGGCGGGTATCGATCCCGAGGTGGCCGATCGTGCCAAGTATATGATCGTGTCGCTGCCCGCGAACCCGGTCGGCTCGGTGGGCACGCCCGAGATCTACGAGGAGATTATCGCCTTTGCCCGCGAGCATGATCTGTTGATCGTTCATGACAACGCGTACTCCGACATCGTGTTTGACGGCGAGCCCGGCGGCAGCTTCTTGCAGTATCCCGGTGCGCTTGAGGTGGGCGTGGAGTTCTTCTCGCTTTCCAAGTCGTTTAACGTCACCGGTGCCCGCATCGGCTTTTTGGTCGGTCGCGAGGATGTGGTCTCTGCCTTTGCCAAGCTGCGCGGCCAGATCGACTTTGGTATGTTCTTCCCGATCCAGAAGGCCGCCATCGCGTGCCTTAATGGCCCGCGCGATGAGGTCGAGGCGCAGCGTCTGAAGTACCAGGAGCGCCGCGATGCCCTGTGCGATGGTCTTGAGGGTCTGGGCTGGGAGCGTCCCAACGCGCATGGCTCTATGTTTGTGTGGGCCAAGCTTCCCGGTGGTCGCACCGATTCCATGGCGTTTTGCGAGGAGCTCATGGAGAAGGCCGGCGTTGTGGTGACGCCGGGCGCGAGTTTTGGTCCTTCGGGCGAGGGACACGTGCGCATGGCGCTGGTCCTACCGCCCGATCAGATCGCTTTGGCTGTCGAGGCCATTCGCGAGGCGGGCCTGTATTAGAAACCTATTTCGACTCGTCAATAGCTCGAAACCGATTTCGCGCAGTTATTTTACGAATACTGCAAACAATTTCGGTAAACGGTCGATTTTTGGCTGCGAATAGGGGCATAATCAAAGTCCCGATTGGATGTATTGGGATTACGACAAGCCGCTCGGGTCGTTCCCGGGCGGCTTGTTTGTGGAGAGAGATGGGAGTTTCTAATGGTTAACGAGAAGAAGGTCGCTATTGTCGGCTGCGGTTTCGTCGGTTCGTCTTCGGCGTTCGCACTGATGCAGAGTGGTCTGTTCTCCGAGATGGTCCTCATCGACGTGGACAAGAACCGTGCCGAGGGTGAGGCCCTGGATATCGCGCACGGCATGACGTTTGCCGAGCCGATGAAGATCTACGCCGGCGATTATTCCGATGTCGCCGACGCCGCCATGATCGTCGTCACTGCTGGCGCTGCCCAGAAGCCCGGTGAGACCCGCCTGGATCTGGTCAACAAGAACGTCAGCATCTTCAAGTCCATTATTCCCGAGATTAAGAAGTCCGGCTTCGACGGCATTCTGCTAATCGTCTCCAACCCGGTTGATGTTCTGACCTATGCTGCCATCAAGATGTCTGGCCTGCCCGAGGGCCATGTCATCGGCTCCGGCACCGTGCTCGACACCGGCCGCCTGCAGCAGATGCTTGGTGCCCACGTCGAGGTTGACCCGCGCGATGTCCAGGCCTATGTCATGGGCGAGCACGGCGACTCCGAGTTTGTCGCTTGGTCCAGCGCTCAGGTTGCCGGCGTTCCGCTGAACACCTTCTGTGAGCTTCACGGCCACTTGGAGCATGAGGCTGCCGAGAAGCGCATCGCCGAGGACGTCAAGAACTCCGCCTACACCATCATCGAGAAGAAGCACGCCACCTACTATGGTGTCGCTATGGCCGTCAAGCGCATCTGCACTGCTGTCATGCGCGATGAGCAGACCGTTCTGCCTGTCTCCTCGCTCATGGTGGGCGAGTACGGCCTGTCCGATCTGGCCATCTCCATGCCGACGGTCGTTGGCCGCGACGGCGTCGTTTGCCGCGTTCCCGTGCCGCTGAACGATGACGAGCAGCATGAGCTCACCGTCTCTGCAAAGGCCCTCAAGGACATCATCGACAGCGTCGATTTCTCCTGCTAAATCAAGCTCGCTAGAGCGAAAAGCTACAATGAAGGCGTCCGGGTCCACACGGCCCGGGCGCCTTTTGGTGCAAAGTAACCTGACCCCAATGCACCATCCCAATACACCATAGTTGATGGGAGGGCCATGTCGGATTCGCCTAATTTTTTGACCTATGCCCAGACGGCGTTTGATCCGTTTGAGGAGCGGCCGTTCTGCGCGGTGGATAGCCTCGTCTTTGCGTGGTTGTCCTATTTGCGTTTGCCGGGTGATATGGCGGAGCTGACGAACTGGCAGGGCCTAGACGTACGCGAGCTGCTGCGTGCCGAGTGCTACCGGGACATGATTGACGACTTGTGGGACCCGGAGGGGAGCAGGGCCTTGTTGGAGGCCGTGGCAGCAAGTCCTCGCTACCGTGGCGTGCACGTTTGCGGCTATCGTGCTGTGAGCGATATGGTGGCGACGGAGCAGTTTGCAGCCATGGCGTTCCGGTTTCCGGCGGGGTTTAGTTATCTTTCTTTCCGAGGGACCGATAGTACGATTGTGGGCTGGAAAGAAGACTTTAACATGGCGTTCCGGTGTCCTGTGCCGGCCCAGGAATCCGCGGCACGTTATGTGGACGAGGCGGCGGATGCGATTGGCGGGCCGCTTTTGTGCGGGGGTCATTCCAAGGGTGGAAACCTTGCGGTGTACGGTGCAGCGATGTGCTCCGATGTTGCCCGTGAACGAATCGAACGGGCGTATTCCCATGATGGCCCGGGCTTCGTCGAGGAGTTTCTGAACGGCGACGCCTTTGCCGATCTTTCCGGTCGAATCGACAAGACGCTACCTCGGTCGTCGATCTTCGGCATGATGTTCGAGACACAAGAGGACTATGCCATCGTTGAGAGCACCGAGTTCAGCCTGCTGCAGCACAATCCCTTTAGCTGGGTGGTTGATGGTTGCGACTTCGTATACTGTGAGCGCCTGTCCGCCGGTGCTCGATACGTTGATGGTTCCATTCGTGAGATGCTGCTTGCAGTGTCGCCTAGCGAACGCGAGCGTTTTGTAGATGCGTTGTTCTCCGTGTTTGAGGCTACGGGTGCTGAGCGGTTTGCGGATATCGCTGGGAATCTGCGCGAGAGCCTGCCCGTGATGCTCCAGGCTGCGCAAGGCTTTGACGAGGATACACGACGCTTTGTCTCGCAGACCATCGTTGCGATTCTTAAGTGTGCGCTGCTGCCCAAACGACCCCAGATCGACGTGCCCGCTGCCGGCAAGAGTTTGGCAGAACAGCTCGAGGCTTGGCAGTCCGAGCTCCTGCGCTAACCATTGGTGCAAGCAACCTGTCCCCGATGCACCAATCTTCGAAGCGCCTGGGGCAGGCTCGACCGCTATACTGATTCGTGCCGAAATCGATCTAGAACGGAATGCCGTATATGAAAATCAATCACGCGATTCTGCATATCCTGGACTTTGACTCTGCCGTCAACGTCATGAGCCAGCGAGAGCTCGATATCGAGAGCCGTACCGTGCGCAACTTCGTGACCACGCATCTGCGCCGCGCACGCACCTCGGCCGACAATAAACGCGCCACGTTTGCCGAGAACTCCGCATTCGGCGGCGAGCTCAAGGGCTATTTCTTTGGTGAGCGTGAGTTCGTGGACCTGTCTCAGCAGATTGCGGAGTTCATCTCTTCCGAACTTACCAAGGCCGAGAAAGCCGAGTCCACTGACGTGCTTGTGGCGGACTTTGATGACGATGAGGATGCCCGCTGGTTTGCCGTGATGCTGCTGGGCTCCAAGCAGGCTTTTATGCACGAGGTAGGTCGCGAAGAGGGCGAGGTGCGCAACGACATTGCGCGCCACTACGCCATTCTGCCGAACCCTTCGCAAAAGGTGCCGAGCTATGCAATCGTGCGTGCAAGCACCATGGAGATCGGCTACGTGGACAAGAAGCGCAAGATTGCCGGCGAGGACCGTATGCTTATCCCCGATGGCTTGCTGCAGTGCGACACGGGCGTATCGGGCAAGGAGGTCATCGACACCGTGACGCGTGTGGTCGAGGAAGTCGCCGAGGAGCACGGTGCCAACACGGCTGTAGCGCTCGCTAAGGTTAAGGCTGCCGTTGCCGAGAAGGTTGAGGATGACGAGGAGCTGCCGCCTTGGGATATCGTCGATGAGGTCTTTGAGGACGAACCGGTTATCAAGGAGAGCGTGCGCGCGGCACTGACCGAGGAGAAGGTGCCTGAGCGCGTGCCCGTGGAGCGCAAGCAGGTCGAACGCGCGGCCGTACGCAATCACAAGATTCGTACCGACACAGGTATCGAGATCAGCTTCCCCGCCGAGATGGGCTCGAACTCCGAGTACATTGAGTTCGTCAACGAGCCCAACGGCCTCATCTCCATCGAGCTCAAAAACATCGGGTCAATTGAGAATCGATAAGCTGCGTTTGAACTGCAGACAAAGCAAAGGCCGAAGCCCCAATGGAGCTTCGGCTTTTTAGCTTAGAACTGCATTTCCTTGCAGGTTGACACACCTCTAGAGCTGACGCAGGCCTTCCTCGAGACCGGTCTTGCTGTCGGTCTTCTCGTCGCGCATCTTGATGACGCGGGCGGGGACACCGGCCACGACGGCACCGGCGGGGACGTCCTCGACGCACACGGCGCCGGCGGCAACGACAGCGCCCTTGCCTACATGCACGCCCTCCAGGGCCACGGCGTTGGCGCCAATCATGACATTGTCCTCGATGATGACGGGCGTGGCGCTGGCGGGCTCCACAACGCCTGCCAGCACGGTGCCGGCGCCGATGTGGCAGTTCTTGCCCACGGTGGCGCGGCCGCCCAGCACGGCACCCATGTCGATCATGGAGCCTTCGCCAATGACGGAGCCGATGTTGATGATGGCACCCATCATGATGACGGCGTGATCGCCGATCTCGACGCGGTCGCGGATAATCGCGCCCGGCTCGATGCGGGCGTTGATGCCCTTGAGGTCGAGCATGGGGACGGCGGAGTTGCGGCAGTCATTCTCGACGTCGTAGTAGTCGATGGAGTCGGCATTGGCGTCCAGGATGGCCTTAAGCTCATCCCAGTCACCAAAGACGGTCTTGCCGCGACGACCGCCGTAGACGTGTGCATTGCCCCACTGGACCTTCATGCCCGGCTTCTCGCGCACGTACAGTTTGACGGGCGTCTTCTTGGGCGCGGTGGCGATGTAGTTGATAATCTCCTGTGCATCCATCTCGGCTGCATTGCTCATTTGCTGTCTCTCCTTTGAGTGGATCCGGTTGATACCTAGTTAGGCAAACATGACCTGGTCGAACGTATAGAAGCCAGGTTCGCGGGTGACGAGCTTCTGCGCGGCTGCCAGGGCGCCGTTGACAAAGATCTGACGGCTTGTGGCGCGGTGCATGAGCGTGACCTCCTCGTCCTGGCCAAAGAAACTCACTTCGTGCACGCCGGCGACAGTGCCGCCACGCAGCGAGTGCATGCCGATCTCCTTGGGGTCGCGCGCTCCGCACATGCCCTCGCGGCCATAGACGGGGTGATAGCCTGCCTCGGGCTCGGCTTCGACGACGGCGTCGAGCAACAACTTGGCAGTGCCGCTGGGGGCGTCGACCTTTTGGTTATGGTGCGTCTCGACGATTTCGCAGTCAAAGCCGGGCAGCTCGCGTGTGGCCTGCGCTACCAGATGGCGCAGGGCTGCGATACCGATGGAGTAATTGCCGGAATGCATGACGCGGGCGTTCTGACCCAGCTCGCGCAGGCGATCCATCTGCTCGGGCGTATAGCCCGTGGTGCCCGAGACCAACGCCGCGCCCGTGCGCTCGACATAGGCGACGACGGCATCGAAGGTCGCGACGTTCGAGAAGTCAATAATGACGTCGGCTGCCGGAGCGTTCTCGAGCTCGGACAAGTCGAAGCCGATCTGGGCGACGATGTCGAAAACGGGCTGACCGGCGGCGTCGACAATGCCATCGGCGGTAGTGCGGATGAGCGAGCCCATGCGGCCCGTTCCCATAATGACGGTCTTAATCAAGCAGACCAGCTCCCTTCAGAGCATCGATAAGTGCGGAGCGCGTGTCGTCTGCCATGGGGCACAGCGGCATACGATAGTTTGCCTCGATCATACCCATCTGAGCGAGCGCTTCCTTAACGGGGATGGGGTTGACCTCACTAAAGAGGGCGTTGATGAGCGGCTGGGCGGTAATCTGGATGTCGCGGGCGCGCTCCACGTCGCCGTCCAGGTAGGCGCGGCACATGTCATGCACGAGCTGCGGCTGAACGTCGGCCCACACGCTGATGGTGCCCGAAGCGCCCAGGCTCATGAGCGGCACGGTGAGCGCATCCTCGCCCGAGTACATGCGGAAGTCGTCGGATAGCAGGTGGGCGATCTTGGCCGCGTAGGCGACGTTGCCTGAGGCTTCCTTAATACCCATGATGTTGGGGTGCGCGGCCAAGCGCTCTACGTTGTGCTCGCTGATGCCGCAACCGCAGCGGCCGGGGATGTTGTACAGGATGCAGGGGATGTCCACGGCATCGGCGACGGTCTTAAAGTGCTGATAGATACCCTCTTCGTTGGACTTATTGTAGTAGGGGGTGATGAGCAGCAGGCCGTCGGCTCCCAAGCCCTGGTAGGTGAGCGACTTGGTGAGCATGGTTTGCGTGGAGTTGGAGCCCGAGCCGGCTATGACGGGGACGCGGCCTGCAACCTGCTTGACTACCGCGGCGACAACGGAGTTGTCTTCGTCGTCGGTCATCGTGGCGCTTTCGCCGGTGGTACCCAGGGTGAGGATGGCGTCGGTGCCGTTTTGCAGGTGGAAATCGATAAGGCGCCCGAGTGCGTCAAAGTCGACACTGCCGTCCTTTTTAAACGGCGTAACAAGGGCGACGATTGAGCCCTCAAGATTGCGGATGTCCATGTTCTTCTCCTTCGCGTCCGCGATCTGGATGCGTTTGTTCCATTGGGCGGCGACTGCCAGGCGCTCGTCTTGGGCGCGACGGCGGGCACTTTCGGCGCGCGACTTGGCCAGCAGCTCTCGGCCGCTCGGCAGCACGTCGAGCGTGGCAAAGTAATCGCCCGGGCGCTCGGCGCGGCGGATGAGGTCGGCCGAGCCATCGGGGCGCAACAGGACCTCGGCGGAGCGCAGGCGTCCATTGTAGTTGTAGCCCATGGAGTAGCCATGCGCGCCGGTATCGTGGATCACAAGCAGGTCGCCCATGTCGATATGCGGCAGCTCGCGATCGATGGCGAACTTGTCGTTGTTCTCGCACAGATTGCCCGTGATGTCGTAGGTGTCCGTGACGGGCGCTGTGGTCTTGTCGTCGCCACCCGGCTGGCCCATCACCGTAATGTGGTGGTAGGCGCCATACATGGCAGGGCGGATCAGATCGACGGCGCTTGCGTCGACACCGATATAGTCCTTGTAGATCTGCTTCTCGTGGATGGCCTTGGTGACCAGGCAGCCGTAGGGGCCTATCATATAGCGGCCCATCTCGGTGCAGATGGCCACATCGCCCATACCGGCGGGAACCAGGATCTCGTCGTATGCCGCGTGTACCCCCTCGCCGATGGTGTGGATGTCGTTGGCCTGCTGCTCGGGCAGATAGGGGATGCCGACGCCGCCGGACAGATTAATGAAGGCGACATGTGCGCCGGTCTCGCGCTCCAGGCGCGCGGCAAGCTCAAAGAGGATGCGCGCGAGCTTGGGGTAGTAGTCGTTGGTGACGGTATTGCTGGCAAGGAATGCGTGGATGCCAAAGTTTTCGGCGCCCTTGGCCTTGAGCGTGCGGAAGGCCTCGAAGAGTTGCTCGGTGGTCATGCCGTATTTGGAGTCGCCCGGGTTGTCCATGATGCCGTTGGAGAGCTGAAACAGCCCGCCCGGATTAAAGCGGCAGCTGACCGTTTTGGGGATGGGCCCCGCAACACGCTCAAAGAACTCGATGTGGCTGATGTCGTCAAAGTTGACGATGGCGCCCAGCTTGTCGGCGAGCTCAAAGTCGGCAGCTGGCGTGTCGTTGGACGAGAACATGATGTCGTGTCCCGTGATGCCCAGCGAGCGGGCGATCATGAGCTCGGTATAGCTCGAGCAATCGCAGCCGCAGCCGTATTCGTTGAGAATGGAGATGAGCGCCGGGTTGGGGTTGGCCTTGACGGCAAAGTATTCCTTAAAGCCCGGGTTCCATGCAAAGGCGTCGCGCACTTCTTGCATGTTGCGGCGGATGCCCGCCTCGTCGTATAGATGAAACGGCGTGGGGAACTGCTCGACGATATGCTCGAGTGTCTCCTTGTCCACAAACGGCTGCTTGGCCGCATATGCCTCGTTGGGGGTCAATGCCATGTCCCGTAAACCTCGCTATCCAGACGGCGCCATCTGCGCATCGAATCCGCATAGCGTGGACCCAATGTCCGGATAGCGCTCCCGCATTGCTGCAGACAGTCCTGTGGGTGTTTCCCGCAGGCCCACCAGGTTGTTCGTGCCCGAAAAACCCAGTTCGGCGGGTTTCGCCTCCCCACGGGGTCAAAGCCTGCCGGCTCGCCCGCGGCTCTTCGTGCCCGCGCCTCTATCAAGTGGTAACGACCCTATCACGTTGCACTTTACCAAACAAGAGTATTCGTATATAACGTTTAAAAAATGCAGCAATATGCTGGAAACATGTGTGCCACAATCCTGTATCACAATAAGTTGCAACAGATGTGCCTCACGAAGGGATTCTCTATGACCGAGCTCCAAGAACTCCGTCGCTATCGCCGCGATCTCCATCGCATTCCGGAGCTCGATTTCGATCTTCCGCAGACTATCGCCTATATCGAGGGCGTGTTGGCGCCGCTCGCTTGCGAGGTGACCCATCCGTGTCCCAGCTGCGTCTGCGCTTTCTTCGACGCTGGCGTTGGTGCCGCGCGTGCCACGGCGATTCGCGCCGATATGGATGCGCTGCCCATCGCGGAGGCGACGGGAGCGGCCTTTGCCTCGATCCATCCCGGCAAGATGCACGCTTGCGGACATGATGGACACATGGCCATGGCACTTGCCGCCGCGACGTATGTCGACCGTACGATTCGCGAGCAGCCGGGCGCCATGAGGCGCAACGTGCTCTTTGTGTTCCAGCCGGCCGAGGAAACGACCGGTGGCGCCAAGACGGTGTGCGAGAGCGGCGTGTTCGAGCGCTACGGGGCAGATCGCATCTTCGGGTTCCACGTATGGCCCGACCTGCCTGCAAACACTTTGGTGAGCTGCTCCGGTCCATTGCTGGCGCGCTCGAGTGAGACGCACGTGCGCATTCACGGGACAAGTATCCATATCGCCAAGACTTACGGCGTTCCCGTAAACGAATCACACGATGCGGCGCTGGCGGCTGCCAAGTTCTTGGTCGCCGAGCGCGAATTGATGGACGAGTTGGGTGCCGACGAGCCCTGCATTGGTAAGTTCGGCCTGCTGCAGGCCGGCACCGTCTGCAACGCGGTGGCGGGGGAGGCCCATGTTGCCGGCAGCCTGCGTGTGTTTACAGACGACATGTTCGACCGGGCGCGCGAAGGCGTGCGCCGCGTGCTGGACGATGCCTGTGCCGCAACGGGCTGCACGTATGATCTCGACTTTGCCGAGGGCTATCCGCCGGTCGACAACGACCCCGAGTTGTTTGCCAGCGTCGCGCCTGCCTTGCCCGGGCTGCAGCTTGTGGAGGAACCGCTGCTGATCGCCGAGGATTTCGCGTTCTATCAACGCCATCTGCCGGGCGTGTTTTTCCTGCTGGGCACGGGTATGCCAGAGGACCAAGACAACCCGAGTGATTCGGATGGCTGTCCCGCCTATGCCACAAGCGCTCTGCATACCGATAGCATGCTCTTCGACGAGGAAATCCTTCTCAAAGGCCTCGATGTCTACAAACGATTGCTTTTGCTTGACTAAGGCGCAAAGGACTATTTGTTCTAGAAAACACGAACAAACGTACGATATAATAGAGATGTAAGTCTATAGAAACGTTTGACGTTACTAACGTAAGGCGATACTATGATTGCATCGTATAAAGATGAGGATACCGAACGCTTTGCCATGGGTGTGCGGGTCAGGAGGTTCGTGCCCTTTGAGCGTGTTGCGTTGAGGAAGATTCGCCAACTGCAGGTTTGTGCTTCGCTTGATGATCTTCGCGTTCCACCGGGCAACCGCCTGGAAGCTTTGAAGGGCGATCGTGCCGGTCAATATAGCATCCGTGTTAACGAGCGCTATCGGGTCTGTTTTGAGTGGAGACAGGAGATGGCTTGGAATGTCGAAATCGTCGATTATCACAAGTGATGAGACTTCGGCCGATTTGTTGTCGCCGGTGACTCCTGGTGAGCTTCTCAAAGAGGAGTTTCTTGTTCCCATGGGCATTTCTCAATATCGCCTTGCGAAAGAGACTGGGATTCCGGCTCAGCGTATCGGGCAGATTGTCTTGGGAAAACGTCGCGTGACGGCCGACACCGACCTCCGTCTTTGCCGTTATTTTGGCCTGACGGATGGTTATTGGCTGCGCGCTCAGGTGGCGTTTGACCTTGAGGCCGAGAAAAGGCGGATCGAACCGGAACTCGACAAGATCGTTCCTGTTCAGCAGGCCATCGCACTGTAGTGCTCAAAGATGATGGGGGTGGCGCGGCGATGAGGCGACGCCGACAGTCTGCCGTATATAGTCCGGGCGGATGCGGGTGCGGTTTGCTGCTGCTTCCGGTCATCGCTGTGAGCATTGGCGTGATGTTTGCGCTTGCTGGACTGGCCGCGGCAGCACTTGTGCTGTTGATTGTGGCCATTGGCGTGACGATTTGGCTCTGCCGCAATCGCGAGCAACGCCGTGCCGACGGTAAAACCAATGTCGGCTGGGTCATCTTTCTAATCATTGCGTACCTGCTGAGTGTCAGCTACCTTGTTTTCTTTGTCCTGTTGATGATCAGTGCCTTTACCGGGGAATCCGTCACGGTGGGTTGATCACCACTGGCAGACGGTCGCGCAAAGTGCGTTTGCTCGGCGCTTGGACAACTGCATTGGCCGTTTACCGCAACCTTAGCTCTCAGCTAATGAATTCAAGTTCAATCCTTTCTACGATGTGCTGTGTGCCGGCACAGTAGCCGGATCGTAGGAAGGATGCATAATGGCAAAAGAGGGAAAGAAGCCGATTGGCAAGATTGTCCTAGGCGTCATCGTGGTGCTGGTTATTGTCGGTGCCGTGGGCTCTATGGGTGGCAACTCAACCGATTCGTCTGCGAGCGATTCGGCAAAACCTACCGAGACGACGCAGCAGGCTGAGGAGCAAAAAGAACCGCAAGAACCGTATACCATTGCTGACGAGGCTGAAGACATTTCCAATCAGTTTACCTATAAGATCACGGGCACGCTGACCAATAATACGGACAAGGAAAAGAGCTACATTCAGATTGAGTATGTTCTGTATGATGCCGATGGCAACCAGGTTGGAACGGCTCTTGCAAACACCAATCATCTGAAGGCGGGCGGCTCCTGGAAGTTCGAGGCGCTGGGTACGGTGTCTCCCGACCAGGTTGCTAGCTGGGAGCGTTCGGACGTAAGCGGTTTCTAGCATGTTGCATGCACTGGGGGAGGTGAAGTCGTATGCCCGATAAAAAGCTGACGGACGAGTTACTCAATGAGCTTCTCGATGCGCCAAACATCGATGGCTATATCAAAGAACACGACTTTGCCGCCCCGTTGCTTTCGGACTATCTTAAGCAGCTGCTGCAGGAAAAGGGCTTAGAGCGCTCGCGCGTGGTGCGCATGGCCGACCTCAATGAGACTTTTGGTTATCAGATTTTTACCGGTGCGCGGCATCCGAGCCGCAACAAGGTGCTGCAGATTGCCTTTGCAATGGCGTTGACGCTCAAGGAGACCAACCGCGCCCTGACGGCTGCCGGAGTGAGCGTCCTCAACTGCAAGGACCGTCGCGATGCAATCATTATCTTTTGTATCGATCGCGGCTGCAGCCTGCAAAAGGTCAACGAGGAACTGTATCGCTTTGGCGAGGAGACGGTGAGTTAGCGGCTGATATCTGAGCCGGCGGAGCTGCCGAACAACGATGCAAACGAACGGGGCGCGGACACCATGGGGTGTCCGCGCCCTGCGCTATGATGGACGCTATGGATACTCAGAGCCCAACATATTCCGATGACGAGCTGACCGCAGCGCTTGCCGAGCACCTGGCGTCGCTCGATCGCGACGACAGCTATCGCGTGGAGCGTGTACTTAAGCGCTCGTCCGTTGAAACAACCGAGCTCGTGTACTTTGAAGGAACCGGCGGTGGTTCGCTCGGTCCCTTTGTCCGTAAACGCATCGATGCTTCGGCTCAAATCGGCGGGGCATACGAGCGTCTGTTTGCCGCTCAGCGGGCAGGCAGGCGTTTTGAGCACCTGCCCAGAATCGTCGATTGTCGTCGTGTGGGCGACGAGCTCAACGTGGTTATGGAATACATCGAAGGGGAGACACTCGGGGCGCTGGTGGACCGTCTGGGAGCCACCCCCGATTATGCGCGTGAATTGTATCCTGCCCTATGCGATGCCGTGGGCGAGCTCCATGCCGGTTTTGCAATGGTGGGGGAGACGTCGGCGCCGGTGATCCATCGCGACCTCAAGCCGTCGAATATCATCGTGACAGGTGCCAACTATACGCCTGATGACGGCCTGGCATTTTCATCGCTGGTGATTATCGACCTGGGGATCGCGCGCGTATGGCGCGATGGCGCCGATGCTGACACCGTCAAGTTTGGCACGCGACCCTATGCGCCGCCCGAGCAGTATGGGTTTGGGCAGACGAGTGTGCGCAGCGATGTCTACGCACTTGGGGCCCTGTTGTTCTTTTGCTTGACGGGAGTCGACCCTAAACCAGGGCTCGACATGCGCGAGCAATGTGAGGCATGCGGCATTCCCACTCCACTTGCCGATGCCGTCTGCATGTCGATGGCGCTCGACCCGGCCAAGCGTTTTGCGAGCGCGGAAGCGTTGGGACGGGCGACGCGCGCGGCATACGATCTAAGTCGCCCCGTGCGGCCTCCTGCGCCTGTGCTTGTCCGTACTCCGGCCTCGGAGACGGTGTTGACGCCCCAAGGACTCCAGAACCCCACAGTGCTTCCTAGGCCTGCCGCCTCCACTGCATGCGGTCTGCTCTCTCGCGTTCCGGAGTCTCTGGGGCGCATTTGGAATACGCTCGTCTTCTTCTCGCTGCTTGTGTTCTTTGCCGGAAGTCACTTTGCCGTCTTTCACCCCACGGGAGCAAACCAAAGCTACCCGACGTGGCTTCTCATAATCGAGTATTTTTTTCTTTGTCGATGGCCTTATGGTGCTTATGCATTTTGCGCTGTTCGACAAGCGTCGTCTTCGTCGGCGATTCGCGCTGCTCGACAGCTATCGCGGCAAGAAACTCGCGAAACTCTGGCTCAAGGCATTGGGTGTGCTGCTCCTGTGCATGATCGTCATAGTCGCGGTTGCCAATGCGACCGGCGTCGTCGATACCTCCGCTACCTAAAAGAAAAGGGCCCTATTGGGGCCCTTTGCAGTTGCACTTAGATGCGGTTCATCTGAGCGGCGACTTTGTTGTACCAGTCCTGCCACGTGGGCGGGCAGTACTTTTTGGCCGCAGCCGGGGTAAGGGTGGAGCCGTAGTTGGCGCCCAGATAGGCAACGTGAGCGGAGATGCCCTCGCTCCAGCTGCCAAAGCTGCGCCAACCGCCGCCACGTGCACTCCAGCCCCAGGCGTTGTAAGAATTGGCGCAATAAGCGCCCTTGGTGCTCTCGATGCAGGCGATGGCGGGGGACCAACGGGGATCGACACCGGTATTCCAAGCGGCGACGGCAAAGTTATAGCCCTGGCCTGCCATGGGGGAGCCGGCGAGATAATTGTCGATGCGGCTCGTCCACTCATTAATGAACGAATCGTAATCGGAGCTACCGGTATTGGCGTTGTTCACCGTGGTGTCGATGGTGGTGTTGGTGTTGGTGGCCTGGCTGCTGGAATTGCTGCCGCTTACGCCCTCGCCCGAGAGCTTCTCGGCGGCAGCGGCCTTATCGGCCTCAAGCTTGGCAAGCTCGGCGGCATTTTCCTGCTCGGCTTTTGCCTGTGCCTCGCTGCGGAGCTGCTGGGCCTGCGCCAGCGCATCCTCGGCGTTTTTCTGCTCTGCCTCAAGCTGAGACTTGGCCTGCTGGAGCTCAGCCTTGTTCTGCTCGAGTTCGGTTTGCATGTTATTGAGCTGTTCGATCTCGTCGACGCTCGAGCTCGTGATCTGGTTGGTGTATTTGCAGGTCGTGATGAACTCACCCAGGCTCTGCGCGTTGACCAGGAAGCTCACGATGGGATTGGTGCCCTTCTGATACTTGTACAGATCGCGCATGGCGGAGCTTGCCTTGGCCTGCTGCTCGGGAAGCTTGGCCTCGATTTCCTCGATGCTTGCCTCATTGGAGTCAATCTGCTTTTGCAGGTCATCGAGTTTGGTGCGGGCGTCGTTGTAGGCGCTCGTGGCGGCTTCGATCTTCTGCTGGGCTGCGGAAAGCTGGTCCTGCGTTGCCTGCGAGGCGGCATACGCCGCAACGGGGGAGAGCATCGGCGTGGCCGTCAGCGCAACGGCGAGCGCGGCACTCGTGATGATGCGAGCCGGCTTCGACGCAATGAGCGCTGCGGTGCGATGATTCGAATGCTGCATCCAGTCCCTCTGCAATCAATCGTAGGTTATGGTTCGAACGGTATTCTACTACTGCTTTCGACCTCAACTTGAACCTTAAAGGTTCCAAAGGGTCAAGTTGAACTTGAGGCTTTGGCTTTGACCTGCAGTTATGATGAATTGTTGAGAAACCATAGAGTTCAACTTTAACGTTACAGAGCTCTGTTTGAGAGGAGTTTTGGGCTGTAAAAGCCATCTCAACGTGGGGTTTTATAACTACAGCGTGCCCTTCTGGCGAGCCTGCTCAATCTCTTCGAGGGCCTCGGCGGGGGTGAACGAACAGGTGCCGTCGCCGAGTTTGATTACCTGGATATCGTCGCCGGCGTAGACCTCTCCGCCCTTTAGTGCCACGCCAAAAACGCCCTCGTGGGGAAAGATGCAGTCGCCGGCGAGATAGTAGATGGCACAGCGTGTGTGGCAGACCTTGCCGATTTGGCTGATTTCGACAAGCACCTCGCTGCCAAGCTTGAGCTGTGTGCCCAAGGGGAGCGAGAGCAGGTTGATGCCCCGGGTTGTGAAGTTCTCTCCGAAGTCGCCCTCGTGCACATCGAGCCCGCGCGCCTGCGCCGTCTGGATAGACTCTGCAGCTAAAAAGGAAACCTGGCGGTGCCAATGCCCGGCGTGTGCGTCGGAGGCGAGGCCAAATTGCTCTATAACGGTGTCGTGCCCGTCGGCGACGGGCGACTTGCGCGTGCCCTTGTGTGCCGACGTGTTGATCGAGACGATGCGGGCGGGTCCGTTGTAGGCGTCGTTTGCCGTGCACAGGGGAGCGGTCGCTTTCGCACGTTCCGCCAGCTCGCGCCTCGCGGCATTGAGGATGGGATTATCGGTCGGATGGTCTTGGGGCACGTGTGCACCTTTCGCTCGAAGATGTCAATACGCTGAATCCTACAACAACGGTAGGTTCATTGCCCATTGTCATACAACGGTGGGCGCCGTCTTCGTGCTGGACGATTACGTCGATTGCCATAGATACGGTGGAGCTTTGGGCGCCGGCGGCTTGGCACGCTAGAATAAATCAGTTGCGCAAAGACCGCCCGTTGTGTGGGCAGTTCATGATAGGAAGTTTCCATGGCATTGCAATTTACAGAGCGCGAGTTCATTCCCGTGCTGCTTGGTGGCGACATCAACGCCTATTCGGTGGCGCGCGCCTTCTACGAGGAGTACCAGGTCAAGAGTCTGGTCTTTGGCAAGTATCAGACGGGTCCCGCGTACCGCAGCCAGATTATCGACTACACGCCCAACGTGGATATCGACACCATGCCCGTGATGCTCAAAACCGTCAACGGCATTGCCCAAGCGCATGCCGACAAGACTATTGTCCTTGTGGGCTGCGGCGACAACTATGTCGCTCTCGTGGCTCAAGCCAAGGATGCTCATGAGCTGGCGGATAACATCGTCGCTCCCTACGCGCCCTACAGCATGCTCGAGCAGTGCCAGAAGAAGGAGATCTTCTACGAGCTGTGCGAGAAGCATGGCGTGCCCTATCCGCACACGTTTACCTTTACCAAGGCGATGCTCAATGCCCAGGGTGAGGCGCCTGCCGAAGTGCTCGACCAGATTGATTTTCCTTACCCGATGATTCTGAAGCCTTCTGACGGCATCATGTGGTGGCAGCATGAGTTCGAGGGCCAGAAGAAGGCCTATGAGATTGCCGACCGCGCCGAGCTGGAACAGGTCATTCGCGACTCGTATGCCAGCGGCTACACCGACGACCTGATCTTGCAGGATCGCGTGCCCGGCAACGACGAGTACATGCGCGTGCTCACCAGCTATTCCGACCGCAACGGTAAGGTCCGCATGATGTGCCTGGGCCATGTGCTACTCGAGGAGCATCAGCCCCACGGTGTCGGCAACCATGCCTGTATCATTACCGAGCCCAACGACGAGCTCATGGGCGGCGTGCGTAAGTTGCTCGAGGACCTTCACTTTGTGGGCTATTCCAACTTTGACGTAAAGTACGACGAGCGCGACGGCTCGTTTAAGTTCTTCGATTTCAACACGCGCCAGGGCCGCAGCAACTACTACGTTACCAACAGCGGCTTTAACGTTGCCAAGTATGTGGTGGACGAGTATGTGTTCAACCGTCCGTTTGAGCCGGAGTTTGTGACGGCTCAGGACGAGGCCCTGTGGATGGTCGTCCCCATGGGCGTCGTCGACAAGTACGTCAAGGATCCCGAGCTGCGCGCTAAGGTGCATCGCCTGGACAAGGAAGGCAAGGGCGCCGACCCTTCGTTTATGAAGGGCGACTTTGTCTTTAACCGCTGGCTGCGCATGTGGCACACCAAGCTGCGCCACTTTAAGCTGTTCAAGACGTATTACAAGTAGATGAGCGCGGCGCCCGTCCGGTTTGCATCGGGCGGGCGCGGGTATGATACGCGCAATTGCGCAAGCGTCACCAAGGAGGCGGCGATGGAAAAGCTGGGAGTTATCGGCGGCATGGGCGCCGAGGCCACGTCGTATTACTACGACCAGGTGGTGCGTCATACGGCTGCTGCCTGCGATCAGGAACATATCGACATGGTGGTACTCTCCAAGTCGACCATGCCCGACCGCACGCTGGCCATTAAGACCGGCGAGCATGCCAAACTGCTGGCGACCATGAAAGAGTGCGCCCAGGCACTCGAGTCGCTGGGCTGTGCACACATTGCCATTCCCTGCAACACGTCACACTACTTCTATGACCAGATCCAGTCGTTTACGAAGGTGCCGATTATCCACATGCCGCGTGAGTCGGTGCGCTATGCTCTGGCCGGTGCGGTGATGGGGGAGTGTGAGTTCGACCCCAACCTGAGTATGCCGGCCGAGCCGGTGCATAAGATCGGCATCATGGGCACCGATGGCACCGTGGGCGCGGGCGTCTACGGCCGCGAATGTAAGGCTGCGGGTGTTGAGGTCGTCTATCCCAGCGAGAAACGTCAGAACGATGTGATGTCGCTTATCTACGATGGTGTGAAGGCCGGACGTGAGCCCGATATGGATAAGTTCGACCGCGTGATGTGGGAGTTCGCCCGTAGCGGCTGCGACCGCGTCATTCTGGCCTGCACCGAGCTCTCGGTGTTGCAAAAGTACCGAGAGATGCCCGAGATCACCCTCGACGCCATGGATGTCCTGGTGCGCGAATCCATCATCCGTAGCGGCGCTCCCTACCGCCTCTAGCTTCCGACCTGTCAAAAAGGGACAGGTTAATTTTGGTAGGTTTTATCTGGTGAAACAGTAAGGCCTCGGCTCGTTTGGTGCGAGCCGAGGCCTTTTGCGTTGGGCGGTTGCTGTCAGTGGTGAACTAGAACAGGAAGCCGATGGCGATGAGGGCGATGCTGACGATGAGCACGGCGATGTCTAGGCCCTTGATGGGGTAGCGCTTGTACGAGCTGGCGCGCGTACGCAGATAGAAGCCGCGCTGTTCTGCCGCCAAGGCTGTGGCATCGGTCTTGCCCACGCTCGAGATGAGCAGCGGCACGCACAGTGGCAGCATGAGCTTAAGCTTCTTGATGGGGTTCTTGGTGTCGTACTCGACGCCGCGTGCGGTCTGCGCCTCCATGATGGCGTTCATCTCTTGACCAAACACCGGCACGAAGCGCAGCGCCGTGGTAAAAGTGAAAGCATAGCGATACGGCACGTGCAGCACCTCGACGCAGGCGTTGGCAAGGTCGTTGAGCTTGGTCACCATGAGCATGAGGATGAGTGGTAACGCCACACCCAGCAGGCGCAGACAGGCCTTCGATCCCGTGATGAGGCCCGTGTCGGTGATAAAGCTCCACACCACGTTGCCATCGCGCATAAAGGCCAGCTGGAGCACCAGCATGATAAGCGAGAGCGGAATCAGCAACTTGAGCAGCGAGAACAGGCGGTCGACGACGCCGGCATAGGCACCCAGTGCAAGGGTGAGTGCCAAAAAGCCCAGCAGCGCCACGTAGGTGTCGGACAAAAAGATGCCGACGATGATGGCGGCGGCGAGGCCCAGTTTGACGACGGGGTTCAGGCGATGCAGCAGCGTATCGCCCGGCATGTAGTCGATGACGTTAACCACGGTGGACCATCTCCTTGGTAATTCGAACGACATCGGTGACCTCGCTCACCTGCGCAAAAGCGGGCGAGACGGAAGATGCCAGACGGCGCGAGAGTTCAATAACCTGGGGAGGCTCCACGTAGGCACGCCGCATGAGGTCGATGTTCGAGAATAGCTCGTGCGTGCGGCCGCGGTCGAGGATGCGACCGTCGGCCATTACCACAATGCGCTCGGCAAAATCCGAGACGACTTCCATATCGTGGCAGACCATGATAACGGCGCAACCGCGCTCGGCCATGGTGCGCACCGTTTCCATGACGGTCATGCACTCGCGGTAATCAAGGCCGCTCGTGGGCTCGTCGAGCACGACGATCTTGGGCTCAACCACTACGACGGAGGCAAGCGCCACCATTTGTCGCTGACCGCGCGAGAGCGAGAAGGGCGCCTCGTCGGCCGGCAAGCCAAAGCGGTCGATGACGAGCTGGGCGCGACGCAGCGCCTCGGCACGGTCGATGCCGGCAAGCTCCAGGCCAAAGGCGACCTCGTCGAGCACGGTGTCCTTGCAGATCTGGCGGTCGGGGTTTTGGAAGAGGGTTGCGACCTCGCGGGCAATGCGGCTCGTGGGGACGGTTGCAGTATCCAGTCCCGTGACGCGCACGCTGCCCGAGGCGGGCTTGAGCAGACCCGTGAGCAGCTTGGTGAGCGTGGTCTTGCCGGCACCGTTCTGGCCGACGATGCCCACGAGCTCGCCGGGATAGAGCGTCAGGCTAAGGTCGTGTACGGCGGCGCCGCCATTGGGATAGGCAAACTCAACATGGTCGAAGGTGAGTACGGGTTCTGCGTCCTTGGCATGAGGGCGCAACGACGGCGCATGCGGGGAACCGGCAGGCGCTTGGGCTTCGATGGCCGCGTGTGCGGGGTCGACGATGCCCGAAATCAGGCGCTCGGCCTCATCGACATCCAAGCAGGGGGTACCGCTTACCAGGCCATCGGCCTCGAGGCTATTGAAGATACGCGTGACGCGAGGGCAGTCGACGCCGATGGCACGGAGCTCGTCGGTATGCGCGAAGACCTCGTGTGGCTCGCCCTGCAGCGCGATTTCGCCATGGTTGAGCACGAGCACGCGGTTGCAGTACTCCGAGAGTAGGGCGACCTTTTGCTCAACGACGACGATGGTGATTCCAAGTGTGCGGTTTGCCTCACGCAGCGTCTCGAAGACCAGCGTGGAGCTGGCGGGGTCGAGTGCCGCGGTGGGCTCGTCGAGAACCAAGACGCGCGGACACATGGCGAGGATGGCGGCGATGGCCACCTTTTGCTTCTGTCCGCCCGAGAGGGTGGCGATCTCGCGGTCACGCAGGTCGCTGATGCCGACGGTCTCGAGCGTTTCGCTCAAGCGCTGCTCGATCTTGTCGTGGGGAACGCCAAAGTTCTCGAGGCCAAAGAGCATCTCGTCCTCGACGATCGAAGCGACCATCTGCGTGTCGATATCCTGCAGCACGCTGCCGACGATTTGCGACACGTCGGTCAGCGAGACCTCGCAGGTGTCGTGGCCGTCAACCATGACGGACCCAAAGAACGTGCCGGTGTAGTGGTGGGGCACGGCACCTGACAGGCAGGCGGCAAGCGTGGACTTGCCGGCGCCCGAGGGCCCGATGATGCCGATGAAATCTCCCTTGTTCACGCTGAGCGAAATGTGGCTGAGCGTCTGCTCGGTCTGCGTGCCATAGGAGAACGAGACATCGTCGACGTTGATGATCGTTTCCATGGATACCTTTCATAGTCATTGGGGACGTTCTTAAATGACCGGTCGTTTAAGAACGTCCCCAAAAGCTCGTTGTTTGGGACAGTCTTTGGTGGTGAAGCACGGAGACGGCTTTACGAGGGGCCCCAGGTTGGCGCGAAAGAGGAGCGAAGCGTACTTGGGTACGCGAGCGATGAATGAACGCCAAGATGGGGTGGCTCGTAAAGCCGAGCGGGTTAGTTGAGCCTAAGGGCCTTCTGGATGGGCAGGTAGAGGGCGCCGACCAGAATGGCGTTAAAGACGGCGGTCATGGCAACGACGGGCAGCATGGCGGCGGCGAGCTCGCCTACCACGCCGAGCATGGCCATCTTGATGACCATGAAGATGACGCCGGAGGCAAATGTGGTCAGGAAGGTTGCGACAATGGCGATGGCGGGCTTGATTTGACCGTTCTTGCCGGCGGCGTTGACGATGCCGGCCATGAGCATGGCGGCGATGCCCTCGGCGGCAAAATCGACGAACGGCGAAGTGGTGGTGATCTGGATCACGGCAGCCGAGATGAGGCCGATGACGAGCGCCTGGCCGATGTTGGGGCGAACGACCAGGATGGTGAGGCAGAAGGCCGAGATGATGAACTCGGGGCTGATCATGCCGCCCGAGATGCCCGAGATGGCCTTGCCGACGGTGAAGTTGAGGATGAAGCCGGCGGCGAGCAGGATGGCAAGCAGGACGAGGGCGCGGACATCGAGTTTGCCACGGTCGGCGGTCTGGACGGTGCGGGGCTGGGTGGCGGTGGTGTTCTGAGACATGGTGAAAATCCTTTTGGAATGGGAGTGCAAGAGAAAAGCGGAGGCGCGTGATGCGAATGCGATCGGGCTCGAGATAGAAAAAGGCCCCCGGTCGAAACCGGAGGCCTTCCAATCACCTAGAGCGCAAAAACAGGCGTGAGGGACTCACTGTCGACCGATCGTATTCGCATCACGCCACCACCAGTTGTTAAGAGACTTCATCGTGTTCTTCATGTCGGTGGCTCCTTTCGTGATGCCATGGCGCGGTCGCACCTAGTTGCTGTTGCGCTGCACTATAACACAGCAAAGTGTGTGCGGGGAAATCTTTTTTGAAAAGATTTCAGGCGGGTTTCCCGCCGGTCAAAAGGCGGGTTAAGCGGGCGAGGTGACTCATGTGCCCCGCCCGCTCAGCTAAGACGTTACTCCTTATTGCGACGGTAGAGGAAGTAACCGCCCGCGGAGATGACGGCAACGCCAGCGATGGCGAATGCAGCCACCACGCGGCCATCAAAACGATCACCGGTGGTGGGCAGGCCGCCCTTGGTGTTCGTCTTGTTGGTGGTTACCGTGGTCGTGGTGTCCGACTTGCCAGGCTTCTCGGGCTTGGTGGTGGGCTGCTCGGGCTTAGCGGGCTGCTCGGGGGTACCGGGCTGCTCAGGAGTACCAGGCTGCTCGGGAGTGCCAGGCTGATCCGGGGTTACCGGGTCGGTGGCAAGAGCGTCCTTGGCGTAGGTGATGGACACCTTGAGGCCGTTGGTCTCGGTGTTCAGGTCGCTCGGGGTGAAGGGCTGGTCGAAGTTTTCGGCCTTCTGATAGGCGCGCATCTCCTGGAGCAGTGCCTTGCACTTCTTGTAGGTGTTCTCGGTAGCAGCCTTGCCGGCCTTGTTGGCCAGGGCGGTGCGGCCCTCGGTGGTCGTCTCGGCCAGCATGGCGGCGTCAACTTCCTTGTTCTGCTCGATGAGCTCATTCTGGAGCGCATCGAGGTAGGTGCGGACGCTGGTGGCGAATTGTGCGCGGCTCGCGAAGCAAAGCGAGTTGATGTCCATCAGGACGTAGTTAATGGAGTTCTCGGGCTCCTCGTTGTTCACGATGTCCGTCTCGCTGCAGTGACCATAATCAACGGTCTGGTCGCTGAAGTAGGGGCTGACTTCGGTCATCAGAGCGGAGTATAGCGGGATAGCGACGGAGAACTCGGCGCAGGAGAGCATCTCCCACTGGATGGTTGCAACCTCGGGGTCATAGCCCTTTCGAATCTGGAAGAGGTTGGCCTCGGCGTTGCGGTCGGAACCGATGCTGCTGACACCGTCAGTATTGGCATTAAGGCCGGGGACTTTTTCACCGCGGTTGCCGAAGGCGCGAATCAGCTCAAACGTGTTCCAGTCGGACTTGCTGGGCTGGAAGAACAGCGGCTGCATCTCATGAACCATGGCACCGAGCGTGACGTCATTCTTGTCCTTGTCCTTGACGATCTCGTAGTCGGTGCCCTCGGTCAGCGGAGCCATAAAGTAGTCGCGGCCCTGGATATAACGCGCCCAAGAGCCCATGCCCGTATTGTTGATAGATGCACCGTAGGTCTGGGCAACATCGAACTGTCCGTCTTCAAAGTACTTGGCGAAGCCCTTCTCTTCGGGCATAGTCTTGATCCCCTCAGAGTGGAGGCAGTTCTCAGGATCGTCAAGATTGACCTGAAAATTGAGGTTACTAATGTTGGGGTTGACCGAAGCGACGTCGTCGGTCAGCTTCATAGCGATCCACTGGTGGCCGGAAAGCGCGGCGAACAGCCAAGTCTCGGTGTTGTCGGCGATGACAATCTGGTCGTTGGAGCAGACGCCCTGCTCGTCAATCAGACTGCCGATAAGCTCGACGCCCTCGCGGGCCGTTGCGCTCTCGCCCAAGATGACGCCCGCGTAGCTGTACTCGCCGATGCCGGTATTTTTGACCTCGGGATTTGCTTTGTGGGCATGCTTGGTCGTGGGATCCGCTGCCTTGGCATCGTCGTTGTAGGAGGTGCTCAGTGTTGCGGAGCAGGAGACGCCCTTCTCATTGATGCCGGCCTCGGAGTAGGCATCCCAGCGTCCGTCCCACTCAGCAGGATGGTCGCGCACGTAGCTGTAACGATACGTAGTCTTGGTCGAGGTGTAGGAGAATCCGGACTCGTCCGAGCTGTAGGTATGACCAGGGCCATAAGAGGGCTCGATGCCATAGTGTTTGAGGTAACGAGTGCCAATGTCTTCGGTGCGGCCATAGTACGTGTTACCGTCGGCCGTAAGGTTCTTGCCCATGTACATCTGCGTGCAGGCGAGCGCAGATGTCGGCATGGACATGATGGTTGCAGCTCCAAAGGCGAGGCCTATGCCTAGCTTCTTGAGCGCGTTGACGGGATGAGTTTTCCTCATTTTCCCTCCCAGCGTGCGAAAGCCCTCCGTTGCCAGAGGGCTTCAGCCAATAAAGACACTTCATTAGCGTAACGAACTGGAAACAATATTCATCTATGAAAAAAACTTACTCGATAAGCGTGATGAAATATGCGATGAGCGGTTAATTGTACTCAGTTTGTAGCTTTACTTTAATAAAGACGCCCTGTAATTACTGTAGCCGAATAAAGTAACTGGGAATGCCCGAAATGAAAATCCCCCGCTGTTTGGCAAATGCATAAACAGCAGGGGAGACGATAATTGGATGAATATCATACCAATGTGGAATTACTTCTTCCGGCGGTGGATCACGTTGATCGCATAGCCGACGAGCATGGCCAAAACGATGATGATAAAGCCGAGCAGGGGATTGTCGTTCATAGGGTCCTCCTATTTTCCGAGCGGGGAGAATTCGTCGACGATGAGGTCGAGGCATTGTGGAAGTGCGCGGGCACCAAAGACGCCCGAGTTGCTGGAGATGATCTCGCCATCGAACTGCATGCCCAGCGACGGGGTGCAGGTGATCTTGGCTTCCTTGGTCTGGATGATCTTGAACTGCGGGCGCCCGAGTACCTTACCGGCGGGGTCAAGCGCAGCGGTGATCACAGTAGGCAGCAGCTGCACGGTGCGCACGGGTTCGATGACCGCAATGTCGACCATGCCATCGTTCATGCGGCAGTCGGGGAACAGGTTGATGTCGTTTTGGATGACCGAGGTGTTGCCGGCCATGCAGCAGATGCCGTCGAGCTCCTCGACAATGCCGTCATGCTCAATGGTAAAGTGCGCTACCGTAGGGTTGGGTGTGGCGAGTGCAGAGAGGAAGTAGGCGATCTCGCCGATGTCGTTTTTGGTGGGGGCGGCCTTCATCATGATCTCGGCGTCGAAGCCCGAGCCGGCGATGATGATAAAGCCGTGGCGCTTCTCGTTGCCGTTCTCGTCGAGCCAAAAGAGCTCGCCCATGTCGACTTTGACCGTGCGACCGGCACGGCAGGCCTTGGCGAGCGCCGCCGCCTCGGGGGCATTGCCGATGTTGTTGAAGAACAGGCAGGCTGTGCCGGAGGGGAAGACGAGCGTGGGGACACCGCATCCGCGCATCTGGTCGAGCACGTTGGAGACGGTGCCGTCGCCGCCCGAAACGACCACGCGATCAAACTCGCGCACGTCTGCCACGGCATCCTCGGGCTCCATGCCATCGCCGATAAAACGCATCACGACCTCGTCGCCGCCCTGCGCGAGGGCGTGCGTGAATGCGTAGATTTCATCTGAGCTGGGGCCCGATGCCGGGTTGTGGATGATAAGGCAGCGCATACTTACGTTCCCGTTCTGTGACTAACCGAGTATAGTTGTAAGGCAATGCCGATATCCTACCCGTGTTTTTCGGGCCTAACCTTATTCGATGGGTTGATATGTACATTTCCACACATCAGGCTCTACTCGACTTTTGCCAGCGCGCTCGTGAGTTCGACGCGATTGCCGTCGATACCGAGTTTTTGCGCGAGCGCACATTCCACCCGCGTCTGTGCTTGGTTCAGATTGCCACCCCTGCCGAGAGCGTCGCGGTCGATCCCCTGGTAATCGACGACCTATCGCCGCTGGCCGAGCTTATGGCCGACGAGAGCGTGACCAAGGTCTTCCACGCGTGCTCGCAGGATATGGAGGTCATGCTCCATACCGTGGGCGTGCTGCCACGACCGATTTTCGATACGCAGGTCGCCGCCGCCTTTTTGGGCGAGCGCCAGCAGATTTCCTACGGCGCGCTCGTGCAGACGTTTTGCGGCGTCTCGCTGCCCAAGACCGAGTCGCTGACCGACTGGTCGCGTCGCCCGCTGACCGATAAGCAGATTGAGTACGCGATCGATGACGTCAAATACCTGATCGTCGCCTATACCGAGATGATGAGCCGCCTGCGCGAGCTGGGCCGCGTGGACTGGGTGTTCGACGAGTTGCGTCCTCTGGTCGATGAGTCGCACTACCGTGCCGATCGCCACGAGGCGTTCCGTAAGGTCAAGCGCATCAATTCGTGCAGCCGTCACCAGTTGGGCATCGCGCGCGAGCTCGCCGCCTGGCGCGAGGATCGCGCCGAGCGCCGTAACATCCCGCGCAAGTGGGTCATGTCCGACGACACGCTGCTTGCGCTCGTTAAGCGCAATCCCGTGCGCGTTGAGGAGTTCCGTAGCATTCGCGGCACCGATCAGTTGGGGGAGCGCGACGTGGACGGTGCGCTCATGGCCATCAAGCGCGGCGCGAGCTGCCCGCACGATCGCCTGCCGCTCATGGTGCGCGGTCACCGTCAGATTTCGCCGGAGTTGGAGAGTGTGACGGACCTGATGTACGCGCTCATCCGCCTGGTTGCCGAGCGCTCGGGCGTGGCGACTTCGGTCATTGCCTCGCGCGATGACCTGGCCGACTACATTGAGCATCCCGAGCAGAGCCGCCTGCGCGAAGGTTGGCGCTTTGAGCTTGTGGGCTCGCGCCTGGACGATCTGCTTTCCGGCAATATGGGGTTGACGGTGAAGGACGGCAAAATCGAGCTCCTGTAGGGAAGCCTAGCCGGTTGAGTGGGTAAAATGCCTCCAACGTGTAACTCGACTCGGAGGAATTCGCATGCCTTATTACTATGGATACGGCTTTGGCATCGACCCGCTGTACCTGCTGGTTGTTCTTGTCTGCACGGTGCTTGGCCTTGCCGCACAGAACTATATCAACTCGACGTACAAAACCTGGTCCAAGGTTCGCTCGGACGGCGATACGGGTGCCACAGTCGCTCGCCGCATGCTCGATGCCAACGGTTGTAGCGCCGTGGGTATCAAGGGTGTCGCTGGCGAGCTCACCGACCATTACAACCCGCAGGACAACAACCTGTATCTGTCGGATGCCAACCGTTCGGGCGGTTCGGTCGCAAGCGTTGCCGTCGCCTGCCACGAGGCGGGCCATGCCGCCCAGCGTCAAAGCGGCTATGCCATGATGAAAGTGCGTACCGCCCTCGTGCCGGTCGTCAACTTTACCCAGAACACCTGGACCATCGTGTTACTCTTGGGCCTGTTTATGAACATTGCCGGGCTCACGACCCTCGCGTTGATCTTCTTTTCGTTTAGCGTGCTGTTCCAACTCGTTACGTTGCCTGTCGAGATTGACGCCAGCCGACGTGCTGTGGCGTACATCGAGCAGTCGGGCATGAGCTCCAAGCAGGTCAACGGCGCCAAGAAGGTACTGACGGCAGCCGCGCTTACCTATGTGGCTGCAGCGCTCACTTCGATCATTCAGTTGCTCTACCTTATGGCTCGCTACAACAGAAACTCCAACCGATAACAAATGGGACAGGCAGGCGCCGCGGGGATTCGTGTCCTCGCGGCGCTGTACTATGTGTTGGACTTAATTTCGCACGGGGCCGGAGCCTCTGTGCTCGATAACGAAAGGAGGCTGCGTGGCAGGCTGGAACCTAACCGGTAATGCCGTTTCCGCCGAGTTCGACGGTTCGGACGAGCAAGAGCGCAAGGAGCTCAGCGTGAGCCAGGCGGTGGAGATCGCCGCCGGTGCGCTCGATGCCATTCCGCAGCTGAGCGTCTTGGGCGAGGTCACGGGTTTTCGTGGTCCTAACGCCCGAAGCGGCCACTGCTACTTCCAGATTAAAGACGATTCGGCCGCCGTTGACTGCATCATTTGGAAGGGTGCCTATCTCAAGCGCACGTTCGATCTGCGCGATGGTATGCAGGTGAGCTTTAAGGGCAGCTTCAATCTCTATAAGGCTACGGGCCGCATGAGCTTTGTCGCTCGCTCGTTTTCGCTGGCGGGGGAGGGTCTGCTGCGTCAACAAGTGGCGCAACTGGCCGAAAAGCTACGCCGTGAGGGTCTGATGGACGAAGCGCGCAAGCGCTGCATCCCGGTGTTCTGCTCCCGCGTGGCGGTCGTCACCTCGCTTTCGGGTGCCGTAATCGACGACGTCAAGCGCACATTGCGTCGTCGCAACCCGCTCGTCGAGCTCGTCTGCGTGGGTGCCAAGGTACAAGGCGAGGGTGCGCCGACAGAGCTCATTGAGGGCCTGCGCCGCGCCGCTTCCATTACGCCGGCGCCCGACTGTATTTTGTTGGTGCGCGGCGGCGGCTCCTTTGAGGACCTCATGACCTTTAATGACGAGGAGCTTGCCCGCGCGGTGGCGGCTTGTCCCGTGCCCGTGGTGACCGGCATTGGCCATGAGCCCGATACCTCGATTTGCGACATGGTGAGCGACCGTCGCGCCTCCACGCCTACGGCAGCGGCCGAATCGGTGGCGCCGGCTATGACGGAGTTGGCCGATGTGCTCGAGGCGCGCTATCAACGTCTGGGTGCTGCGATGGCATCGATGATTGGGTCGGCCCAGGTCGACCTGGAGATGCTCGATCAGCGCGGTCGCCGTGCCTGGGATACCTATACGGCTCGCTTGGGCGATGCGCTCGATGCGGCTGCGTGCCGCCCGTGCCTCAACGACCCAACGTTTATGGTTGAGCGTCGCGAGTCTGAGCTTGCCCTGACGGCCGATCGTTTGTCCGGCGCCATAACGCGTTCGGTTGGGGCATTCCGCTCCAACTTTGAGCGTCTGCCCGAGCGCTTGATCGCAAGCACCTCAGGACTCGATGGCAAGCGCCATGCGCTCACGCTCGCAAGCTCCCGCCTGGAGCATCAGGGGCGCACGATGCTCAACAAGCCAGCATCCGACCTGGGCCGTGCGGCAGCCTCGCTCGATGCCCTGTCGCCGCTCAAGGTGCTTGCCCGTGGTTATTCCATCGCGTACAGCGATGATGGGGTGGCTACGAGCGCCAAGACCTTTAAACCGGGCGACGCCATCCGCGTGCGCATGGCAGACGGTAACGTTGCGGCAACGGTCGATACGGTCGAGTAGGCCGCGTTTCATAGCGATAAACCTTTAGGAAAGGAAACAGATATGGCAGAGAAGACCCCGGTCGAGCAGCTTACGTACAAGCAGGCCTCGCAGGAGCTGGAGCTCATCATTCGCAGCTTGGAGTCGGGCGATATGGAGCTCGAGGAGTCGCTCGAGAACTATACCCGCGGCGTCGAGCTCCTCAAGAGCCTGCGCACCCGCCTGTCCGATGCCGAGCAGAAGGTCTCGGTGCTTCTGAAGGATGTTGACGGCAACGACGTGCTCGCCGACGGCGAAGCCGCCAACACGGACGACAACCTCTCGTTCTAACCATCCCGACCAAATATAATTACCTTGGTCTGTGAGAAAGGAACCAACCATGTGTGATTGCATCTTCTGCAAAATTGCCAACCACGAGATCCCCTCGACCGTCGTCTACGAGGATGACCAGGTCATCGCGTTCGACGACCTCAATCCCCAGGCGCCGGTCCACACGCTCGTGATCCCCAAGAAGCACTACAGTGACATCGCCGATAACGTGCCCGCCGAGACCATGGGCGCCATGGCCCACGCCATCCAGGAGGTCGCCAAGGCCAAGGGTCTGGAGGACGGTTTCCGCGTCATCTCCAACAAGGGCGTCAACGCCGGTCAGACCGTCATGCACTTCCACATGCACGTCCTCGGCGGCAAGAACCTGGGCGAGAACCTCATCTGAGGACGCACGGCCCGTCGCCTTGGCTGCCTTTGGAGTAACCTATGCAGTTTTCTCAACTCGAATACCTTCAAGCGGTAGCGAACTACGGCGGCGTGCGCAAAGCGGCTCGCGCCGTTCACGTGAGCCCACAGGCTGTCTCGTCGGCAATTAAGAAACTGGAGTCTGAGTATCAGATCGTTTTGCTCAATCGATCGGCGGGGGAGGCTGTTTTGTCTCCGGCGGGCAGAGAATTTGCGCGTCGTGCACGCGTGATCCTGGCACAAGTCGACGATCTCAAAAAGTACACCCAATCGGGGAACGGTGGCGTTTCGCCCGACGGCCACTTTCGTCTTTACGTCCCCTGTCTTCACGGGCGGGGGCGTCTTTTTTCCGAAAACTGGTACGACTCGTTTGAAAGCTCGCACCCTCAGATTCACCTTGATGTGTGGCATCAGCCAACGGCTACATGCTTTGAATCACTTGTGCTTGGCATTTCGGATGCGGCCATCTCATTTGAGGAACCAAGGGACAGTGTCCTTTCTTCGAAATACTTGGGTGAAAAGGAGCTCAAGGTTCTTTCGTGCCCAGCGGGTCATCAATCTGTGGGTGCTATGACCGTTCGTGAGTTACTGGGCGGCAGGTTAGCTGTTCCCATTAATTTGTCGCCCTGTCTCAATGCGATCAATCAATGCCCCGAAGCTCAGCTGGTTAATTTCCGCTTCCGCGACGTCGAATACGGAAACAGAGCGCAGGCTGAGTTTCTTCAAGCCGGGGGATTGATATTGGGTTTTTCTGGCTCTTCTCTCGCATCAGATGGGTCGGAAGTGAGCGAGTACTCTATTGAAGGTTCGCATGACGTAGCCTTGCCCATCTACTTTTGCTATCGACAAAATGCCTGGACCGATCGACACCAGACGGTATTTCTTCACCTATTGCGTCATCTTGCTTCGTGAGGCCATTTGGCCTCGTGTCGTCAAGTGAATGTTGACGCCTTGTAACACATGACTGACGGCTTTGCCCTCATGCTTTTCCAAGATTCCGATTTAGATTGTTGACTCTTGGAGGGCGGAGCATGAAAAACCGTACGGTTTTGCTTTATATGACGTTTGTTTTTCTGTCGAACTTCAGCACCATTTTGTATTTTCTGACGGTTTACCTTGAATTCGTCGGATTCTCGATGGTGGCGATTTCTAGCATGATGATTGCATATCAAGTGAGCAAGTTCATCCTTGAAGTTCCCACTGGCTATATTGCCGATAGGTTTGGACGAAAGACAAGTGGTCTCGTTGGCGTCGTGGGGATGCTTGGATACTACGCCGCCCTGCTTCTCGTCCGTTCTCCTCTGCTTTTAATCGGCGCGTTTGCTCTCAAAGGTTTTGCCGCTGCATGTATGAGCGGGTCCATGGAAGCGATTTACATTGACAGCGTCTCTCTGGACCAGCTCGTAAGGCTTAATGTCGTTGAGCGATTTGTTTTCTATGCCTCTTATGCCCTCTCCGCTTGTGTGGGCGGTTTCATTTCGTCCGCTGGCGCGTATCTCATTGGTCTTTTGGCAGATATCATCGCAATGGTGTTGACGTTGGTTGTCGTTGTCTGCATTCCTGAGATGCGAAGAGGGGACACTACAGCGACACCTAAGCGTGGAATTAGCCCGAAGATGATCGGTGCCGCTATTGCGCGTAACGGCATTCTTCGTTCAGCGTTCATCATGGACTGCTCTCAGGCATTTGCTTTTGTCGCCCTGGAAGACTTTTTCTCACTGTTGCTTGCGGGTCGCGGAATGAATGCCGTCGCTTCGGGTGTGATCATTGCGGTCCAGCTTCTTGCCTCGGCCTCCATGGGGCTTATTGTGCCCAGTGTGATTGCTCATGTCGACAAGGGCCGTTTTGCGCGTATTTGCGGCATCGTGCGCCTTTCCCTGGCTGCTCTGTTTTTGATTCCCTTTACTCCGGTCTATTTGCTGCCCGTGTTCTATGTACTGCAGACGGTCGCGTACTCGTTATTTGTTCCAATTAAATACTCAATTTTTCAAAATGCTGTCGATTCTTCGATGCGCTGTTCACTGATTTCGGTCCAAAGCCAGATGGTGGCGGTGGGTGCCATCCTTTTCTATCTGTTCAATGCTGCGTTGAGCAGCATCGCGGGCATTCGAGTCGTATTGCTTGTTGCGCTCGGGATTTCTTCCCTGGTGTATATCCCCGCGCTATTTCGTCTTACAAGTCAAAGGCCATGAGTATTTAGGCACCGATAACTTATATATCAACGCAATAAACCCGAGCGCGAGGGCGTTTGGGTTTATTATTGAAGCGTATGTAACCTGGCGGCGCCACACCGCCTGTTAGTAGGGAGACACATGAACGTTCTGGTCGTCAACGCAGGATCTTCGACCCTTAAGTATCAGGTCATCGATACCAAGTCCCACAAGGTGTCCGCAAAGGGCTCCTGCGAGCGCGTCTGCTTTACCGGCGGCACCTTCACCCACGCTGCCAACGGCTCCAAGAAGGTGACCGAGAACATCGAGTTCCCCGACCACAAGGTCGCCATCGAGGTCGTCCTGAAGGACCTCGAGGCTAACGGCGTCAAGATCGAGGGCATCGGCCACCGCATCGTTCAGGGCGGTTGGTACTTTGGCGATTCCTCCCTCGTCGACGAGGACGTTCTTGCCAAGATCCGCGAGGTTGCCCCGCTCGCCCCGCTGCACAACAACCCCGAGGCCAACGTTATTGAGTACTGCCTGGAGCAGTATCCCGACCTGCCCAACGTCACGGTCTACGACACCGCTTTCCACTTCAACATGCCCGAGGTCGCCAAGACCTACGCCCTGCCCAAGGACGTCTGCGACAAGCTGCACATCCGTAAGTACGGCGCCCATGGCACCAGCTACCGCTACATCTCCAAGAAGGTTGCCGAGATGACCAACGGCGAGGCCCGCAAGGTTGTCGTGTGCCACATTGGCTCCGGCGCTTCCCTGTGCGCTATCGAGGACGGCAAGTGCATGGACACCACCATGGGCCTTACCCCGCTCGACGGCGTCATGATGGGCACCCGCTGCGGTTCTATCGACCCGGCTACCGTGTGCTACCTGCAGCGCGAGGGCGGCTACACCTTCGACGAGGTCGACGAGATGATGAACAAGAAGTCCGGCCTCATGGCCGTGACCGGCGGAAAGACCAACGACTGCCGTAACGTCGAGGAGCTTGCTGCTGCTGGCGATCCCGAGGCTCAGCTCGCCTTCGATATGTTCGTCTACAAGATTGCCGCCAAAGCCGCCGAGATGGCCACCTCCATGTGCGGCATGGACACGCTCGTCTTTACCGCCGGCATCGGCGAGCACGCTCCGGCCGTCCGCGCCGGTGTGGCCGACCGTCTGGCCTTTATGGGTGTCAAGATGGACCATGCCCGCAACGCCCTGCGTGGCGACGGCGCTTGGTGCCTGTCCGCCAAGGATTCCAAGGTCAAGATCTTCGTCATCCCCACGGACGAGGAGTTCATGATTGCTTCCGACGTCGAGCGCATCGTCAACGGCAAGTAATTGATGCAAGGGGAGGGGACTGGATGGCCTTGTGCCGTTCAGCCCCCTTTTATGCGCTTTGAGCGAAGAGTTTAATAGATAATTATTGAACTCTGATAACTTCTTATTAAGGATACGGCCGCCTTATAGGTTTGCCGACCGTACTGTAATCACGAAGGAGTCTCATGAACGTACTTGTTGTCAACGCCGGCAGCTCGAGCCTTAAATATCAGCTTTTGGACACCGATACCCGCGAGGTTTTCGCCAAAGGTAACTGCGAGCGTATCGGCTCGGAGATGGGCATCTTTGGCCATTCCGAGAACGGTGGCGCCAAGCAGACCGAGGAGATTCCCTTCCCTGATCATCGCTCTGCCATCGCGCGCGTGCTCGAGGAGCTCGAGAAGACCGATTTTACGATCGACGGCATCGGCCACCGTATCGTTCAGGGCGGCTGGTACTTCGATGATTCCGCGGTCGTCGACGATGAGGTCATGGCCAAGATCCTTGAGGTGGCGCCGCTCGCCCCGCTGCACAACTACGGCGAGGCCGCAGCGATTGAGTATTGCCGTGAGAAGTATCCGGAGCTGCCCAACGTGGCGGTCTTCGACACCTCGTTCCACATGACCATGCCCGAGGTTGCCTACACTTACGCCCTGCCCAAGGACGTGTGCGACAAGTATCACGTGCGCAAGTACGGCGCCCACGGCACGAGCCACCGTTACGAGTGGATGATGGCCAAGGAGATCCTGGGCACGCGCTGCCACCGTCTGCTTTCGTGCCACCTGGGCAACGGCGCCTCGCTCGCCGCTATTGAGGACGGCGTGTGCCGCGATACCACGATGGGCCTCACGCCGCTCGACGGCCTGATGATGGGCACCCGTTGCGGTTCCATCGACCCGGCCACCGTGTGCTACCTGCAGCGCGAGGGCGGCTACAGCTACCAGGAAGTCGACGACATGATGAACAAGCAGTCCGGTCTGCTTGCCATCTCGGGTATCTCCAACGACGCCCGCGACATCCGCACGCGCGCCTCCGAGGGTGACGAGCGCTGCCTGCTCGCCTTCGACATGTTCGCCTACAAGGCCATGCAGCAGGCCGGTTCCATGATTGCCTCCATGGCGGGCGTGGACACCATTACCTTTACTGCCGGCATCGGCGAGAACGACTGGTCGATCCGCAAGGCTTTCTGCGACTGCTTTGAGTGGCTGGGCGTGCGCATCGACAACAATAAGAACCGCGAGGCCGTGGGCAACGGCCCGCAGGTCATCAGCGCTGCCGGCTCCGCCGTCACGGTCATGGTCATCCCCACCGACGAGGAATACATGATCGCCCACGACGTCGAGCGTCTGACCGGTAGCAACTAGCGTATTCGTCTGCAATTGAGAGAAAGGCCTCCAGAGCAACGAGCTCCGGAGGCCTTATTTGATGGACGAGACGAGCGGGGCGGAAACTCCATCCCACAATCAGCCTCCAAACCGGGACACATTTTCCGGAAGGCCAGAAATCGGAACGCAGTCTATCTTATGGCTCCAAAGTGGTCATTACCTGCAACGCATACGCTCTCAGCAACGTCGCCCATCCATCCAAATTCTCAGCCCCAGCTCGTAGCCAAGCCGCCGTCCACCCCAGATTCCCTGAATGCCACGTGATAGTAGAAGGCCGCACAGGTTAACCCCTGAAAACATTCCGCAGACCAGAAACGCCCCCGTTCGTAGCTCCGAAGGAGCAGAACGGGGGCGTTTCATTGGTCGAGGACGTTTTCAGGGGTTAACCTGTGCGGCCTTCGGGCGAGTACGTCCGCTACTCAGCCATCTGAGCCTGGACGGCGGTGATGGCCACGACACCCACGATGTCGTCGGCAGAGCAGCCGCGCGACAGGTCGTTGACCGGCTTGGCGATGCCCTGCAGGATGGGGCCGTAGGCGTCGGCACCGGCGAAGCGCTGGACCAGCTTGTAGCCGATGTTGCCGGCCTCGAGGTCGGGGAACACGAGCACGTTGGCCTTACCGGCGACAGAGGAGCCGGGGGCCTTGAGCTGGGCGACGGTGGGGACGATGGCGGCGTCGAGCTGCAGGTCGCCGTCGATGGCGAGCTCGGGAGCCTTCTCCTTGCAGAACTTCACGGCCTCCTGGACCTTCTTGGCGACCTCGCCACCGGCGGAGCCCATGGTGGAGTAGGAGAGCATGGCCACGTGCGGCTCGACATTGCCCATGAAGGTGGACCAGGAGTGAGCGGAGGCGATGGCGATCTCGGAGAGCTCGTCGGAGGACGGGTTGATGTTGAGGCCGCAGTCGGCGAAGATCAGCGTGCCGTCGGTGCCGAACTGCGGGGTGTCGGTGCACATCACGAAGAAGGCCGAGACCAGCTTGGTGCCCGGGGCGGTCTTGAGGATCTGAAGCGCAGGGCGCAGGGTGTCGGCGGTGGAGTGGCAGGCGCCGGAGACCAGGCCGTCGGCGTCGCCCATCTTGACCATCATGGTGCCAAAGTAGGTGGCATCCATCACCTGGGCGCGAGCCTGCTCGATGGTAACGCCTTTCTTGGCGCGGAGCTCGGCAAACTTTTGCGCATACTCCTCGTGCTTCTCGGCATTGCGCGGGTCGATGACGGTGGCGCCGGGAACGTTGATCTCGTCGGGGTTGCCCAGGATGACGATCTTTGCCAGGCCCTCCTCGATGATCTTGGTGGCCGCGACGATAGTGCGCGGATCCTCGCCCTCGGGCAGGACGATCGTCTTAAGGTCAGCCTTGGCGGCAGACTTCATACGGTTTAGGAAATCGCTCATGTTACTCCTTACAAGCGTTTCGCTAAGCTCCAGGCGCCCGGCTGTTCACGAATAAACCCGCTGCTAGCGGGTCTACCTTTCAATTATGTTCGCCGCGGTGCTTGAGCTTTCCTTGTGTGGCAAGCTCATTATAGGACGCATTAGCGCTATAATCTCTCTGATAAATATGTCTCGAAGAATGTTCGAGAAAAGCCCAGCTAACGAGCCCGTGGCTTTTGACAAGGAGTATCGATGCAGATTACCTCAGGCCTGCCTGAAGGCTTTAACGCCGGCGCGTACGACATGATTGTCGTCGGTGCTGGATATGCCGGTGCCGTTTGCGCCCGCCGTCTTGCCGAGACCATCGGCTATCGTGTTGCCGTTTTGGAGCGCCGTAGCCACATAGCGGGCAATGCCTACGACTGCACTGACGAGGCCGGAATCCTGATTCACGAGTACGGTCCGCATATCTATCACACCTTTAACGAGCGCGTGCACAATTTCCTGTCGCGCTTTACCAAGTGGACGGATTATCAGCACAAGGTGCTCGCCAACATCAACGGTACCCTTATGCCCGTGCCCTTCAACCATGCGAGTCTCAAGCTCGCCTTTGGTGACGAGCGCGGCGAGGAGCTGTATCAGAAGCTCGTGGAGACCTTTGGCAAGGATGTCAAGGTGCCCATTATGGAGCTGCGTAAGAAGAACGACCCCGACTTGGCCGAGGTCGCCGATTACGTCTACGAGAACGTCTTTTTGCATTACACCATGAAGCAGTGGGGCCAGACGCCCGATCAGATCGACCCTTCGATCACCGGCCGCGTTCCCGTCTTTGTGGGCGATGATGACCGCTACTTCCCGCAAGCTCCCTTCCAGGGCATGCCGCAGGAGGGCTACACGGCGCTCTTTGAGCACATGCTCGACCACGACCTGATTGACGTGTTCTGCGACGTGGACGCCCGCGATCTTTTTGAGATCGATGAGACCACCGTCAAGATCGACGGCAAGGTCTACGGCGGCGAGATTGTCTATACCGGCCCGCTCGACGAGCTGTTCAACCTCGACTTGGGTGCGTTGCCGTACCGCACGCTCGATATGAAGTTCGAGACGCTCGATATGGACCAGTTCCAGCCCGTGGGCACCGTCAACTACACCACGAGCGAGGACTACACGCGCATTACCGAGTTCAAGAACATGACCGGTCAGATCCTGCCCGGCAAGACCACCATCATGAAGGAGTATTCCAAGGCCTATACGCCCGGCTCGGGCGAGACGCCGTACTACGCCATTCTTGAGCCCGAGAACCGTGAGCTCTATGAGCGCTATCTTGAGCGCGTCCAGAACCTGACGAACTTCCACCCGGTGGGTCGTCTGGCCGAGTATCGTTACTACGATATGGACGCTGTGACCAATTCCGCCCTCGATCTTTCGGATGAGATTATCGCCTGCCATGCATAAAGTCATAACATTCGGTATTCCCTCGTATAACGCCGCCAAGGACATGGACCATTGCATCACCTCCATCTTGGAGGGGAGCAATTACGCCACCGATATCGAGATTATCGTAGTGGACGACGGCTCCAAGGACGAGACGGCCGATAAGGCCGATGAGTGGGAGGCGCGTTATCCCGGTATCATTCGCGCGGTACACCAGGAGAACGGCGGCCACGGTATTGCCGTCCTTTCGGGTCTGCGCGAGGCACAGGGCACCTACTACAAGGTTGTTGATTCGGACGACTGGCTTGACGGCGCTGCCCTTTCGACCATGCTGTCGATTCTGCGTGGCTTTGAGGAGCGCGACCAGCGCGTTGACCTGTTTATCTCGAACTACGTGTACGAGAAGGTTTACGAGGGCACGCATACCGCTATTGGCTACAAATTTGCCCTGCCGCGCAAGAAGATCTTTTCCTGGGATCAGATCGGTCATTTCCGCCTGGACCAGAACCTACTCATGCACAGCCTGTGCTATCGCACGGATGTGCTGCGCGAGTCCAACCTTCCCATGCCGCCGCACACGTTCTATGTGGACAACATCTACGCCTACGTGCCGCTGCCGCGTTGCAAGACCATGTACTACGCCGACATCGACCTCTATCGCTACTTTATCGGTCGCGAGGGCCAGAGTGTCAACGAGGCCACGATGGTCAAGCGTCTGGACCAGCAGTTCCGTGTGACGCGCATCATGATGGAGTCGTACCACCTGTACAGCGATGTTGAGTCGTCGCGTCTGCGCTCGTACATGATGGGCTATTTCACCATGATGATGGCGATCTGCTCGGTGCTCACCAAGCTTTCCGAGGAAGATTGCGCCGACGAGCGCCTAAAGATGCTGTGGAATGATTTGAAGGCCTACGACGAGCGCATGTATCGTCGTGCCCGCTACGGCGTGGTCGGGTTCTTCACCAATCTGCGCGGACGGGCCGGAGACAAAACCACGCTCGGCCTATACCGTCTTGCCTCTAAGATCTTCAAATTCAACTAACTGTTGAGTAATCGCTGCTGATAGGTTGACTGGGCCCCTTGGCCTTTAGTTTGCTACTGCGAACAGTCCTGCTCGCACGGAAAGCACATTAAGTGCTTTCCGGCTCGTGCGGAACTTGTATCAAACTAAAGGCCAAGGGGCCTCTGCTATAAGAATCGATTGTCAGGCTGCCTGAATTTGAAGATCTTCGACGCGCGGTACACAGGGGCCTGGGCTGAAAAGAATCTGGTTGGTAGGTTGCCCGGTGGGGCTTGGTTATGTTTGTCGCGAGTTCCGCACGAGCCGAAGAGCACTTAATGTGCTCTTCGTGCGAGCCAGGACTGTAGAGCAGCAAACATAACCAAGCCCCACCGGGCAACCGTCAGGTTAGGCTACTTCGCGGCGCCGGGGATGCCGTGGGAGGTTTTTGCGGTTTTGGCTCCGTTTACGATGGCGGTTTCCAGGGCCCTTACGGCGAGCATGCCCAGCAGGTCTAGGGGAACGGCGGCGCTTGCCTGGGCGCCCAGTTTGCCGCTGGCGAGGGTGTAGATGGTGTCGCCGTCGTTGGTGGTGTGCGTGGGACGGATGGCGTGTGCGTAGGCGTCTGCGGCCATCTGGGAGACCTTGGTGGCTTGTGCCTTAGTGAGTTCCACGTTGGTGACGATGCAGCTGATGGTGGTGTTGGTGCGGTCGAGCGGCATCTGCATGGATCCGGCGGCGGCAAAGGCTGCGAGTTCCATGTCGACGATTTGGTCGCTATCGGCTGCGGCGCGCATACCGGCGACCCACTCGCCGGTGAAGGGGTCGACAACGTTGCCGCAGGCGTTGACCGAGACCACGGCGCCCACCTTGATGGGGCCGAGCGCCACGGCGGCAGCGCCAAGGCCGGCCTTCATGCAGGTAGCGGGGCCCATGAGCTTACCCACGGTAGCGCCCGTGCCGGCGCCTACGTTGCCCTGTTCGAGCTTGGTGGGGGTGTTGTCGAGTGCTTCGCGCACGGCGGCGATGCCGGCCTCAATGTCGGGGCGAACGGTGGGGTTACCAAAGGCGAGGTCGAAGATACAGCTCGAGCACACGATAGGCACCTGCGTGGGGCCGACGGGAAGGCCGATGCCGCGGCTCTCAAGCTCGCGAGCGACGCCGCTTGCAGCCTCGAGGCCAAAGGCCGATCCGCCCGAAAGGCAGACGGCGTGGACCTTGTCGACGGTGTTCTCGGGTCGCAGCAGGTCGGTCTCGCGCGAAGCGGGAGCACCGCCGCGAACGTCAACGCCGCCGGTGGCGCCCTCGGGTGCCACGATTACGGTGCAACCGGTGCCGGCCTCCTCGTCCGTATAGTTGCCATAGCAAAAGCCATCGACATCGCAGACGTCAATGGCCTCGAGCAGTGTATCCATGTTTAACTCCTATCGGTTTTCCGCCGCGCCTTGTGCCCGGTCGGGATCCGTACGGTACGCCAAAATTGTAGGCGCCGGGGGATACCCAGCGCCAGATGCAATTACGAGAGTTTTTGAATCGCGCGCGCGACGCGGGCGATGGGTAGGCCCACCACGTTATAGAAGTCGCCCGAAATATCGTGCACGAGCATGCGTCCGCCTGTGCCCTGAATGCCGTAGGCGCCGGCCTTGTCCATGGGCTCACCCGAGGCGACGTAGCGCTCGATCTGCTCGTCGGTGAGCTCGTAGAACGTCACGTCGGTCACATCGACAAAGGACAGGCTCTCGGCGGCATGCGGGGCGGCCGTATCGCCTGCCTTAACGATGCAGACGCCGGTTGCGACCTGGTGCGTGCGGCCCGAAAGCTCACGGAGCATCGTGCGCGCCTCGTCCTCGTTTGCCGGCTTGCCCAAAATTTGGCCGTCAAAGGTGACAATAGTATCGGCCGCGACGGTCAGCTCATTGGGCTCGGCATGCTCGGCGGCGACGGCAGCGGCTTTGGCACGCGCCAAGCGCTCGACGAGCGTAAGCGGAGCTTCGCCATCAAAAGGCGTTTCGTCGATATCCGCGGGAATCACGCGAATGTTGTAGCCTGCCTCGCGCATCAGCTCTATGCGGCGCGGCGATTGCGAAGCCAAAATCATAGTTGGATGCCCTCGGCGACCTTCTCGACGGCTTTGTCGCCGGCGAGTGTGCGCAGCAGCTCCAATGCAAAGGGGAGTGACTGTGCCATGCCGCTGGCGGTGATGATGTTGCCGTCTTGCGTAACCTTCTCGCCGGTATAGGCGCCCTCGGGGAAGCTTTTCTCAAAGCCAGGGAAGCACGTGGCATGGCGCCCCTCGAGCAGGTCGAGCTCGCCCAGGATAAACGGGGCGGCGCAGATGGCGGCGACGTGCTTGGTCGCGGCGAACTCGCAGACCACGTCGCAGACGCGCTGATCGGCGCGCAGGTTGGTGGCACCGGGCAGGCCGCCGGGCAGCACGACGCAGTCGTACTCGTCAAAGTTGATCTCATCAAAGAGCGCATCGCAGGTCACGGGGATCTGCAGCGAGCTTACGACCTCGCGCGTGGGCATAATCGAGACGAGCGTGGCGCGCACGCCGCCGCGACGCATGACATCGACCATGGTCAGGCATTCAATCGTTTCAAAGCCATCGGCGGCAAGAACGGCAACGCTGGGCATAAGGGTTCCTTTCATAGGGCGGCATACAATTAGCCGTCTTATACCCCGAAGACCCCCGCTTGCCACGCTCGATTTCCCAATGTTTAAGAGGGACGGGGATTAAATAATCATTCGGTACAAATTGATCATTTAATCCCCGTCCCAGAAAAATCATCAGCTAGTTGCGCCTAAGGTGGACGACGGTCTCGCAGTGGAAGGTTTGTGGGAACAGATCGACTGGCGTGATCTTTACGGGGGAGAAGGTGCCTTCTTCGACAAAGCGTTTGAGATCGCGCGCCAGGGTGGCCGGGTCGCAGCTCACATAGGCGACATCGCGAGCGCTTGTGCTGGCGATGAGGTCGATGGCCTCAGGCGCTAGGCCTGCACGCGGCGGGTCGACTACTAGGACATCGGCGTCCTGGTCGGGGAACTCGCGCACCGCGTCTCCGCCAATGACGTCGACGTTATCAAGCTTGTTGATTTCCAGGTTACGGCGTAGATCGCGCACGGCGGGGCCGTAGGCCTCGACGGCAGCGACAAAGTCGCAGCGGCGGGCGAGCGGCAGGGTAAAGGTGCCGGCACCGCAGTACAGGTCCACGGCAAGCTCGTCTTCCTGCGGATCGAGCGCCTCCATAACGAGCTCGATCAAAATCTCGGCGCCCTTGGTGTTGACTTGGAAAAACGATGGGGCGGACAGGCGCATCTGGCCGTCAGCGATGTTCTCGGTCCACGAGCCCTCACCGGCGAGCATCTCCACCTTAGAGACACGGCGGGCCTTCTTTTCGCCCTTGCTCATCACGCGCACGATGCTCGTGGGATGAGCGGCGTCCGCCAGCACGCGGGAGACCTGCGAGCGCGGAAAAGAGCCTGTCGGCGTCCAGAGTGCGACCTCGAGTGCCTTGGTGCGGCGCGATGCGCGAATGCCCACGCGTTCGAGCCCCAAGTCATGGCTGCCGCTTAGATAGTTAAGTGCGCCGACGACCGATTTGAGTGCCTTCGGGAAGCGCTTATCGAACAGCGGACACATATCGACGGTCACGATTTTGCTGGGGTCGACACCGTGCATGCCAAGGCGCACGCGACCGTTGACGACGGTCGGTTCGAGCTCGATTTTATTGCGGTAGCCCCAGTCGTCCTTGGTGTGGCAGATGGGCTGTACCAACTCATCGACCTGCTCAGGAGCGAACTTGCCGATGCGCTCGAGCGTGGAGCGCAGGTTTTGCTCCTTGGCGGCGAGCTGTGCCGTGCGTGAGAGATTGCCCCACGAGCAGCCGCCGCAGATGCCCACGAAGGGGCAGGGAGGCTGAATGCGATCGGGGCTTGGCTCCAGAATCTCGGTGGTGCGGGCACGCATGAACGATTTGCCGTCCTGTACGACCTCGGCCTCGACGGTGTCGCCTGCCACGGCGCCCTGCACAAAGACGGCCTTGCCGTTGTCGGCGTGCGCCAGCCCGTCGGCGCCGTAGGTCATCGATTCTATAGTGAGCTTCATATTCCTGCCTGTCATTCGCGTTGTTGTTCGCACCATGGTAGCAGGGAAAAGCGCCCCGCATCCGAGGCTTTCCTCAAATGCGGGGCGCTTCTACAAACTGCTTCTACAAACGACTATTTCGTCTTGCCGGTAATGAGCGTCTTAAGACCCAGGCCGATCAGACCCAGGCCCATGCGCACGCGGCCGGGGCGATGGCGCTCGATGGCCTTGGTCTTGCCGGCGGGCTTATCGCGACGGGCGCTCGTCTCGGGTGCGGGCTTGATGACCTGCGGATCGGGCTGAGGTGCAGGTGCGGGCTCGGGCTCAATGACGGTCGCCTGGACCTCTTGGACCTTGGGTACTACTGGCTGCGGCTCGGCCTCGGGGGCAGGTTCCGCCTCAATGACGGGCTCGGGCGCGGCCTCGGCGTTGCGATAGGCACGCTCCAGCAGGGCTTCCTGCGAGTTGAAGGGTTTCTCACCCTCTGCACGCTCCACGGGGACCCAGGTGCCGTCGCTCGTGAGGCTGCGGGCCTTCACGTTGTCGCGCAGCTGCATGCCCATGTACTCGTGCACTAGGGCGCGGCAGGTGGGGTCGAGCACGGGGAAGGCAATCTCCACGCGGTGCTCGGTGTTGCGCGTCATCATGTCTGCCGAGCTCAGGTAAATCATGTCCGAGTCCACGCCGAAAGCATAGACGCGCGCGTGCTCCAAAAAGCGTCCGACGATGGAGCGGACATGCACGTTCTCGGTCTTGCCCGGAACACCGGGCTTGAGGCACGAGATGCCGCGGATGATCATGTCTACGCGCACGCCGGCACACGATGCCTCGGCGATCTTGTCGATAACCTCGCGGTCGGTCAGCGAGTTGAGCTTAAAGAACACGCGGGCGGGCTCGCCGGCAAGGGCGCGCTGGATCTCGCGGTCAAGCCCGCGCATGATGAGCGGTTTCAGTCCGACGGGCGCCACACCCAGGAAGCGGTAGTCGCCGCGCAGGTTGCCCAGCGACAGATTGCGGAAGAACAGGTTGGCGTCCTCGCCGATGCCGGGATGGGCTGTCATGAGCATAAAGTCGCTGTAGAGTTTGGCCGTCTTCTCGTTAAAGTTGCCGGTGCCCAAAAGCGTGAGGCGCGTTAGCGCCATGCCCTCGCGATAGGTGAGCTGGCAGATCTTTGAGTGGCATTTAAAGCCCTCGGAACCATAGATGACGGTGCAGCCGGCCTCTTCCAGGCGCTCGGCCCACTCGATGTTGTTCTGCTCGTCAAAGCGGGCACGAAGTTCCATGAGCACCGTGACCTCTTTGCCGTTCTCGGCAGCATCGATCAGCGACTCGCACAGGCGGCTCTGCTTGGCCACGCGGTAGAGCGTGATGCGCAGCGAGATGCACTCGGGGTCGTAGGCGGCCTCGTGCACCAGATCCAGGAAGGGGTTCATGGCCTCGTAGGGATAAAAGAGCAGCTTGTCGTGCTGCAGCACCTGCTCGCGGATGGAGCGGGTCATGTCGATGGTGGGATTGGGCTGCGGCCTAAACGGCGTAAAGAGCAGCTCGTTGCGCAGGTGCTCGGGAATCTTGCCCTCAATGCCAAAGACGTAGCCCAGGTCGAGCGGGATATCGCAGGTAAAGACAGAGCGGCGCGAAAGCTCGAGCGCCTTGCGGATGGTCTTGAGCGTTGCCTTCTCGAGCGACCCCGAGACCGCGAGCACTACCGGCTGCAGACGCAGGCGCTTCTTGAGGATGCGCTTCATGTGCTGGCGGTAGTCCTCTTCCTCTTCGACGCCCTCGCCGTCCGGATCGATGTCGGCGTTGCGGGTGACGCGGATCAGCGCACGATCCAGCGGCTTATAGGAGCCAAAGCAGCTGTCCAGGCAGGCGAGGATGACGTCCTCGAGCAAGATGTAGGAGTAGGTGCCGGTGGGCGAGGGGATCTCGACCACGCGGTTCAT
This sequence comes from Collinsella aerofaciens, assembly GCA_036299165.1. Lineage (GTDB taxonomy): Bacteria > Actinomycetota > Coriobacteriia > Coriobacteriales > Coriobacteriaceae > Collinsella > Collinsella aerofaciens_BM. Next base: position 1,243 of record JAXJHR010000048.1, on the reverse strand, counting down.
CGAGGCGGGAATCTCGATAAGGCCCAGCAGGCTCTCCTCGTCGGTGGCGCCGTCCAGACCACAGGCCAGATAGAGCGCGCCATTGCGTAGGTTGGGGAAGGGGTGGCGAGGATCGATGACCAGCGGCGAGATGACCGGCGACACGTAGGCCTGGAAGTAGCGGGTTACAAAGGTGCGCTCCTCGGGCGTAAGCGAATCGATGTGGGCGCGGTGAACGCCCAAGGTGTCGAGCTTGCCCTCGATGCTCTTAAAGATGGACTCCCAACGGGTAAGGAGCCCGGGCATTTCGGCCATGACAGCATCGACCTGTTCGGAGGCGGTCATATTGCTCTTGTTGTCGACAGGTTGTTTTTTGAGCTCCGCCAGATCGGACAGGCCGCCCACGCGCACCATAAGGAACTCGTCGAGGTTGGACTCGAAGATCGAGACGAACTTTAGTCGCTCGAACAGCGGGACAGTCTCATCGAAGGCTTCGTCAAGCACGCGGTTGTCAAAGCGCAGCCAGCTAAGCTCTCGGTTTTGCGTGTACGAGAAGTCGCGCGGCGGTTTGCGCAGCTTTGCGGCGGCTTGCTTTTTTTCGATTTTGCTCGGCATATGCATCTGTCCGTTCAGTCCCCGTAGGGGACGGTAGCCTAACTCTAATTCACTATTGTCTCAATTTAGTCGACCGCTGGCACGAACGTATCGCGTGAACGGTATCTTTACCTACTTCTTACGCTGACAAGTCATAGGACTGACGCCCTGCTCGTCTGCAAGCGGTCTATATCCTCACTCAACTGGTACGTAAGTGTGAATAAGAATGATAGATAGCTGAATATCATTGAATGCAGGCGGAAACGTGAACAAACATCATTTATATACATAAAACCGATTAAGCTATGCAATTCTGAATCAAAAGTTTAGAGACACAATCGCAAATGGTTTTTAGGAAAAAAGAGCGTTTACCTTAGAAAAGTTACTTTAGAACGCCGAAGTACATCATGGGGGAATCACATGCGATATACCGTTCATCGCACTTTGTTGACCGTTCGGGGGCGAGGTGGAATTGCGGGTGGAATTTGGATATAACTAGAGCTGTCAGCAAGCAGCGCCCGTTACGGAAGGGCGCTGAGAGATTCGGCCGAAAGGCCCGAAAGAAAGGTAGGAGGCCATGACGAAAGGTCTGCACGTGCCTTCCGAGATCGGCAAGCTCAGGAAGGTCTGCCTGCACCGTCCCGGCGACGAGCTCCTCAACCTGCCGCCC
>JAXJHR010000047.1:0-69353 GCA_036299165.1 Collinsella aerofaciens | reverse complement strand
GCAAAGACGAGCGTCGGTAAGACACGCCGAGGTCGCCGCGGACGGGCTGATATAGGGAGAGGGCCTGACCCCATATCGTTGGGGCCAGGCCCGATTTTGCCTCTTGACAATGTCCTGCTCATATTAAAAGGAACGTCCCTATCTGCCATCTACGCGCTTGGCCATCCAGACATGGGGTTGGCCCTCGTCTTCGTAATCTACCGGGGCAATTTGCGTGTAGCCCACCTTTGCATAGAGCGGTAGCACGTATTCCTGCGCATGCAGCTTAATAAGCTTAGCGCCGGCATCGCGTGCACACACAGCACTGGCCTCGACAATCGCACTCGCCAGACCGCGACGGCGCATGCTCGGCAGCACAGCCACGCGCCCCATAATATAGGTCTCCCCCGCTGCGACGCCTTCGTCCAAGTCGCACGCCGGCGAAACCGGAGCCTCTGAATCTGCCGCGCGCTCAAGCTCTTCGGGAAACACGCGCGAGCAACCGGCAAGCTCGCCGTCTGCATAGAGCGTCACATGAATGCAGTTCGGATCCTCGTCGATAGCGTCGAACTCATTCTCGTAGCCCTGCTCGTCCATAAAAACGACGCGGCGCACCAGCGCCGCGTCATCAAAGCATCCCGTCTTAAGTTGGATATCCATGGCTGCCCCTTCATTCAATGCGAACGTTAGGGACAGATTTTAGCGAAAATGGGCTCCACGCACGCTAAACTTCGCGCGAGCCTTCGCCAGGCAGTCGTAATGACCCACGTTATGGGCATCGCTCGCGATGAAGCTGTACAGGTTCTGATCGAACAGGCGCTGTGCCGGCTTTTTCTCGCGACCAAAGCGACCGCCGGCAATAAAGTCCGCCGAAGCCTGCAGCTTGCAGCCCATATCGACCAGGCGCGCCGCCACGCTTACATCCTTTTGAACCGCACGATAGCGCTCAGGATGAGCGATAATCACCTGGTAGCCACGGCACTGCAAATCGTAAATCGTGTTCTCGTACTCTCTAAACGCATACGCATCGGCATGCGTCGAAAGTTCGAGCAGAAACTCGTTGGTCCCATCGAAATGCAAGTGCTCCGCGGCATCGATACCAAGCTCAACGAGCTTTCGATGGTTGACCTCGAAGCCCATCTGGAGCGGAAAACCGTCAGCGTTATCACGCAGCAGCTCAAAGGCATCCCACATCTTGTCGTAATCAAAATAGGGATCACGGCAGTGAGGAGTGCAAACGATTCTGGTTACACCGGCCCGCTTGGCAGCCTCGAGCATCGCCAAGCTCTCATCGAGATCGGCGGCGCCGTCGTCTACACCCGGCAAGATATGGCAATGAATGTCACGCATAGGTCAGCCTTAATCAACTAAACGTTTGCTCGGTTGGTGAAGATGCCCTTTTTGGAAGTCCCCTGATCGTCGGAGCCCTTCTTCACCTTCTTACCGTCCTTGGTGTAGTAGGAGTAGTAGTACTCGCTGGTCTCGGTCTCGCAGTAGTTCATAACGGTACCGATGAGCTTGACCTTCTCGGACTTCTTAAGCTGACCGATGGCGTTGAGCGCCTCCTCGCGCTTGGTGAAATCCTCACGCACGACAAAAAGCGCACCGTCGGTCAGACTTGCGATCTCGGCAGCATCGATGAAGGTGCCGACCGGGGGAGCATCAAAGATAACGTACTGGAACTTGGCGGACAGTGCCTTTACCAGCTTGGCAAAGCGGTGAGAGACGATGATGTCGGCAGGATTGGGAATATGCGGCTCGGCATCGAGGAAGTAGAAGTTCTTCTGACCCGTCTCGACAATCGCCTGGTCAATAGAAACCTGCTCGGAAAGGACTGCATAGAGTCCGCCGCGGGAGCGGACGCCGAGCATATCGGCAAGGGACCTGCGACGCATATCAGCCTCGACCAGCAGGACGCTCTTGCCGCTGGTGGCGATAGCCTGGGCAAGGTTGATGGAAACCGTAGACTTGCCCTCGTTGGGAATCGAGGACGTAACGGTGATGGTGCGAATGGGGTCGTCCACGCTCGCAAAGCGGATGTTGGCCAGAAGGGTCTTGGCGGCATTCTGTACAACGAGCTTATCGGTGTTCTTTGCCTTAGCCATGCCTATTTACCACCTTTCATAGCCGGAATTCGGCCAACAACGGGAATGCCCAGGAGCTCTTCTGCCTCTTCGGCACCGCGGATGCGGGTGTTGAGCATGTCTGCCAAAACGACATAGGCAACTGCGATAAAGATGCCCGCGAGGAATGCGACAGCAACGTACAGCATACGCTTGGGGCCGCTGGGGACTTCGGGAGTCTTAGCCTCGTCGATAACGTTGATGCTCTGGGCAGCGCCGACGTTCTGAGCGACCGTACTCACCGAGCTAGCTATGGCCTTTGCGACCTTAGCCGTCTCCTTGGCATCGGTGCCGGTAACCGAAAGCGTAATGACACGCGTGGTGGTCTCGGAGGAAACAGACACCTTGTAGTCATCCAGATCGGTGAGGCCCAGTTCATTGGCTGCGCCGCTCTTAACGCTATCGCTATCCAGCAGCGTGGCGATATCGTTGGAAAGCATCTGACTCGCCGAGAGATCGTTGTAGCTCATCTGACCGCTATCGTCGGTCTTGGCGAGAATGTACATGCTCGTCGTCGCGGTATAGGTGTTGTCCATCGCAACGAAGGACACGATGCCCATGGCGATCGCGCAGACCACCGGAAGGGTGATGACCAGCTGAAGGTGCTTCTTCAGCAGCTGGAACAGTTCGAGAAGGGTCATGCAGCTTGCCTTTCATTTCCCCAGTTCGGATTGACAAAACTGTCCGTATGTTATCGCATCTTTTTACCGAGACCAAACTCTATACATAAGAAACAGGCTCTCCTGTAAAAATGTCGGAAGCAATCGTAAAATTGCACAACAACGCCGCACCCGAAAGTCAAATGCGGCGTCTACATCAATATCTATGTTGTATCGCTATGCGAATGGCTCGTCCTGCTGTATGGGAAACGTCACCGTAATGGTGGTTCCCACGCCCAACTCGCTCGACAGATCGAGCGTGGCGTGATGATACAGGGCCGCATGCTTGACAATGGCAAGCCCCAGACCGGTTCCGCCGCGTGCCTTGGACCTACTCTTGTCCACGCGATAGAACCGCTCAAATACCTTGCCCTGTTCTTCAGGCGCGATACCGATTCCCGTGTCGGCGACCGCAAGGAACGGATGGCCTTCGTCGTTGGTGCCGCACTGCAGCGTAACCGTACCGCCGGGTCGATTGTAGCGGATGGCGTTGCTTGCCAGATTATAGATGAGCTCGTCAATCAAGCGCGACACGCCCTCGATGACCACAGGCTTGGTCTCATGACTTATCGTCACATTCGCCTGACGGGCGACCTGTTCAAGACGCTGCTCGACCGCGTAGATGGCACGCGAGAGCTCAATAGGCTCCGTGGACCCAATGGGCACCGCCTCGCCCTCAGCTGCACGCTCGGCCTCGTCCAAGTTAGACAGCGTAAGGATATCGTTGACAAGCGCTGCCAAGCGGCCCGCCTCACGATAGATGCGACCGCCAAAGTTGCGCAGGTCGCCCTCGCCCTCGACCATGCCGTTTGCGATGAGCTCGGCATAGCCCGAAATCGCCGTAAGCGGCGTCTTGAGCTCATGGGTGATATTCGCCGTGAACTCGCGGCGCATACGGTCGTTGTCCGCTAGCACCGCCATTTGGCGCTTGAGTTCCTGGCGCTGCGACTCGATACGCTCAAGCATGGGGACCATCTCGGCATAGGCGTGCTCATAGCTACGGCGTGGGTGGTCCAAATCCACCTCTTGCAACGGCGCGATGATGGCACGGGACTCGCGGCGCGCCATAAAAAACGAGAGTACCGCACCCGCTGCTGCGATAAGCAGCATCGGCGCCACCATCGACAGCAAAATCGCCGCAACGCCAGGCTGGGCCTGCGCCAAGCGGACAACCTGGCCGTTATCAAGGGCGACGGCGCGATACAGCATAATCTCGTCGAGCGTAGAGCTTGCGCGCTCCGCGGAACCCAAACCACTCTCAAAGGCCTCGATGACCTCGGGGCGATCGCCATGGTTGGGCAGTGTGGAAGGCGACGCCTCGTTGTCGTAGGCAACCGATCCATCCTTGTTAATCAGCGTGATGCGCAAGTCCTCGCGATCGAGACTACGCAAGAACGGGATGGGCTCCTGCTGTTCGTCGAGAGCGGCAGCAATGAGCTCGGTTTCCTGCGCCAGATTGGCACTCGTGGCATCCGCCAAGGTGTTTTGCACAAAGAACGCACCCAGCACCGTAAACGCCACGATAACCGCCATGGCGCAGACAAAGATCGTCACAAAAACGCGGTGCGACAGCGTATGTTTTCCCTGGGGGGCGAAGACCACGGGTTACTCCTCCGATGCGGTGGCCGCGGTGTCGTCGCCTTTGGCACCATCGCCGGCAGAAGGCTCGGCCAAGCGGTAGCCCACGCCGCGCACGGTCTCGATGGCGCTGGCATGCTCGCCCAGTTTTTGGCGAAGCGTCTGCACGTGCACGTCAACGGTGCGCGAACCGCCGTCGAAGTCCCAGCCCCACACGCTCTGCAGCAACGACTCGCGGGTAAAAACCACGCCGGGCTTGCGCATGAGGTACTCGAGCAGGTCGAACTCGCGCAGGGTGAGCTTAAGCGGCTCGCCGGCAACGGTCACCTCGCGATGGCTGGGCGAGAGCACGATGTCGCCCACGCTGAGCACATCGCTCGCCTGCTTGACCATGCCGCCGCGACGCAGCAGTGCGCGGCAGCGGCTCGCAAGCTCCATGAGCGAAAACGGCTTAGTCAGGTAATCGTCGGCACCGCCATCGAGCGCCATCACCTTGTCGAGCTCGGTATCCTTGGCGGTAAGCATCATGATGGGCACCGTCGCCGTCAGGCGATCGGCACGCAGTCGACGCATAATCGCCAAGCCATCGGTATCGGGCAGCATGATGTCGAGCAGGGCGGCATCGGGTACCCGTCGCGCCACGGCAGCCTTAAACTCACCGTCGCACGAAAAGCCTTCGGCCTCAATCCCCTGCTTGCGCAGCGCATAGACCGTCAAATCCCTGATGTTGTCATCGTCCTCGACGTAATAGATCATGTTGAACCCCTTTGCGGCCGGCATGACCGCATCTTAACCCTAAAGGTACCTTTACTAGATGGTATCAGCCAAAACGCCCCGTCAAATAATCCGCCGTGCGCGGATCGGTCGGATTCTTGAAGAGTTGCGCGGTGGGCGCGTGCTCCACCAGCTCACCCAGCAAAAAGAATGCGACCGAATCGGAGATACGCGCCGCCTGCTGCATGTTGTGCGTAACGACCACCAGCGTGCAGGTCTCCCTGAGCTCGCAGGCCAGCTGCTCCACCACCAGCGTCGATACGGGGTCGAGCGCCGAGGTCGGTTCGTCCATCAGCAGAATGTCGGGCTGCACGGCCAGCGCACGGGCGATGCACAGACGCTGCTGCTGGCCGCCCGAAAGACCCAGACCCGATTCTTTGAGCTTGTCCTTGACCTCGTCCCACAGAGCGGCGCGTCGCAGGGAGTCTTCGACCAGCTCGTCGAGCACGACGCGGTCGCGCACTCCCATTCCGCGAGGACCGTAGGCGACGTTGTCGTAGATGCTCATGGGAAACGGGTTGGGGCGTTGAAACACCATGCCCACGCGCTGGCGCAAACGGCAGATGTCGTAATCGCCCAGGATATCTTGACCATCGAGCGCAATCTTGCCCTCGATTCGGCAGTCCTTGATGCCGTCGTTCATGCGGTTAAAGCAGCGCAGCAACGTGGACTTTCCGCAGCCCGAAGGCCCGATAAACGAGGTGATCTGCTTGTCGCGAATCTTGATATTCACGTCCTTGAGCGCATGATGGTCGCCATAGAACAGGTCGAGGCCCTCGACATCGATGCGCGTCGGCGAGGCGGCAAGATCCTCTGCCGTGGGGCGAGTCGCATCCCCAACCTCGCGCTCGTGCGCGGCCTCGGCCTGCGCTTTCATGAGTTCTTCAAGCTCCGTGGGCTCCACAGCCGCAGCAGCCGTCATACCGTATACCTCCACATCGATATCAATTCAGCAGTATCGATAGTAGAAATCGCGGCTCATATGCACGTGAGCGCATTGTCAAGTGTTTGTAAGGGCACGCTGGCTATGCGGCGGGCAGCTCGATGGTGAATATCGTGTGTTCGGGCGTCGATTCACATGCAACGGTACCGCCGTGTGCCGCGATGATCTCCTTGGCAATAGCAAGGCCCAGACCAGCGCCGCCGCGATTGGTCGCACGCGCCGCATCCAGGCGATAGAACTTCTCAAAGATCACCTTGAGCTTAGCCGCAGGGATAGGATCGCCCTGATTGATAAAGCGCACGCGCACGCCGCCATCGTCTTGGCGCCCGGCCTCAATCGTGATAGTCGAGCCCTCATAGCTATAGGCGACGGCGTTTTTCATGATGTTGTTGAACACGCGAGCCATCTTGTCGCCATCCACGAGCACCGTCAGGTCCTCGCGAATATCAACTTGGGCTTCCTTATGCTGCTCGTTGAGGATGGGATAGAACTCGTCAGCCACCTGAGCCAGCAGCAACCCCAGGTCAACATAGCCGCGCGTGAGCACGATATCGTGGAAGTCAAAGCGCGTGATATCGAAGAACTCTTCGATGAGCGCATCAAGCCGGTGCGCCTTGTCGAGCGCCACGCCCGTAAAGCGCGCACGTTGCTCAACCGGCAGCTCAGGAGCCTCTTGCAGCAGCGAAAGATAGCCCACCACACTGGCAAGCGGGGTGCGTAGGTCATGTGCCAAGTACGTGACCAGATCGTCCTTGCGATGCGACTCGTCACGCAAGGCCTGTTGCACCTTGCGCTCACGGTCACGCACGCGGTTAAGGGCGCCCTCGACCTCCAAGAAGTCGCCGTCGATGTTGTCCCAGGTGTCGGGGTGATCGATCAGGCGATCTTGAATACGAGCGGCCAGCACACAATCGGCATGCTGCTCGCCCTGTTCGTAGCCCTGGTAGTACAGGGCGCGGCCACACAAGAACAGCACGCACGCGGCAAGCGCCAGCACAAAGCCAAGCATGTTGAATACAAAGCCGGCATCGAACAGCACCGGCCCTTCGATGCCGCCGAGCGCCATGGCGCCAATCGCCAACGTCATGGCCCACGCGGCGCCGCCAATCACCACGCAGCGGCACACAATCTCAAATCGATCGATCAGCAAAAAGCCGACAAGCAGCACCGCCAAGATTCCGACGATGTTGTCGATGCCAATCAGCAGCAGGCTCAGCAAAAAGAGCAGCACCGTTGCAAGCGCGCGGTTGTCGACGACCGACCTCACGTATTCAAAGAGCCGATCGGGCACCTCGAACGCTTGCCTATCGTCTTTTGTCATATCAAGATCCTCACAAGCGAAAAGCGTTATTCGATGATGTAGCCGACGCCCCAGACGTTTTTGATAAAGCGTGGCTTTTGTGCGTCGTCGCCGATCTTTTCGCGCAAGTGGCGAATATGCACCATCACCGTATTGTTGGAGCCGGGCATAAAGTCCTCGTTCCACACCGCGCGGAACAGGTCCTCCACGGCCACCACGCTGCCGCGATGCTCGACCAGATACAGCAAGATTGAATACTCGGTGGGCGTGAGGCGAACCGGTGAACCGTCCACTGTCACGGAACGAGCATCGCGGTTGATCTCCAAGCCGTCGAGCTGAATGGTCGGCGACTCGGCCGCCTGTGCACGGCTACCGTAGCTGGTGTAGCGGCGAAGCTGAGCGTGCACGCGCGCGATGAGCTCCGGCGGACGGAACGGCTTAACCACGTAATCGTCCGCGCCAAGCGAAAGGCCCCCGATCTTGTCTTGCTGGGCATCGCGCGCCGTCAGCATGATCACGGGATAGGTATGGCTGGAACGGATCGTACGCAGCAGCTCAAACCCATCGATATCGGGCAGCATGACATCAAGCAGCGCCAGATCGAACTCCTGCTCCAAAATCGCCTTGGCAGCATCGGCCCCGCTATAGGCAATCTGGACATCAAAGCCCTCTTTTGTAAGGTAGATGCCAACCAAGTCGGCGATGGCCTTCTCGTCATCAACTACCAAAATGCGCTCGTTCATGCGTGCTCCTCTCGCGCTCCATTATGCCTGAGGCGACGCACGCCACACACAACAAGCGTGGGTGATTAAGCCGGCCTTAAGCACCCTTGTGCCCGTTCGGGTGCGGATGTGGGCCAAGCGCGCACGCGATGATCGCCGACGCCGGCAAACGATATACTCTAGTTCCAGAAGAGACCATCCCGTCGAAAGCGAAATCCGTGAAGTCCCTCACCTCTTTTGCAAAGCGCTCAGCCCAGCTTGCCGCCGGCTTTGTCTGCGCTATCGCCCTTGCCGCTGGCGCGCCCACCGTCGCCGGCGCCCAAGTGCTCACGACCGACAATGTTTGCGGCAAAACCGCCGATGCGCGCGGCATCACGGCCGAAAACCTGCCCGATATCGATGCGACCAATGCCCTCGTCATGGGCAAAGACGGCACCGTCTACTATGGGCGCGGCGCCGATGAGCAGGTCAAGATTGCCTCGATCACCAAGGTCATGACCGCAATCCTAACCGTCGAGAATTGCAAGATGGACGAGAAGGTCACGGTGAGCAACGCCGCAGCCACCGTGGGTAATTCGACCGCCGGCTTGCTCGAAGGCGACGAGCTTACCGTGGAGCAGGCACTGCGCGGCCTGATGATTCCCTCGGGCAACGACGCCGCCATCGTGCTCGCCGAATATGTGGGCAAGAAAATCGACCCTAAGACCAAAGACGCCGAGGCCACATTTGTGAAGGCCATGAACGAGCGCGCTAAGAAGCTCGGCTGCACCGGTACGCTTTTTGAAAACCCGCATGGTCTGGACTTTGATGAGTGGGCTGGCGATATGCACTCAACCGCACACGACGTAGCGCTGATGATGCAGGAGGCCATGAAAAACGACACGATCCGCGAGGTCGTAGCGAGCGAGGATTCCTGGATCGAGGTCACGGGCGCCGACGGCACCGACCATTCGCATTCCATGGACACGCATAACTATTTGCTGGGCCAAGATGGCAACATCGGTGGCAAGACTGGCACCACCGACGATGCAGGCTATTGCTTTACGAGCGCCTACAACCGCGACGGCGACGAGATCTACACCGTTATTTTGAACTCCACCACCACCGATCAGCGCTTTACCGATACCGCCGCCCTTGCCAATTGGTACTACGGTCACAAGGTGACGGTCGCAATCGCCAACACGCAGGAAAAGACCGCCAACGGCAACCCGCTTATGGCACGCATTAGCCAGACAGATTGGACGGACAAGACGATCGACGCCACGCTCGCCGACCCCGCCGCACAGGCAACGGTGTTCTCACTCGCCGGCGAAGTGACCGAAAAAGTTAGCTACGATGACCTTTCGGGCACGGTGCATGTTGGCGACAAGGTAGGCAGCGTTACGCTCAAGCAGGACGGCACCAAGGTCGCCGTCATGGACCTGGTTGCCGACGAGGAAGGCACAGGGCCGAATCCCATTGAATGGCTCCTCGTGAAGCTCGACCGCTTGGGCCGCCGCATCGACAACCGCCCACTTGCGGCAGAGAGCGAGACCGTAGCCAAGGCTCCTGAGATGTAGGGCGCAAGAATAATAAGTCCACTGAAAGGAGGCGTCCGAAAGGATGCCTCCTTTTTGAGGGTTCGAATCCCCAGCCGCCATTCTTGATAATAAAAAAGGGCCCCAAATGGGACCCTTCTTCAAATTCGTACTGGCGGAGAGCTGGGGATTCGAACCCCAGATGCCCTTTTGGGGCATACTCGCTTAGCAGGCGAGCACCTTCGGCCTCTCGGTCAGCTCTCCGTAACAGCCGTTCTATAGTAACCAAACAGCCAAGGATGGGCAAGAGAAAATTTTCTAATTGCCTAGCATCCTTTCCTCCTTGGAAGCTTCGCCTACCCCAGCGAGCGGTTGAGGGAGCCGAGCTCGTCGTTGCCCATAGTGCGCCACATTTGGAAGATGCAACCGCGTGCCAGGAAAAAGAAGCCGTTGTCGACCAGTTGAACAGCGGCATCTGCCAGCTGATTCGTCACGGCGGACACTGGCGGCAGCTCGAGTCCAGCCTTGTGGATGGTCTCAACCGCTTCTTCGAACGTCGGAGGCTCGCTGACGCCCATCTCGTTCATAAGGCCCTGCATTTCTTCCAGCGCGCTGCTGCCCGACTCCTCGCCGCGCGGCACCAGACGGTAACAAGCCAGCGCCAGGTCGAGCTGATCGCAATTCCAATAGGCAAACGCCAAGCGATAGAACAGGTAGCCGATTGCAGAACGATCGCTGGCAATACGTAGGCCGTGGCGCGCCACCTCGATAATCTCGTCAAAGCGCTCCAGACGCGCAAGCACGTTGATGAGCGCAAAGTGCGATTGCATGGACGAGCGCGCCAGATCGTAAAGATGGCGCACCTCGGGCAGCGCTCGTTCAAAGTCCTCTTGCTCGGCGTAAAAGCTGCAGATCTCGTGCTGGGCAAAGTACAGCGCATCGGGCGCACGGAGGATTCGCACAGAGCGATCTTCTTCCAACACCGGTAGCACCATGCGCACCAGCTGGTTGTCACAAAACTGCGTTTGAACCGGACCTGTCGCCAAAAGCTCGGCGACGGCGCACTTAGCCTCTAACTCCTCGACAAGACGGGAAAAGCCTTCAAAGGCACCTGTACGGTCGACTTTTGCCTGCTCGCGCAATTCAACAACACGGGCCACGTATGGGTCGTCGTCCTCTTCCATGACCTCCAACTCATCAGCCGTATCGGCAAGCAGCAGATCGCGCAGCGCCGGCGGCAGCGTGCGATGGTCATCACGCGGACGAGCATGAACCTCCGCAGGCTCAATCGTCTCCGGAGCGGTTGACTCATACGCCTCAAGCACACACTTGCACGGCATATCGTCCATGTCCATGCTCTCAAGATCCTTGGCGACAGGCACGCAATCGGCCAGATAGGCCGCGCGCCCAAAGAAATACGTTGCGACAACGCGCTCGCCCTGCTCACTGTCGGTAGCAGCAATCTGCACATAGCAGCGCGTGATGCAGGTGCCCGCGGCAAAACACGCTGCCGCAAGCGTGAGTGCCACACGTGCATCGTGCTCCGCGGCCCAGATCGCGCGCGTGTCCTTGTCCAGCTCGCGCCAGGCGTCATCTTGAGCGTCGTATTCACGTTGCGGCATGGCATCAACGACAGACTGCCCAAACCGAACGAGCATAATCCCCTCGGCAACGTTTACTCGATAGGTATAGTCGAGCCGCGTGACCACGTTGAGCGCCTCGACAATACGCGCGAAGCGGGTACGCACATCCCACTCACCGCCCGGCTGGCAAGCCACCGTACCCGGTTTGCCCCACGGGTTATCGCTCGAGGCCGTATCGAGCAGTCGGGGAACATCGTTGGTCGTCTTGGCGATATGCCACGCATCAAAGAGCGCGCAGCCCTCAAGGCTCGGCGAGGATGCCGCAGGGGCCAATCCGGCCCCGATGCGCTCGAGGATGCCGGAGAGGCGGTTGAGACGGCACTCGATGGCAAGCAGCATGTCAATCTCGTCCTGGTCCAGCAGGCTACGATCAAAATTGAGATAGAACAACTTTGACCGGTCGATGCGCGCTAGGCTCATTTCTGACTTGGCGGCAATGGTGCGCAAACGGGGCAAGTCGACCTCGCTCATAAGGGCGGCGGCATAACGCTCGATACCACTCGGATTCTCGGCATGGTCAACGCGGTAAAGCAGCGTCTCGATAGCATCGGGGAGCGGTGCCGTGTTAAAGCCCAAAAACACCTCGACCGGCTCGGGCAGCTTTACGAGCTTTATTTTGTCGACAACGTTTTGCATGTCCGCATCGAGACCGTCGACGCCCGCCGTGTTCGCAATAGCGCTTTCGGAGTTGGCAAATATCACGTAGCGCAGGAACATCGATGCCATGAACTCGCCGTAAGGAAGGGCGCGGATCGAATTCCATGTCTCGTGGTCGGACCGCTCGCGCATGGGCCCTTCGGGACAACCGACAGTTTGCGCACATGCGTGCATTGCACCGTTGGCTTCCCTTACCATAATCTCACCAATACTGGAGTCCGACTCGTCAAGGACCAGTTCCATGTCGGGATCGTTGGGCAGCGGAGCCTCGCTGACGGGGCGGTCCACCTTGTACACCTCACCCGAAACGCTTACGTAGCCCAAAAGCGACACATGACTTTTGCCGACGAATTCGACGACATAACAAGATTCATGCTGATCCTCGCCAAAGAGTTTCCAGACCACGCCATATGAGCGTCCCGCAGGCTGCTCGGGCATCGCCGGAAAGCGCTTCTTGGGATCGAGAAACCTGAGCTTGTATGTCGGACGCTCTGCCACGAAATATCACCCTGATCGGTCGTTGAGAGAAGGAGTGGTCGCGGATGGGCCGCGACACCTACTCGGAATCTTACACGAGTCGATAAGAAATCGTCCGCTTCACGCCCGCGCCTCGACCGAGGTTCGAATCCATGCAGTGCTTACGTAAAAGAAAAGCCCCCGTTGCCGGAGGCTTCAAGTTCAATTGGTGCGGCGTATAGGATTCCGCGCATCCGCTGCGCGGATCCGCACCGGCTTCGCCCGCCTGCCGGCGCGCTCGCCCGCGGGCTAAAAACGCTCCGCGTTTTCTTTACGCCCGCGCCTCGACCGAGGTTCGAATCCGTGCAGCGGCGACATAAAAGAAAAGCCCCCGTTGCCGGAGGCTTCAAGTTCAATTGGTGCGGCGTATAGGATTCGAACCTATGACGTTCTGATTCGTAGTCAGACCCTCTATCCAGCTGAGGTAACGCCGCGACTTATTGATTATTATGCACATGGACTGAATAAAGGTCAAGCGTTTTTCAAAAAAAGTTATTGAATTTGATTTTTACTCATTTAGACCACTTGATGCGATCCTCGACGCATCGCGATATAAGAAAAGCTCCCGTTGCCGGGAGCTTTAAAATCAATTGGTGCGGCGTATAGGATTCCGCGCATCCGCTGCGCGGATCCGCACCGGCTTCGCCCGCCTGTCGGCGGACTCGCCCGCTCGCTAAAAACGCTCCGCGTTTTCTTGACGCTCGCGCCTCGAACGAGGTTCGAATCTCCGCAATGCCCCCGTAAAGGAAAAGCCCCCGTTGCCGGAGGCTTAAAACTCAATTGGTGCGGCGTATAGGATTCGAACCTATGACGTTCTGATTCGTAGTCAGACCCTCTATCCAGCTGAGGTAACGCCGCAACGCACGGATTATTATGCACGTGACCCCTCGATGGGTCAAGCGACAATTTGGAAAAATTTTACGAAGTGCTGATTAAGACGCCCGCGCCTCGACCGAGGTTCGAATCCATGCAGTGCTTACGTAAAAGAAAAGCCCCCGTTGCCGGAGGCTTTCAATTTCAATTGGTGCGGCGTATAGGATTCCGCGCATCCGCTGCGCGGATCCGCACCGGCTTCGCCCGCCTGCCGGCGTCCTCGCCCGCTCGCTAAAAACGCTCCGCGTTTTCTTTACGCTCGCGCCTCGACCAAGGTTCGAATCCATGCAGTGGCGGCATAAAAGAAAAGCCCCCGTTGCCGGAGGCTTTCGATTTCAATTGGTGCGGCGTATAGGATTCGAACCTATGACGTTCTGATTCGTAGTCAGACCCTCTATCCAGCTGAGGTAACGCCGCAGCGCAAGACATATAAAACCACTTTAGCTTATTGGAGTCAAGCACAATCTCAAACTTTTTTGTGGAACGCAGTTTTGTCACGCTGCTCCGCATATACCGCCGTTCCCCGTACGATCGATTGGCTTTTCGATCACGTCGAACTTAGCATCAAGTTCCCTCAGGAGCGATCTCACCCGCTGGGCACAATCATAATCGGCAAACGAGATGCTCAGCATGCGCGCGACCTGGTTGGAAGTCCCAACTCCATAGAAGTGCTCCAGCGCCACAAGTCCCTCGTGCGTCACAAAGGTCTCGACCACATGCGGCGACTCCTCAAAGCACCATTGTGTCAACGGACCCTCACTCGTCTGCCGAACCACCAGGCCGCCCATGCCAGACGGCTCACACGTTACAAGCAGGTACTCCCCGCCCTCGTCGCTCTCAAACAAAACCACCCGATCATCAAACAACTCCATCGCGTCCCCTTTCTCTCGCTCTTATTTAGCAAAAGCATAGCAGGTAGATGGCTGTATACAGAACAGTTGTTCGTGTGTTTTCTATTGAGCTGTCCGCACGGCATGGTATGGACCTGCGCACGAAATAGGGCGCCCCCGAAGGAGCGCCCTTGCATATCCCCTATGCAGCCAACTTACGCGATCGGCTCGATCTTCTCGAGACCACCCATGTAAGGACGCAGGACCTCGGGGATCGTGATGGTGCCGTCGGCGTTCTGGTAGTTCTCCAGAATAGCGGCCATGGTACGACCAGCCGGCAGGCCGGAACCGTTAAGGGTGTGCAGGTAACGCGAACCCTTGAAGTTCTCGGGGTCGCGGTACTTGATGTTGGCGCGGCGGGCCTGGAAGTCGCCGCAGTTGGAGCAGGAGCTGATCTCCTTGTAGGCGTTGTAGCTCGGCAGCCAGACCTCGACGTCGTAGGTCTGACGGGCAGAGAAGCCCAAGTCGCCGGTGCACAGGCTAATCACGCGATACGGAAGGCCCAGCTGCTGCAGCAGGTACTCGGCCTCGGCGGTCATGCTCTCGAGCTCCTCGTCGGACTCCTCCGGCTTAGCGAACTTGACCATCTCGACCTTGTCGAACTCGTGCTGACGGATGATGCCGCGGGTGTCGCGACCGGCGGAACCGGCCTCCTCGCGGAAGCAGGGGGTGAAGGCGGTGTAGCGGCGCGGCAGGGTGTCGGCGTCGAGGACCTCGCCGGCGTGCAGGTTGGTGAGCACGACCTCGGCGGTGGGGATCAGGAAGTTGTCGCCCGAGACGTGATAGGCATCGTCCTCGAACTTGGGCAGCTGGCCCGTGCCAAACATGGTCTGACGCTTGACGACGATGGGCGGCCACCACTCCTTAAAGCCACGGCTGGTGTGCGTGTCGAGGAAGAAGTTGATGAGGGCGCGCTCCAGACGGGCGCCGGCGCCACCGAGAACGGTGAAGCGGCTGCCGGAGAGCTTGTTGCCGCGCTCGAAGTCGAGGATGTCGAGGTCGGTGCCCAGATCCCAGTGCGGCTTAAAGTCGAAGTCGAACTCGCGCGGGGTGCCCCAACGACGGCGCTCGATGTTCTCGTCCTCGTCCTTGCCGTACGGCGTGGCCTCGCAAGGGATGTTGGGCAGGTGAGCCATGAAGTCGTACTGCTCCTGCTCAAGAGCGGTGCGGCGCTCGGCCAGACCGTCAATCTTCTCGTTGACGGCGCGCACGGCCTCCTTGGCGGCCTCGGCCTCGTCCTTCTTGCCCTCCTTCATCAGGGCGCCGATCTTCTTGGACTCGGCATTACGCGTTGCCTGGAGCTCCTCGACCTCGGTGATGACGGCACGGCGCTCGTCGTCGAGCTCAAAGAACTTCTCGCGGTCCCAAGACGTCTGGCGGTTAGCCATGGCGGTATCGATGGCATCGGGGTTCTCGCGAACAAACTTGATATCAAGCATTAGATCCTCCGGCAATATACATTCCATTTAGGTTGCAACCTTGTACATGTATGGGCAAGTATATACTTATGAGCGTTTACGACCCAACTCAACTACGCAAGAAGGCACCCAATGGACGCAGTTTTTTCCTTTTTGTTTGGCACCCGCACCGGTTTTGCCATCCTTTTCGCCGGCGGCATCCTACTGTTTGCGATTCTTGCCTTTGTAATGGAGAAGCGCACCCATAAGCTCTACGTCGACCGCGGACCCAAATCCGAGGACGATCAAGACGGCTTCTGGGACTAACCTGCCAAAAAGGGACCGGTTTATTTTGGTCGGTTTTATCTGAGCAAACGCAAGCGCCCCGCAACTGGAATTGAGCCAGTTGCGGGGCGCTTTTCGCACATGCGAAAAAACCGCAGGAAAAAACCTGCCAAAATAAACCTGTCCCTAAATGGCAGGTTTCACTGGAGGGTGGCGTCGATGGCCTTGACCAGGGCGCTGCGCATGCCGGCGTCCTCGAGCGCGACGACGCCCTTGATGGTGGCGCCGCCGGGTGAGCATACGGCATCCTTCATCGCCGCAGGATGCTGCCCTGTTGCAAGCTGCAGCTTTGCCGTACCCAACACCATCTGGCTCACAATGCGATAGGCATCGGCGCGCGGAATGCCGTGCTTGACGGCCGCGTCGCCCAGGGCCTCAATCGCCATGGCGACAAATGCCGGGGCGCAACCGCCCACGGTGCCGCCCACAAACAGCAGGCTCGTGTCGAGCTCGACGACAGTGCCAAGCTTACCGAGCAGGTCGAGCACAACAGCACGTTGCTCGTCGCCGAGCGTAGAGGACCTCTCGCAGGCGATGACGCCCTCGCCCACCGAAACCGGCGTGTTGGGCACTGTCGAGATATGCGCGACGCCCGGCAGGACCTGCTCCCACTTGGCACTGTCCCAGGTCCAGGCAACCGACAGAACGACCTTTTTGGCAAGAGCATCCTTGAGCGGGGCGAATACCTTCTCGACCATGTACGGTTTGACCGCAGCGACCACGATATCGGATGCGGCGACAACCTCGGCGGCATCGTGGCAAGCGGCCATCCCACGCGCCTCACAGCGCTCAACCAGTGCGTCGTAGCGACCCGCACAGGCGCACATGTCGCTCGCAGCTACACCGGCAGCGATCCAGCCATCGGCCATGGCGCTCGCCATATTGCCAAAACCGACAAATCCAATCTTCATATCACATAGTCCTTTCAGACACATTCCTCAAAACGAAAGGTATTGTCCCACGCCATTGTTTCGTATTGCCGACCTATTTGTGATACGGCTCGCCACGGCTGATCTTGCAGGCACGGTAAATCTGCTCTAGCAGCACCACACGCGCCAGGTTATGCGGCAAGGTAATGCGTCCAAAGCTGAGCATCTCGTCGACGCGGGCGCGCACCTCATCACTCACGCCGTCCGAACCGCCGATTACAAAGGCAATGTCGCTGCTGCCTCGCAGCATAAGATCGTCGAGCCGCGCCGAGAGCTCCTCACTCGAACGCTCCTTGCCCTCGATAGCCAGCAGGATCACATGCGCCCGAGACGGCAATGCAGCAAGAATTGCCGCCCCCTCCTTGTCGCGCGCGGCATCCACGCCGCCCGCCTTAGCCGGGTCGATATCGGCCACCTCGCGGATATCAACCTTGGCATAGGCACCTAGGCGCTTGGTGTACTCAGCGCAGGCCTCCTTCCAAAAGCGCTCTTTGAGCTTGCCAACACAAACGACGGTGTATTTCACGCGTGTCTACTCCTTCGAATCGTTCTGAACCTTACCGGCAGCCAGCATCTGCTCGAACATCGAGGCCGACTGCGAAAAGTCGCTCGGCAGCACGACCGTCGAGGTTTTACCCGTACGAGCGAACTCCGTCATCATCTCGGACCACTGCGTAAACATGAACAGTTGGTTGGCCTCGTCATTGCCGACACCCGTCTCCTGGATGATCTCGAGCGAATCTTTGATACCCAGTGCGATGGCCTTGCGCTGGTTGGCGATGCCCTCACCCGCCTTTTCCATAGCCTCAGCCTCGGCGGTCGCCTCGGTGACGCGCTTGATGCGGTCTGCCTCAGCGAGCTCCTGTGCCGCAGCGCGCTTGCGCTGGGCGGCGTTGATGTCGTTCATGGAGTTCTCGACCTCGGTCGGCAGTGCGATTTTGGTGATGAGCGTCGACACGAGGGTGAAGCCGTAGGCGGCCATCTGCTCGGAAACGGTAGCGTTGACATCCTTGGCGATGTCATCCTTCTTGGCAAAAACCTCATCGAGTGTGTAGACGGGAATCGAAGAGCGCAGGGCGTCGGTGATGAAGTCACGCATCTGGTCGACGGGCTCCTGCAGCATGTAGTAGCTCTTGTAGATACCCGAATCTGCCGGGCCGGCGCCCATGTCATAGCTCACGTGGTACTGAGCAGAGACCTCAAGGCCGATGGTCACGTTGTCCTGGGTCTTAACGTCGATGCCAAAACCGTTTTTCATGGTGCGCAGGCTCACCGTGGCGGCCTTGCGGTCGATCACGGGCACCTTCATGTGGAAGCCCGCGTTGACGATGCGGTTAAACTTGCCCAGGCGCTCGATGATCACGGCATGCTGTTGTTCAACGACATAGCAGGCGTTGGGAAGCAGTAGCAACAGAATGATGATGGGAATCAAAAGGCTGGTAAGGGCGGCGATGATACCGGACAACAGCATGGTCTCTCCTCTGATAGGCACACGTTGGCATTAGGATACCCGTACAAGGAGATCGTACATAACAAAAAAGCTCCCATTGCTGGGAGCTCTTTCATTCAATGGTGCGGGCGAAAGGACTTGAACCTTCATGGGGTTGCCCCCATACGGACCTGAACCGTACGCGTCTGCCAATTCCGCCACGCCCGCGTGCAGGAATTAGAATAACGGAGCGCCACCGCGAACGCAAGAACTATTTTTGAAAAAGTTTGCAGGCATTTTCCCAGGCGGCTCGGGCGATTGCCTCGGCGTCCTCGCCGGTACGATCGACGCGGTCGTTGACCAGCGCGTTTGCTGTGATGGAAATCATTGCAGGCTCGCACTCAAGACCGCGAATGGGCTCCGGCGCCATATAGGGACAATCCGTCTCGAACAAAATACGGTCGAGCGGTGTTGCCGCGAATGCCTCGCGCACCTCGTCGTTGCGCTTAAAGGTAGCCGCGCCGCCATAGGCGATGTAACAACCCAAATCCACAAAGCGCTCCATCGTGGCTCGGTCCTCGCCAAAGCAGTGCAGTACGCAACCGGCCTGGGGCACGCCGACCTCGCGCAACACGTTGTAGGCGTCCACATGCGAGGTGCGCTCCTCGTCCGTGTCCTCATGACGCAGATGCAGCTCTACCGGCACATTGCGGCGTACGGCAACCTCGAGTTGGCGCGCCATGCAGTCGATCTGCACGCCGTGGGGCGCCGGCGCAATATCGTCGTCGTAATCCATGTGGTAGTCCAGACCGATCTCGCCGATACCGACGCACAAAGGGTCATCGAGCGCGGCAACAACCTGTGCGTGAATGTCGTCGGTATAATCCGGCGCGCCATACGGATGCACGCCAGCGAGATACTTGACCTGCGGAATATCTCGCATCGGCAAAATCTCGCGCACCAGCCAGTCACTATAGTCCGTCACGCTACGCTTGTCGGCGATGGGGTCGAACATCGTCACCAGCAGGTCGACGCCCGCGGCTTTAGCGCGCACGAGCGTCTCGGGCACTTCTTTGCCCCAGAACGAAAGCAGATGCGCATGCGTGTCGGCAAGCGGTGCCAAGGGCACGGGACAAGCAACCGTCTTCTTTTTCTTGGTAAACGTCACGCGTTCGACATTAGACGTCATGGGAAAGCTCCTGAGCCACGCGGACAAAGGCGGCGACGTCGAGCGTCTCGGCGCGCGTGGTAGGTGCGATACCGCAGGCCTCAAAGGCGGCGTCGAGCGCGTCCTTGGCAAAACCGTTGGCGCTCATGGAGTTGCGAATCGTCTTGCGGCGCTGAGCAAACGCGGCGTCAATCACACGGGCCACAAACTCGCGGTCGATGCCCTCGGGTACCACTCCGTCAACGCGGTCGATGCGCACTACGGCAGAATCCACATGCGGCGCCGGCATAAAGCAGCGCGGCGGCACCTCAAAGCGCCCCGTCACCTGCGCATACAGGCCGAGCTTTGCCGTGTAGCCGCCATAGGTCTTGTTGCCCGGCGTTGCGGCAATGCGATCGGCAACCTCCTTTTGAACCATGACGACGGCGCGCTTGAGCGCGGGCATTGTCTGGAAGAACTGAAGGATGATCGTCGCCGCCACGTTATAGGGCAGGTTCGCGACAAATACCGTCGGCTCACCGCCCGCAACCTGCTCAATCTGCTCCGGCGTCACCTTGAGCGCATCGCCCATGATAAAGCGGAAGTTGGCGTAGTCGGCGGCGTGGGCATCGAGCACCGGCTCGAGCTCGGGATCGGCCTCGATCGACGTGACGCACGCCGCCTCCTGCAGCAGCGCAAGCGTGAGCGTGCCAACGCCCGGGCCAACCTCGAGCACGCGCTCATCGCCCGCAAGCTCGGAAAGCTCGCAAATGCGCTCAATCACATGGTTGTCGATCAGGAAGTTCTGGCCCAGGCGATGCTTGGTCGCAAGGCCAAACTCCTCCAGCAGCTCCCTTGTTGCCGTGGGGTTTGCCAAAGGCGAAGTTGTCATAGTTGCCTCCTTAGCATGGTAGCGGCGTCTTGAAACAAAAGGGCATGGACCGTTGCGGCCATGCCCTTACATCTAAACAGCAAATTGCCGATATGGCGCGGCGTCTTAGCCCAGACGCGGGAACAGCGGCTCGCCCTTCTCGACGGGCTGACCACCGGCAAGCAGGCCCCAAGCGCAAATGCCCTTGAGGTCGTCGGTCGCGGCCTCGTCCTCGCAGGACAGGCGGCGCAGGGCCTCGGCAGAGGTCTGGGGCATGAGCGGCATCAGCAGGTGAGCGGCAATGCGGATGGCCTCGAGCAGGTTGTAGATCACAAACGCCAGCTCGTCAGCCTTGGCCTCGTCCTTGGCAAGCGCCCAGGGCTCGGAGTCCTCGATGTAGTGGTTGGCGGCATGGATGAGCTCCATAACCTCGTCCTTAGCTCCACCGTAATCGAGCACGTCCATCTTGGCCATGTAGCGCTCGACCAGACCATCGGCGATCTTTGCCAACGGGTTGTCGAACGCATCGAACGATGCGGGCTTGGCGGGCGCGCAACCGTCAAAGTACTTGCCGCTCATGTTGAGCGAACGCGAGATCAGATTGCCCCAGCTGTTGGCCAGGTCGGCGTTGTAGACCTGCTCCATGCGATCGAAGCTGATGGCACCGTCGGTGCCGGGGACGACGTCGGTCATGAAGTAGTAGCGATAGCCCTCGACGCCCAGCATGTCGATAACATCCTGCGGAGCGATAGCATTGCCGCGGCTCTTGGACATCTTCTCGGCCTTGCCGGTCTCGGCATTGCGCACGGTCAGGAAGCCGTGGGCAAAGACGTGCTCGGGCAGGGCCTCGCCGATGGCCATGAGCATGGCGGGCCAAATGACGCAGTGGAAGCGGATGATGTCCTTGCCCACGATGTGGAACTGCGCGGGCCAGCGATAGGCCAGCTCGGCACGCGCCTCGTCGGTGTCGACACCGTAGCCGACGGCCGTCATATAGTTGAGCAGCGCATCGAACCACACGTAGGTCACGTGACCCTCGTCAAACGGGACCTGAATGCCCCAGTCAAAGCTCGTGCGGCTCACGGAAAGGTCGTTAAGGCCGCCCTCGACAAAGCTGCGCACCTCGTTCATGCGGAACGCAGGCTCGACAAAATCGGGGTGCTCGTCATAGAGCTTGAGCAGCTTGTCCTGGAACGCAGAGAGCTTAAAGAAGTAGGACTCCTCCTGCACGCGCTCGAGCGGACGGTGGCAATCGGGGCACAGGTGCTGGCCGACGCTGCCGTACTCCTCGTCGCCCTTCTGGACCTGCGTATCGGTAAAGTAGGTCTCGTCGGGCACGCAGTACCAGCCGTCGTAGCTGCCCTTATACAGGTAGCCGGACTCCTTCATGCGCTCCCACAGATACTGCACCGCATGATGCTGGCGCGGCTCGGTGGTGCGGATGAAGTCGTCGTTGGAGATCTCGAGCTTGCTCCAAAGCTCCTTGAAATGCGGAGCCTGGCTGTCGGTCCACTCCTGCGGCGTCATGTTGTGCTTGGCTGCAGCCTCGGCGACCTTCTCGCCATGCTCGTCCATGCCAGTCAGGAACTTGACGTTATAGCCGGCTGAGCGGCGATAGCGAGCCTGAACATCGGCGATGATGGTGGAATAAGCCGTGCCCAGGTGCGGATCGGCGTTGACGTAGTAGATGGGCGTCGTGATAAAGAACGAAGGCTTGGTTTGATCCATGGGGTCTGTCCTCCAGAAAAACGTTGCATACAGGGGATGATTCTAGCGCAAGGGCTGGATATCCTCCATCTATTGCATATCGAGCACCATGGCATAGACATCGCGCTTGCGGCGCGAGTACTTCTGAGACAGGCGCTTTGCCACCGCGGAGGCGGGCTCCCCCTCCTCGAGCGCGGTGCGAATGTCCTCGCGCAGGGCTTCGTCGGGGTCTACCGCTGCGGCTCCAACCGGCGCGATACCGGCCTCCTCGTCCTCACTCGGCGGCGCGATGACCAGCGCGATCTCGCCCTTTACCTCGCCACGGGCACGCAGCTCCTCGGCGAGCTGGGCAGCGGGCCCGCGCAAGACCTCCTCGTGCAGTTTGGTGAGTTCGCGGCAGACGGCGACATCGCGCTGGGGAAAAACCTCTGCCACGGCCTCGAGCGTCGCCACGATGCGATGTGGAGACTCGTAGAAGATGAGTGCGCCGGGGACGACGGCAAGGCGCTGCAGTCGGCGCACGCGGTCGCCGTGCTTGCGACCCAAAAAGCCTTCGAAGAAGAAATGCTCGCAGGGAATACCGGACGATACGAGCGCCGTGACGCAAGCAGAGGGGCCGGGAATAACCTCGACAGGCACATCCGCCTCGCGCGCCGCCTCGACCAGCGCCTGGCCGGGATCGGACACACTCGGCATACCGGCGTCCGAGGCAAAGGCGAGGGTCTCCCCCGCCAGCAGGCGGTCGACCAGGCCGGCTGCGCGACTTGCGATCACGTTCTCGTCGCAACGAACGAGCGGCTTGGAGATGCCTAGGTGCATCAGCAACTTTGAGGTCACACGCGTGTCCTCGCAGCAAATGGCATCGGCGGCGGCAAATGCCTCGCCGACGCGCGGAGACAGGTCGCCCAGGTTACCGATGGGCGTACCGACCACATAAAGTTTGCCCGTGCGGGCGCTGTTTTGCGTCATATCAACCTATTCAATCATGCCGCGCTCGAGCGTGCCGAGTGCCGCGCGGGCGTCCCATGCTGCAATGCGCTTCTCGGTCTTCCACGTTTGGAAGAACCAACCGGCAGCCGGCGCAAACGAAGCCAGCTGGTTGGCGATAAACACGCGCTCGTAGGCATTGCGGCCCTCGGGCGTAACCGACGAGTTGGCGAAGATCGCCGCGCCCGACCATTCGCCCACCAAAACGGGGAACCCAGTTGCGACCGCCTCTTTGAGCTCACGCTTGTTGCGCGAAATCGCCGTCGTCAGACCGCGGGGGCTCGTGATGTCGAGCGCATACTCGTCGCGGTAATGGTACAGGTGAAGGTCCATGTAGACGTTCTTGTACTTGGCACCGCGCATAAAGTGCTTCCACTCGCCAGGGTGTCCCGAAGAGGAAAAGACGACGATCTTGTCCTCGGGCATATACGAACGAACGAGCTCGTAGGCATCGCGATAGAAATTGCGCAGGTAGTGGGCCGGAATGCCATCCGTCATGGTAAAGAGGCTCTTGCGTACGCTCATCTGCGGCGTATCCAACAGCTCGATGCCCAGCAGGCTCTCGGCCTCACCATAGCGATCGGCCAGGCGCTCGAGCACATCGAGCGCAACGTGACGGCCGTTGGTGGACGAATGCCACTCGGCAACAGCCTCCGGCGTGGTTGGCGAATCATTGGAATCGCCCTGACCGCCGGGTACAGTCGCCAGATCAAGCAGTACGCGGATGTTGTACTTGTCGGCCCACTCAATTGCACGGTCGATGTAGTCGACAACCGAGATGTAGGACGCATCGGACTCCTGCGAGCCAAAGGCATACCAGGGCACCGGCAGACGCACGGCATTGAGACCGATCTGCGCCATGCGACGGAAATCGTCCTCGCTCACAAACGTCTCGTAATGACGGCGCATGCGCTCGTTATAGGCGGCGGTGCCCATGGCCTCCTGCAGCTCGGCCGCGTTGGATGCACCGGTCGCCGCGTATAGCGACGGGGTCACCCAAGGCTCGGGAATAAACCAGCCAGAGAGATTAACGCCGAGTATCCTCTCCATCACTGCCCCCTTTTGAATCATACGGGCTAAGCCCGCATCGCTCTTGCATGACATATCTATCGATTTGAGTATACCCGCGCATGCAGACAGGCGACCGAACGGTCTACAAAGTGGCGCAAAAGTGGGAGGAATGTCTGGGACAGGTGGGCACGAGCTGGTGCGCCGAGATGTGCGCACACGTCGGAAGTAAGCGTCGGAAAGCGCATCCCGTTTTTCGCAAAAGACTGGGATGCATTTTCCGTTCGAGGCCTCAATCGGAAAATGCATCCCGTTCTGAGCGCGAGATCTGGGACGCAGTTTCCGCCAAAGGCCGCAAAAGGAAAGCACGTCCCATTCTGACGCCGGATTCCGGGTCGCGCTTTCCCAAGCGACATCAAAGCGGAAAACGCATCCCACTCTGAAGCCAAATTCCGGGACGCAATTTCCGCAGAGCCCTCGATAAAAGAAAAGGACCCCTTTGCAGAGGTCCTAGTCAATTCAAGGTGGCGGGGAAGGGAATCGAACCCCTGACACGAGGATTTTCAGTCCTCTGCTCTACCAACTGAGCTACCCAGCCATTTGAGGTGTGCCTTGTTTCAAGGCTTGATTAGTATAACCAAGGACGCGTTCCGGTCAACCGAGAATTTTAAAAAAGTTTTTGAGCACAGCCTCGGTTCTATAAATCGGCACGTCAGAGGCATCAGCCGGCAGCAAGAAGTTTTTCACTCAGAGCCGCACGGGCAAACTCACTTGGCGTCATCCCCTCGGCAGCCGCCCGTCGACGAATGGCCTCCTTCATTCCCAGAGGAATCTTGACCGACAGCGTTGCCGTCCCCTCACCTGAGAGCGGGGGCCGTCCACGCACGATTCCACCAACGGTGTGTTCGCCATCCGGAAACTCTCCGCGCTCGTACGACTCACACCACGCGTCAATCATTTCATCCGTTACAACCTGACCATTAGCGGCCGTATACGTCTTGCCCATCATCGACCCCTCTGCCGAGCTCGCTCGATCTCTTGCCAGAATTTCTTCTGAACCGGAGACAGGGCATGAATAATGAGCCATCCACGAATTAGTTCGACCGCAACAAGTTCCACACTTCGACCATCTGGAAGCCATCCAATGGCAAGCCATCTCGGCGGCTCGTCCTCCGACTCGCGGCGAATGCACTCAGTAACCGCGAACCAGGCACCAAGCACCTGCTTTTCCGTCAAGTGTTTTTTGGCGTTCGGATGGATCTCAACATCCATGCATCTTCTCCTCCATCTTACCCAATTTCGTATGACGAAAGTCCGCCGTCGCCAATCTCTTACGCCGGCACTTGTTGGAGGGCGGGAGGTGTAGCGAGGATTGAAGGGCGTTCCAATACCGCCCAGGCACCGGGACAGGAACACATGTGCCAAGGACGGACGTTTTCGTAGCGCGCGAGGATATTGCCGTCGCGATCGATGAAGGCGATGTCGATGGGATAGGCCATAAAACACGTATGGACCGAAGAGCAGCGTGGAAACGCCATGACGAGCGGCAGGCCGTTGGCGGCAACCGGACGCCGTCCCAGCATGCCGCGCAGGCGCACGACAAACGACTCCGCCACCGCAAACTCGGCCGGCGTCCAACCCAGCCTGTTGAGTGCCCGCGCGTAGGCGATGTAGGACGAGACCGCGGTCACATGACCACCCCCGGACGCCATGGATCGACCGTCACCGCACGCTCGTGCGACAACGTTGTCGGCGCCCCCAGCGGAACGCCAGCGATGCTGAGAGAAGTCGGCCACGGCTCATAGTGCATGGTGCAGGTGTAGGTCCTAAACGTACCGGATAGGGAGAGCAGGCCACCATCCGATGCCTCCGCGCCTTGCTCGCTCGACACTTCGATCTGCAAGTCATAGCCTTCCATGGCATTCAGAATTTGAGTCTGAACCGTCGCCGAGGCATCGGCAGAGCTCTCGTCACCCTCCCCGCCCGGCGCCACAGCGTGCGCCAGCACGATGTCGGGCACCACGCGGTCGAAGCGCGCGACAGCGCTGGCAAAGATCATGACGTTGTACACGATGAGCGCCAGCACCAGTAAAACGGGCGTAACCACTGCCATCTCCACCGTCGCCTGGGCGCGCTCCTCGCGCAGACGTATGCGGATACTCATTACGACCCCCCGCCCAGAGCGCCAACCAGCGTGGCGACATCGACGGTGAGTGGGATGGAGCCGCCGCCGGGCAGAGGAATCTCCGCAAGCGTGAACACCGTACCGCTAATGGTGCGTTCGACTTGATATTCCAATGCCTCGCAAAGCGCCTTGGGATCGGTCACGCCCAACGGAATACCTCGCAGCTTGTCTTGCGCTTGAGAGAAACCAGCAATGTCAGACCCCGGACTCTTAATGACGTTGGCGGAATCGGTCAGCACTGGCTTTCGCAGGCGCAAGTCGCACGGCTCCAGACCCAACGCCGCCACGGACGCCGAAACGGTATCGCCGAGCCACGATGCGATGGAGCCCAACGCGCCGCTGCCCCCTCCTAGGCCTTTAATCATCTCGTCCATAAGTTCGTCGGCCGAACCTTGGATATCACCGTATCCTACGAGCAGCCGTCCCCAAACATCCATGACGCCGTCGAGCACGCCGGCAACGCCGCCCGAGCGTTCCTTCAATGTCGAGAAAAATCGCGAAAGCACGTTGTTTTGCGCCGTCGCCTCATCGGGCGCCAACACCGCGGCAGAGATAGCACCGCGATCGCCAAGCCTGACTGCCGTGTTAAACGAAGAGTTGAGCTCATCGGGGCTCGAGATGGCACCCGAAACCGCAAAGGCGACCACGCCGTTGCGACCGGGCGGAGCGATACGCGGGCGCTCGCCCGAAAGCTCCTTGATGGCCTGGTCAAACGTATTGCCCGCACGATCGGCCTCGTCTTCGGTCTGACGCTCGAGCTCGAGCTCTTTGTTGCGGCATTCGACGTAGTCTTCCAGGGCCTCTTTGAACTTGTCAAAGTGGTATTCGAAGCCCCTTTCGACAGAAGTCGTTGCAATCGCAACGTACCCTAAAGACGACACACCGAAATGGCATTCGCTACACGTTTCGTAACCGTCAAAATCTGCGACGGATGCCAGCCCACCCGGCTTTCCTTTTTTGTAATTTGGACAGTCAGTCCCATAATGCAAATAGGTAACTTTATCCACTTCACTCGTGGGCCAACGCGCATCAGTATAGAGTTCAGTCGTCCGCGCCTCATCTGGATTTCGCGGAAGGAAAGGGATGTGGGCGGAAACTTTGCCGTCCTTTTCAGTTATATATGCCCGCTCGACTTCTTCGCTCGCATAAGCGAAGAACACCTTTCGTGCAGCAGAATCTGCCTGTTTTTCCGGACCCTCGCCAAGCGGTTTCTCATTTGCCAGGCGCTGGCGATAGTAGGCCTTCGCACGATCGAACGCCACTTGCGGTTCCCACGTAACGCTCGAAGCGTAATGCGGATTTTGAGCACCAGAGAGATCCGCTAGGCTTTTCGCACGCTCCCACATGCAAGAACAGCTGCTGACCGAGCCCTTGTCCGACCCACCACAATCCGCCAGCCAAGCGCGCTCTTTAGCCTTCGCCGTGTCCTCAGAAGCCTTCCGCAGCTCCTCGGCCGCACGCTCTAAATCATCTGATGTGTCTTTAATGGTATCGGTCGAGATCTCTGACCCTTTGAGCGCAGCGAAGTCCGACTCGGATGTCCTGGGCACAGCAAGTGCCGTACCGGTATAGGTCACACTATCGGTATCCTGCGCCGACACCGCCTGTGTGGCACGCGCAGCGATCAGATACGGCAGAGCCGTCTCGATTTTCTGTAAGCCTTCCGATGCGCTTTTGGCAAACTTGTTGCGCGTTTTAATGATCTCAATCCCGGTGTCGACCATATTGCCGGCAACTGGTTCGGCACCCGGGATGAGGATGGCGACCAGGCCCGTCCCGATCGTGGCAAACCCCGCCAGGCCCAGACTCAAGATGCTCGCATCAACCACCGTGGCAGCCGTGTGATAGGACGACACTACGTTGACACCCGCCAGCGCGCCGCTATCGGCCGCCACCTGGGTATCCCCGGCACGCGACATGCTCCATATCGCCGCGGTCGACGAAAACAACAACGTGAGCACCACTAGGATGACCACGGCAGAAGAAAGCGTGGTGTAGGCACCGTCTTCGATAAACAGGTCGATACCGGCGCGGCCCATAAAGCCGCCTCGTTTGCGATGGCAGCTCGGACGGCGCGTCAAAACGCATCTAGACCAGAAACGCTTAATCCCATGCAGCAATCCACGAATCATAATCTCCCTCCAGCCATTCGGGACGCGATTGATACGAGACATCGACCTTGAGCTCAACGTAGCCGCCCTCGGCGGTACCACCCATAGCCTGCGCAAACGCACCAATCACAGGCAACGGCTTGACCTCGCCGGAAACGGACACGGACGAGACGCCACCCGCACCGGCCCGGCCAAGCTCGATATCCCACGACAACGGCCCGCCGGCATGAAAGATCGAAACGTTGGGCACTGCGGCAAGCCGGCGGCGGGTAAACTCCTTAAGATCGTCGTCCTCCGCCGTCGTCGTGGTCATGAGCCGCGCGGTCTCGGCGGCGGCAGACTCCATGACCGCGCGCGTATAAAGCAGGCACACCGGTTGCAGTGCGAGAAGGATGAGCGTCAGAAACGTCGGCAGCAAAAAAGCAGCCTCGACCGTAGACTGCGCCCGGTCCTCGCGCGCGATATCAATACAACGCAATGTCCTTAGCGCCCGCGGCGGCGTCGATAACCGACATCGAGGCAACGCCATGGGATGCCGCCCGCTCAACCAGCGCCGCCAAGCGTCCATCGGTGCCAGCACGCCAAAGTCCCGCAATCGCCAGCACGATCGATAGCAGCGCCACCGTGACGATGGCGTATTCCACAGTCGCTTGGGCAACCTCTTCACGCAGAACGCCATGCATTTCACGATCCCTCCTTTGAGCTTATTGTTTGCGGGACCAGGCGCACCGCGCGCAGACGACACGAAGCATCGCCAGCATCCGCGGCAACCGTCACCATATCGACCCAGCCGCGCCCATCGCGCACGATGGCGCCCCATACGTTGCCCTTAATATCGAGATAGCCGCTCAGGGCGAGCTGGGCCGTTGGCACCTCGCGGTAGGCGCGTAACATATCCGCCGCTGCCTCGGTCATCGGTCGGTCCTCGGACCATGCAAGCCGGACCGCAATCGCGTTGTCCTCAGGCGAATCCGTCGCAGTGCCAGACCGCTTGTCGAGCGTCCGCAGAAAGGTTTGCGCCGTGACAGCGACATCCGAATCGTCCGCATCTCGCATCTCATCTTTTTGAGACACCACCGCCGAATCTGAGCCCGAATCGAAGGCGGCCCCAGGACGCTGCTGCTGCGCGGCGTTAAGCCCCCAAAGCACCGCCGCTATCGCCACGGTCAGGCAAGCAAACACCAGCAGCACCCCGATGGGGCGCTCGCCCTCTACAGGCTGTTGATGCCCTCGCTGATAGCGTTCCATAGATCTTGGACCTTGCCTTTAAATGCAACGATGGCAATAATCGCGATCACCACAAGCACGCCCACCAAAATGGCGTACTCGGTGGTACCCTGCGCGCTCTCCTCCCGCAACAGCTCCTTGGCATGCTGGCGAGCGCGGATCGCCCGGCAAAAAGCCCAGTTCCAAGCCTTGTCAGCAACTTCGACCATCGTGTTCATGTATTCCTCCCTACATCATCCCGCCTGCTCCCAGCAGCGGGCCCAATATGGACAGAAGCAACGCCGGCAAGATGAGCGTGCCGGTGGGAATCAGCAGCTTGACGGGCGCACGCTCGATCTCGCGCTCGACCGCAGCGCGATGAGCCGCACGGATCTCGCGACTTTGAGCGGCCAGCGTCTCGGCAAGTGGGGCACCCAGGGCGAGCGCCTGCCCCACCGTGATGGCAAAGGTCTCGAGCGCTCGCACGTCCAGGTCGCGCGCGGCGGCCAACAACTCGTCCTCACGCGTGCCCACGCCCACCTGCCACGCCATGCAGGCCCGCTCAAGGCGAAGAGCCAGCACTGACCGGCGGTTGGCGCAGAAAATCTCAAGCGCCGCATCAAACGAAAGACCGGCCGAAAGACCCAAGCGCACAACATCGATCATCTCGGACACTTCGCCGAGCGGCACTCGCGCCGGGCCGCCCACTCCAACCGCGCCCTTCACTCGCGCGGTCAGGGCATCGACCACTGAGCGACCCGCGGCAGCGACCAGCACCGCCTCGCGCTTGCAGGCCCCTGCGATCTTGCGTGCATCCGCCCGATCCAAACCCGTCGCGACAAATACACTCAGGGCGCACAGGCAAGCCGCAACTGCAACCGGGGCGCTCATAGCTCCACCCGCATAATGCGTCGGATAACCACCAGGGCAACGGCATTGAGGGCAAGACCCAGCACCACAGCGCCCACGCCGGCAGGCGTCGCGAGACCGCGACGAAAATCTGCCGAAAGCAGCGCCAACACCGCGCACATGCCCGCCGGCATCGCCGCGACCATATGCGCAGACATGCGAGCCTGCGACGTCTTGACATCCAGGCGGCGCTTGAGCTCAATGCGCTCCCCCACCATGCTCGACGCCTCGGACAGTAAGTCGGCAAGCGGAGCACCGGTGCGCTGAGACACCTTAAGCGCCAAGGTCACAAGCGAAAGGCCGGGAGCGTCGATGCGCACGAGCAAGTCATCGAGCGCGTCGGTCGCCGAGATACCGCAATCGATCGCCGCCGCCACCCGCAAAAACTCGGTATGCACCGGTTCTTGCGCATGAGCGCCCACAAAGCGCATGCCCTGGGCCAGCGAATGTCCCGAGGCAAGCGACATGGAAAGTGCGGTAAACGCCTCGGGCATGGCCTCTTCTGCATCGTGTTGCTCGCGCCGGCTCTCAAAGCCATCCCGAGCGGCGCCAGCGGCAATCGGAGCAACAAGTCCCAAGGCAAACCCGAGGGGCGATAACGACACCATCGTTAGTAAAACGCAGCAGACACCGCTCGATAGCAGTAGAAACGCCAAACGCCCCGAAGCATCTTCGATCACGAGGCCAAGGCGATGCGCCGGAGCCAGCGATGTCCACGAACGGGCGATCTTTTTCAGCAGATCGTTTTCCACCAGCTCACGCGGCAGCCTCTCTGCCACCGTCTCGAGCGCCTGACGCGCCAGCTCCGCCGGCGGCACCTGCGGCACACGAGGTTCCGCCCCGCACGCCGTCGCAACAGAAAACCCTGCCAAACCCCCTACGACGAGGGGCACAGCGACCTCCATTCGTCCACCTCCTCTTGTGTGAGCGTCCCCGACCGCAGGCCTTCTGCGATAAACGGCGGCTCGCGGTCAAGCGTCCAGGTGCGCTCGGCGGCATCGAAAGTCACATAGCGCTCGAGCTCTACGCCGCCCGACGCGGCGCGACGCACTCCCGAATACGAGGAGACGAAACGCCTGCCATCGGCGTGGCGCTCAGACATCACGATGCCGTCGAGCGCCATGGCAATCTGCTCCTCGATGAGCTCGCTCGGCAGATCGATGCCATAACGTGCAAGCAACGTCAGACGCACCACGGTCTCCTGTTCTGAGCCCGCATGAAGTGTGGTGAGCGACCCGTCGTGGCCCGTGTTCATGGCCTGCAACATGTCGCAGCACTCCGCACCGCGCACCTCGCCCACCACGATGCGGTCGGGGCGCATGCGCAGGGCATTGGTCACCAGGTCGCGGATCGTCACCGCGCCCTCGCCCTCAATTGAAGCCTCGCGCGCCTCTAGACGCACCACGTGCGGATGATGCGCAAACTTGAGCTCGGCAGAGTCCTCGATCGTCACGATGCGCTCGCCGGTGGAAATCTCGCATGACAACGCGTTGAGCAGGGTGGTCTTACCAGATCCCGTGCCTCCCGCAACCGCCAGGTCCTGTCGCAGCGACACCGCGCACGACAGCAGCTGCGCATACCAAAGCGGCAGCGACCCCAGCCCCACAAGCTCGTCCAGCGAGCAGATGCGGTCCGAGAACTTTCGGATGGTGAGAATCGGTCCGTCAATCGCCACAGGCGGAATCACCGCGTTGACGCGATAGCCCGTTTTGAGGCGGGCGTTGACGATGGGACTGCGCTCGTCGATGCGGCGGCCAAGTGGCGAGATGATGCGGTCGATAAGCACACGGATCTGCTCATCATCCTCAAACGCATGCTCGATGGGGTACAAGACGCCGCCGCGTTCAAAGAAAGCCGAGCGGCAGCCGTTGATCATGATTTCGGTAACGGTGTCGTCCTCGATGAGCGGCTGCAACGGCCCCAAGCCCACCACGTCATCCAAAATCTCGTCGATGATGGTCTCGCGCTCGGGCGTCGCGAGATCGGTCGGCTCCTCAACATTGAGCGCCGCCTCCACCGCGGGACGCAATTCCGAGCGGGCAAGTACCGGGTCGACATAGGCGCTGATACGCGCCACTTCGTCGTAACCCATGCGGTCCATCACGGCGCGCTTAGTGCGTCGTTTCACCGCGCGGCGACGCCCCGCATCTACAGGCGCTGCCGCCGCTGCAGCGCCGGCAGCCTTAATCCTCGTTTGCAGGCTCATCGCTAATCACCCTCGCGCGACCAGGGAAGGCGGATACGCGGGCGTTCGGTGCGCGTTGCACGGTCGGCGACCATATCGCTCCAAGGGCCGACGGCGCACCCCAGTTCCACGAGCATCTCGCGCGTGGCCTCGCGCACGCTGGTCGCAAAAGCGCTAGTCTGCCCCACTGCCTCGTCAGCGCGCCCAAACGCCATGAGCGCGGCGAGATCCTGCCCGCCATCGGCGATACGAATCTTGGAGCTCAACGCACAGGCAATCTCAAAGCGCATGGCGACGTCCTCGTCTGCCCCGCGCGCACCGAACCGGTTGAACACGGCGCTCATGCGCGTGCGCGGCACACCTACTCGACTTGCCAGTTCAATGACGCGCGACGCCGATGTCGCGGACGACACCGCAGCATCGCCAACGATCAGGCAACGGTCGCTCGCCGCCACCGCAGCCGCCACGGCGTCGCCCCAAAAGACCGAGGTATCGATAAAGACCACGTCGGATTCGCGACGCAGAACATCAAGCAGTAGCTCCACCGGACGTGCCATGAGCTCGGCTTGCTCGGGCGCCGCGACGGGACCCCAGAGCGTAACGCCCGGGGCGACGCGCATCGATGCGGCTACGATATCCGGCTCGGTGAGCGTGCCCGCCGCCGACGGCTCGATAAATGCCGCCATATCGCGCGGAGCATCGACGCCTAACAAGTCGTAAAGGTTTCCAAACATCAGGTCCAGGTCGAGCACGGCGGCACGCAAGCCCAACAGCGACGATGCGTGTGCCATGGTGGCAACGATCGTCGACTTGCCGCAACCGCCCGAGCCCGAAATGACGCAGACGACCGGAGCTCGATGCGGCGAAGCGGCAGCGTCTGCCGGCGGCATCGGAGGCGGCGGGGCGGGCGTCGGTGACAGCGTCCCCGTCTCCCCCGCCGCAACTACACGCTGCGTCCAAGCCGGCATGGCGGCTTGTTCGGTCTGCGAGGCAGGCTCGTTCTGCGCAATCTGCTCATGCTGCATCAGCGACAACTCGCCGCACCCGGCAAAGCCCTCAACTTCGTCGAGTTCATCCGCCAGATTCACGCCGTGCACGTATCCCATATCTACAGCCGGGGAGTCGCCAGCATGCTGCGCCGGCCCTCCAGCGTCATCGCATACAAGGGGGTTCCGGGGGCGCCGACCATGCTCGGCTTCCGCTTTTCCACAATCATCAACACGCGGGCCTCTTGTAGCGCGAGGCGCCCCGGGTTCCCTATCAACAAAAGCATCGGGCTCAATCGTCATGCGCCGATCGGAATCAACCGCTCCCTCGCCCGCGCGCCCGTTGCCGCATATACTGTGCGCAGCGATGACCTCGGTCGCCCCCGCGCGAAACAACCCCTCGATATCCGACGGATCGAGCGCTTCTATCAAGACGACCACGCGACTCACGCGGCCTTCGGCCGTCAGGCGCGCAACAGTCTTGCGCACATCTTCGGTATCAAACAGAGACGCCGCGATGATGGCAGCTCCGCGACGCGACGGAAACGCCCGCGCCATGGAAACCAGCCCGTCCAGGTCACCCACGCGAAGCACCTGTGCACCCGCGTCACGGCCCTCGACTTCCCGCTGCAACAGCCCGTAATCGCCGCACGCGCAGCACGCAAGCCAGATCGCCTTCATCACTCGTCGCCTCCGCTCTTTTTGCCGCGCGCCGTGGCGGGAATCGTCAAGCTGACCGTTCCCTTGCCCGATGCCCCCAGCAGTTCCTTGACGTCTTCGGGGTCAGCCGCCAGCGTCACCCATTCGATCTTGCCCTCGCGCGTGGCACCGGAATCCTCACTGGTATCGATCACGTACGCGCCGCACAACCGATCGGTTACGCCGTCTTTTTGCACATACACATCCACGTAGCTGCCCACGCCCGTAGCACCGCCGACCGAGTGCTCGGCATCGACCGCCACCGAAACGGCGACCTTGCCCTTAGGCACCTCGAGCTTGTGGCTCTCGGCCTTGGTGTAGACATTGCAGATCACGGCGTTTTTGGGAATACGCGAAGTCGTCACGTCGCCGCGCACCTGGCGCAGCTCGGTCGCCGCGTCACGCGGCAGCAGACTTGTCAGCCATTCCTGGGTTATGACATTGGTCTCATCGAGGGTCTCGCCCACATCGATATCGCGCGCCGCGACGCATACCTCGACGCGATCGCCACCGTACTTGGCCAAGGTCTCAGCCTGGACCTGTTCGGCTTGCGAGCGGATCGACGAGCCGTAAACCATGCAGAGCAGAGCAGCGAGCACGCCCGCGACCAGACTGATGGCGATGCGCTTGCTCTTGTTCACGGCCGCTCCTCTCATGGCAGTGCCGGGCGAATGCCCGTACCACCATTGTCTGGGCGGTCAGAGTGCAAAGCGGCGCAATCGCGATCTTGGTTTTCGATGTCAAACCAATCGCTGACCAAAAGCTGACCAGCCCGTCAAGCTCGTGGCAAGGTTTTGGTCAGCACGTCAACAAACTGCATGTTTCGAGGCTTTTCCGCAGGAAAAAAGCCGTCTCCCGAACAGTTGGGAGACGGCTGTCATAGGAAAAATCAATTACAGATGAACATCGGGATCGAGCATTTGAGCGCTCACGCGCATGGATGACGCCAAGTTTTGGAACGTTTCCAGACGCAGGCTGTCGATCTGCCCGGCGTCCTCGGCCTCGCGAACGGCGCAACCCGGCTCATGGGTATGCGTGCAATCGCCAAACCGGCACGCGTGCGATGCCTCGACAATCTCGGGGAAGGCGCGCGCCAGACCCCGCTCGTGACCCACGAGCGGTAGGCTGCGCAGGCCCGGGGCATCGGCGATCACGCCGGCGTCGCCCGGTAGCGCCACCATCACGCGCGCGACGGTAGTGTGACGGCCCTGGTCGTCGCGTTCGCGCACACCGCCGGTCGCCAACGTATCGTGGCCCAGCAGCGCATTGAGCAGCGTCGACTTGCCGGCACCCGATTCGCCCAAAATCATGGCGCAGCTCCCGGCGGGCACGCAGGCGCGCACCTCGTCCAGGCCGCGGCCCTCGGCAGAGGACGTCACGATTACGCGCACGTCCGGACCCACCAGGCAGCGCACGCGGTCCAGATCGCGCTCGAGCTCCTCGGCATCGCAGCGATCAGCTTTGGTGAGTACCACCACCGGCTCGGCATCGCAGTCGAGCGCCAACACCAGCGAGCGCGCCACGCGGTCGAGCAGCACCTCACCGGCACCGAGCGCCTGCACGATTAGCACGCTATCCACGTTGGAGCAGAGCACCTGACGCTCTCCGCGGGCACGGCCGCGCCAACGCTCAAAGCTCGTACGACGCGGCAGCACGCACTCAATCACACCCATATCGTGCCCGGGAGCGCGGCGCACCGCCACACGGTCGCCCACAGCGGGCAGCAGGACCTCGTCCTCGCCGCGCGACTTGGCAAACCCCACGGCATGCTCGGCACGAAACGTGTCATCGGCAGTCGCCACCAGTGGAAACCCGCGATCCAAGCGCACCACGGCGCCAAGCTGCATCTGCTCGGGTTCCTCGGCATGTGCGCAAAAATCGTCAAAGGCAGTCTGCTGGGCTTCATCGACCGGCAGGTCATCAAACGCCGGAACGTCCTGCAGCGCGTCGAGTCCCGGCACGCTTGCCAGCAGCTCCTCGGCAGACGCGGGGGCCTCGGTCGCAAGCTTCCGACGACGATCGCGCTTAGCCCGCGCCCCCGTCGTCTTTTTCTTCGCCTTCGCCTTAGCCTTGCCCACAAACGCCTCCCAGCACCACAAATCACAACTGAGCAGGTATTTTACCCACAAAAAAGAGTCGGTCGAGCAATTGCTCGACCGACTCACACACTTTCCCTCAGCTTATGGTCCCGAGAGGTTATCCGAAGGCCCGACCGCCGGGAGGGATTTCTTCTGAGCGATCCCGCAGCGCGAAGCGCGAGGACCAGCGAAGAAGAAACCCCGCAGGCGGTCGGGCCGGTGGGAAGGATGGCCTTTCGACCTACTCTTTCTCGACCGCGCGCATGATCGCCTTGTAGATCTCCATAAGCGGGATGATCAGGAAGGCCAGACCCAGCGCGGCAAGAACGCCCTTGAGCTCAAGCGTCACGGGGCCAAAGAACATCTCGGCAAGCGTCGGCTGTACGGTCACGATCACCGTCAGCACCAGCGCCAGCGCAGCGGAAGCCCACAGCCACTTGTTCTGCTTCTTCATGGTGAACAGCGACGCACGACGGCTGCGCATATTGAAGCAGTGGAAAATCTCGACCATGTTGAGCGTGATGAACGCCATCATCACGCCTTCCTCGTCGGCATTGCCGGCGATCATATCAGCGATGTGAATGTAGCCCATGTCAAAGTACACGCCCACAAAGAAGCTCGCCAGCACCAGCGCGGTGATGATCAGACCCTGGACCACGCAGTCCAGACCCATATGTCCGGCGAAGACACCGTCCTTAGCGTTGCGCGGCTTGCGCTTCATAATGTCGCCCTCGGCGTCCTCCATGCCCAGCGCGAGCGCGGGGAAACAGTCGGTAACCAGGTTCACCCACAGCAGCTGCACCGGCTGGAAGATGGTAAAGCCGATGAGCGTGGCGATAAACACCGAGAAGACCTCGGCAAGGTTTGCCGAAAGCAGGAACTGGATGACCTTGCGGATGTTGTCGTAGATGCGACGGCCCTCTTCGCAGGCACCGATGATGGTGGCGAAGTTGTCATCGGCAAGCACCATGTCGGCGACGTTCTTGGTGACGTCGGTACCGGTGATGCCCATGCCAACGCCGATGTCGGCGCGCTTGATGGACGGGGCGTCGTTGACGCCGTCGCCCGTCATGGCCACGATCTGGTCGCGCGACTTCCAAGCCTCGACGATGCGGGTCTTGTGCTCGGGCTGAACGCGGGCGTACACGCCGTAGTCCTCGATGTGCGCGTCGAGTTCCTCGTCGCTCATGCGGTCGAGGTCGGCGCCCGTGATGGCCTGGCTGCGATCGGTGACGATACCCAGCTGCTTGGCGATGGCCACGGCGGTGTCGATGTGGTCGCCCGTAATCATGACGGTGCGGATACCGGCATCGTGGGCCTCGCGGATGGCGTCGGCGACCTCGGGGCGGACCGGGTCAATCATGCCGGACAGGCCGCAGAAGACCAGGTCGTGCTCGAGCGCAGCGGGGCTGCAGTCGGCCGGGACCTCGGTGTAGGTGCGGCTTGCCAGCGCCAGCACGCGCAGGGCCTCGTCGGCCATGGCCTTGTTGGCGGCCACGAGCTCGGCGCGACGCTCCTCGGTCAGCGGAACGACCTTGTCGCCCTCGTAGATATGGGTGCACAGGCCGATCACCACGTCGGGCGCGCCCTTGGTGTACTGCTCATACTCGCCGTCCAGGGTCTCGACGACCACGGACATCATCTTGCGGCCCGAGTCAAACGGGGCCTCGCCCACGCGCGGATGCTCGGCAGTCAGGCCAGTGAGCCCCGCCTTGCCGGCATCGTTGACGAGCGCACACTCGGTCGGCTCACCCACGGCCTCGCCCAGCTCCT
The DNA here is from genome assembly GCA_036299165.1 of Collinsella aerofaciens. GTDB lineage: Bacteria > Actinomycetota > Coriobacteriia > Coriobacteriales > Coriobacteriaceae > Collinsella > Collinsella aerofaciens_BM. The sequence continues at coordinate 31,227 of JAXJHR010000047.1, read as the reverse complement.
CGTCCCACTGGGCGTCGGAGCACAGAGCCATGCCGGCCAGGAACTTCTCCTTAGGCGCGGCGAGCTCGTGCTTGACGACGGTCATCTTGTTTTGGGTAAGGGTACCGGTCTTGTCGGAGCAGATGGTCTGCGTGCAGCCAAGGGTCTCGACGGCAGAGAGCTTGCGGATGATTGCCTGGCGCTTGGCCATCTTGGTCACACCAAGCGACAGCACGATGGTCACGACGGCGACCAGGCCCTCGGGGATGGCAGCGACAGCGAGCGAGACGGCGACCATAAAGGTATCGAGCAGGGCGGTCGGGTCGGTAAGAACGTTGCCCACGCCGTGGCGGATGATATCGACACCAAAGATAACGACGCAGATGACGATAACCATGATGGTGAGGATGCGGCTGAGCTCGGCAAGCTTCACCTGCAGCGGCGTGAGCTCTTCCTTGGCCTCGGCCAGGGCGCCGGCAATCTTGCCCATCTCGGTGTTCATACCGGTACCGACCACGACAGCGCGACCGCGACCGTACACCACGGTGGAACCCATGTAGCACATGTTCTTGCGGTCGCCGAGCGGCACGTCGTCGGTGCCGGCGGCGAGCTCGATCACGTTGGCATGCTTCTCGACGGGCACGGACTCGCCGGTAAGGGCGGCCTCCTCGATCTTCATCGTGGCGCTCTCGAGCACGCGGCAGTCGGCCGGGACGGAGTCGCCCGCCTCGAGCATGATCACATCGCCGGGCACGAGCTCGGCGCTCGGCAGGTACACGAGCTTGCCGTCGCGCAGCACCTTGGACTGCGCGGCGCTCATCTCCTGCAATGCCTCGAGAGCTTCCTCGCTCTTGGCCTCCTGAACCACGCCCAGCACCGAGTTGACGATAACGACGAACATGATGATGGCGACGTCGGCAAAGTCCGCCTCACCCTTGACCATGCCCGTGAGTGCACTGATGACGGCGGCAACGATCAGCATGATGACCATGGGGTCGGCCATCTGCTCAAAGAAGCGCTTCCACAACGGCGTCTTCTCGGCTTCCTCAAGCTTGTTAGGGCCTGTCTTGGCGAGGCGCGACGACGCCTCGTCGTTGCTCAGGCCGAGGTTCTCATCGACACCTTGGTCGCTGAGTACCTCCGCCGCGGCGGACAGGTATTCCTTTTGCATATAGAGTCCCCTCCTGGGATTCGGGCCACTCAGCAGATTGATGCCCGATCATAATTCCCAGGAGAAGGGCAAGGGCTCATCAAGGCTGCCGTGCTGAGCGGCAGTTGATAGTGGAGCTATGGTACCCCAAAGCGGCGCGTCTAGCCAAAACATTCCAATTGGAAACACGGCTCGAGTGCAACGATGCAGACCGTGTGATGCTCAACATTGATAAAACGTTTTTTCTTCGGTGCATCATCAAACTGAAATATCGCCCAGATAGCAGCGGTTAGAACGGTTGGTAAAGTTTTTGCATATACCGTTTTTACCGCAAAAAATGAACTTCTAATTCGGCATACGGTCGATTTTTTGGGGTATTCGGTCGGCATTTCGTTATAATCATCTCAGTTTTATTTCTTATGGTTTATCTATCAGCGCAAGACGATGTCAGATGGAGGTCTGAATGTACAAGCGCACCAAGATTGTATGCACCATGGGTCCCGCCTGCGATAGCGACGAGACCATCCGCGAGATGATCAAGGCGGGCATGAACGTCGCCCGTTTTAACTTCTCGCACGGATCCTACGACGAGCACCACGGTCGCATCGAGCGCGTCCGTCGTATTTCCAAGGAGCTCGGTCTGCCCGTCGGCATCCTGCTCGACACCAAGGGCCCCGAGGTCCGCACCGGCCTTCTGGTCGATGGCAAGAAGGTTGCCGTCAAGACCGGCGATAAGATCGTCGTCACCGCTCAGCCCACGTCCGAGGATTTCCACGGCACCGCTGAGCACATCTCCCTCGACTACCTGGCTCTGCCCTCCGAGGTCGAGAAGGGCTCCCTTATCCTGATCGACGACGGCCTGGTTGCCCTCGAGGTCGAGTCCGTCGACGGCCAGGACATGACCTGCGTCGTTAAGAACGACGGCCTGATCGGCGAGCGCAAGGGCGTCAACATGCCCAACGTCAACATCTCGCTGCCCGCCATCACCGAGCGCGATCGTCAGGACATCCTCTTTGGCCTGACCGAGAACATCGACTACATCGCCGCTTCCTTCATCCGTGACGGCGAGTCCGTCCGCGGCATTCGCAAGCTTTGCCGCGAGAACGGCGGCGAGCACGTGACGATCTTCCCGAAGATCGAGTGCGCCCTGGGCGTCGAGAACTTCGACGAGATCCTCGAGGCTTCCGACGGCATCATGGTCGCCCGTGGCGACCTGGGCATCGAGATCAAGCCCGAGCTCGTTCCGCACATCCAGAAGGAGATCATCGCCAAGTGCAACGCGGCCTACAAGCCCGTCATCACCGCTACGCAGATGCTCGACTCCATGCAGCAGAATCCGCGCCCGACGCGCGCCGAGGTTGCCGACGTTGCTAACGCCATTTACGACGGCACCGACGCCGTTATGCTCTCTGGCGAGTCCGCTGCCGGTAAGTACCCGGTCGAGGCCGTCAAGATGCAGGCCAGCATTGCTCTCGAGACCGAGAAGTACCTCCCGGCTCACGCTCCGCTCGAGGTTCCGGCTGACGCTCACGGCACCCGCGTCGTCAACAACGTTGTGGGTATGTCCGCTGTGAACATGGCTACCACTGTTGGCGCCAAGTGCATCACCGTGCCGACGACCACCGGTCGTACCGCTCGCCTGATCTCGCACTTCCGTCCCAACATGCCGATCTGCGCGTTCTCCCGCCACGAGTGGGCCGTCCAGCAGATGATTATGTACTGGGGCGTTATCCCACACCAGGCCGAGATTACCCAGGGCACCGTCAACGGCACGATCGTCAAGGCGATCGAGACCGCTAAGGAGCTCGGCTACGTCGAGGCCGGCGACCTGACCGTCGCTACCGCAGGCGATCCCCGCATGAGCGTCCAGCTCGAGGACAAGGTCTCCTCGACCAACGTCGCTTACGTCGCTCAGGTGCGCTAAATCGTACTTGCAAGCAGATTTGCATTGCAAAGGGCCCGGAAGGCATTGCCTTCCGGGCCCTTTTTAAGACCTTCTTCATATGCCGCTTCATCGATTTGCGTTCAGTCGCAAGCCTCTCCGATGCCGAGCGCACCACCGAAGATGCCCTGCGACGGGAGCCGTTGGTCAATTGGGATGAACTGTTCGCCGTCAAGCCGGCCGGCTAGCAGCTAGCGATCAGAGGGACTGCGGGGACGTCAGAAGCGGCAACGCGAGCCGCAAAGCCCGCCTCGGTCAGCTCGATCACCTCGGTAAACGTCGCGTCGAAGAACTCCTCGGTCAGCAGGCGGTATGGCGGATGATCGGGCTCGCCGGGGTTTTCGCGTACAATCTCGTGCATGACGCCGATGGTCTTGAGCACATATTCTTTATGGATGGGATACTGACCAAAACGCGCCGCAGCAGTATACAGACGATCGGTCGCACGCGGGATGGAAACAATGCCCAGCGTCTTGCCAAACCAGTCAAAATCGCCCTGCTTTTTAATGCGAAATTCCTCGCTCGGCTTGCCGCCGTTTGCTTCCAGATACTGGTTCACACGCGTGTTCCATACCGTGTCGGCCACCAAATGCGACCAGACACCCAGTGTCAAATCGAGCAACGACTGTGCCACATCTTCGGATGCAAGCGAGAACTCATAGGCGCCGGGACCGGCAACCGGCTCGGCATCCTTGTAGCGCTGGGGATAGTGCACGCGGTTCAGTCGCTCGCGTTCCTCGATAATCGAGGTCGCCGCGGCCGGCGCACCGGTGGGCGAACTTTTTAGCAACGGTGCCACATAGGTATCCCAAAACTCATGCTCACGAGGCTTTGGGATGGGCTCAGGCTTGGCAAAGTGCGTAATGCGGTACGGGATGGGATCGGCGATGGCAGGGACCATATAGCCCACGAAGATATCCGGAACCACGCAGCCAAACAAAAAGGCATTGCGGTCGCGCACGCTATTGGCAAGCGCACCGGTGCGCTCCAGCAAACGCTCCGTCTGAGCGATATGAATGTTCCAGCTTGGCATAGCCACCCCCATAAAAAACCTGGATAACTATACCATCACGGCAAAGCCGCGCGGGCGGCTACGCACGCTCTACGCAGCAACTAGTCCGTAGCACAGCTTTCGGTTCCATACGACGGCGAAGGTGCCTCGACCACATGGTGATATCGATCGATATAGATTGCACGGGCACCCAGGCGTCGCACCAAATCCTGGTGATGCGTGCTCATCAAGACCGTCTTACCCGCCGCGACGTAGGCCAGCAAGAAGTTGACCACGATGTCGCATGAATCCTCGTCGAGTCCATTGGTAGGCTCGTCGAGTACTAGGATATCGGGGTTCATAGACACAACCGCAGCCAGCGCCACGCGCTTCTTTTGCCCACCCGAAAGCTGATAGGGCGAGGCATCGACCAGATCGGCAACCTGGAACAGCCCCATGGCATCGCGCACGCGGTGCTCGAGCTCGTCTGCCGGCAGCCCCATCTGCGCGGGACCAAAAGCAACTTCCTCGCCCACCGTGGCGCAAAAGAGCTGCGCATCGGCATTCTGGAACACAAAGCCCACGCGCTGATGGAACCGCTGGGCAGCCGCGGGATCCTTGAGATATGCCGCATCGACCGCATGCCCGTCAAACAGATACGCACCCGCGTCCGCAAGCTCAAGACCGTTGATAAGACGCATGATCGTCGTCTTGCCGCAGCCGTTGGGACCGAGCAGGGCAACGAGCTCCCCACGGTCCACCTGCAGCGAAACGCCGTCGACCACCGTATGGCCCGCATAGGAAAACACCACGTCGCGAAACTCGATAAGCGGCGTCGTCTCGGCACCGGCAGCACCGCTCGCACCCATCGCGCCATTCGTATCGTTTGCCAAAACGTCGCCCTTCCCTATTCACATCGACGGTTAAACCGCCCGCGCTACAGCACCGCGCACAACACGGCGAGCAGCGCCGCAGCGGCCGCGTAAACGGCATCGCGCCAGCCAAGGCCGCTCCGCGCGGGAGCCGGATACGCGCCGGCAAAGCCGCGGCAGAGCATGGCCTCGTCCATCGCGCGGCTGCATTCCATAGCCTTGATAAACGTCATGCCCATGATACCCGCCACCGAGTCGGTACGCGAAAACCCCGCAGGCGCGCGACCGACGCTGCGCAGCATAACCGATTCGCACAGATCGTGCGCCGTGCGTCCCAGCACCTCGATATGCTTGAGTGCCATATCAAACGTAAAGATGACCTCGTCGGGCAGGTGCAACATCTTAAGCGCTGCCGACATGCGGCTCCACGTGAGGGTCCACGAAACGCCCAGTACCAGCGACACGTTAATGAACGTTTTGAGTGCAATCTTGAGCATGGCACCCGTGGCAGACGCGCCCAGCAGCAGGGCAGGCAGCGCCAGAACCACGGCAAACCCCGCAGCAGCCAACGCCGGCACAAAAGTCGCCCGCAGCCCGCGCACCGGGCGCACCGCGACCAGCACCAACGCGATAGCCGCCATCAACATGAGGTACAGCGGGCTCTGCGTCAGACACACGCACAGGACGCAGACGAGCATCCCCACCAGACGCACCGGGGCCGAAACGGAAGAAAGGGCGCGGTCGATCATCGACCCGCCCTCGTGTGCGCCGCCGCCTAGGCGAACCCGCTCAAGCAGGCTCGCCAGGTGCAGGACGTTCTTTTGCATCACGCGATGCCGAGCCCCCACGGGCTCATATTGCTCCTCGGCCGCAAGCCAGCTAGGCAGCTCGACCATCTGCATGCGCTCAGTTTTCCTTAACCGTCAGCGAGATCAGACGGAATGCGATGGTGAGCACCGCTACGCCAATCACGCCCGAAAGAATATACATCGCAGCCTGGCCAGCAAAGCCGAGGCCCTGCTCCTCGGAATAGGCCTGAAGGTAATCGCCCGTGGGCAGTGCATCGGCAAAGGTCGGGGTATCGAGGCCGACCGAAGCCTGCAGGCTGTCGTCGCCAGCCTCTTGAACGGCGGTCGCGGCGCCCTCGGCGTCCCACTCACCCCAGGCGTCACCCGTGGCCAGCAGGCCCAGCGGCGTGGCCACGACAAGCACGGCAACCAAGATGAGCGTGGGGACCAGCGAGGTCTTCTTGGCAGCAGCGCCCTCGGCAGCAGGCTGGCCATCGACGGCCTCGGGTCCGACGATAATGCTCGGTGCCGTCTTCTTAATGAAACCGTAGATGGCGGCCGTTGCCACGCCCTCGATCACGCCGGCAACCAGCATATGCGGGATCAACATAGCCGGAATAGCCACGGACAGCGGGAAGGGGCAGTACAGCGGCGCGCCCGAGGCGTTGGTGAAGAGCATCGGCTGAATGCCAAACTCGATCGCCGCGCACAGGGCCGCCAGGCACAGGCCAACCCAACCGCTCACGATGGCAGAAACCGAGGTACCCCAGCTCTTGTCGTGCAGACGGCTGTTGAGCGCACGGAACACGATAGCAGCGACAAACGGCAGCACAAAGGCCATGTTAAAGCAGTTGGCGCCAAAGGACAGAACGCCGCCGTCGCCAAACAGCAGCGCCTGCAGCGCAAGTGCAACCGAAACTGCAATGGCAGCAGCCTCGGGGCCCAGCAGCAGCGCGATGAGCGCGCCGCCAACAGCGTGACCAGTGGTGCCGCCGGGCAGCGGCACGTTGAACATCATGAGCAAAAAGGAGAATGCGGCACAAATGCCCAGGAACGCCATGTGCTCGCGATCGAGCGTGGCGCGCACCTTCTTGATGCAGTGGACCCAAACAGGCACCATCGCCACCGCCATGACGGCATCGGTCTGCGGGGACAGATAATTATCTGGAATGTGCATGTACGCCTCCCGGTTATCGGCGCACGGAATTGCAACGCCGCTTGAATCACCTTTCCAGTGTTACGTAATGTCAGATTCGTAACACGCCGCGGGCTATCATAGCAAAACGGCGCACTGCCGACAAAGCAGCACGCCGTTATGTAATGCGCGTGTCATATATGCAGGCTCAACGGTGCCTTATACCGAAAACAGCAGTCACGTAGGACTCGGCAGCAGCCACCGCTGACCCATACCCCAGCGCAGGACCTAGCCGCGGACCTCGCCGTTTACGCCCTTGCACACCTTGGTGACGATCTTCTGGTGCGCTTTTTCGACCTCTTCGCTGGTGAGCGTATGGTCGTCGGAGCGATACGTAAGCGCAAAGGCCATGGACTTCTTGCCCGCACCGATACGGATGGGATCGCGGTAGACATCGAACAGGCGCACGCCCTCGAGCAGCTTGCCGCCGGCACTCGTAATACGACGCTCAAGATCCTCGCAGGTCACAGTGTTGTCGACTACGATAGCAAGGTCGTGCTCAACGGCCGGGTACTGCGAGAACTCACGGTAGTTCTCCTGGTTGCGGGCGCCCTTGATCAGCTTGTCCAGGTCGAGCTCAAAGGCAACGACGACCTCATCAATGCCCATAGTCTCGCGCGCCTCGGGGTGGATCTCGCCAACCCAGCCCAGCACGGTACCGCCCGAGAGTACCTCGGCAGCACGACCCGGTTGCAGGAAGGCATAGCTCTCGCCCTCGACGGGACGGAAGCGAACCTTCTCGATGCGCAGCTGGGCAAGCAGCTCCTCAACGATGCCCTTGCCAAAGAAGAAACGCAGCTTGCGGTACTTCATGGTCCAAGACTGCTCGCTCCACTGGCCCGAGAGCACGCCCGCCACGGACTTGGTCTCCTTGGGCAGGCTGGCGTTCTCGCGACCGTGGAACAAGCTGCCGACCTCGTACAGATGCACGTTGGGCGTGCCGTGGGCCTCGTTGTAGGCCACAGACTGCAACAGGCCTGGCAACAGCGAGCGGCGCATCTCGGTCTGCTCGGCTACCAGCGGGTTCATGAGCACCACGGGGCAACCGCGACCCTCGGTGGACATACCGATCTTCTCCAGGTCGCCCGGGGCGGCAAAGCCAAAAGTCGTGGTCTCGTTGAGGCCGCAGGCGCGCAGGATCTCGCCGACCTTACGAGTGAGCTTCTGCTCGCGGGTCAGACCGCCGATGTGGTTCTTGGCAGCCGGAATGGTCGCCGTCACGCGGCCCATGCCCCATAGGCGCAAGACCTCCTCGATCAGGTCGATCTCACGCGGCAGGTCGGGACGGAAGCTCGGCGGCGTGACCATAAAGTCCTCGCCGTCGCGCTCGACGGTGCAGCCCAGGCGGGTAAGCGAGCGCTCGATAAAGTCGGGCTCGATGTCGGCACCGCAGATGGCACGCACGCGGGCCAGGCGCAGCTTAATGCTGTCGATGGTCTTGGGCGCGGGGAACACGTCCACATAGCCGGGAGCAACCTCGCCGCCGGCGATCTCCTCGATCAGCGCGCACGTCACATTGGCGACGTCCACGCAGCCGGTCTCGTCGACCTGGCGCTCAAAGCGGATGGAGGCGTCGGAAATCAGCGATAGGTCACGGCTGGTGTGCGAGGTGCGGCCGGCGTTGAAGCAGGCGCTCTCGACCATCACGTCAACGGTATCGTCCTCGATCTCGGAATCCATGCCGCCCATAACGCCGGCCAGCGCCACGGGGCGCTCGCCGTCGGTGATGAGGCCCATGCCGGCGTCGAGCGTGCGCTCCTCGCCATCGAGCGTCGTGAACTTCTCGTCCTGCTGGGCGGCGCGAACCACCACGCGGCGATGACCATCGCGCTCGGCAAAGGTGTCCAGGTCAAAGGCGTGCAGCGGCTGACCGGTGAGCATCATCACGTAGTTGGTGATGTCGACGATGTTGTTGTGCGGGCGCACGCCCAGGGCGTTGAGGCGCTTGACCATCCAGTCGGGCGACGGACCGACCTTCACGTTGCGCACGATGCGGGCAACATAGCGGTCGCAGAGGCCCTCGTCGGCAATCTCGACCGAAAGCTCGTCGTCGGTCGCGCGGCCGGTCTCGGCCTTGATGGCGGGCAGCTCAACGTGAAAATCGCGGTCGAAGATGGCGCCGGTCTCGCGGGCCATGCCGATCATGGACAGGCAGTCGGGACGGTTGGGCGTAATCTCGCAGTCGAGCACGGTGTCGCTCGAGCCCACATACTCGGCAAACGGCATGCCGCAGGGCGTATCCTCGGGCAGGATCATAATGCCGGAGTGGTCGCCGCCCAGGCCGAGCTCGCGCGCGGAGCAGTTCATGCCCATGGACACGACGCCGCGAAGCTTGCTTTTCTTGATCTTGACGTCGCCGGGCAGAACTGCGCCGATCATGGCCGTGACGATGTGGTCGCCGGCCTCAAAGTTCTGCGCGCCGCAGACGATCTGCAGCGGAGCGGGGTTGCCGTCGGCGTCGAGGTTCTTGTCGCCCACGTCGACCGAGCACACATACATGTGGTCGCTATCGGGGTGCGGGGTCTTGGTGAGCACCTTGGCAGTCACCACGTGGTCGAAGGATTCTCCCACGGTGTCGATCGCCTCGACCTCGGTGCCGGTACGGATATATTCGTCCGAAAGGGTCTTGGGATCCTCCGGAATATCGATCATGGTCTTGAGCCAGTCGTAAGAAACGCGCATCTAACTGGTCTCCTTTCATAAATGCGGCTTTGAGCCGGAAACTGCAACTAAGAAGAAAACGTTCTAGAACTGGTTCAAGAACCTCATGTCACCAGTCATCAACGTGCGCAGGTCGGGCAGGTCGTAGCGCAGGGCCGCGACGCGCTCGGCGCCAATGCCAAAGGCGAAGCCGGTGTACTTCTCGGGGTCGATGCCGCAGTTGATCAGGACGTTGGGGTCGACCATGCCGCAGCCCAAGATCTCGATCCAGCCGCTGTGCTTGCAGAAGTTGCAGCCCTTGCCGCCGCACACGTGGCAGCTCACGTCCACCTCGCAGGAAGGCTCGGTGAAGGGGAAGAAGTGCGGGCGGTAGCGCGTCTTGCGGTCCTCGCCAAACATGCACTTAACAAAGTAGTCGAGCGTGCCCTTAAGATCGCCAAAGGTGATGCCCTCGTCGACGACCAGGCCCTCGATCTGGTTGAACTGCGGCAGGTGGCAGGCGTCGGCCGTGTCGGGACGGTAGACGGTGCCCGGGCAGATCATGTAGATGGGCGGCTTCTGCGACTCCATAGTGTGGATCTGCACGCCCGAAGTCTGGGTGCGCAGCAGTACGTCGGACTCGCCATGGGCGTGAGCCTCGGGGTGTGCGACGCTGCCAGGGTTGTTGTCGACCACGTAGAAGGTATCGCGGGCCGAGCGGCTCGGGTGATCCATGGGGGCGTTGAGCGCAGTGAAGTTGTAGTAGGAAGTATCGACCATGGGACCGGACTCGACGGTGTAGCCGATGCCGCAGAAGATGTCCTCGGCCTCCTCGATGATCTGCTTGATCAGGTGCTGGTGACCGATCTGCGGACGGATACCCGGCAGGGTAATGTCGACGGCCTCGTGCTCGAGAGCGTGCTTGAGGGCGGCGGCCTTCATCTCGGTGGTGCGCTCGTCGAGCATGCCCTCGATCAGTTGGCGCATCTCGTTGGCACGCTTGCCCATCATGGGACGATCCTCGGGGGCGAGCTTGCCCATCATGCGCATCAGGCCGGTGATGCGACCCTTGCGACCGAGCAGCTCAACGCGCGCAGCCTCGAGCTTGGCGGCGTCGTCGGCGCCTGCGACGAGCTCCTTGGCCTCTTCCTCGAGTTTGACCAGATCATCAATCAGACTCATGTCTTCCCTTTCGTCTCTCGCGCATTCGCTTGCCAGGGCGACCAATGCCGCTTGGCGTTGCGAAAACGCGGCCCGGTTCGGTAACAAAAAACCGTCCTCGGGCATGTGCATTGCCCAAGGACGGTTGAATTCCGCGGTACCACCTTGTTTGACCCGACGGATGTCTGGCCCGCCGCGCCCACTCTTTGCCCCTTGTCGCGAGGCTCACGGCTTCCCTACTGGGGACATCGCCGCCGCTGGCCGCGCGCCCGTTGAGGTCGCTGCTCGGGAGTGAACGCTTGGCCCTTGTCACCGCAGGAAGGCTTGCAGCCCATGACCTTCCCTCTCTTGCCGGCGACGCGGCGGGCAAAACCCTCTCCGTCAACGCATTGGGCTACAGGATACCACATTGTTTGGGTGTATCGCCGCGTTCCGTTTTGTTCGCACTGGGTACAAGGCAGGTAGCTGTGCAAACTGGCCGCACGCCCACCCGTGGCGTCCGGTCTGCGAGATCAAGGATATAGATATATGGGAAAGAAACTCGATAAGAAGGCCAATGCCGCCGTGGCCAAGGCCCCTAAGAGCGCCAAGACGGGCAAGGCCGTCAAGAAGCTCCGCAAGCTCGAAGGCAAACTGTGGACCCGCGAGTACCTGCTCAAGATTGCCGAGTTCGATGGCGCGACGATTGCCCCCGCCAACGGCGCCGCTGCCCGCGCCGATGCTATGGGCACCCTTGCCGGCGAACATCACAAGCTCCTGACCAGCAAAAAATCCGTTGAGCTCGTGCGCTCTCTCGCGCGTGAGACGGTCGCGGGCGAAAAGATCGACGACCCGCAGCTGCTCGACGAGATTCGCGTGCTCAGCCGCGACCAGCGCGAGGCAAGCGCCATTCCCACCGAAGAAGCCGAGGCCTGGACCAGGCTCACCTGCGAGGCCGACGCCGTGTGGCACAAGGCCAAAACGGCCAATGACTGGGCGAGCTTTGAGCCCTATGTGGACAAGATCGTCAGCCAGCTCAAGCATCAGGCCGAGCTCATGGACCCCAAGCGCGACCCATACGACGTGTGGCTCGACCAGTACGAGCGCGGCCTTTCCACCGAGAGCTTCGACGCATTTTGCGACGAGGTCAAGGCCACCGTCGTGCCGCTCGTTCACGCCATCGGCGAGCGCGGTCAGCAGCCCGCTGCCGACTTTTTGCATGCCCGCGTGCCCGAGGCCGCCCAGCGCGCCATGAGCTTTGACCTTATGAAGCTCGTCGGCCTAGACCTGGACGACACCACGCTTGCCTTTACCGAGCATCCGTTTAGCGAGGGCTTTGCCGTGGGTGACGCGCGCATCGCGACGCACATCTACGAGGACGACTGCATCTCCAACGTCTACAGCATCATCCACGAGGCCGGTCACACCATGTACGAGCTGGGCGTGAACCCCGCCTACGCGCACACGTGCCTGGAGGGCGGCACCTCCATGGGCATCCACGAGAGCCAGAGCCGCTTCTTTGAGAACACCGTTGGCCGCAGCCGCGCCTTTATGGGGCCGCTGCTCGAGGTGTTGCGCCGTCACGCGCCCGAGGTCTACGGCGACGTCGACGAGGACACGCTCTACCACGCCGTGAACATCGCGCAGCCTTCGCTGATCCGCACCGAGGCCGACGAGCTCACCTATCCGCTGCACGTTATGGTGCGCTACGAGATCGAGCGCATGCTGTTTACCGGCGAGGCCACGGCCAAGGACATCCCCGCGCTTTGGAATCGCTTTATGGATGAGTACCTGGGCATTCCCGTTCCCGACGACACGCACGGCTGCCTACAGGATACGCACTGGAGCGGCGGCTCGTTTGGCTACTTCCCCACGTATGCGCTGGGCAGTGCCTACGATGCCATGTTTGTGCCGGCCATGTGCCGCGACGGTGTCGACCTTACCGGCGCCTGTGCGAGTGGCGACCTGACACCTGTCCGCGCCTGGCTGGGCGAGCACATTTGGCAGTGGGGCCGCGCCAAGGACGCGCCGGAGCTCATCAAGGGCGCGTGCGGCATGGCGTTCGATGCCCGCTACTACTGCAGCTACCTGCAGGACAAGTTCACCACGCTCTACGAACTGTAAGGCATAACCGACACGCCAACGCAAAGGGGACGCCGCGGAACCAATCCGCAGCGTCCCCTTTCCACCTAGTCGTTTAAGAACGTCCCCAATGACTACCTTACAGAGCTTCCAGCGCGTTGGCGATGCGCTTCATGGCGGCATCGGCGGATGCTTGGTCGGGCGCCTCGGCCAGCACGCGGATAACCGACTCGGTTCCGCTCTTGCGCACGAGCACGCGGCCCTCGCCTGCCAGCGCAGCCTCGGCCTCGGCGATGGCGTTCTGCACGCCCATATTCTCGAGCGCGGCGTCCTTGTCCGCCACGTGCACGGCCACCTGCGCCTGTGGCAGCAGCTTGCACGGAGCCGTGAGCTGCGAGAGCGTCTCGCGCTCGGCACGAATCACTTCCATCACGCGCAGCGAGGTCATAATGCCGTCGCCCGTGCGCTCGATATCGCCAAAGATCGTATGGCCCGTCTGCTCGCCGCCCAGGCTGTAGCCGCCCTCGCGCATCTTGGCATACACGTGACGGTCGCCCACGCCGCTGGTCACGGCACTCAGGCCGGCAAGCTCCAACGACTTGATCAGGCCAAAGTTGCTGGCGATCGTCGGCACCACGGTACCGCCCGAGAGACGCCCGTGCTTGTTCAGGTACACACCGCACACGTACAGGATCTGGTCACCGTCGACCACGCGGCCGCGCTCGTCCACGGCCAGGCAGCGGTCGGCATCGCCATCGTAGGCAAAACCCACATCCAGGCCCTGCTCCACCACGTGGCGCTGCAGGCGCTCAATATGCGTAGAGCCGCAGTCGACATTGATGTTAAAGCCGTCGGGCGCGGCATTGATCACGCGCACATCGGCGCCCAGTGCGTCGAACACCGGCTTGGCCACCGAGGATGCCGAGCCGTTGGCGCAGTCGATACCGATCTTGACGCCCTGCAGCGAAAAGTTCGCGCTGGCGATGAGCGAAGCAATGTAGCGGTTGCGACCCTGCATGTAGTCCACCGTGGCGCCGATGTGGTTGCCCGTTGCCAGCGGCACCTCGCTCTTGCCATCGATATAGTCCTCGATGAGCTCCAGTACGTCCTCGTCCATCTTAAAGCCGTCGCTGTTGACTAGCTTAATGCCGTTATCGCAAAACGGGTTGTGGCTCGCGCTGATCATGATGCCGCAATCGAAGCAGCCTTCCACAGTCTGATGCGCTACGCCCGGCGTCGGGATCACATGCAGCATATAGGCGTCCGCACCGCTCGCGACCAGGCCGCTCACCAGCGCCGCCTCGAACATATAACTCGAGCGACGTGTGTCCTTGCCCACGATCACGCGCGCCTTAGCACTGCGGTTGGCGCCGTAATACCAGCCCACAAAACGGCCAATCTTATAAGCGTGCTCTACCGTCAGCCCAACGTTGGCCTCACCGCGAAAGCCGTCGGTGCCAAAGTACTTCATGCGCTCTCCTTACAAAATAGGGGCGAACAGATTGCCTGTCCGCCCCAAAATGGTACTCGATTATCTGCGCTACCAGAAAAACCCTACGCCGACGCGCTGTCGCGAGCCGCCTGGCATGTAGGAGTCTGACGCAGCGTAAGCGGCTTGTCCCCCGCCTCGGCCGACGTGGTCAGCGTATACGTGATCGTCGTCGTCTCGCCAGCATGCAGGTCAACGGTGCCCGAATAGAAGGGGATTCCATGCCACGTAGCGGCGCCAAGACCAAACTGCGTGCCCTCAACCGTAAGGTCACTGATGTTGCCGCCCGTCGGGGCAAACAACGAGACATTCAGGCGTTCGTCGTCACGCGCGGCATCGGGTGCGCTCGCCGCAACGTAGTCGGGCAGCTTGCCTGCCTCCTCCTGCGTCATGATGTTCGTCAGAGTAACGGTGATGCGATACGAGCACGTGCCGTCGCCGTTCTTGATGCCCTGGCCGATCTGCGTGTCGGCGTTCAGATACCAGTCGAGCTTGGAGAAGCTCAGGTTGTTAAAGTAAACGCCGGCAACAGGATCGGCACTCGGGTCATCCGGATCGGGCAGCGAAGCGTCAATGCCCGTCTCTTTGATGGCACTCTGCTCATCATCGTTTCTCATCCACGCGATCAGGCGGCCCTCTTCGGCACCGCGCTCAACGGCGCTGACAAGCTTCGTAACATCGACATCGCCGATACCGCCAAGGATCTTGTCGAAGGCAGCGCTGGCGACGGATGCAAAGATGCCGTCAGACTCCTCGACCGGATAGTTCCAGTACACATCGTGCATGAGGACCTTTGCGGCGTTGGTGCCGTCGACAACCGTTCCGTCGGGCAGTGACACGTTACCGACCAGGCCCAGCAGATACTGCAGGAACACCGGGTCGATACCGATGACGCCATCAACGTCCTGTCCATACTGGGACTTCCACAGCGCGGCGACACGCTGCGAGTTGCGGGGCCAATCAGGCGAATAGGTATTGCCCGAGTTGTACAGGTTACTGTGGTTGCCGAACAGCGCCTCATCCTCTTCGTCGACGCTCTCGACTGCCTCATCCTCGCTGAGTCCAATGCGGGGAACAAACTCGCCAATCGACATCTGGCCGTCAGTGACCGAAATCAGGCCCTGCGAACCGCCAAAGCCGCCGCAAGCACGAATCTCGACGTTGTTCATGGCGTACATAAGGTAGTTGCGCGTCTGGCCGTTGGCGCCGAGCATCTGGGGAAGGACGGGGGCGACCTTCTCAGCCGCGTCAACCGCGCCGTTGAGGGTGGCAAAGCCGTCCTTGGCCTTATCGACCAGCTCGGTCACCTGGGAAATATGAGTATCGCCAATGCCCTGGATCTTCTCGTTGGCGCTCTTGAACACCTTCGAGCTGCTGGAAAGCGAATCGGCGACCGCCTGTAGCGCGGACACGTTAATCATGCCGTCCTGGAACAGCTTGCCGGGCGTGGCCTGCGAGAGGTTATCGGCCATGGGAACCAGCGCGTTGCTCGAGACATCGGACAGGGCATCAATCATGGTGCGGGCTGCGTTGATGTCACTGCCATACACCGGGATAAACGATGCCGCCGTCCACAGCGGGCTCGAGGTCTCCGCCTTCATGCTGTTGCAGAGCTCATCGATCTTCTTCGCGTCGTCAGGCAGCGTCGAAAAATCGCCCGACGTGACCTTGTCCTTAAGGCCACCGACGATCTCGACAGCCTCCTTCGCTTCGCTCTTTACGGTCTTTGCCGAGTTAAGCAGCATAAAACCGCTTGCGCCAAGCGCAACGAGAAGCACCGCGACTACAGCGGCAATAATGGCGCCGGTGTGACGCTTTTTGCGCTCGCCCTTGCGATGGCGATGACGGACCAGACCGTCAGAGGTCGAACTCGACGAAGCGTCGCTACCGTAGTTCAAGCCAAAATCGTAATAATCTTCTTTGGAACCCGAGCCCGCAAACTCGGCACCGCTATCATCCAGGCGGGCGAACGTGCCAGTCTCGGAGGCGCCGGTGTAAATCGTGCCGAGGTTACCCGTAAGCCCCGCGCCACCGGCAGAGGGAGTATTGTTGGCGGCCTTGTCGGCATTAACGTTGCCGGCGGCATTCGCGGCGTTGGCAGCACCTGCGTTGTTCGCAGGTACCGAAGGAGCCCCGCTCGGCTGCGACGCAGAGGTTGCACCGCCCGCAAAGACATTCCCTCTTGCACGGCCGGTCTTTTTTGCCTTTTGAGACTGCTCGTACAGAGCGGTAAACATCGCCGTCTCGCCCGGGGACACGCGCTTACCGGAACCGCCCTGTCCAGCGCCGCCCGGCGTGCCGGCCTTACCAGCCCCGTTCGGACGCGGCGGAACTGCAGGACGGCCGCTATCGCTGCCCTTAAAGTGATTACCAGCCATAAAGAAATCCTCGCAATTGAGTCGCAATGAAAAAGTCCATAACGTTACTAGTTTATGGCATTTTGAGCATCGACAGCTAAACTCCAGACACGGACATCAATTGGCGAAAATGCGGCACAACACCTTTTCCGTTTTGGCAGCGGCGCCAGCTACACCGTGAGGAACATCATCACGATGATCATGACAAAGCCGATAAGGTCGGTCGGCAAAAACACCGTGCCCAGCATAACGGCGCTGGTGATGGTCGCCGAGACGGGCTCCACAGTTCCGATGAGGCTCGCGCGCACCGAGCCGATGTCCTTAACGCCCTGCATATAGAGCATGTAAGCAAAAAACGAGCCGATAACCACGAACACCGCGAGCGCCTCGATGCCGGCAGCGTCGAGCGCCGGCATATGCGCCCAGGGCTGCACGAAGACGCACGAGACCACGCCCGCCGTGAGCATTGCCGAGCCCGTGACGATGGGGCTGCCGTATTCGGGCAGGATCTTGGCGGGAATCACCGCCATACACGCGGCGCTGACCGCACACATAAGACCTGCTGCCAGGCCAAGCGGCGAGATATTCAGGCTGGTGGGGTCGCCGCCGGTGGCGATTAAAAAGGTTCCACCCAGAGCCAGGCCAATGCCGATGACTTCGCGAGTACGCGGCATGCGGCGATCGATCGCGCAGGTGTAGCCCATGATGATAACGAGCTGCAGGCACTGGAGCACCGTCGCGGTTCCGGCGTTCGTCAGGCGCACGGCCGAAAGATAGCAAAACTGGTTGAACAGCAGGCCAAAGGCGGTAAAGAGCAGCAGCTGCTTGCGATCGGCGGGCGTGGTCCAGAGCTTAATCAGGCGCTCGCGGTCGCGCGTAACAACCACGGCCATAAAGAGTAGACCGGCGAGAATCTGACGCACGCTCATAAGCCACAAGGTGTCGACGTGGTAGGTATCGAACAGAAAGCTCGCGCTGGTGCCCGAGAAGCCCCAAAATGAACCACCCACCAGCGTAGCCAAGACGCCCGTGATCATCTTGCGCGTCGAAGCGCTGTTCAGGCGCTCGCGCCAGGCGCGGCGGGTGCTACGGCTGAGCTCGTCGGTGCCCTCGGGCACATCAATGTTCGATATATCGGTCATCGGCACCGAAGCCCCTGCGCCTTCAACCTGCTCGACACACTCTTTGCTCATTCCACTCCCCCGAAACAGCCTGGAAACAATTCGGCTTACCTTACCACGGCGAAGTCACCAGCTGGAGGCTTGTCCGTTTATCGGCAGGACAATTCCGCAGGCGTCTTTCCATAGCCCGATACCGCAATGGCCTTGCATTATGCGACAGCCAAATCGCGGCAGCAGGCTCTTTTGAAATGGATACGACAAAGCCCCCGAATTCCACAATGTAAGCGATTTTTAAAAATGTTCTTGCCACCGAGTTCAGGCTCCGTTATATTATCCCTTGCGCGCTTGCGCACCCTTGATCGGGCGTTTAGCTCAGGGGGAGAGCGCTTCCCTGACACGGAAGAGGTCAGAAGTTCAAATCTTCTAACGCCCACCAAATGTTCGCAGCTCAGAGGCTATGTCCTCTGGGCTGTTTTGTTTTATGTCGCCAAATCAGCTGGCAGCTCCAACCGCCCAACTGGCCAAAAGCCGACCATCTACTTGCCGATCTATCCATCGGCATAACCAATCAGTCCGCACCGCAACTTCTCAGCAAAACGCCGCGATGTCTGTGCCCTGCGGTATCCTTGAGCCACTTGCACCTGCAGCACCAAGGAGCCGCCATGCGCACCGAGCTCGATGTCCCCTTTTCGCACAAAGAAGAAGCCAAGGCGCTGGGCGCCAAATGGGACCGGACCAAGAAGATCTGGTATGTACCCAGCGGCGTCAACCCCGAACCCTTTGCCGAGTGGCTGCCCGGTGTTGACCGATCCGACCCCTCAGCGCCGTATATATATCTAGTACTGGGCAAGCGCGAGTGCTGGAAGTGTCACAAAGAGACCTCAGTCGCGGCCTTCGGCATTCCCTATCGAACCGATAACGACGAGAGCATCGCCATCGCGCACGCGCCCAACGAAGCCGGGTACATTGCCATCGACACGGCCAACGCCAACGCACTCGCCATCGTGCCCGCTCTTGGCTGCGTACCGGGCGAGATCCGCGACTACCTTCATAAGCGCTGCGGCTACAAGCCCGTAGGCGCGCGAGCCTCCAAAGCCCCGTCGCTCGGCAACACGTGCACCAGTTGCGACGCGCTGCAAGGCAGCCGCTATCTGTTCGAGGAGCCCTCGTCCCCGTTTGCCCTCACTGCCATCAACAAGCTGCCGGCACTGGAGTTTATACGCGTCGAAGTTGCCGGCGTCTTTGGCGTCCCGGCCACGCGTACCGACTTTGACCAGGCGCTCTTTACCTGGGCACGCGACCATCACGCCGAGTTCCACAAGCAACTCGGTGAGGGGATTTATTTGTAGAGGCAAAAGACACTCACAGCCAACTCCTCCGCATCACCTATCCCTCGTCGCCGGCGTCGTACACGATATCGAGGCCACAAACAGGGCATTTCTCCGGATACACCGGCATATGAACGCCTGTCCGTTTTCTCACTTCGTCGCTGAGTCTGTCGCGCGCATCGATAAACCGAATGTCGAGACACGGTATTTGCGAGCCGCAGCAAGGGCAGGTGACGACAAACGACGCGCAATCAACCTCTACGCTCGGAAACATATTGTTGTCTATAAGGGCACACGGCAGTTTTCCGTACTTCCCCATCGCAATATCGCCTCGCCAGCTCATACACGCTCCCCTCTCGCTATACAAATCAGGAAGAGCATGCACCGGCGGGCGGGCGCGAGATTGCATCGCCACGCGATCCGATCAAACAACACGATCGTCAAAGAATGCCAAAGCCAAATACGCTAATACGGCAGAAGCCCCGCCTTTTCACGCTTCTTTTCCGAGCGATCGAACTCAATGCGATGGGCCTCAAGAAACACCGTATTGGGTCGCCACTGATGCTCATTCGGCTGCCTTAGCGTCGCGCCCGCAAAGGAAGCATAGTCGGTCTTATCCAGCAGGTACGATCCGCACAGCCGATATTCGCCGCAAACAGGCTCAAACGAAATCAGGTGAGCATCAAATAGGGAATGAAGATCGCGCCGAAGCAGAATACCGTTGCTGGCAACCTGCGATTTGGGTCCCGAGTAATTCTCGATATGTGCAGCCTCCAGAGCTTCGCTGACGCCGCAGTCCGACACCGCGCAACGGCCATCATAGGCGGCAACGAGCTGCTTGCGGAACCATTGCTGCCCCAATCGCTCGCGCCTTAACGCATAGCGGACCTTTTCGTCGTCGGTCACACCCTGTCCGGCAAACTCAATATCGACGGGTACGTGCTTCAGATAACTCATGTCGGGCGCAAAACGAGGGTCCGGTCCGCCTTTATGAACAGGACCGTGCAGAACAAACCATCCGTTTTCGGGCTCGAACCGCTCAACAAACGCAAGGCCGAGCACCTTATAGCCCACCTCGGTTGCAAATATGACTCCGACTGGGACGCCACATTCCATGCAGTTGAGCATTTTACGGTTGTAATTCTGGTCTCAAGAACCAACGGCGCCTGGCGCTTGGACCGAATACTTAATGACCCACGTACCGTCATCCAAATAGAGCGGAGGCACATCGGTGTAGAAGCTCTTTTTAGAGTTATGGACCGAAAGCGCAAAGATCTTATTGGGATCTTGCTTCACCCGATCCCGGCCCGGCCAGAAGATCCCTGAATCCCGCGTTACGGGAAAGAAGTCCGAGCCAATTCTCAAACGGTACTGATACTGAGGGCTATCTTCCTTGGTGTGGTGCGGAAGGCTGGTCCAAACGCCGCCGCGCTGTTCCTCACCCAGAAACCACTCCCATGCCTCAACGTATTCGGAAGGCACGAGACTGCAGGCGCGGTCATAGCTTGGTCCATCCATCAAAGGAACAGCAAGGTCAATGTCGTTCATCGCCAGCACCTACAACCATACGAACGCGAGTCATGCTCCTCAATAATATGGCCGAGAGTCAATCATTACGAGATCTCATTCCGCGATCGGCACATCGTTGATGCTCTCGGTTTGCCGCTGGCGCACTTGTACCCCGCTGCCCCACTCCCCTGTATACTGATGTAGCACGTGTTTCGTCCGGGCTTGTTGGGCCGGATTGTTCATGGGAGGGTCTTATGGCTGCTTCGAATCCGCCTAAGGGGAGCGTTTCTTCTTCGTCCATCAAGCCGGTTACACGCAAGGCCGTGCGTTGCCAGCGCGAGGTCGCTTGGCTTGTCACGCAGGCGGCGGGCAGGCTTGTGGCGAGCACGGAGGACGTCAATGCGCCCACGCCGAGCTTTGTGCTGGCAGTGGCGCTGGATCGAGTACGCCAGCTGGAACTCGCCGCACAAGAAGACGGCAGCCATCTTGGCTACCAGGACGCTATGGCACCCGACCTGCAAACGTTCTGTCACATGGCCAAGTTGCCTGCCGCGCCCAATGCGCTTTCGGACGCAGGCTACATGTTTACGCTCTCGGGCGCGGACCTTATCCGCGACATCTATGCATACTGCAGCGAGCTCGCCGAGCGCCACGTCTTTGACGCGGCAGAAGTCAAACCGGGAAATGTCATCAAGCTGGTTCTTAGGCTGTTCCTGATAGACGGGTTCGGGGCCATGCCGGCGTAAGCCGAGTCTTTAGCATCACCGTCGACTGGGCAACAACCGCTTTACCTTAATGGACGCCAATCGAGGGTCGATTATTGGGTCGCCTCGTCCACTAACGCATCTATCCCACGCGCTCCGACAGTCGATACTTGCGGTTGCGGCTCGTCGCCGGCGCCGTGGGCTCAAGCTCGCCTTGAGCAATGAGCGCGTTGACGCGCGACCTAACCTGGGAAATTGTGAGCCCTGTGTGCTCTGCCAGCTCGCGCGTCCCCAGCTCGCCGTAGTGTTTGAGTGCCGTCACAATTAAGCCCCCGCCATGATCGACCGGCTCGATCTTTGAACGGTAAAGTACGACCTTGAACCGATCGAACCCCGGGCAGAACAGGGGCTCGGCCAGACCATGCGCGCGCATGGCATCGATCATCATCGGGATGCCCGAGCCATTGCCCTCAGCCGGCGAACCTGCGCCATCCGGCAGCGGGACAATCGACATGAGCTTCACAAGCGTCGCGTTACGGCATCGGGAGCTGCCGTCAAACAAGTTCTCGCGAGTCTTTCCCCCGTAAAGGCCGCCAGGATTCGTCACCTCGACACGATCGTCAAAGACGTCGACGGCAATCGATTGTCCACAGAACCGATCCCCGTATTCTCGATGGATTACGGCGTTGGCGATTGCCTCGCGCAGAACCTCCTCGGGAATCTCAAGCGAGTCGACACGCGAGACGCCTTGGACGGTCGAGGTTCGCCGCAAATTCTTGGCGACGGCTGCGACGGCATCCGAGATCATTTCGCCCAACGTTCCCTCACAGATTGTGCGGTCCATGAACCTCAGCGACCCCGCCATGCCCTTCTGAGTTCCCGCATGGACAGCCACGTCAATGAAGAGCTTGGGATAGAACTGCTGAGGGTAGGTGCCCACAACTAGGAGTCCAGCCTTGGTGACATTGCCCTGGGAATCAAGGATATTTAGGCGCTCCAGCTTCGTTTGTTTGTCCGGCGCGCCGCGCATTGCCCGGGGCGTCAACGAGAAAGCCCGATCTATCGTACGGTCGACCAGCGTCTCGTCGAGATTGTCCGCGCCCGCACCCGCCACCGCGTCCCGATCGCTCGGAGTCGCTCGACCGTATGACGCCAATGCGAGCACTTCGGTCGATGAAAGCGGGACATCTTTGTCATCGATGCGCTTGTAGCTGCCGCCCTGGGCGCCCCGCTCTATGACATAGCAGGGCTTGCTCGACGGATCGAGCTCCTCAATCGTAATGATGAGAACGATGACGCCCTGAAGCTCCACTCGCTCGATCGTGTATTTAGGCGGATTGGCCAGCTTTCCTCGACCGCCCGCATCACCCATGCCTGACACAAATTGGTTGAGCACTTTCTCGGTCTCGAAGTTCTCAACCGGGACAAAACCTGCGCGCTCACTCACTCCGAGCACGATAATTCCGCCGGCAGTGTTCGCGAATGCGCTCACCGTTTCCCACACATCGCGGGAAAGCGTCGTGGCGCTCTCCTTCACTTCGACGTTAAGATCATCCGAGCCCATACGCCTTAAAGACTCAAGCAGACCGGTCAGCTCGTTTTCGTTCATCTGCACGTCCTTTCGCTCGGTCCTGCGGAGAATGCCGCGGATAGATTTCCCTCGTCTCTCAGTTATCTCTCGTAATTATCTCTCATCTATCTCTCTATCTCTCGGCTTAGAGATAGAGAGATAGGTGAGAGATGGAATGTCTACCATTTGCTTCATTTATACATATTTTTGCTGGTAGAACAATCGGTATTGAGACAATACGATGATTGCCTGTCTCTTTGATGCTCAGTTATCTCTCATATTTTTCTCTCATCTTCCTGTCATCTCTCATATTAGAGACGAATGAGAGACGAGAGATACGCGAGTGATGGACGAGCGAGGATTTTCGGACGGTCGGATATCGAGAGTGGATATTTGGACGATTTTTGGGGCTTTTGCGGCAGATTCCGTCCAAATATCCACTCTCGTTCGATAGGTGTCCGAAAATCCTCGCTCGTCCGTCCGAATATCCACTCTCGTTTGGCGAGCATCCAATTTTCCACGCTCGTGCGTCCAGATATCCACGCTCGTGCGGCGGGCGAACCGCGAGTGATCGACGATCAGCCGGCATCGTCTTCAGTTCGCTGCAGAGCCGCGGCCCCATATGGGTATACTCTCGGAGATTCGACTCGATTCGCCCCCACTGGGGCGTCAAAGGAGACTGCACATGCCCACCACCTCAACCGACCCGCGCGCCACCGCCGCCGCACTGCTGGCACCCGGAACCACCTGCCACGGCTTTGCCGTCGAGCGCCGCGAGACCGTGCCCGAGCTCGACGCCGATGCCTATGTGCTGCGCCACACCGCCTCGGGCGCGCGCCTGCTGTACCTGGCGTGCGATGACGAGAACAAGGCCTTTGCCATTGGCTTTAAGACGCCGCCGGCCGATTCCACCGGCGTGTTCCATATCCTTGAGCACTCGGTGCTGTGCGGATCGGCCAAGTTCCCCGTTAAGGAGCCGTTTGTCGATCTGATCAAGAGCTCCATGCAGACGTTCCTCAACGCCATGACCTACCCCGACAAGACCATCTACCCCGTTGCCACCACCAACGAGCAGGACCTCTACAACCTGATGGACGTGTACCTGGACGCGGTGTTCAACCCGGCCATCTATACCAAGCCCACCATTTTTGAACAGGAGGGCTGGCACTACGAGCTGGACCTGCCGGAGGGCGCCGAGAGCGAAGGCAGCGCCGCCAGACTGCGCGAGGGCACGCTGCGCTATAACGGCGTGGTGTTCAACGAGATGAAGGGCGCGCTGTCCGACCCCATGAGTGTGCTGGACGACGCCGTCAACGCCGCGCTCTATCCCGACACCGCCTATGCGCACGAGAGCGGTGGCGACCCGCGCGCGATTCCCGCGCTCACCTACGAGCAGTTCCTGGACACGCACGCGCGCCACTACAATCCTTCCAACTCCTACATCACGCTCTACGGCGACCTGGACGTGGACCGCGCCCTGGCCTTTTTGGACGAGCGCTATCTGTCGCAGCCGAGTGCCGCAAGTCGGCGCATGGACGCAGCCGTTGCCGCCGGCGAGGACCCGTCCACGCTGGCGCCCAATCCGCTGGACGTGCAGACGCCCGTGACCTGCGAGTACAAGCGCGTCGAGATGGCCACCACGCCCGAGAACGCCCTGGTGGGCCTAGGTCTTGTGCTGGGCAGCGCGCTCGACCGCAAGCGCACGATCGCGGCGGATATCCTGTTCGAGGCACTGCTGGGCTCCAACGAAGCGCCGGTTAAGAAGGCCATTCTGGCCGCCGGCCTGGGCGGCAACGTGGTGAGCTACACCGCGGCCGAGAGCCTGCAGCCCTACGAGCTCATCATGCTGCAAAACGCGCAACCCGGCGTGGCGCGCGAGCTGCGTCGCGTGTTCCAGGACGCCTGCCGCGACCTGTGTGAGCACGGCGTTCCGCGCGAGCGCCTGGAGGCCATCATCAGCAGCAACGAATACGACCTTCGCCAGCGCGACTACGGTATCGCCGACGGCGTGGCTATTGCGTGCGACGCGCTGAGCACGTGGCTCTACGATGACGACGCTGCGACGCTGGCGCTCAAGTACGGCCCGGTGTACGAGGAGCTGCGCGGCGAGCTGAACGGTAGCTACTTTG
Organism: Collinsella aerofaciens; assembly: GCA_036299165.1. Lineage (GTDB taxonomy): Bacteria > Actinomycetota > Coriobacteriia > Coriobacteriales > Coriobacteriaceae > Collinsella > Collinsella aerofaciens_BM. The sequence goes on along the minus strand of JAXJHR010000047.1, from coordinate 6,241 downwards.
AGGACCTGCTGCGCGAGCTCGTGCTCCAGAACGACCATATGGCGCTGGTCGAGCTGGTGCCGGTGGACGCCGCCGAGGGCGCGGAGGGTGCCGAGGCCGCCGAGCTGGCTGCAAAGCGCGATGCCATGACCGATGTCGAGCTGGCGGACGTGGTCGAGCGCACAGCCGCGCTGCGTGCCGCGCAGGAAGCCGAGGACACGCCCGAGGCCAAGGCCACGCTGCCGCGCCTGCACGTGTCCGACATTGGCGAGGCGCGCCCCGAGCCGCCGCTGGTCGTGGACACGACCGCGCCCATCCCCTGCCTGCGCCACGGCATCCCCACCAACCGTTTGGCCTACGCCATGCAGTACTTCGACCTGAGCTGCGTCGCATTTGAGGACCTGCCCTACGTGACGCTGCTCTGCCGCCTGCTCAAGCAGCTGCCCACGCGCGAGCATTCGGCCGAGGAACTCGACAACCTCCTCGCCGGCAAGCTGGGCTTTTTGAGCTTTACGACCGAGGTCATGACGCAGCCCGACGTGGACGGCGTGCGCCCCTACCTGCTGGTAAGCGCCGGCGCCCTGTCCGAAAAGATCGACGCGCTGGCGAGCCTGCCGCGCGAGGTGTGGTCGAGCACGCTGTTGCTCGATGCTGACGCCGACCGCGTGCGCGACGTGCTCACGCAGATTCGCATTGGGCTTGAGCAGGGCTTTATCAACAACGGCCACTCGGCGGCGCTTGGTCGCGCGATGAGCTACAGCTCGCCTTCGGCCGTGGTGCGCGAGCAGCTTTCGGGCGTGGACTTCTACCTGTTCCTGCGCGATCTGCTCGAGCACTTTGACGAGCGACTGGACGGCCTGCGCGCCAAGCTTGCCGAGCTGGCAGACCACATCTTTGTGGCCGATGGCTGCATGGCGAGCTTTACCGGCAGCGACGAGGACTTTGACGCGTACTGGGATGCCGCGGGCGACCTGGGGCTTGACGCGGGTGACGGCGCCGATGCCGGCCGCAACGCGCTCGTGGTGCCGGAGCCGCGCGACCGTCACGAGGCTTTCGTCATCCCCAGCGACATCTGCTTTGCTGCGCGCGCGTGCGACCCGCGCCGTCTGGGCATTGACGTGACGGGCGCCTGGGCGGTTGCCGCCAACGCGCTCTCCTACGACTACCTGTGGAACGAGATCCGCGTGAAGGGCGGTGCGTACGGATGCGGATTCCGCGCGGCCGGCGAGCGCCAGACGGCGTTCTACACCTACCGCGACCCGGCGGTCGATCCTTCGATTGAGCGCATGGAACGCGCGGGCGCATGGCTCGGCAGCTTTGAGCCCGACGAGGCCGCCTTCGAGGGCTTTATCGTGAGCTGCGTGAGCGGCATGGACGCGCCCGTGAAGCCGTACGCGCTCACCAAGCGCCGCAATACGACCTACCTGGCTGGGCTCGATCCGCACGCGCGCGAGGAGCGCCGCGCCCAGATGCTCGCGGCCACGCCCGCTGAGCTTCGCTCGCTCGGCGCCGACGTGACGCGCATCGCAGCCGCGTCGCCCACCTGTGTCTTTGGCGGCCGAGACGTCATCGCCAAGAGCAACGCCGGCTTTAACGTAGTCGACCTGCTGGGCTAAGGCACAAAGGTAGATTTTTGGGACATGACCGAAAATCTACCTTTTTCTTTTGCCGCAGTCTGCCGATTTGTCTCGATCTGTAACGCTAAGGCGGCAATATTGGCTCCAGATGTTACAAATCGAGACGTTTCCGGATGACGCCGGCCCTTTGTCTCAATCTGTAACATCTAGGTCCAATTTTGCCGAGTTACTGTTACAGATCGAGACGAACTGCCGCAGACGCCCACTCCACAGCACAGACCACCACAAAGATGCCTGTCCCCATTCTCAGTGGTGATTCGAACACTTGTTCTATACGCACACATGTTCTATAGTAGAGGTGCTTGCAACGACCTGAAATTGCAACTAGAATATAGTTGCAGAATGTGAGGCGGGATGACTCGATCCGATAAACTCATCGCCCAACTGTTTAGCTGCCCTTCAACTTATCGGTATGCGGATTTTTTAAAAGTCATGGCTTCATATGGCTTTGAAATGGACAGCAAAGGCAAGACATCCGGATCGCGCGTTCGCTTCTACAGGCCATCAGATGGCAGGATGTTCGTAATGCACGCGCCTCATCCATCTGACGAATTGACAGCGGGGACCATTCGAAACATCGTTCGCTTTCTGCAAGATGTCGGAGGTAGTCATGAGTAACGTTTTGGCATACAAAGGTTATTTCGCCCCGGTCGAGTTCAATGCCGAACAGCATGTGCTAACAGGTATGGTCGCCGGCATTAGGGACGCAATCGTATTTGAAGGCTCCACGGCTGAAGAAGTGGAGCAATGCTTCCACGACGCCGTCGACGATTACCTTGAGTTTTGCGCCGAGAAGGGCAAGGAACCCGAGCGGGCTTTTAAGGGCTCGTTCAACGTAAGAACGGGCTCTGAGCTCCACAAGCAAGCAGCGCTGGCAGCGGCAAAGAAGGGTGAGTCACTCAATAAGTTTGTGACTGAAGCGATCGCTGCGGCGCTGTGAAGCCAACGTCGAGTCGAAGCCGCCACACAGGGCGCCTTTGTGGCGGCTTCGACGTTTGCCCAGATAAAACCTGCCAAAATAAACCTGTCCCTTTTTGGTAGGTTTGGGAGAGAGGGCCGGGATGGACAAGGCTGAGTTGCGACGGGCGGTGATTGCTCGGCGCGATGCTCTTGATTTGGATGTGCGGGCGGCAAAGTCTGCCGTTATCTGTGCGCGGCTGGTTGAGCTGCTGGGCCGCTTGGATGCCGCGGCGCCGCGCATCGTTGCCGTCTATGCCGCGATGGGTTCCGAGGCAGACCCTGCCGCGTTTGCCGCTGCGGCCGCCGTGCGCGGCTGGCGCGTAGCCTATCCGTGCATGCTCTCGGCAATTGATGCCGCAGCTTGTGGCCAGCGCATGTGTATGCGGGCAGTTGCCGCCGACGATGCGTCCGCGGCTCCGTTTATCGCCCACCCTACGCGGGCCTTTGCGGCCACGGACATCGACAGCGACCGCTTCCCCATCGTGCCTGCCGAGGCTCTCGACATGATTGTTGTGCCGCTCGTGGCCTTCGACCAAACCGGCGCGCGCCTGGGCTACGGCGGCGGTTGCTATGACCGCTATCTGCCCATGCTCTCGCCCGCATGCCAAATCATCGGCATCGCCTTTGACGAGCAGCGTGTCGACCGCGTTCCCACCGACGCTCACGACCTGCCGCTACCCCACATCATCAGCGCCTGATCGCCGCTGTTTCGCACCCGCAAGATGAGCGTGGAAAATCTCCCACTTTGGGCCCCCTTACGAGCCAAAAGTGGGAGATTATCCACGCTCATTCAACAAGCGTCCGAAAATCCACGCTCAACCAATACACGTCCGGATTTCCACGCTAGTGCAAGCCAAACGTCCCGCAACTGCCTCAGCACTCACGCGGCACGCCGGCGACCCTGAGCTTGCGATCGAGCTTTGACGGATCCCTTAGATCATCCCAGCACAAGCGCACGATCTTGCAGTTATCAAGCAGCGAAAGCCTCGACTCGCGCTGGCGCTCATCAAACTGCGCCTTCGCGAGCTTGCCCTCCTCCGCCGCCTTCTCGCTTTTAACGAATCCGTCGAACTCCCCGATAATCAGCCGGTCGCCCACACGCCACAAGTAGTCAACTCGATACGGCCGCCCCGGCTCAACCGGGTCGAACAGCTCAACTTGCAGCTCCGGCGTCTGCCAGCCGCGCTCAATCATCAGAGCACGCGCCTTGGACTCGCCACCGCTTTCCGATAGGCCATCGGCACACCGCGCAACACTTCGCGCCGTCACAACACCGCGACGATTTAAGCCAAGCTTGTTGATTGCCTCAACGAGATGCTCCTTCGACAACAGCTGCTCATGAAGCGCCGAGTCCGCAATGATCAGTCCCTCGACAAACGATGCATCGACCAGGCAATCCGTAATCGTTTGGTCGATATCGGTCACGGCAATATCCATCTGGATTGCCCGCGTTTGACGAGCATAACGATGGCGAATCACCCGAGAGCCCGGCGTCGTCGATTGCGCCGGCGCCGCGGCGATATGGATGTGCGTCAAATTGGCATGCGAAACCGAAAGGCCATAGATAACAGCCGCCGTATAGGAGCAAAACGTCCAGTCGGGATGCTTTTGCGCAAGGGCCCGCACCCGATGCAGATAACGTTGCCGAAACTTGAGCTCGGACCAATAATCCGGACGCGCATACAGCCCCGGCATGACCGCCTCTAGACTTCCCGCCGCCACACGCCGCTCAATCTGCTTTGCCTCCGCCGCCGTGCGTGCGTACACGCAGCTCATCTGCTGTTCGCACGCTTTAATGTGGCTTGTAAGTCTTTGATTCGCCGTCATGTTTCCCATGTCGCCTCCCAACTCTTGGAACGGCGCAAACGTACCAGACGGTTTCATGCGAAGTCTGACCAAATGCTGTCCGGGCGCTGACCAAATACTTGACGGTTTTGGACGTTTTAGGCTGATGGCTTATATCTGCAGGTAGGGTAGTTGTCGAGAGGTCCCTGTCTCCACAATTTGGCGCCTCTAAAGCCGTCGATTTCTTTTAAAGAAAATATGCTGTGGCTCAAAACTACCTTGTTTGCAACGTGGCCCGTATGCACTCGACGTGTAATGAGGCCGCCGGCATGACAGCTACAGAAAAATCGAGCGTGGAAAATCTCCCGTTTTTGGCCCCTTCCTCGGCCAAAAGTGGGAGATTATCCACGCTCGATTTGTAAACGTCCGAAAATCCACGCTCGTGTGTCCGAAAATCCACGTTCGTCACGCCGCGAGCACAGCAACGGCCGCAGCAGCAACCACAGCTACAGCCTAGTGCTCCTCGCCGGCGCGGGCCAGGTCGTAGGGCGTGGTCTGGTAGACGTAGTAGTTGAGCCAGTTGGTGTAGAACAGCTGAGCCTGGCTGCGCCAGACGTTGCGCGGCTCGGCGGTGGGGTCGTCGTTCGGGAAGTAATGCGCCGGCACCTGAGGGTTGAGCCCGCGCTTCACGTCGCGCTCGTACTCCAGGCGCAGCGTGTCGGTATCGTACTCGGGGTGGCCAAATACAAAGAAGCGGCGGCTGTCGGTCGACTTGACGATGTACAGGCCCACCTCGTCGGACACGGCCACGACCTCAAGCTGCGGCTCGGCCTCCACGTCCTCGCGGCGCACATCGGTGTTGCGCGAATGCACGGCATAGAAGCGGTCGTCGAAGCCACGGACCAGCGGGCTTTGCGGCTTCACCAGATAATGCTCGAACACGCCGCTTGCCTTTGCCGGCAGGTCGTACTTCTGGATACCGTAATGATGGTACAGACCGGCCTGTGCGCCCCAACAAATGTGCAGCGTAGAGTGCACGTGCGTGGTGGACCAATCCATGATCTGGCAGAGCTCGGGCCAGTAGTCGACCTCCTCGAACGGCATCTGCTCCACCGGCGCGCCCGTGATGATCAGGCCGTCGTAGTGGATGTCGCGGATGTCGTCGAACGTGCGGTAGAACGTCTCCAGGTGGCCGGCGCTCACGTGCGTGGCCTCGTGCGTTTTCGTGCGCAGCAGGTCCACCTCCACCTGCAGCGGCGTGTTGGAGAGCTTGCGCATGATCTGCGTCTCGGTAGCGATTTTGGTGGGCATGAGGTTGAGGATGAGCACGCGCAGCGGACGGATGTCCTGGTGCAGCGCGCGGTACTCGGTCATGACAAAGATGTTCTCGCTCTCGAGCTGCGCGGCGGCAGGGAGGGCGTCGGGGATGCGAATGGGCATGGATGCTCCTTACAGTCAGTTGCAGCTATGGTACAACGAGCGGCCCCATCCGCGCGAGTACATCGCCCAGCGATGCCGTCAGCGGCCCAAATCACTCCAAAAGTAGAGATTAAGGCATGCCCAAAAATCCATGGCGCTTTAGCCTAGCAAAGTGACAGCAGGACGCTACAATGGTTCGACGCGAAAAACTCGGCCGAAAGGATACGTATATGTACCAGACGCGTAAGATCGGTGTGGTCGGCCAGGGCCACGTAGGAGCACATGTCGCCAACAGCCTGCTTATGCAGGGCATTGCCGACGAGCTGTACCTGTGCGATATCAACGAGGCCAAGGTGACGTCCGAGGTCCAGGACCTGCGCGACTCCCTTTCGTTTGTCCCGTACAACACCAAGATCGTCAACTGCTACGACCACTACGAGGAGCTTGCCTGCTGCGACGTC
>JAXJHR010000046.1:0-20599 GCA_036299165.1 Collinsella aerofaciens | reverse complement strand
TGGCCATGGGCAACGCGCAGGACACGGTGAAAGCTGCAGCGACCTATGTGACGACTGCCGTGGACGACGACGGCATCTACAACGCTGCGAAGCACTTTGGACTGTTATAGCTGCGGCTCGGCACCTGGGGACGTTCCTTTTCTGCCGGCAGCTGGGGACACTCCTTGCGGGGCGTCCCCATTTTGTTTTCGTCCCGCACGTTTTGTGAAACACGGCTAACTTTTAGACAAAGTAGTAAGACATGGGCAACTTTTGCGGTAAAGTTAGCCGTGGAAAGTATCCAAAGGCTAACTAGCAATCATCGCGAAAGGCGGCCCATGGCCCTACGTGAATCCGGAGAAGACTATCTCGAATCGATCTACGTTCTGTCGGAACGTCAGGGCATCGTGCGCTCGATCGACGTTGCGGAGTACCTCGGCGTAACCAAGGCGAGCGTTTCCAAGGCCATGGCGACGCTGGAAAGCAACGGCTATGTCGAAATGGGCAAACGAGATGTTCATCTGACAGAGCGCGGTCTGGAGGTCGCGCGCCAAATGTGGGAGCGCCACTGCTTTTTCGTGGGGCTGCTAGAGGATGCGGGTGTTTCGGCTGAGGTCGCGTCGCAAGAGGGCTGCCACATGGAGCACTGCCTAAGCGAGGAAAGCTTCGAGAAGCTGAGGGCGATGCTGGGACGGGAAGATGCGGCGGGCCCAACAACGGAAGCCTAACTGACTTACAGTGGCGCGGAGTTCGCGCAAAGCGCGAACCAGCGACCGGGACCAGTAGCCCCGCCAACCAAGTCCAACTCAGACAAGGAACCCCGCCAGCAAGCGATGCCCAAGAACCTTCAGCTGTGTCAATGCAGGCCGGGACCGGGTTTGGTTTTGAAAACACTCCGCAGCGCGAGGCCCGCCTTTCCGTTGCTCCGCAGGAGCAGGAAAGACGGGCCTCATGCGCGAGGACGTTTTCAAAGCCAAGCCCGACCCCGGCTGGAGGGGCCACGAGTGCTACAGGTTCTTGACACCCATCGCGCGCATGGCGTTCAGGATGGCGATGATCGCCACGCCTACGTCGCCGAACACGGCAAGCCACATGTTGGCGATGCCCAGCGCTGCCAGCACAAGGATCAGCAGCTTAATGCCCAGCGCAAAGATGATGTTCTGCCAAACAATCGCCATGGTCTTGCGTGCCACGCGGATCGCGCGGGAAATGTTGGACGGCTTGTCGTCCATGAGCACGACATCGGCGGCCTCGATCGCAGCGTCAGAACCCATAGCGCCCATGGCAATGCCCACATCGGCGCGCGTAAGCACGGGCGCATCGTTGATGCCGTCGCCCACAAAGGCGAGCTTGCCCTTGCCACTCTCGGTTGCAAGCAGCGCCTCGACGCGCTCGACCTTATCGCCCGGCAGCAGCTGCGCGTGGAACTCGTCGAGACTGAGTTGCTTGGCCACAGACGCCGCAACCTCCTCGCGGTCGCCCGTGAGCATGACGGTGCGCTTGACACCGGCGGCGTGCAGGTCGCGAATCGTTTGCTCAGCATCGGCCTTGACGGTGTCTGCAATCACGATGTGGCCGGCGTACACGCCATCAACGAGCACATGCAGAATCGTTCCGATGACCTCGCAATCGGGCGCTTCGACTCCGGCCGCGGCGAGCATCTTTGCGTTGCCAACGACGACGTGCTTGCCGTCGATGGTTGCCGTCACGCCATGGCCCGCGTCGTTGGTGGAGTCGCTTACGCGCTTGGGGTCGACCTCGCCCTGGTAGGCGACACGTACGGACTGCGCGATGGGGTGATCGGAGAACGACTCAGCAAGGGCTGCGACTTCGAGCAACGACTGCTCGGTATAGCCGGCCTCGGGGTGTACCGCGACCACCGAGAACGTGCCGTTGGTGAGGGTGCCCGTCTTGTCAAAGACGACGGTGTCCACGTCGGCGAGCGTCTCGAGGTAGTTAGAACCCTTGATGAGAACGCCCAGCTTGGACGCGCCGCCGATGCCGCCAAAAAAACTGAGCGGCACGCTGATCACCAACGCGCACGGGCAGCTGACGACCAAGTAGGTCAGGCCGCGCAGAATCCAGTCGGACCAGGCACCGGTGACCAGGCCACCGCCGAGCGCGAGCACCGCGGCAGCGCCGGTGACGGCGGGCGTGTAGATGCGGGCAAAGCGCGTGATGAAGTTCTCGGTGCGTGCCTTCTTTTCGCTGGCATTCTCCACGAGTTCCAGGACGCGTGCGACGGTGGACTCGCCAAAGGGCTTGGTGGTGCGCACGTGGATGAGCCCCGTCATGTTGATGCAGCCGCTGATGATATCGTCTCCGGTTTTGGCCGGGCGGGGGACCGACTCACCGGTAAGGGCGGCGGTGTCGAGCTGGGTTTCGCCCTCGACGATGACGCCGTCGATAGGCACGCGCTCACCGGGCTTGACCACGATCACGGTGCCGACGGCGATGTCATCGGGGAAGACCTGCTCGAGTGTGCCGTCGGGCTGCTCGACGTTAGCGTAGTCGGGCGCGATGTCCATCATGGCACTGATCGACTTGCGGCTCTTGCCCACGGCGTACGCCTGAAACAGCTCGCCGACCTGGTAGAACAGCATGACGGCGGCGCCTTCGGCCATGTGCGGGCCGGTATCGGGGAAGAGCACCATGGCAAACGCGCCGATGGTCGCGACGGCCATGAGGAAGCTCTCGTCGAAGGCCTTGCCGCGGCGGATGTTATTGAATGCCTTTTGCAGTACGTCGTAGCCGGCAATCAAAAACGGCACGAGGAACAGCACAAAGCTGGCGTAGATGTCGCCCGGGGTGCCGAATGCGGCAGTGAGGGTGCCGAGCTCATCGAGGGCGTACACCACGGCAAAAATGCCCAGCGCTACCAGGATGCGGTTGCGCTTATGCTCGAGTGATTCTTTTTTCTTGCGCTTCTTCTTTTTCTTTTTGGGGTCGGCGGTGGCCATGACTCGTATCCTCCCATTTGAATGTATGAACATTCGCTCATATAATTTCGCGAGCAAAGGCCGCAGCAAGCGCGGCCTTGCAGGTTGGCGTAAACCTTGGCTAGAGAATGATCTCGCAGTCCGGCTCGGCGTCGGCGGTGAACTCCACAACGCGGTCGAGGACCTCGTCGAACTCGGCGTCATCGGCCTCGAGCGTCAACTTCTGGGTCATAAAGTTGACCGAAACGGATTTGACGCCCTCGAGCTTGGCCAACTCGTCCTGAAGCTCGCGCGCACAGTTGGCGCAATCGATCTCATCGAGCTTGTACTGCTTTTTCATGGTGGGTTCCTTTCCCGTTTTTGCGGCTTGGGTGCAGGCCGCGCTGGTACCGTGGTTGGTTGCTATTCGCAGATATGGCTCATGCCCTGGTTGAGCATGGTGTAGACGTGGTCGTCGGCGAGCGAGTATAGGATATTGCGCCCGTCGCGCCGGAATTTAACCAGGTGCGACTGCTTGAGTGTGCGCAGCTGGTGCGATACTGCCGACTGCGAGGTTTCGGTCGCTTCGGCGATGTCTGCCACGCAGAGCTCGCGGCCCATGAGGGCGTAAAGGATCTTGATACGCGTGGTGTCGCTGAAGACCTTGAACAGGTCGGCGAGGTCGTAGAGAAGTTCCTCGTCGGGAAGGTCCTCGGGCGAGCAGGTGGTGGGGATCGCGGGTTCGGTGGCCTCGATGTCGGGTTTCGTTTCATCAACGCGGATGCTCATTGCAATATCCTTTCATATGAACATGCGCTCATATAACTTGCTTTCGATTATATGAGTGTATGTTCATATGTCAATACAATTTGCGTTAATTTCGATGACTGCTTGCCGCTTCTGCGATTTTCTGTGGGTTGGGAGACATCGACGCAATGCTCGCCAACATATTTCGAGATGTTCGGCTAGCATGCTAAGAAAGCCACCTTGAGAAGCATTAGAACTGTTCATATTTGTACTTTATCGTGTCAAATACCGCGAGAATCAGTTCTTCCTCTACGGGAGTTTCTGCAGAATCAGTTTTATCTAAAGTTATATTGAGCATTGCTGCAGCCAATCTGGCACATCGGTGGCCGAATAAGTCGAAAAATGTAGGTGGACATCCGCAGAGATCGCCTTTAGAAGAGCGAATTCTCAATTAGATCAATAATCGTGTCGTCTTCCGTGCGGTTTTCATCGATTTTTGCGAACATGTCGCATTCCCAAGCCCCATTGATTTCCTCAGCAAGGGCCCCGACGTGTTGCATGTCGTCGGGTTCGGGCACATCGTTGATGCTCGGGTCATCAGCTTGCGGATATTGGCTTGCAATTTCGCGCTTGGCGGCCTCTTCTTCTTTGAGTGTCTCCAGGACGCGGCGACCGTATTCGAAGTAGCGCCGCAAGACAAATTGACGAAGAGTTTCTTGCAGGATGGCGAAGTTATCCGGGAGTCGACCGGGCCATATCTTCTCGCGAATGCGAATCGCTTCCATGACCCGTTTAAAAGCGGACTGCTTGAAAAACGAATGACGATTAACCGTGATAACGGCATATCCCATGTTTCGCAGCGTGTTTCGGCGCTCCTCGTCAATTGATTGCTGCTCGGGTTCGTCGTGGTAAAAGCCGTTGTATTCGATATCGGTCATCGAATTTTCGAGCAGCGCGTCGAGGTAGAAAACCGTCCGTCGCGTTAGGGCGGCGTATCTTTTGGGGACTGGGATCGGATAATCCGTTTTGATAGCGCGTATGGCTAAGCCACCCATTGACTTGGGCATTGTCAGCATCATGACAAACGCCGTTTCGAGTGGGGAGCGACAGCCTTCGTGTACATAAGAAAGTGCCTTAAGTGCTTTATTAGATCCACGATACCCCGGTGCCTCTGAAAAGAAGGCTCTGAGCTCTTCAACGCTGGTTAGGGCTGGGCGCTCGCGATATTGAGTTTCGTCGGACGTTCCAAGCGCGTAGGAGCCGCAGATTTCAAAGTAATACTCAACGAGCTCCGAAAGGTTGAGGTCGGCTGTTGCTTCTAACGCGCACAGCTTGATATCGACGATGTAGACGTTCGGCTCGAGTTCTAGGTAGCTTTCTGCATCAAACGTATAGCGCGTGCAGTGGCAGATGCAGCCCTTGCGGTGCCTTTTGGCATTATTGGAAAACGTCAGCACATGGATACGTTCAGAATCGACATTCTTTCTGTTGAGCCATGCTCGTGCCGCTTCCAGGTCGGACGTGGTCGGCGCAGACACCCTGATCTTTTCCATAGGTATGGGACCGGTCGCGTAGCTTGCGAGCGAGTTGGCTGTTTGGTATACAGCGCGTGCCGTGGTATGTGACAGAATGATTCCCATACGCGCATGATGGCATAGCGGACGCCGCATACGCCCGAAACTTCGGGCAACGGTATTGGGGCGCGGCTTATCTTCTGCGAACGGTGGGTTTTTGAGCTGTCGTATTGAGGGAGCAGCTTTGGCTGGGGAGGTTTCTGCCGGCTGCCCCTTTTTGATGAACTTTAGTTGCGGATTCGTAGCTTCTAAGCGTTTTTGCCGACCGCTCAGATGCCTCACCAACATAATTTGAGTTATTCGGCCTTATCCTATACAAATGGTGCGATCGCAACGTCCTATTCGAATTGATTCAGGTAGATTTATGGGGCTTGGTTGCGAAATTAAGGCGATTTTAGCTTCGATTGCGGTTCAAGGGGCCTTGACTAGTGGTTCAGCTGGCCGAACAACTCGAAAAATGTAGGTGGGCCAACCTGCCGACTATGTGAAGCACGCGTATTTGCTCGTTTTGATGAAAACTAGGGTGCAGCCATAAGGCTGCGCCCTAGTTTACTGCGTGTCGGTGTGCCCAGACGGATTGCGCTGTGCCTGGCAGGCGCTCCCGCAGATGGATCGGTTATTTCGCGAATAGGTTCTTGAGGTTGAACTCGGCCTGAACCGTGCGGAGCATGAGGTCGGTGTCGTCGAGGCCCAGGTGCTGCTCGTTGGCGTCGGCGGCGAGGGTGCCACGGCGGCGCGCCCAGTTCTCGAGCGCGGCGGGCGCGGACTCGCGGGGGAGCGAGCGGACGTCGGCATCCAGGCTGCGGCAGATCTGGCGCGAGTCGATGACGATGATCTTGCCGGCGTGGCGTGCCTCGGCGTAACCGTCCAGGTGGATCTTGAACCAACTGTCTTCGAACGCGGCGTTATGCGCCATGTACGGGTACTTCTTCATAAGTTTGAGCAGCTGCTTCTGCAGTTCCTTGTTCTCGCGGAATGGTTTTTTGCCGTCGATGTCGTCCCAGGTAATGTGATGGATGTTCGACAACGGCACATCCTCGCCGCGGTAGATGTCGGGCAGACCGCAGTAGTGTGCCTCGGCGTCGTGCGGGACGGCGTCGCTCGTGAGGTCCATGATCTCCCAGCCCACGTTGATGATATAGCCGCGCTCGGGTGCACGGCCGGTGGTCTCGATGTCGATACCGAGCACGGTGCCCTGGATGGGCTTGCGGGCGTAGGCCACGCCGAGCGCGTCGCGGTCGCCGCGGATTTCGCGCATGACGGACGCGGCGGTGCGTTTTTGCATCTTGCCGATGGCGGCGCAGGTGTCGGCATCGGACAGGCCGCGCGAAAGCGTCGCGGGCGTCACGTTGCGCAGGCGTGCCTCGCCAATCTGGTCGCACAGGTCGCGGTTGCGGTCGGCCAGGTCGCGCACGGTGGCAAAGTCGAAGCCGGGGTCGCCCTCGGCGGTAAAGTACTCGGTCTCGAGCACCTTAAGGGCCTCTTCGCCTTTCTGGCGCTCGGACTCCATGGCGCCGTGATCGCCATAGATAAACATGGGGATAAACGGCTGGCGCTCGTATTCGAGTGCTTGCGAAACGTTCATAGACTGCTCCTTGGACGGGCCGCGTCGCGCGGCTCGGTGGCATTGAGTTATGGCGAGATGATAGTTTACCATGGGCAACTATTGGCATCACGCCTAGGACAACTACAATACCCTAGTTGACCGCTAGGACTTTTACAATGCTGCCGAAAGACACGAAAGGTTCCATCCGTCATGGATTTGCTGATTGATATTCTGCTCGACGCCGGCAAGGACACGCTCTCGCTGGTACCGTTCTTATTGGTGACATATTTGGCCCTCGAGACCCTGGAGCACGTCGCGGGCGACAGCGTTAACGGCGCCATCAAGCGCGCCGGTGCTGCGGGCCCCGTGGTTGGCTCGTTGCTGGGCATGGTGCCGCAGTGCGGCTTTTCGGCAATGGCGGCCACGCTGTACGCCGGTCGTGTCGTGACCTTGGGCACGTTGGTGGCGGTGTTCCTTTCGACCTCCGATGAGATGCTGCCGCTGTTGCTCGCCGAGCAGGTGCCCGTGCAGACCATGGCGATGCTGTTGGCTTCGAAGGCACTGATCGCGCTGGTCACGGGCTTTATCGTGGACGCCGCCATTCGCGGCCTGCGTCGTAACGCTCGCGCGCATGCGGCGATTCGCCGTACCGTGCTGGGGACCGCTGCCAATCCGGCTCATGTGAACTGCGCGCACGACGACCACAGCGGCGGTGACATCATCGACGAGGTGGCCGAGGCGGGCGTGAGCGCCGACCACATCCACGAGCTGTGCGAGCGCGACCATTGCGGTTGTGATGAAGACGAGGACGAGCACGAACACGGACATGGCCACGATCACAGTCATGAGGGCGAATATGAACGCCATGATGGTCACGGTCACTCCCATTCCCACGAAGGGACGCCTGTCCTGTCGATTATCCGCAGCGCCATCTCCCACACCGTGCAGGTATCGGTATTCATTTTCCTGGTGACGCTGATTCTGGTTGCCGTGCTCGAGACGTTCGGCGAGTCCGCAATCGAGCAGTTCCTGCGCGGCAACGAGACGCTTGCGGTTCTGGGCTCGGCGCTTGTCGGCCTGATTCCCAACTGCTCGGCCAGCGTCGTCATCACGCAGCTGTATCTGGAAGGTGCGCTGCAGCTGGCACCGATGCTCGCCGGCACGCTTATCTCCGCCGGCGTGGGCTACCTGGTGCTGTTCCGTACCAACCGCAGCGCCCGCGAAAACGTCGTGTTCCTGATTATGATGTACGTTATCGGCGCGGGCTGGGGTCTCATCCTTTCCGCCGTTGGCCTCTAAGTAGATGTTTGGGATAGGCCGTAAAAACTGGGGTATGCCGTAAAATCTACCGCCATGACTTGGGCGTTGGATGCGCGTCAATCGCCAAAACAAAAAGGTAGATTTTTAGGCATGTCCCAAAAATCTACCTTGGTTAGCGCAGCAGCTCGGTGAGGTTGCGTTTAAAGCGGATGCGGTCTTCGCTGGTAAATGCCGCCGGCCCGCGGGTGCGACCGCCGGCGCGACGCACCTTCTTTTCCTCGTGACGAATAAACAGCTGCATGTCGATGGTCGCCTTGTCGTACACGCGCCCGCGCACACCGAGTGCGGCGGCATCGCGGCCGAGCACCATGCTCGCCAGGCCGATGTCCTGCGTCACGACCACGTCGCCCGCCTGCAGGCGTTCGACAATGGCAAAGTCGGCGCTGTCGGCGCCCACGCTCACGTCGAGCGTCGTGACCCAAAAGCCGCGTCGCGCGTGCTCGGCATCGCGCGGGTCGTCGCGGCGAATGTGCCGTTCCAGGTTTTGCGTGCTGTTGCCGGCGATAACAACGGCGACGCCCGCCCGCCGCGCGCAGTCAATCGACTCGCGCGTGACCGGGCAGGCGTCTGCATCAATAAAGAGCGTTCGTGGCATCTAGCGCACCAGTTTGCCAAATTGAATAGCGCGAACAATCAGCGTTACGCCAAACACCAGCAGCGCGGCGCCGCTAAAGATGACGAGCATCTTGGCCGACCACAGCGGATAGATAAACACGAACATGCCGGCGATGATGGAAAGTGCGCCGCTCAGGATGGCGAGGGCGCGGTTGGACGAAAGCTCGGACTCCAGAATGGACATGACACCTTCGACAATCCAGCCAAAGCCGGCCACGATAACCACCATCGTGGTGAGCGTCGCGGTCGAGAAGGCCTGGTTGCGCAGGATTATGACGCCGCCCAAGATAATGAGTAGGTTGGAGATGATGCTCGTGACGCGCCAGCCGGTGGGCAGCAGCGGCTCAAAAATGGCAGTGAACAGCCTGATGGCTGCCGTAATCACAAAGTAGAAGCCCAGGACGGTCGTCAAAAAGACGAGGGACTTGGCGGGTGCAAAAAGCAGCGCGATACCAGCAATGAGCGCCACGACGCCCGTGATGGCGTAGATCCAGCGCACGGCCTTGACGGCTTTGCCTGCCATGCTTTTCTCGTCAAATCCAAACTGGCTCGATTTTTGGTCATCGTTCTTAAAGATGCCCATAATGTCTCCTTTCCGTGCGGCGTAAGCCTTGATCGTTACAACCAGTATCCCCTAAGGGCGCTGACGTATGGGTCGGGGAGGGCGAAACGTAACCCAAAGGCCCCGAATTGTTTCCGTTGTTCCCCACGTCGCGATTTTCTATTCAACAGGTGTAGAACATTGCAGCCCTGTTCGTTATTGCCTACGTTTTAGTTTAGATTTTCCTAAGGACAATTGGCTTGTATTGGGGGTCCCTATGAACGAAGCAGTTCCCGAGGCACCGTCGAGTGTCGAATCGATGGCAAAGCAAGGTTGCGAAAAGCTCGGTCTGGAAGCGTTTGATGCGCTGGTCCGTCGTGCCCGCACGTGCCGTCGCTTTGACGAGTCCATGCGCGTGCCGCGCGAGTTTTTGCTCGAGCTGGCGGAACTGGCGCACCTGGCTCCCTGCGGCGCCAATGGTCAGCGTCTGCGTTTTCACGTGGTGAGCGGTGCCGAGGATTGCGCGCGTGTATTTGACGAGCTCGCATGGGCCGGCGCACTTAAGGACTGGCCGGGTCCTGCCGAGGGTGAGCGCCCGACCGGCTACATCGCGATTCTTGCCGAGCGCGCCGTTCCGGGCAAGCCCGCCGCTCCCATTACCGAGGTCGACACGGGCATTGCCGCGCAGACGATGATGCTCGCCGCCCGCAGCGCCACGCCCGAGGTGGCAGCCTGCATGTTCAAGGCCTTTACGCTCCACGCGATCGATGCCATGGGGCTCGATAACGACAAGTATGAGCTCAAGCTGATCATGGCTTTTGGCGTTCCGGCCGAGACGCAGGTGATCGATGCGATCGATTCCAACCCCGACGGCTCCATCAATTATTGGCGCGACGAGGCGCAGGTGCACCACGTACCCAAGCGCTCGCTTGCCGACGTACTGGTGTAGCTGAGCGTCACCGCGGCGTGATCAGACGGTAAACCACCACAAAGGTGCCTGTCCCCTTTGTGGTGGTACGAGGGGAGGGCGTGTGGCCGATCTGTATTTGGTGCGGCATGGGCAGACTGAGCTCAATGTGCAGAGCATTTTACAGGGCTGGCACGATTCGCCGCTTACGGCGCGCGGGCGCGAGCAGGCGCTGACGGCGCGTACGGCGTTTGCGGCGCGTGGCGTGGCCTTTGATCATGTGTATTCCTCGCCGTTGGGCCGGGCGCGGCATACGGCCGAGCTTATCGTTGGCGAGGGCCGTTCCATTGAGCTGGTCGATGACCTGCGTGAGTGGCATTTTGGCTCGCTGGAGGGCACATCAAATCGCGAGATGCCGCCGCAGCCCTGGGGCGATTATCCGGTGGCCTTTGGCGGCGAGTCGGAAGTGCAGCTTCAGTCGCGCATGGTCGCGGCGCTGTCCCGCATCATGGCCAGGCCGCAGCACGACTGCGTGCTGGCGGTTTCCCACGGCTCAGCCTGCCAGGAGTTTCTTGAGTATGTGACTGGCGGGGGAGAGCTACCCGACAACGGTGCCGTGCTTCATTTTGGCTATTGCGACGGGGCGTTTTCGCTCTTGGGTTGGTAACGAACGAAAGGACCCCTATGAATAAAGATCTGTATCTGGTCCGTCATGGACAGACGATATTCAACCTCAAGCGTATCATTCAGGGGTGGAGTGACTCGCCGCTTACGCAGTTGGGTTGCGACCAGGCGGCGCGCGCCGGCATGTTTTTACGTGCGCGCGGCATTGAGCCCGATCATGCCTACACCTCTACGCTTCATCGCACCGAGCAGACTATCGCCAACTTGTGGCCGGGCTTGGCGTACGAGCGCCTGGACGGCCTGCGTGAGTGGTTCTTTGGCGACTTTGAGGCCGAGCGCGTGATGCTTATGCCCGAGCGCCCGTGGCGCGATTTCTATCGTCAATTTGGCGGCGAGGGCCAGATCCAGGTGCGCGAGCGCATGGTGGCGACGCTGACCGAACTCATGCAGCGTCCGGACCATACGTGTGTGCTCGCGGTAAGCCATGGCTCGGCTGTCAAGGAGTTTATGGATCACGTGAAGGGTGCGGCGGCCGACGAGCGCGATCGCGTGCCGGGCAACTGCTCGGTGCTGCATTTCGTGTTTGACGACGAATCCGACACGTTTGAGCTGATTGAGATTTTTACGCAGGAGGATTACGCACGCGAGCTGGGCCTTGAACCGCTTGTGACTACTGCAGGTCCGCAGCGCGGATAACGCGAGCGTGGCGGCTCGGGTCGCCGGCATAACTTCTCGACGCAAAAGGGGCGGAGATGCATGTACCTGCTGCATCTCCGCCCCCTGTTTGTTGAGCTGCCGATTTTTGTGCTGCGCGGTCTGGTCTTGCTAGAACCGCGCGACTTGGTGCGTGAGCAGACCCGTCGGAACCTGCGGTGTGCCGCCGCTGACCTGCGCAGCGGGGAAGAGCACGGCAACGGTAAAGTTGAACGGCTCCTTGCCGGTGTACGTTCCGGCGGCACGGGCCTCATCGGCCAGCAGCTGCGACGCCCCGGTCAGAGCGGCGGCGTAGGCGGGGTCGTCGGCCAGTGCCGGCTCCGGTGCTTGGTCGAGCATAGCGCGGATGGCCCCGACGGCGTTCTCGCGCTTGACCTCCCACGCGCGGTGCGTAATACCCGCGGGGTCGGTGACGGCGTAGAGCGACGCGCCCTCTTTGGCAGCGCCCAAGATGATGTCCATAACGGGCGACGCCTCGTAGGAGAGCGATACGGGGCGCGGCTGCACCTTAAGCTCGGCGATTGCGCGCGCGGCGGCGAGTGCGTCGACGCTCTCGGCGGCGGCCTCGTCGCTACCCGTCAGCACGTTAACCGGGCAGATCGCCACGACACCCGTCACGCGTCCCGGCTCGCCCGAGCATTCGTACACGTAATACGCCGCACCCGGGTCCTTGAGCATCAGGCCATCGGCAAGGGCTCCGCGCAGAGCATCGTTGCCGCTCAGGATGCTGCCCATTGCAGGCAGCGCCTCGAGCACGCGGTCCTGAGCCGGGCGGATGCAGGGAAACGGAAGTGCTTTCATGGGCGGTCCTAACGCACGAGTCGGTTTGTTCGCGGCTTATTATGCCCCAACTTGGCCGCTCGCGTCCCAGAGCACGTTATCGGCGAGCGCGATTAGCACCTGCTGACAACGAACGATATCGGCGTGGGGCACATATTCGTTGGGCTTGTGCGCGAGCGCGAGCGACCCGGGACCGTAGCTCATGCAATTGCGGTTACCTGTCTTGCCGGCAATGACGGCGGTGTCGGTGTAGCCGGTAAAGAAGCCGACGGTCGTGTCCGCGTCCGTCACGTCATCGGCGGCACGCTTGAGCGCTGCTAGAAGGGGAGAGTTTGGGTCGCGCTCGATGGCGGGGCGGTCGCCCGTCACGGTGTAGCTGCCATGGCAACCGGGAACGGCGGCTTCGGCGACGGCGATGGCCTGCTCTACCATGCGCGTCGCGGCGGCCGTATCGGTCGGCGGGGTCAGGCGCATGTCGACCCAGACTTTGGCGCGGTCGGGTACGACGTAGGGGCGATATCCGCCCTCGATTTGGCCAAACGTGATGGTCGAAGGCCCCAGCTCATCGTGCGCGGGCAGCGCCATAAACGCGCGACGGAGCGAACACACGACCTCGGCCATGGCGGCGACGGCATCCGCGCCCTTCCAGGGCTGGCTCGCATGCGCCGTCACGCCAGTCATTTCAATTTCGAACCACGTACGCCCCTTGTGCGCCACCTGGATCTGTCCGTCGGTGGGCTCGGTGTCCAGCACCCATTCACGCGAGCCGACCCAGCCAGCATCGATCGCGGCCTCTGAGCCACGCATAAAATCTTCCTCGTCGACCGAGCAGATGAGCGAAAAGCCGCGGCGGGGCAGCGCGCCATCCGCCACCACGTGCTCGAGCGTATGGACCAGTGCGGCAATGGCGCAGGCCAGGCCACCCTTCATGTCGCAGGCGCCACGGCCATAGAGTTTGTCGTTACGCACAACCGTCCCGAGCGGCGGAATGTCCGCGTCCCAGCCATCGCCCAGCGTAACGGTATCCATATGGCAGATATAGACGAGTCGCGGCTCGTCGCTTTGGCCCGGCACGGTGACCATAAGGTTGCGGCGCCCGGGGAGTACTTCGAGCTCTGCAATCTGCACGGCATCGAGTACCGGATGGCTCAGCTGCGCCAACTGTTCCTCAACCAACGCTTTGATATGGCGCTCAATTTCATCCTCATACGCGCCCGGGTCTGAGCTGTCGATTCGCACAAGCTCCTGCGCAAGCCGCCAGGCAAAGTCCTTGTCAACCATATGCAACCTCACAATCAGTCTGCTTTCCAAACCGATTGTAAGCCTCCTAAGAGATCCGCGGTGTGCGCGCAGCAGTATTTACCGTTCGCAGGCCGAGCCAGCGCGTTTGCCGTCCGAGCGGGTTCACAAACGGCGCAGTGGGTACGTAGCCTCTATGGACGACATGCTGTGCGACATATCTGCCTTTCGGTATCACCGGATACCTCCACAGGTCTTGGCGATAATGCCGGACCTGCCCGAGTCTGCGGACGATCCGCGCAAGGAGCGCCTTTGCGAGCATCCGCTCGTCACGCATTTTCTGGGCATCCCGTTGCACGTTTTGGCGCAGGGAAGCTGCGGACGTAAGGGCGATCGCATTGTCAGGCATGTTTGGAACGGGGAGAGGCCGTTTGGCTCCGTGCGGCAGACAGAGTTTGGCCTCGATGCCGCGTCCCCACTCTTTACCCTGCTGACCCTGGCCTCCTCGGTCTCAAACGAGCGTCTAATCATGTGCATGTATGAGATGTGCGGCACCTTTGCCGTGTGCAAGATTGCGCCTCAGGTAAAGTCGGCACTTGTGCAGGCGTATGGGGGCCGGTGGGGTGACGCGCAGTTGGGCTGGGAAAACGTAAAGGATGTCTCGGGGAATCCAACGGACTTGTGGAAACGACCGCCCTTGATCGAGCTCTCTGAGCTTACGGAGTACGTCGATAAGATCCGGGGGCTCCGCGGCGCTAAATCGTTCACACGTGCCGCGAAATGCATTACAGGGATGGCGGCATCGCCGCTCGAGGTCCAGGCATCGATGCTGTTTGGTCTTTCGAGGTTACGCGGCGGCGAAGGGCTGCGCCTTACCAATAACGTCGAGATTCGTATGACGCGCAGCGCTCGTCTGATTTCGGGGCTCGACAGGCGCTATGCCGATATCCTGCTGGCAAATAAGGACGGCAGCCGAGAGTGTCTGGTTGAATGCCAGGGTAAAGCCATACACGGATCCATAGAATCCAAGATCTCTGACTCCGACCGAACGACGGCCTTGCAGGCGATGGGATATCCCGTCGTTTTGATGACCTATGGCCAGCTGGCCGACTCCGATGCCTTCCGCGTGGTGATGGAGCTCATCATGTCCTATCTCGATGCGCAGCTGAAAGACAAGACACCGCGGCAGCAGGAGCTCGAACGCCGGCTTCGTGAGGAGATATTTATCGATTGGTCGGGAATGTAGTCGTGCAGGTGGAAAACGGTCGTGCGAACTAGAGTTTTGGGCGCGAAAAAAGCTTCAGTTTCGCCTTGGAAGGACTTTAAAAATGCTATCCAGAACAAGTTGTTTCGGAAAATCGACAGTCAACTTGGATGTGGTATACAGAGATCGATTTTTACCTACTAAAGCTCCAGATAAAGCTGTTTATCAAAGCGGGTGCGCTCAGTAATTTGGGTATGACTGTCGATTATCCGAAAAAACTTGTTCTGGATAGCATTATCAAAACCAGCCGGAGCAAAGAAATCGGCCCCCGTTTCGCGAAAACGGGGGCCGAATGGGCTTCATGGCCTGCCTGGCAGGCTTGGCGCCGGCGCTATTTGATCACGCGTACGCGATACATCGACGGAATCTGCTTGAGCGCCTCGATCGTGCTGCTGTCCAGGTGCTCGTCGGTGTCGAACATGGTGTAGGCGTTCTCGCCGGCGGACTCGTTGGTCATACGCTGCACGTTGGCGTTGTCCTTGGCGAGAATGGCCGTGATCTGGCCGATCATGTTGGGCACGTTGGCGTGCAGGCAGGCGATGCGGCTTGCGGCGCGCGCCTTGCCCATGCTGCAGGCGGGGTAGTTGACGCTATGTGCGATGTTGCCGTTCTCCAGGTAATCCTTGAGCTCGCTGATGGCCATATCGGCGCAGTTGGCCTCGGCCTCGCCAGTGCCGGCGCCCGAGTGCGTGGTGATAAACGTGTTGGGCATCTTGACGGTCTTGGGCGTGGCAAAGTCGCAGCTAAACCAGCTCAGCTTGCCCTCGCGCAGGGCAGCGTCGACGGCGTCCTCGTCAATGATGGTCTCGCGTGCGTAGTTGATGAGCACGGCGTCGGGTGCCAGCAGGTTAATCTGCTCGGTGCTGATCATGCCGATGGTGTCGGCCTTGCTGGGCACGTGTACGGTGAGGTAGTCGCAGCCGCGGCAGAGATCCTCGAGCGTGCCCACACGCTGCACCTCGCGGCTCAGCACCCACGCGTGCTCGACGGAAATGAACGGGTCGTAGCCGTAAACGTCCATGCCCAGGTCGACGCAGGCGTTGGCGACCTTGGAGCCCACGTTGCCCAGGCCGATGACGCCGATGCGCTTGCCCTTGAGCTCGCGGCCCACAAAGGCCTTCTTGGCCTTTTCGGCATCGACCTGAATCTCGGGGTCGTCGGCGTTGTCGCGCACCCAGTTCATCGATTGCACCACGCCGCGGCTCGAGAGCACCAGCATGCCTAGGACGAGCTCCTTGACGGCGTTGCTGTTGGCGCCGGGGGAGTTGAAGACGACGACGCCCTTCTTGGCGTACTCCTCGACGGGGATGTTGTTGACGCCGGCGCCGCAGCGGGCGATGGCGCGGATGCCCTCGGGCAGCTCGTAGCCGTGCAGGTCGGTCGAGCGCATCAGGATCGCGTCGGCCTCCTCGGCGGTGCTCACAAACTCGTAGCCTTCGCCAAACTCGACTTTGCCATCCTTGGTAATGTCGTCGATGGTCTTAATCTTGCGCATGAAAAACTCCTTAGCGGGTTTGTTTAAAACAAGTGGTTTGAAGTGGCTGGTCGGCCCGCGTGCTGCGGGCTAGTTAGATCGCGGGCTCAAACTACGCTGCGCTTCGAAGTCCTTCATGTACGAGGCCAGTGCCTGCACGTCTTCCATGGTTACGGCGTTGTACACGCTGGCGCGCATGCCGCCGACGAGGCGATGGCCCTTGACGTTTTGGATCTGGTGCTCTGCCGCGCCCGCAACAAAGGCAGCGTCGAGGTCGGCATCGCCGGTACGGAACGTGACGTTGGCGATGGAGCGACTGTCTGTCTGCGCAGTGCCGTGGAATAGTTTGCTGTGCTCGAGCAGGTCGTAGAGCAGGTTGGCCTTGGCCCAGTTGCGCTCGGCCATGGCGGCAAGTCCGCCGGTCTGCTCCACCCAACGGAACACCTTGCCGCACACGTAGATGCCAAAGGTGTTGGGCGTGTTGAGCATGGAACCCTTGGCGGCCTGGGTCTTAAGGTCCAGGTACTGCGGCGTCTGCGCAAAGGCGGGGCCATCTGCGATGAGGTCGTCGCGCACGATGGCCACGGTCACGCCCGCGGCGCCGGCGTTTTTCTGCGCTCCGGCGTAAATGAGCCCGTAGCGCTCAACGTCGAGCGGCTGCGACAGGAAGCAGCTCGAGACATCGGCGACCAGCGGCACATCGCCACAACTGGGCAGCTCGTGGTACATGGTGCCAAAGATGGTGTTGTTCTGGCAGATGTAGACGTAGTCGAGCCCGTCGCCTGCGGCCTCGGCGGCAATGCGCGCATTGATGTCGGCCATGTCGGGGATGCGGTCGAAGTTGGTGTCCTCGGAGCTCGCGAGCAGCACGGCCTCACCGTACTTGGCGGCTTCTTTGTATGCCTTGTTGGCAAAGTTGCCGGTCACGATGTAGCCGGCGCGGCCGCGGTGCATGAGGTTCATGGGGATGCCCGCAAACTGCAGCGTGGCACCGCCCTGTAAAAACAGGACACGGTAGTTGTCCGGGATGCTCAGCAGACGGCGCAGGGTTGCCTCGGCGTCGTCGATAATCTGCTGGTACATGCTAGATCGATGGCTCATCTCGAGCACGGACATGCCGCAACCGCGGTAGTCCATCATCTCGTCGGCGATCTCGGCGAGCACGCTTGTAGGCAGCGCGGCCGGGCCAGCTGAGAAGTTGTGCACACGTGCCATCTTCTACTCTCCCTCGTAGTCGTTTGAACGTTCGGGATACTTTAGCACAGTGGAGCGCTAGGCGCGACCGCATCACGGTAAAACTCGACTACGCCGCTATGATTTACAGGATGGTTACATGGGGGAGGGGTGCTTTACTCCTCAGGCAAATCCAAATCTGCGAGCGAAGGCATGAGGTTCTCTAGGCGCTTGATCTCTTCGTCGCAAATTAGCTACCTCCTGGTCACTACGACGCCAGTGTGGCAATGACGGCTTCGTCGCCGGCATATATTAGGGTGTTGCCGTCGGGGATGATCGTTTGGCCGTCGCGCTTGAGCATCACCACGATAAAGGGGTGCTTGCCCTGCGGCACATCGCGAAGACGCTGGCCGGCCAGGCGACCGTGGGGGGTCACGGTGACCTCGCGCAGCGTAACCTCGGCACGCTCTTCAAACGTTGGCGCGGCCATCACCAGCAGGTCACCTTCCTCGATGACGGTATCGCCGTTGGGCAGCACCGGGTGCGCACCGTCGCGCAGCACCAAGACCACCAGCATGTCCGTCGCGCTGCCAATGTCCGCGAGCGAGCGTCCGGCAAACGGATGTCCAGCGCCCACCTTGAGCTTTACAAACGACATGCCGTCCTCGTCGCGGTAGTCGTTAAAGGTGCGGCGCACGTCGCCGGTCGCATCGATCATATCGAGCTTCTTCGCCACCGCCGGCAGCAGCGAGCCCTGCACCACAATGCTCGACACGGCAATCACAAACACCAGGTCAAATAGGTCGTGTCCGCCGGGAACGCCGGCCACCACGGCAAAGAGACTAAAGACGACCGAAGCTGCTCCGCGCAGACCCGCCCAGCTTACGAGTGCAACCTGGCGAGGGTTCGTCCTAAACGGCGCCAGCAGCATGCCTACGGCGATGGGGCGGCTCGCAAAGAGCATAAACGCCATGAGTGCCAGGCCCGGTAGCAGCATTTGCGGCAGGCGTGCGGGTGTAACGAGCAGGCCCAGCAAAAAGAAGATGGTCATCTCTGCCATCTCGGTGAGGGTGTCAAAGAAGTGCGCCATCTCGACTTTGCCGGTGATGTCGCTGGCACCCAGCACAATGCCGGCCAGGTATACAGCCAAAAAGCCGTTGCCGCCCAGGTAGCTCGGCAGCGCGTAGGCGACGATGGCCACGGCGAACAAAAAGATGGTCTGCGCGTCCTTGGCCGTTGCGTGCGCGCGTTCAATCAGGCGGCCCGCCGCCCAGCCGATGGCAAGGCCCAGGCCCACGCCCAGGATAATCTGCTTGGCCAGCAGTGCGGGAATGTTGATGTCGCCGCCGGCCGCGAGTGTAGCGAGCACAGCGGTGAGCATGTAGGCGACGGGATCGTTGGAGCCCGATTCGACCTCGAGCAGCGAGTCGGTGCCGCCCTTCAGCGACAGGCTGTGCTCGCGCAGAACACTAAAGACGCTGGCCGCGTCGGTGGATGCCACGACCGAGCCCAGCAGCAGGCTGCCGATCCAGTCGATCCCCAGCGCGAAGTGGGCGAACACGCCGGTGATGCCGGCAGTGATGACGACGCCGAGCGTGCTCAGCAGCACCGCCGGCGCAGCGACGGGCTTGGCGCGGTCGATATTGGTGTTAAAGCCGCCGTAGAACATGATGAACAGCAGCGCCGTGCTGCAGACGGTTTCGGTGAGTGCGTAGTCGCTAAAGTCGATATGCGTCGGGCCGTTGACGCCCAACAGCATGCCCAGCGCGATAAAGATGAGCAGGGTGGGGAAGGGGAGTTTTTTGCCGACGGGTTTGATGGTCAGGCACAGAATAATGACGAGGCCGATAAAGAGAAGGATCTGGTTCATGGATGGTGTCCGCTCCTGGGTGGTTGGCGTGGCACGGTCAGTTGTCTGCGGTTATTTGTACCCAAAGATGGTGGGTTTATGGGGTTGGATTGCGGGCGTGCGCGATATCGTCATAGACGGCTGCCGTCTTTGCCTCTGCTCGGAAACCCTTTCCAGCTTTATTGCAACGGAGTACAATGGGTAACGTTTAAGTTCAACTTGAAGTTTTAGTTGCGGCGCCGGGCTTCGGCCGCAATGCAAGGAGAGGCGTACCATGGCGATCTATGTGACATCTGATGCTCACGGGCACGTGCGTGCGCTTGACGAGGCCCTGTCTAAGATCTCGTTGACGTCCGACGACACGCTGTACGTGCTGGGCGACATGATCGATCGCGGGCCCGATCCGGTCGGCGTTATTAAGCTCGTGCGCTCGCTGCCCAACGCCCACGTGCTCAAGGGTAATCACGAGCAGATCATGCTCGATGCCATCATTGGTCAGGATCCGCTCGATGCCGAGACCTGGGATATCAACGGTGGCTGGACGACGCGCGAGCAGCTCAACGACATGGAATTTGAGGCATACGAGGAGCTCGTGCGATGGATGGCCGCGCTGCCGCTCTACGCGGTGGTCGAGACTGCCGAGCGGCCGTACCTGCTGGTGCACGCCGGCATTCAGACCGAGGCGGCGCGCGCGTTTTTGCTTGAGCATGGCGTCGATTGTGCCGATGGCGTTGGAGCGGTGGGTGCCGATCGCGAGCTGCTGCAGCAGATGCTCGCGGTACAGTCGTCCGATGACCTGCTGTGGATTCGTCACGGCTATTGGGATGTGCCGACCGGGCTGCTTTCTACCGAGGGTAAGGGCCCGGTCGTTGTGAGCGGTCACACGCCAACGGTGTCGCTCGGGCGTTATTGCGAGGTCGGTGGTCTTGCGGGGCTCGACGAGGAGTCGGGCCGCGGGCAGATCGTGCGCCTGGGCGGCGAGGATGCCGCCGGTGTGCCCGATCGCATCGACATCGACTGCGCTGCCGCCACCGGCTCCGAGTTCGGTCGCGTGGGCATCCTGCGGCTCGATGATGGGGCGGAGTTCTACGCGAACATCAACCCGGGCGAATAATCGGTGCAAGGGGTAGCTAATATGGGAAGGGTTTTTTGACTACTTTTGCCCTTCTGCCCGCAAATTGATTTCTCTGGGACGGGATTAAATAAGGCTCTGTTAGACCAGGATTGACATTCCGCCCCGTCATCTTCTTGCGATTGCACAATGGTCGCCCCTTGTCGAATCTGAATCCGGCAAGGGGCGATGCGCCCGAGACCGGACGAGTTGCTCGCCTGGCC
>JAXJHR010000045.1:0-67396 GCA_036299165.1 Collinsella aerofaciens | reverse complement strand
GGTGCTAGGGGAGGAGCTTCATGGCGGCGTCGTGGGCGGCGTGCTCGTAGGTGTCGTCGAGGGGCTTGAGCGGCAGCAGGGCGGCGGCCTGTGCATCGCCACGGTGCTCGAGGGCATGGGCGATCAGCCAGTCGGCGAGCTCGGGGTTCTTGGGCAGCGCCGGGCCATGCAGGTACGTGCCGATGACGCCCTTGTAGATCAGGCCCTCAAAGCCATCGTCGCCGTTGTTGCCGGTGCCCGCGACGACGGACGTTCCGAGCGGCGTGGCATCGGCGTCCAAAAGCGTGCGGCCGCCATGGTTCTCGAATCCCACAAAGGGCTCGGGTGACAGGTCGGTCTTGACGGCGACGTTACCGATCAGGCGATTGGCGCCGCGCACGGTCTCAGCGGCAATGACCCCCAGACCTTCAATGCGATTTTCGCCCATATAGTACGAACGGCCGAGCAGCTGATAGCTGCCACAGATGGCAAGCAGCGAGCCGCCATCCTCAACATAGGCCGCGACCTTGTCTTTTTGGGCGAGCAGCTCGTGTGCCACGGCTAGCTGGTCGCGGTCGGAGCCGCCACCCATCATGACGATATCGGCATCGGTGAGATCGAGTGACTCGCCCATGCGGACCTCGTCCACGCGCACGGGAATGCCGCGCCAGGCGCAGCGGCGCTCGAGGGCGATGACGTTGCCGCCGTCGCCGTAGAGGTTAAGGGCATCGGGATACAGGTAGACGATGCGCAGCGGGTGCGAAAGCTCGACTGGCGCGATGCCGACAGGAAGAGCGCTGCCGTCGGCACGGGCTACGGCGCGCCCGGCAACAGCGTCGGCGGTGGCGCCTTTCAGCCCGTCGAGCTCCTTGACCAGCGGCGGGAAGGCCGTGTAGTTGGCGACGGCGTAGAAGGTGTCATCGGCGGCCTCGTCTGCCACGGCGCCAATTGCCTGCGCGACGTCCGTGATTATCGCGGCATCGATGCCGGCGTACTTGAGGCGTACCTGCATGTCGTGCGCACGCGTGCCTCCGGCAAAGGCGACAAGACCCGGCGTGCCGGCGATGCGCTCAAAGTCGACGTCGTAGATCCACGATACATCGTGTCCGTCGGCGTCGTTGTCGTTGAGGAAGAAAGCGCAGAGTCTGCCGCCCGCCGTCTTAATGGACTGGATCTGTCGATCGAAGCCTACGGGATTCTTGGCCAGGTTGGCCTCGACGGTGCGGCCGGCGATATCCCAGCGGCTCATGCGTCCGCCGGCGGGGACGTAGGCATCGAGCGTGGGCTGCAGGTGCGCCGTATCCACGCCTAACTCATGTGCGGCAAAGAATGCAGCGGCAACGTTGTAGACCATGTACAGGCCGTTGTAGCGCGTGGCGATGTGTACGGCAGCCGCGTCGGACGCAGATCCAAAGACCAGGTCAAAGTCGTAGCCGTCGCAGCCGAGCTCCACGCCCGTCACACGGCGGACCAGTGCGGGGCGTGCCCAACCGCACGAGGGGCAATGGTATGCGCCAAGCTGGCCGTATTGCACGTAGTCATACTCCAGCGGCGCGTTGCACTGTGAGCAAAAGCGCGAGTCGCTAATACGGTCGGACTCGGTGTTGGTGGCGCCGTCGATGCCAAAGGCGATGCTTGCATTGGGAACGCGTGCGGCGATCGCGGCACACAGCGGGTCGTCTGCGTTGTAGATGAGCGTTGTTGCCGGAGAGAGCTCCAACGCATGGGCGATGACCTCCTGGGTGTGATCGATCTCGCCATAGCGATCCAGCTGGTCGCGGAACAGGTTGAGCAGCACGAAGTACGTCGGCTTGAGCTTGGGCAGAACGCGTACGGTGTAAAGCTCATCGCACTCAAAAACGCCCACGCGCTTGCCGCCGCCGGCTCGCTTGAGGCCGCTGCGCGCCTCGAGCAGTGCACCCACCACGCCCGGCTCCATGTTGTTGCCGGCGCGGTTGCATACCACGGTGGCGCCGCTGGCGGCAACGGCGTCGGCGATGAGGTTGGAGGTGGTGGTCTTGCCATTAGTACCGGTGATCACCACGCTGCGGTCGACAAGGCCGGCGAGGTCGCTCAGCAGCTCGGGGTCGATCTTCATGGCGATGCGGCCGGGGAGTACGCCGCCCTGGCGCTTAAGGACGGAGCGCAGCCCCCAGCGGGCGATATCGCTCGAGGTGCAGGCAAGAGATGAGCGGAGATTCATGAAGCCGTTCCTAACGTGAATGACATGGTCGTGGCGTTTGCGCCGTTAAAAGCCGTAGCGGCGCGCAAACTCCTGGGCAAGCTGCGAAACGCCTTCGCAGGCATTGGCCCAGGGGGCAAAGTCGGGGGTATCCGAGATGATGCCGTCGGCTTCCCAAACCGCCTGGTGCGAGAGGTCCCAGGGGTCGCGCGGCTCGGGTCGGCAGGGAAGGTACGGCGTCTGGTACATGGGGTTCAGCAAGAAGAACGCGCCGCCCTCGCAGCGGTTGGCAAACTCACGCAGCGCGCGTGTCGCCGGGCGCATCTTGTTCGTTTTGAACAGCAAGATCGTGCGGGCGAGCAGGTACCAGGGGGAGTTCTCGAGGGTATCGGCCCCCATCTGCTCCTCGAGCTGGTGGGCCAGGGCAAAAAAGCCGTCCTCGTCTTCCAAGCGAGCGAGGGCGAGTAGCACGGTGCCTGCGGCTCGGGTGGGGTAGCCTTCCGCCTTAAGGACGCGGCGTGCGTAGTTGGCGGCAGCACGGTAGCGGGCGCTCGCCATGCACAGCTGCGAGATGGCCTCGAGCGTATGAAGCCACCCGATAAGAGCCGGCTCGCTCACGGTAAGGTCTGTTGCGGTGACACCATCGGCCAAAACATTATTGGCCCAGTAGTGCGGGGCTTCCATGTCGAACCCGGGCACGCTTTGCTGCAGGTAATCGGCCGTGGTCGCCTCGAGCTTCATCAGGTCGCCCAGGCAGGCGTCAACGGGCGTGTCCGCCAAAATGATGGCGAGCAGCTGGGCATCGACGGCCAGCGCGTCGACGCGGACGATCTTGAGCAGCTCATCGCGCATATCGTCGAACAGGCGGTTGCGCGTCTGTTCAAACTCCTCGTCGCTGCCGATGTCCTCGATGCGATGGAGCTCGTCGAGCAGATGGCGATGAACACCGGCATAGGACAGCAGCGCCTGGGCATGCTCGGTCTGCGCATACTTTTGGGGATTCGCGCTAATGTCGTTATGGACAAGCTCGCGTGCTGCATCGGTGAGCTCGGGGTGCGACGCCAGATAGGTGCGCTCCAGGTAGGCGGGGATGTAGACGCTCGGATCCATTAGAGGTCCCCTCCCTTAAATGGAAGCCCCTGCTCGGCCGCGCGCAGGATGCGCTCATCGATTTGGGAACGCACGATATCGTTGGTGGCGACCCAGGCGGCAAAACTGGCGTTGTCGGGGGCGCCCAGGCCCTCCTGCAGTACCGGCGTCGCCTCGGACAGCGCAAGGACAAGTTCGTCGGTGGAGCCCACACCCACGTTGACGCGGGCATAGACGCCATCGGGAAACTCGGTTTGGAAGTAGAGTGCCTCGGCCGCGTGCGGACACGAACGCACAAGGATACGCAGGTAGTGTTCGGCACCCTCGTAGTCCAGTTCGCGCCAAGCCGTGCTCATCAGCGCGATGAGCGTCCACGGGTCCAAGTCGCGCTCCGCGTCCTTGGGACGACGGCGCAGCGGCGTGTTGGCGAGGTACGGCACGGAGTGTGCGGAGCGAAAGCGCTTGAGCTCCTCGGCGGGGTATTCGAGCTTTGCCATGGCGAGCATCGCGGTGTGGCGGACACCAGCGGGGTCGTTGGGCGCAAAGTCCAAGCTGCGATTTGCGGCTTCGAGCGACATGCGGTAGCGGCCGCTAATGAGGGCGCGCGATGCCAAGGCGGCAAGCCAGCGCAGATAGGGGCGGCGCGTAAGGTCGCCTGCGGCCTCGCGCTCGTAGGGATCCTGCGCTGAGGCGATTTTGAGCGCCAAGTCGTGCTCGACCTCATCGCACTTGGACACCAGGTACTGTACGTATTCCTCGTTGGAGTTGGCGGTGAGGGCCGTCAGCATGCGCCGGGCATCCCAGTTGGTCGGATCGAGTGCGGCGGCCTCGCGGAGCATGTTCTCGGCAGCTGTCTCTTCTTGCTCTGCCTGGGTATCGTCAGGGATAAAGGGAATGCGGTAGTCGACGGCCTCGACCACCTTGGCAATCAGATGCCCGGCGCGGTCGCGGTCGTGCACGATGAGCGGTGCGGGGTTGCGGGTGAATTGCTCCATCAGACGCTCTACGGCGGCACCGTCGGTGAGCGGGATATTGTCGCGGCGCAAGGCCTCAAGAACGAGGCGATGGCAATCCTCTTGAATGGGATCGAATGCCATGGGGCCTCCTTTGCTGCGGTTAGGGTTCAGATGTTTCTATATAAGGTTCTAGTTTACCCGCATGTGGCACACCGGGGGTGCCGCACTTGGACTTGCACCTTTGCACCACGAAGTCGGATGTCGCACAAATGTCGGCACCATGGACGGCCGAGTGGTATCACGGTGCCGCAAACGGTCGATTTTTGGCGGCGAACGGTGCATATTTTGGATGGGCACAGCCCTGCCCGGGATATGTAGTCAACCTTGATAAAACGTTTGCCCAGCTTGGGAGTATGAATGCCGCACAAGGGTCTTCAGGGATAGAAAAAACGTTTCATCATTGGCGGCTTTAGGTGAATAACTGACCAACCAGAACGGTAAAATAGTGTTTGTCTGAGCGTTGAGACGTTTAGACATCGCGCATTGTCATCGCCGGCAACGCGCAAACCGGTCCTAACGGAGCCAATTGGGTGCTCCGTTATATACGCAAGTCTAAGAGGGGCTTGTTTAGGAGGCACAGTATGGGACGTTTTACCAATCCTCGCGATCTGTACTTTGGTGAGGGCGCTCGCCACGAGGTGAAGAACCTCAAGGGCAAGAAGGCCATCATCGTTTCTGGCGGCAGCTCTATGCGCCGCGGCGGGTTCCTGCAGGACGTTGAGGCCGACCTCAAAGAGGCCGGCATGGAGGTCAAGCTGTTCGAGGGCGTCGAGTCCGATCCCTCCATCGAGACCGTCATGAAGGGCGCAGCCGCTATGCGCGACTTCGAGCCCGACTGGATCGTTGCTATCGGCGGCGGTTCGCCCATCGATGCCGCTAAGGCCATGTGGGTCTTCTACGAGTATCCCGAGGAGTCCTTCGACAACATTATCCAGCCGTTCAGCTTCCCCGAGCTGCGTCAGAAGGCTCACTTCTGCGCCATCTCCTCTACCTCCGGCACCGCTACCGAGGTCACCGCGTTCTCCGTCATTACCGACTACGCCAAGGGCATCAAGTACCCGCTGGCCGACTTCAACATCACCCCTGATGTCGCCATCGTCGACCCCGAGCTCACCTACACCATGCCCGCCAAGCTGTGCGCTCACACCGGCATGGATGCTCTGACCCACTGCATGGAGGCCTACGTTTCCACCTGCGCCTCTATGTTCACCGACGCCAACGCTCTGCACGGCATCCGCGAGATCGTCGAGTGGCTGCCCAAGTCCTATGCTGGCGACCATGAGGCCCGTCAGCACATGCACGAGGCTCAGTGCATCGCCGGTATCGCCTTCTCCTCGGGCCTGCTGGGCATTGTTCACTCCATGGCTCACAAGACCGGTGCTGCCTTCGAGAATGGCCACATCATCCACGGTGCTGCTAACGCCATGTACCTGGGCAAGGTCATCCAGTGGAACTCCAAGGATCCCCGTGCTGCCGAGCGTTACGCTTACGTGGCCAAGGAGATCCTGCACCTTCCCGGCGAGACCAACGAGGAGCTCATCGCTGCACTCGTCCAGAAGATTCGCGACCTCAACGACCAGCTCAACATTCCGCAGTCCATCAAGGATTACGCGAATGGTGGCGTGAAGGTCGACGCCGAGAACCCGCAGATGGTTTCCGAGGAGGAGTTCCTCGCCAAGCTGCCCGAGATTGCCGCGAACGCCGAGCAGGACGCCTGCACGCCCGAGAACCCGCGTGAGACCAAGGCTGCCGACTTCGAGAAGATCCTCAAGGCCTGCTACTACGACACCGACATCGATTTCTAATCGACTCTTGTTATCGTAACGAGGGGCTCCGCACGCATCTGTACGGAGCCCCTTTCTTTTTTAGAGAATGGGACAGTTATGGCTGCAATTTTCAATAGCCCCAGCAAGTACATCCAGGGCCCGGACGAGCTGGCCAAGCTCGGTTCCTATGTCGAGCCGCTCGGCGCTAAGGCCCTCGTCATCGTGACGCCTTCGGGCAAGAAGCGCGTCGGTGCCAAGATCGAGGGCGGCTTTGCCGAGGCTAAGGCCGAGCTGCTGTTTGAGGACTTTAACGGTGAATGCTCCAAGGGCGAGGTCGATCGCCTGGTTGCGCTCGCTCGCGACAACGGTTGCGACATCATCGTCGGCGTTGGTGGCGGCAAGATCCTCGATACCGCGAAGGCCGTCGCCTATTACCTGGAGTCCCCGGTTATCATTTGCCCCACCATTGCTTCGACCGATGCCCCGTGTTCGGCGCTTTCGGTGCTCTACACCGACGATGGCCAGTTCGACAAGTATCTCTTCCTTAAGGCAAACCCCAATATTGTCCTTATGGATACGACAGTTATCGCGGCGAGCCCGGTGCGCCTGACGGTTTCCGGTATGGGCGATGCGCTCGCAACCTACTTTGAGGCCCAGGCGACGCATGATGCCGACGGCGGCACCTGCGCTGGCGGCAAGGGCGGTATGGCTGGACTGGCGCTCGCCAAGCTCTGCTATGAGACGCTTATGGCCGATGGCGTCAAGGCCAAGGTTGCGCTGGAGAAGGGTGCGCTCACGCCTGCCGTCGAGCATATCATCGAGGCCAATACGCTGCTTTCGGGCATTGGCTTTGAGAGCTCGGGCCTTGCTGCTGCTCATGCCATCCACAATGGCCTGACGATGCTGCCCGAGTGCCACAGCATGTATCACGGCGAGAAGGTCGCCTTTGGCACTATCGTCCAGCTGGTACTCGAGGATGCCCCGACCGAGAAGCTCGAGGAAGTCTTGGGCTTCTGCATTGAGCTGGGCCTGCCGGTCACGATGAAGGAACTTGGCGTTGCCGAGCTTACGCGCGAGCAGGCCATGATTGTTGCCGAGGCCGCGTGCGCGCCCGAGGACACCATGTGCAATATGCCGTTTGAGGTGACGCCCGAGATGGTCGCAAACGCCATCCTGGGTGCCGACGCGCTGGGCCACTACTATCTCATGGATGAGTAAATCAAGCTAAGGAAGGGGCAAAGCCAGCAGATGACTTTGCCCCTTTTTGCTATGGTGCAAAGGGGTCGGGTTACTTTGCACCAATCGTTGTTTGATGAAGGGCGGATTCTCGTATGGCGCTTCCCATGGTTTATGGCGGTCCTGGCCGGTATGTTCAGGGGCCGGGTGAGCTCTCGCGTCAGGGCAGGTATTTGTCATGGTTGGGTTGCGCTGCCTATGTCCTGTTTGACCAGGGCACCGAGGATCGGCTGTGCAAGCAGATCGTCGATGGATTTCTGGATGAAGATCTAAGCGAGCCGTTCTTTAAGATTTACAACGGTCCGTGTACGGAAGATGCCGTTGTCGAAATGGCCAAGGAAGCCCGGGCCGAGTATTGCGACATGGTGGTGGGCATTGGCGGCGGCAAGATGCTCGATATCGCCAAGGCCGTTGCGTTTTATGCCGAGTTGCCGTTGTGCGTATGTCCCACGGCGGCGTCGATGGACGGTCCGTGCAGCGCGATTTCGGTGCTGTATCACGAGGATGGGTCGTTCGACCGCTACCTGATGCTCGAGAAGAATCCAGACTTGGTCGTGGTCGATACCAACGTGGTCGCGGCGGCCCCGCTGCGTATGACGGTCGCTGGTATGGGCGATGCGCTGGCAACGTATTTCGAGGCGCGTTCGTGCGCCGCGGCGCACGGCGCCAACGAGCACGGTGGCGCGCCGGGACACTTGGCCTTGGTTGCGGCTCGTGCCTGCTATGACACACTCATGGAGTGCGGCGTCGCTGCCAAGCGCGATCTCAAAAAGGGCCGTACATCGCCAGCGGTTGAGCGCCTGATCGAGTGCAATATTCTGCTCTCGGGTGTTGGCTTTGAGAGTGGTGGCTTAGCGCTTGCCCATGCCATAGCCAACGGCCTGACGATTCTGCCCGAGTGCAAGGCCATGCATGGTGAGGCCGTGGCATTTGGCCTGGTGGTGCAGCTGCGCCTGGAGCGTGCGCCCGAGCTTGATCAGGTGCTCGAGTTTTGCCAGCGCGTTGGTCTACCGACGACGCTCGCGGAGCTGGGACTTGGCGAGATTTCCGATGCCGATCTGCAGGGTGTTGCAAATGCGGTCTTTAGAAACGAGCGCAATATGGCCAACGAGCAGGCCAAGGTGACCAAACAAAAACTCGTGCAGCTCATGTGCGAGGCATAGCTTGGCACTTGATTGACCTTGTGCAATCGAGGCGGCGATAGGCCATGGGCTATTTGCCGCAAAGATGCTCCGCGTGTAATTTGCCCGAGGCGTGGGCCGATAGCGTATCATTATCTCTTGCTTGTTTGCACTGCTCAGGGAGGGGCCGCGCATGGCGCAGGAACACGATCTGTTTGATGACATTATCGAGATCAGCAAGGGTTTCGACTTTCTTAAAAACCCGCTTGGCGGCGTGACCGATGCACTCGATCCATCGGCGCCGCAGTGGAATCCTGCCGACTACAAGGAGCGCCCGCGCGGCAACACCATTCCGTGCTTGACCTGCAAAAACGAAAAGAGCGGCTGCACCGCGTGCATGGACGTGTGCCCGGTCAACGCTATCGAGGTCGAGGAAGACTCCATCGAGATCCTCGACTCCTGTCGCAAGTGCGGCCTGTGCGCCGCTACTTGCCCGACGGAGGCGATCATCTCTCCGCGCCTTGCACCCAAAAACGTCTACGACGACATTGTCTCGGCGGCTACGAGCCACGAGACCGCCTACGTTACCTGCACGCGTGCCCTTAAGCGCATGCCGCGCGAAAACGAAGTCGTCGTTGCCTGCGTGGGCGATATTACGGCGGAGACCTGGTTCTCGGTACTGGCCGACTATCCCAACGTGAGTGTGTACCTGCCGTTGGGCGTGTGCGATAAATGCCGCAACACCGGCGGTGAGGACATTCTTGGCGAGGCGATTGCGAAGGCCGAAGAGTGGTCTGGCACGGGTATGGGCCTAGAGGTCGACCCCAAGAGCCTCAAGTGCCATAAGCGCCGCGAGTACGAGCGCAAGGAGTACATGGAAAAGATTGCCCGCACCACGGGCCTGACGGTGACCAAGCTTAATCCGGCGACGGCGGCGCTGGCCTCGGTGACGCAGAAGTTGAAGGCCCACCGTCACCAGATCACGCAGCTCGAGCGCACACTCAACACCATGTGCGGCACCACGACGACCAAGCGTCGCCGTTCGCTCACGCACGGGCGCCAACTGGTGCTCTCGACGCTGCAGAACCATCCCGAGCTTGCCCAGAACATGCAGGTGAGCACGCCGGAATGCGATTTTGACAAGTGCACGTCGTGCGGCGAGTGCGTCAACGTGTGCCCCACGTTTGCCTGCGATTTGGTGGGAAGCGGTCGCTTTGCACTGGAGTCCACGTATTGCTTAGGTTGCGGAGCCTGCGTCAAGGTGTGCCCCGAGCATGCGCTTAAGTTGGTTGAGCATGATGCATCCAACCTGGTCGTCGTCGATCCCGAAGCCGAGGAAAAGGCTGCCCAGAAGGCCAAGGCTCACGAAGAAGCTGAGAAGGTCAAGGCCGAGGCAAAGGCCAAGCTGGACAAGATGCTCGACCAGGTGGAAAAGCTCGCGGACTAGTCAGCGAGCTCTATCTCTGCTTCATTTGCGCCGCCGTGGTGTCCGGATTCGCCCGGATGCTGCGGCGGCGCTATACTTATACTGTTTGAAGTACTGTACCAAAAGGAGCTGTCGTGTCCCTTTCCATCGGTATCGTGGGCCTGCCCAACGTGGGCAAGTCGACGCTGTTTACCGCGCTTACCAAAAAGACCGGCCTTGCCGCCAACTACCCGTTTGCCACGATCGACCCCAACGTGGGTATCGTCGATGTGCCCGATAGCCGCCTGCAAAAGCTCGCCGACATCGTTAACCCCGGCCGCATTGTGCCGGCGACGGTCGAGTTCGTCGACATCGCTGGCCTGGTGAAGGGTGCCAACGAGGGCGAGGGCCTGGGCAACCAGTTCTTGGCAAACATCCGCGAGACCGACGCCATCTGCGAGGTCGTGCGCTACTTTAAGGACCCCAACGTCATGCGTGAGGTGGGCCGCACGGGCGAGTTTGTCGATCCCGCCGGCGATGCCGACACCATCATGACCGAGCTCATCCTGGCCGACATGGGCACGCTCGAGAAGCAGCTGCCCAAGCTCGAGAAGGAGGCCAAGCGCGACAAAGAGCTCATGCCCAAGTTCGAGGTGGCCAAGCGCCTGCTCGCTTGGCTCAACGAGGGCAAGCGAGCCGCGTCCATGGAGATGACCGACGAGGAGCGTGCCGCCGCCAAGGGCCTGTTCCTGCTCACTATGAAGCCCATTCTGTACGTGGCCAACGTGGACGAGGATATGCTCAACGAGGACCTGGCGCCCATCGATGGCGTCAAGCCGTTGCCCATCTGCGCCAAGATTGAGGCCGAGCTTTCCGAGCTCGATCCCGAGGACGCCGCCGACTACCTGGAGAGCTTGGGCCTGGAGCAGCCCGGTCTGGACGTGCTCGCGCAGGCGGCCTATAAGCTGCTCGGTCTGCAGTCGTTCTTTACGGCCGGCGAGATGGAGGTCAAGGCCTGGACGGTTCGTCAGGGCGCGACCGCCCCGCAGGCCGCCGGCGTCATCCACACCGATTTTGAGCGCGGCTTTATTAAGGCCGAGGTCATTGGCTATGACGACTACATCGAGCTCGGCGGTGAGCAGGGCGCCAAGGCCGCCGGCAAACTGCGTATTGAGGGCAAGGACTATGTCATGGCCGATGGCGACGTCGTGCACTTCCGCTTTAACGTGTAAGGGCGACGCATATGTTTAAATACGGCAAAAAAGCTGGCTACATGGGTATTGCGCTGCTCGTACTTGCGGTGATTCCGCTGGTGGTCGCAGCGTGCGTTATCCCCAACATTGGTCTCGAGGTGGCAACGAAGTTTAACGCCGCCGGCGAGGTGACGCGCTGGGGCAAGAGCTACGAGTTGCTGGCGCTGCCGGTGCTCAACCTGCTGCTGAGCGTGGCGACATACTTTACGGCGGGACGTCAAGCTAAAAACAATGATGACTCCGCCGCCATGGCGCGCATCGTGTGCGAACGCTACCTGCGCAACGGTTGCATCACGGGTGTGTTCCTCAACGTGATCAACGTTTACTTTATGTACTCGGCGATTACCGGAACGGGCTTTGGCTTTGGTTTCTAGCTTGTCCTTTTAGGCAACGAGTCTGCACACATATTCGATAGCTGCTGCGAGGCCGCCGCTCGATCGTGGTTTAAAGACCATGTCGGCGGCGGCCTCGTTTTCGTATCCGGCGCCGCGAAGGGCGAGTGCGATACCGGCTTCCAGGAGAAGGGGCAGACCGCGTTGGCTGGTTGCGATCACGGCAGCCTGATTGAGCGAGCAGCTGTGCGCCTGGCATTGGATAGCAAGTTCACCTTGCGCCGGGCAAGGGACCAGAACGGCGGCGACGCGACTTGATAGCAATGCAAATGCTGTGCGCTCATCGGGCGAAAGGCATTCTGATTCAACGACGACGAGCTTGGGCGGCGCGCTGTTTGTGCGAGGCGTGGCTCGGTACATGCGGACCGAAGAACCCGACATAGAAAACTCCTGTGTATTCGGCAAAACGTAAACTATAGTTTACGTTTATGTTCGGCTCCATTTCAAACTCGGCTGCATGGACGAACGTGCGAAACAGATTCTTGGTAGGCGGGTCGAAGAGACACGCAGAGACCTTGGTATCTCCAAGGTTGATTTTTGTGTGGCGACAGGAATCAGCCGACCCTACCTCGACCGAATCGAAGATGGGACGGCAAATTTCACGCTCAAGGTTCTATTTAAGATCGCACCCGCACTCGGTATGACGGTGTCAGAGCTTCTTGAGGGTATCGAATAGGGGATACCCGCCGACAGCTGAATTACGCCATCGGGATGCGGTCGTGGTTGACTTGGCTGTAGAACAGACGCTGAATCTCAGCCGCATCGCGTGACTGGCCGAGCGCCCACATGGTTTTGGCCACGAGCGTCTCGGTGGTCATGTCATCGCCGCGCAGAATGCCCGGATGATCGGCGTAAGCACGGCCAACCTCATAAACGCCCAGATCGAGGCCCTCTTCGGGGACCTGCGTGGTCATAACGACGGTGCGGCCCGAATCGACCCAGCGGAAAATCGCCTCCTGGAATGACTCGCCGGACTCACCAAACTCGGGGATACCGCCAATGCCAAAGGTCTCTAGAATCACGGCGTCGTAGCTATCGGCTAGGGCGTCGAGGATGCCCGGGTTTACGCCGGGCGTAAGCTTGAGTACAAATACGCGCGGGTCGATGCTGTCGTAGAAATGCACCGGGTTTTCGCCCTGATGCGTACCGTGAAGCCCGTTGCGCACGATGCGGCCGTTGCGGATATAGGCGATGGGCGGATAGTTGACGCTAATGAACGCGTTAAAGCTCATGGTGCGCTGCTTGCGGGCGCGCGTGCCGGCAATGGCGACGCCGCCAAACACGATCGAGACGTCGTGCGAGTGCTCATCGAGTGCATAGAGCAGGCTTTGGTACAGGTTGAGCTTGGCGTCGGTGAAGGGGTTGCCCATGGGCTTTTGCGAGCCAGTGAGCACGATGGGCTTGGGGCTGTCCTGAATCAGGTAGGAAAGCGCTGCCGCGGTGTAACTCATGGTGTCGGTGCCGTGCAGAATCACGAAGCCGTCGTGGTCGGCATAGCCCTCGACGATGACGTCGCGGATCCGCATCCAGTCACTCGGGCGCATATTGGTGCTGTCGATGTTCATGGGCTGCACGACGTCGAGCTCGCAGAGCCCCGAGATCTCGGGGACGCTCTGGGCGAGCTCCTCACCGGTCAGGGCGGGGGAGAGGCCGTTGCCGTCCTCGGTCGATGCGATGGTGCCGCCCGTGGCGATGAGAAGGATGCGCTTCATGCTGATATTCCTATCGTATTTGCCGCCGCGGAGGCGGAGTCGTTCGGCAGTATTGTGGCACAGGGCGTCCAATGTTCAAACGTATTACATCATCTGTAACGTTTGAAAACACTTCAATTGTCGTCAAATAGGGGCCCAGGTCGTGCGTTTGCCGTGCGCTGATGGCTGCGAGGGGCGAGAAACCCCATATAACGTGTACACTATGGAGGTTATTTTCGTTCATTCACGCGGGTGGGCACCGGCTCCCCGCCAACAAGAGGGGGAACCATGGATCAAAAGGCTTCCGCAAAGGTCCTCGTACTCGACTTTGGTGCGCAGTACGGTCAGCTCATTGCCCGTCGCGTCCGCGACCTCAACGTGTATTCCGAGATCGTCCCCTGCGACATCTCGGCCGACGAGATTCGCGAGATGAACGCCTCTGCGCTCATCCTTTCCGGCGGCCCGGCTTCTGTGTATGCCGAGGACGCTCCGTCCATCGATCCTGCCATCTTTGACCTGGGCCTTCCCGTCCTGGGCTTTTGCTACGGCCATCAGATCACGGCCGTGACGCTCGGCGGCAAGGTCGGCCACTCCGAGGTGGGCGAGTACGGCCGCGCCACCATCACGCGCACGGCCGGCGCCAAGCTCTTTAACTCCACGCCCATGGAGCAGACCGTGTGGATGAGCCATCGCGACGCCGTTTCCGAGGTGCCCGAGGGCTTTACCGTTACCGCCAGCACCGACGTGTGCCCGGTTGCCGCCATGGAGTGCCCCGAGCGCAAGATTTTCACCACGCAGTTCCACCCCGAGGTCAAGCACTCCGAGTACGGTCAGCAGCTGCTGAGCAACTTCCTGTTTGAGATCTGCGGCCTGGAGCCCAACTGGAGCATGGACAACCTGGTCGAGACCATGACGGCCGAGTTCCGCGAGAAGGTCGGCGACGACCGCGTGATTCTGGCCCTGT
The DNA here is from genome assembly GCA_036299165.1 of Collinsella aerofaciens. Lineage (GTDB taxonomy): Bacteria > Actinomycetota > Coriobacteriia > Coriobacteriales > Coriobacteriaceae > Collinsella > Collinsella aerofaciens_BM. The sequence goes on along the minus strand of JAXJHR010000045.1, from coordinate 53,302 downwards.
CCGGCGGCGTCGACTCCTCCGTCGTGGCTGCTCTGGGCGCTCGCGCCGTAGGTAAGCAGATGACCTGCGTGTTCATCAACCACGGTCTGCTGCGCAAGGGCGAGCCCGAGCAGGTGGAGGAGGTCTTCACCAAGCAGTTTGACGTCGACTTTATCCACGTCCACGCCGAGGACCGTTATGCCGAGCTTCTGGCCGGCGTGACCGAGCCCGAGGAGAAGCGCCGCATCATCGGCACGCAGTTCTGGAAAGAGTTCTTCGCGGTTGCTCAGCAGCTTGAGACCGATGGTAAACCCGTGAAGTACCTGGCTCAGGGCACCATCTACCCCGACATCATCGAGTCCGGCGCTCGCAAGACGGGCGGCAAGACGGCCACCATAAAGAGCCATCACAACCTGATCCCGTTCCCCGAGGGCGTGCACTTCGACCTTATTGAGCCGCTCGACCACTTCTTTAAGGACGAGGTCCGCGCGCTCGGTCTGGCGCTGGGCCTGCCGGGTCATATCGTGTTCCGCCAGCCTTTCCCGGGCCCGGGTCTGGCCATCCGTATCATCGGCGCGGTCGACAAGGAGAAGCTCGAGATCCTCAAGAACGCCGATGCCATCGTGCGCGAGGAGCTCGACGCCTACAACCAGCGTCTGTTTGAGCAGACCGGCGAGCGCAACTCCGAGCACAGCTGCTGGCAGTATTTCGCGGTCCTGCCCGACATCAAGTCCGTGGGCGTTATGGGCGACGAGCGCACTTATCAGCGCCCGATCATCCTGCGTGCCGTCGAGTCCAGCGATGCCATGACCGCCGACTGGGCCAAGCTGCCCTACGACGTGCTGGCCCGCATTTCCGGTCGTATCGTTGCCGAGGTTCCCGGTGCCAACCGCGTGTGCTACGACATCACGTCCAAGCCGCCCGCGACCATCGAGTGGGAATAATCAGAGACCCTTTGCGAGGGAGGTCGGAAACGGCCTCCCTCGTTTTTTATTTGCGTGCCATGGGTGCTTATGCATTGTGGTGTATGTGGTACATGCAAACCAGCCACGCAATCTCTCAAGCTGTTTAGCTGGGATTATTGTTTGCTGGTATGTTTTAAAGTGCTTTCAATTACCGAAGCAACGTCATCAATTTATTTCTAATTAATGCTGACCGGCAGATTGCGTCCGCCCGCAAGAGGCCGCTCGGACTGGTACTCAAAATGTACTCACGACGTTTTGGGTATCGATTTGCAGGTACTCACAGACGGCAAAAACGGGTGTCTACCTCGATATATTCGTTATCCCCAACGATTCCTCAACGAATATTGACTAGTGATTGAGTGCTGCATGGCTCAAATTATCTACGTAATTACGTAATTACGTAATTACGTATTTTGAAGTAAAATGGTTTCGGCCAATTAAGGAACGTAGAACAGGTCAATTCGGAGGGGCGACCATGGAGGAAGATCAGGCTGTTCATGCCGAAAGGGAGCTGGATAAGTTCACGCTTTCGATAACCCGCGAGGATAAGCGGGCTCTTAAGTCCTATGCCGCGCGCCAGGATAAGACAGTGGCTAAAGTCCTGCGCGAATGGATTGACGAGAAGTGCAAGGGGGAGAAGTGATGTCCCAGACGGCGCAAGCAGTCGTTCAGAACCTTGTTGATCGCGCTGTCAAACTGGGCGATCGTCAGCTCGCTGCCGACATCCGCGCCTTTGCTGCGCAGCGCCAGTTTGGGCTTGTATTTGAACACAACCGTCCAGAACGACTTCGCCTTTATGGCAAACCTATCATGAAGGGCGATGTCGTACAGGTACTTCCCGAGCGTGGTAGAAAAGAGGACTCTAACTCCCAACTGTTATGGTTGGTAAATACCGTTCGGGGGGGGGTTGCTGATCTAAAGCCATATCAATCGCCCTCATATGACGAAAACGAATGCGAGCCCCGCCCCGTTGCTGTCGACGATGTCGTGCCTGTCGCTGAATATGACCAGCCGATTTATGCCGGCCTCAAAGAGACTGGGCGTGTTGAGCGCGGTGGCGATAAGCCCTATCAGGTTGTCATTAACGGCGAAAACTACCATGCTCTTGAAACCTTAGCCTTTGCCTATGCAGGCAAAGTGGACTGTATATATATTGACCCACCCTATAACACTGGCGCCCGCGACTGGAAATACAACAATGATTACGTCGACGGCTCCGACGCCTATCGCCACTCCAAGTGGCTTGCCTTCATGGAGCGCCGCCTCAAGCTCGCCAAGCAGCTGCTCAATCCCAACGATTCAGTACTCATCGTGACGATCGATGAGAAGGAGTACGCAAGGCTTGAGCTTCTTTTAGAGAGCGTTTTTCCCAACGCGACCGGTATCCAGACGGTTTCAATCACCATAAACAAGAACGGGGTTGCCCGTGGCAACCAGTTCAAGAGGGCTGACGAGTACGCTGTCTTTTGCTTTTTTGGTACCGCCGCGCCGTGCCAAGTGGACCGCAGGCTCTATTCCGTCGAGTTCGGAGAACTTGAGGAAAAAGTGGCTGATGACGCGTCGAGCAGCCGCTCCCAACGTAAGGTACGTTGGGAGCGGCTGCTGAGGGGCGGTCCCAATGCCGCCCGCACCGCAAGGCCGAACCTCTTTTATCCCATCTATATCGATGAGGAGACCGCGACCATTAAGGAGCTCGGCGCTTCTCTCCCCCTTGAACAAGACTGGACAAAGATACCGACAAAAACGGGTCTCAGGGCAGTTTGGCCTATTAGGACCGATGGCCGAGAGGCGACTTGGAGGATCTCCCAGAATGCTCTACAGGCCAAGCTTGATCGCGGGTGCGCAAAAGTAGGTGAGTACAACAAAAAGAGTGATCGGTACTCCCTCCTTTACCTAGGAGATTCCCAAGAGGAGCGTCTCAAGAATGGAGAAATTAAACTCATTGGCAAGGCTGAGGATGGGTCCTTGCTTCTCGAAGAGCAGGGAGAGCGCTCTGCCATTCCAACAACCGTTTGGAGTGGCGCGCAGTTCTCTGCCGGTGAATACGGGAGCCGATATATCAAAAAGTTCATCGGCGATAGGCGCTTCACATTTCCAAAGTCCCTTTATGCGACCGAGCTCTCAATCGCTTCCGTTGTTGCCGACAAGCCCGACGCCCTTGTAGTCGATTTCTTCTCAGGATCGGGCACCACGGCGCACGCCGTCATGCGCCTGAACCATCAGGACGGCGGGCGCAGGCGCTCCATCAGCATCACGAACAACGAGGTCTCAGAGGACGAATCCAAAAAGCTCACCAAGCGCGGTCTTCGCCAGGGCGACCCCGAATGGGAGGCGCTGGGCATCTGCCAGTACGTTACCAAACCTCGCGTCACGGCGGCCATCACGGGCAAGACGCCCGAGGGCGACCCCATCAAGGGTGACTACAAGTTCACCGACGAGTTCCCCATGGCCGACGGCTTCGAGGAAAACGCCGTCTTCTTTGACCTCACCTACGAAGATCCAGACGCCGTCGAGCTGGGCGTGGCCTTCGAGGAGATCGCGCCTCTGCTCTGGCTGCGCGCTGGTTCGCGTGGCAGCATCATCAAGCACGAGCAGCCGGGCCTTGCCATGGCCGACGCCTATGCCGTCCTTTTCGACTTTGCTTCGGTTGGCTCTTTCATAGACGCCGTCAAGCAGAATGCCAGCATAAGGTGCGCCTATGTGATCACGGACGACACGGCTCGATATGCCTCCGTCAAGACTCAGCTCCCCGGGCTCGACGTTGTCCGTCTGTACGAGAACTACCTGCAATCGTTCAAGATTGCCGCCGAGGATGCGGTGAGGTAAGCATGAGAGTCGAACTTAAGGATTTCCAAGCCGGGGCAGTCGCGACCCTGGCAAACAAGTTGCAGTCGATGTGTCGACGCTATGAGCAGGACGGCGAACTGTCTTCGGTGTGCCTCGCATCTCCCACGGGCTCGGGCAAGACGGTCATGTGCGCGGCGACGATCGAAGCACTCTTCTTCGGAGACGATGATCTGGGCCTCATGCCCGACGAGAATGCCGTTGTTCTTTGGCTCTCGGATTCCCCGAGCCTGAACGAGCAGACGAGCGTGCGTTTCTCCAACGTGGCGGACAAGCTGGCAGACAGCATCCTCGACAGGCGCCATCTGGTCACGATTACCAACGACTTCGGAGCCGCGCACGACATTCTCGAACCGCGCCACGTCTATTTCCTCAGCAAGGACCTACTTAGCAAGAACGGCCTGCTCACCAAGGGTGGTGAGGCCAACTCCGGCCGCGTGTTCTGGGATATCCTTGACCGCACCATCAGGGACCCGGAGCGTAACCTCTATCTGTTCATAGACGAGGCCCACCGCGGCCTGGGGGCCAATGCGTCAAGTGAGCGCGGCACCGCGACGATTTACGCCAACCTAATTGATGGCCTGGATGGTCGTGCAGCGATGCCCGTTGTCGTTGGTGTCTCCGCCACGCCGCAGAGGTTCGAGGCAGCTATGGACCAGCGCGCCGATCGCGTGCGTATGCCAAAGGTCGCTGTGACCCCTCGCGAGGTCCAGGAGTCAGGTCTGCTCAAGGACATCATCGAGTTGCGCGTGCCAGAGAAGGACGACCCAGTCGAGCACCAGTACCTCACTATGGCGTGCGAGCGCTATGCCCTGGCCTGCCGCGAGTGGGGCGAGTACTGTGCCCGTGAGGGCGAGAGTCCCGTCAACCCGCTGCTGCTCATCCAAGCGGCGGACAACGTGAGCAACTCGGCCCTGGCTGAGATGTGCGACCAGATTACGGGCCTGGTCCCCGGTCTTTCCGAGGCGATGTCGTTTGCCAACGTCTTCGGCGAGCATAAGGACATCGCGGCGGGAAAATACCTCATTCCCTATGTCGAGCCCGAGTTCGTTCAGGACACCTCGCGCATTCGCGTGCTCTTCGCCAAGGAGGCTGTCTCCAACGGATGGGACTGCCCGCGAGCGGAGGTCATCTTCTCGCAGCGCAGGCGTTCGGACTCGACCTATATCGCACAACTCGTGGGACGTATGGTACGCACTCCACTTGCGCGGCGCATCGAATCCGATGATCTTTTGAACTCCGTCGCCTGCTACCTACCCCAGTTCAATCCCGAGAGCACTCAGGACGTGGTCGACTACCTCATGGGCCGCAAGGACGACATGGGCGAGAGCTCCATCGGCAAGCAGAACATCGTTCTCAACCCCGTGACTATCACGGCGGCTGTGCCCAAGTCCGAAGCCGACTACCAACAGGAGCTCAAGGCGTACAAGGAGAACGAGAAGGCCATCGAGGCGACGCGGCAGGCACAACCCGGCTACCAGGCGCCGCTTGCCGACATCGCGATTCAGGAGCCGTTGGACATGCAGGGAACGCAGCCCTCGCTTGCCTCGGCGGTCAGGCCCGTCGACGTACCGGCGCCAGAAGCGGAGCTGACGCCTCAGCCCGCAACGGGCAACTACGTTGTAGCGCCTGCCCCGGAGCAACCTGCGACCCCTGAGCCAAGTTCCACGCAGACCGAGCCGACCCAGCCCGTCTCGGTCGTAAAACCCGTGCCCATGGCAAAGCCCAAGCCGCCCACCAAGCGCGAGCAGTCTTTCACGCACCAGGAGTGGCAGGGCATCCGCACAGCCTTCGACTCCATCCCCGTCCAGCGCATTCCGAAGAAGGCTAGAAACGAATTCCAGAGCCTGGTTAAGACGGCGACTCTGCTTGTCGAGACTGGCCTCGATGTCAATGCCGCAGCCGACGTGAAAAAACAGTTCGTCCAGAAGCTCAAGGGATACATCGTTGCTAACGAGGACGAGTACCGCGAAACCAAACACGACGTAGAGGTTGCCGAGACCGTCAAGATCACGCTCGACAAGCTCAACGAGACCGAGGACCAGGAGCAGGAGGAGGCCCGCACGGACGCCGAGGGTCTCAGAAAGGCCGCTCGCGACGCCGACATGCATTTCACTAAGGAGTTTGCGAATGAGTATCGTCGCGCCAACTTCAAGGAGCTTGGGCGGCCCGAGTGCGACCTGCGCCTTGCCGCAGCGGTTCGCACGCAGGCCATCGTTGATGCGCTCGAGGGCTGGGCGGCTCAATGCCGAAAGGGATACTTCGATAAGGTCGATGGATCTGGCGATTATGACTACCTTAACGACGTGGCAAAGCAACGCTACGACGAGCTGGCCCGTGAAACCGAGGGCAAGCGTCTCACAAAGATAGAGTGGCCCACGTCTACCAGCACGTCGGACGACTTCGCTAAGTATCCGTGCCATATCGTGCAGAAAGAGGACGGCCTCTGCCCGCTCGACCTGAACCCGGCGGAAGACTATATCGTTAGGAACGAATTGGCAAAGAATCGCACAGTTGCCTTCTATCGCAATCCGTCGGGCAGCATGTCTGCCAAGGCGTTTTCGATCCCGTACATGTCTTCGGTGGGACGCAAGGCCCTGCATCCAGACTTCCTCTTCTTCGTGAAGGATGCTGAGGGTGTCATCAGACCGTCCATCGTCGACCCGCATGGCGAGTTCCTCGGTGACACGCTGGCAAAGCTCAGAGGCTATGTAACCTACTTGCGCGATTATCCCGACGTGTTCAAGCAGGTACTCTTCGTCGGTGATATGGGCGAGGGCGTGTACAAGGTGCTCAACCTCCTGCGCCCCGAGGTCCAGGATGCCGTTATGGCCTACAGCGATGTCGACTGTAAGGCGCTCTTCTACGGTTCCTTCGCAAACGATTATCACTAGGATCGTCGGGATTTGCCCGGCAGACGTCTCGGCCATATACCAGAAGAGAAATAGTAAGGCACGCTAAGGCGGCCATCCGTTAGGGATGGCCGCCTCTCTTCAGTCTTGACCCATGTTTTCCAACGTTTCGGTGGCATTCGCCGGTCATGACCTCGTATCCGTTACGCGGGTGGCACCTCCGCTACGCTGCGTCAAGGGGCCCATGAGACCCCGCACAAACCTCCGCTCCGCTCCGGTTGGTGGAGGTCGTCATGGACTCCCTTGACCCGTCTTCGCTCCGGTGCGGCTTTGCAGGGAGCAAAGCCGACGACGACGCGCGGCGTCGCCATTCGGCTTTGCCCGCAAGGGCGAGATGTTCAGGGCAGCGTGCCCGGAAACGGAGGAAGACATGCAGGAGCTGATGACGGGAGAGATTGCGGAGGGGCTGCCGAGGCTCTATGAGCAAGACGGCACGGAAGACCCCACGGTATACGTCCACTACTTCTCGTGCGTGAACGGATGGGACTGGTGGCTGCTCGAGTTCGACGGCACGGACGAGGCGTTCGGCCTCGTCGAGGGCTATGACGACGAGCTCGGCTACTTCAGCATCAAGGAGATGGCCGAGCTGAACCGCCAGATGGGGTTCGCCGCCATCGAACGCGACGAGCACTTTGAACCGAAGTCGCTCAGCGCCGTCAGGGGGAGGTAGCTCCATGGAGATGGACGAGTTTGACGCCGTGGGCAGATTCGGCAAGTCCCCGGGCGGAGCCGTCGGGCTGACTGTCGTCGTCGAGTTTGAGTCGGGTGGCGAGGGCGGGGCGTTCGAGATGGGCACAGCTCTGGAGGGGTCGCCCGAACTCGGGCGACTCGTCTCGGACGCATGCGACGAGGCCGACGCCTTGGTGGGGGACGGGGGCGGATGGGCTGCCGTCCGAATCGGATTCGGCGACGTGGAGAGCATCGACTGCGAGAGCGGCCGGACCGTGCACGTTGCCGAAGAGGGGTGAAGCGTACACAGAGAGCGCGGGCATGCCATCGGCGTGCCCGCGCCAGCTATTCCGGGGATGCCTCGCGCCATCCCCGAGCCCCTGCGCGCCAAGGGGCGGTGCCCCTTGGAACCTTGGCTAAGGTGGCTCGGGGGACATGGAGGATACCGGAGCGCGTGCGTCCGGCGGCATCAACAGAACTCAACCTGATGCTTGACCGCTACGGCCTAGAATTCGGCGGCTTCCGCTACTTCGTGGCACCGCAGGAACAAGTGTAGTATGCCGCAGAATCTGTAATCGTAACCGTTTCCTCCCATGCCGCAGAATCTGTAATCGTAACCGTCTCATCGTATGCTGCGGAATCCGTCACGGTACGCGGCTCCGAATGCCATGCTCCACATGCTGCATTCCCCGCCAACATGGCACTTTTCGCATGACTCCGCTCGTTACCCGTAATATCCGCACCGCATCCATTACAGATTGAACGAGACTCCGTATGAGTCACCGCCGGATGATGCACGGTCTCCGTATGGGTCACTGCGGGATGGAACACCTTCTCCGTATGGGTCACTGCGGGATGGTAGATATCATACTTATGGACATGCGCCGGGGTGTCATCCTTCTTCGAGGAGCTACCGGAGTTGCTATTGTTGCTTCCACTCGGCTTGCTGTCGGAACCGCTGTTCCCATTATCCTTCTTGGAGCCGTTGGATGAGCCTGAATCGCTCTTCTTGCTGTCGGAAGTTTCCGGGGTCTTCGCGTCGGACTTCTCTTCCTTGGCGGTCTCCTGCGCCTTCTCGGTCTCCTTCTCGACGGCACCGGCATCGGCATTCGGGTTCTTCTTGATGTTGTTCTCGAACTTCTTCACAACCTCAGCGCCCTTGTCACCGGTCAGGGTGGAATCGCCCTTCTTCACGGCTTCCGCAACGTCCTTGGCGATGGCTGTCAGGTCATCTTTCGTTACCTTGTCCGCATCCACCTTATCGAAAGTCACGCCTGTGGCAACTGTCTTGTCGGCTTTTCCGGCGGTAACCTTCTTCGATGGCACCTTATAGATTGAGCCGTCGGCGTTCACCGGTGAGATGAATGTGACGGTATAGGTACCGGACTCACCGACCTTCACGGTCACCTGCTTGTTCGCGGCGATAGCAGTGTAGAAGTCCACTTCCCCGTCCGCATCCTCTATATGGGCGATGACGGGCGTGGAGGTGTCCGCATCCCAGCCGTCAGCCTTCACCTCAAGGGATAGCACCATGTCCTGCTCCTCATCGTCCTTCGACTGCGACACCGCAGGGGCATTGGAATCTCCCGTCCAACTGGCATGTGAGATAGCGTAAGCCCCGCAGCCGATGAGAAGCGCCGCACAGAGGATTCCTGCACCAGCCGCGCAGACCTGTTTACGGGAGAACTCGCGCCCGAAGAGCTTGATTCGACCGCTATTTTCCATTCGTGAACACCGGGTCATACATCGTCTCTCCCAGCTTCAGAACCAGGCTGTCGTTACGTTTCTCGAGGGTATAGGCCACCGACGCCCCATCGGCCGTCAGCTCGCCCTTGTAAACGAGCGGGCGCGGTGTCGAGTCGGTATCCTTCGCCCTCTGGTCTTTGACCGTGAGGCTGTACTTTCCCGAATGGTCCGATGCGGCCCATTCGTCATCACTGGGACCTTGAGTGAACAGATAGCCCTTTTGGTTATACGACGCCTTCTTGAATGCGATCTTTCCGCTGTCGAAGTTGATCTCCTCGGGGCTCGCCATGGACTCCGGCCGGTTCGAGCGTTCCCATTCCTGCGATTCAAGCAGCTCTTTGACGCGGGCGACCGCCTTGCCGGTGTAGTCCTCGTAGTACTTCTTCGCATCGTCCTCGCTCAGGAAATAGCGCTCGCCGTACTCCTCGTCGCCAGAGGGGATATAGGCATCCGCATCGTCGGCCTTCTTGAGCGTCAGGGTACCGAGCTCGCTTGAGCTCAATACGATGTTCTCGTCTTCCTGCCTCCACGTTCCCGAGGACTCGAACGACCCTGCGTAATGCCAGCCGTCCCCGTCGTCGAAGGTGATCGTCGTCTCGGAACCCAGCTTGTTATTCGTCATCTTCCCGAGGGCGACGTTGTCGCAGACCGATATGTAATAGAGCGTCTTTCCCTTCACTCCCGTCGGTCCGCATCCGCTCAAGCCGCTCAATCCGGCAATCGACATCAGTCCGACAGCGCCCAAAAAGCCGCGCCGGGATACATTCATCGCCATGGCAGTTCTCCTTTGATTCATAGATGGTACTTACGGCGATCCCTTCAACCTGGAAAAGGGCCACGTGAGCATTGTATTGCAAATTGTCACTTATATAGGTGTGACTCATATAGGTCCGACTCAAATCATTGGCACCACCAGTCGGGAGGTACCAATGACTCAGCTAGATGCAAAAATGAAAGTCGGACTTCGCATCAAGGAATTGAGAAACGCTCTTGGATACAGCCAGGAAGCCCTTGCGTACTCGATAGAGATGTCTCGAACCTATTTTGCCGAGGTCGAAACCGGGAAACGGAACATCTCGATCGAGAACATAGAGCGCATAGCAAGGGGCCTTGGTGTTTCTCTAAGGGAGTTTTTCGATTCCGACCTGTTTACGGGGTGACTCGGTGACGGATCGCTGAAAAAATCTGTGGATGCGCGGTGCTGCTTCTCTTTATGCTATTCGAATATCGCGAGACCTGTTGACTTCTATTTCCGCCACGAATCGGCGGTGCAGGATAAGGCTCCACTACGTTTCGCCGGAGGCAAACGGCGCAACTCGGCGAGCCGAGTTCGAAAGCGCAGGTAGATGCCTGCGCCTAAAACGAAAAACACCCGCATCCACGTGTAGCGCGCGGGCGCGGGTGCGTAGTTGATTGGGGCGTTTCCGCTGGATATGGGCGATTACGCGGCTAGAAGCCCTCGGGAACGTAACCTGCGGCCGTTTTCGGCTTCGTCGGCGCTGTCGACGTGGCGTCGGGGGCGGTCGGGCCCCGCCAAACCCTCGGTGCCGTCTCGTTCCTGATCTTGCGGCGAGCGGTTGATCGCTCCATGAGTGTTCGTTCGGCATCGGGTGACGTCATCCCGAGCATGGGTCCCACGAAAGTCTCGGTAACGTCCCTGCTGGGGAAGGCCATGGGTACGCCGTCGTGGATCACGAGGGCTCCCGTCTCGCGGCCGGTCCAACGCTGGAGCTCGTCGGGCGTGATGAGCGGCCTGCGCACGAGTCCCTCGCTCGTGCCCGTCGAGCCGGTGTTCGTTCCCTTAGTTCGGCTCGTGGACTGCGCGACCGCCGTGTAGGAGCCCATCGACTCCGAGAGCTTGCGCGCGGTGTCGAGGTTGGAGCAGGAGAGAACGACCTTGTCCTTGAGGAGGTCGAGAATCGTCTCGGCCTCTTCTCGGCTGTAGCCGGAGACGGACTGGAGCTGGAGGAGCGACTGACAGAACCAGAGAACATGGACGCCTTCCGAGCGCATCTCTCCCAGGTCCTGGACGATCCTCTCGTTGCGGCCGAGGGAGGCCGCCTCATCGAGGAGGAGGACGGTCTCGACGGGGCAGCGCCCGGCATGGCCCGCGGCGCAGGAGCGCAGCGCCGAGAGCGCTTGGGAAACGAACGTCTGGACGAGTCGCTTGTAGTTGCCCGTTGCAGAGGATGATGAGATGAAGACCACCGTGGGCTCCTCGCCGATGCCCCCGAGGCCGCACTCGTCATCGTGGAGCATCCGAGCCACGTTGCCGTCGACGTACTCGGTGAGGCAGTTGCTCAAGGTCGAGACGATGCCGGGCCCGCCCCCGTGCTCACCGTTGAGCCCGCCGAGGAAGGGGAGCGCGGGGTCTTCCGCGGGCAAAGACGCCGCCAGGGCGGCGATGCGGTCAAGCGGTCCCTGGTCGCCCGACGGCGAGATCGCGGCAGCGACGGACATGACGGTCTTCTCGTCTTCCGGGATGGACGCGTCCTCGATGAGGGCGAGGGAGATACCGACGAAGAGGTTCCGAGCGCCGTCGTAGAAGAACGGTTGGCTTTTCGACGGCGCGGGCACGATGCAGCGTGCGAGCTCACGCAGCTCCCGTGCACAGCCGCCGGCCCCCTCCGCCCCAAAGGCCTCCTTTGCCCTCTCGAGCGGATCGAATCGTACTGAGGATGCAGGCGCGTCGAACATCACGTCGACGATGCGGTGAGTGCCCGTCTTCTCGAACACAGGCTCAAGGAAGGCCCTGAGCTCGCCCTTGATGTCGTTGATGATGAGGGAGCGGCCTTGCTCAAAGTTTGCCAAGGCTGACAAAATGGCGACGCGGCGGCTCTTGCCCTCGCCGCTCTCGGCGAGGACGCAGGCATGGACCGAGTCGATGAGCCTGACGCTCCTCCCGATCTCGCCCACGACCAACGTGCCGCCCGAGGGCTTGCCGCCCTCCTGCCATGACTCGCTCCTGCGCTTAAGCTCGCTGTGCGCCGAGACGAGCCTCGCGTCGCCGTGGATGGGCGCGCCTGGCGCACGACGCCCGCCGACCCAGGTCCCGTCGTGGAACCAACGCGACCAGTCGAGATGGCTCCAGATGCCGACGGCTATTGAGACAGTGAGGGTTGCCGCGCACCCCACGAGGAAGACATCGTCCCGGATCAGCTCCGGCAGGACTTCGAGCGGGTTTTGGAACATGGTGCCGGGGAGTTCGGGCACTGCGGCCATCCCGAAGCTCGTGAGCGTCGCGGCGATGCCGACGACCCATGCTTCCAGCCAGCGCCATGCCGCCGGCAGCAGGACGAGCGCGATCGCGGCCCCAGCGGCCGCGCCGGCGGCGACACAGCGCTTGAGGTGCGCGCCCTCGTCGACGTTGAAGCTCTTCTGCTTGCTCATAGAATCATTCCCTTCACTATTGTTTTCGCTGAGTCGAGCACGATGCCCGCCGCATCGCCCCTGATCGCGGCCGATACGGCGGCTGCGAGCGCCCTCGCGAGCGCGCGCTCGGCCTTCTGGCCGACTTCGTCTGACAGGTCCTTCTTGCCTTTGGGACCCTCTGTTGCGGACGCGAGCGCTTTGGCAAGGGCCCTGCCCACAGCAACGGGGGCTTTTGCCATGGAAAGCGCGTAGGACGGGCACGACCGGAGGCATCTCTCCGGGATGGGCCCGCGCTCGCGGACGGCTTCTCGCGCGCCCTCCAGGTCTTTTCCGGTGACGCAGGCGCGGACCTCGCCGACGAGCGGCCTCATGCGCTTGCGCTCCGTTGCGGGCCCGTCGTCCGGCCTTGCGGACCTTATCGGTTCCCTTTCGGGGTCCGTTGCCCGGTCGGGTGCGATGACCCTCAGCAGGGCGTTGCCCTGGCGCGCGCGTAGCTCGTGCATGGCGTCGTTCAAGTAGCGGTCCTGCGCAACACCTTCGAGCCCCTTGAGGCCGGCGCAGCGCTCCACGGACTCGCGGTAAGCCGCGCTCGCCTCCTTGATTTCAGGGTGCCTCGACCCTGCTTCCTCGATTGCGGCATCGACGGCCTTGGCGACATCTGGGTGCCAGCGGCGGAGGTGCGCGTAGGAGATGCGGCCGTCCGCAGGCAGCGTGACGCCAATCTCATCGGCGGGGATATGGCGGACGGCGTCGACCGCCCGCGACCTCGCGAGGTCGCGGACCTCGTGCTCGGCCGCGAGCGCCGGGACCAGGGCCGCGTCGGTGAGCGCGTTCCTTGCCCGGTCGAGCCTGTTGCGGGCCATGAGCGAATCGAACGAGCCGTCGGACGACCAGGCAATAACGTGCACGTGCTTGGAATTCGGGTGGTTCTCGTGCTCGGCGGCTACCCAACGGACGCTGGACTCGGGGATGCCCATTGCCTCGGCAAGCGCCGGCGTGAGGTCTCGGCGGCAGAAGCGCTGCCAGTCCTCCTTGCATGCGAGATCGAGCTCGCACGCCTCGTCCCTGCGGACGCTGAGCACAACGGTGGCAATCGCACCGTCGGCCTTTTCGAGCTCCCTGCGGGCCGTGCGGAGCTGGACGGCCCCGTTCTGGTCGAAGAGCGCGGTCGACCCGGGCCTCTCGGCGCAGTAGCCGACGATCCCCATCCTCTCGGCGAGCTCGGAGCGCCTGAGATCGTCGACGGTGGCGGATTTGTCGGCCCCCTCGCGCGTGGCGACGTACTCGACGTTGTTGGTGATGACGGCGGAACGCCCGCGCGACCCGGAGAGGTGCACACGGGCGTTCACAACGAGGCTGCTACGACTTGCCATCTGAAAGGCGCTCCCTCGCCTCCGAGAGCGTCATGCCGCGCTGCATGAGGCCGGCCTGCTTGTCGTAGGCGGCGTAGATGTCCGAGGCGCTCACGCCGTCCAGGCCATTGAACGTGCCCTTCTCGATCTCGACGGCGGCGATTGCTGCGACGATCGAGGCACGCGTGGCGCGGTGCACAACGCGCGCGATGCGGTCCTCCTGCTCGGCGTTGCGCTCGCCGAGCGTGCGGTCGAGTTGCTCCAGCAGTGGCTGCATGACGCCGCGCAGATAGGTTCCGAGCTCGGTGGAGTAGAGCGCCAGGCCGTCGGAGGCGAGCCCAGCGGCGATGAGCTCGCGGGCGGCTGCACTGTCGCTAAGATCCTTTGAAACCCCGTAGGCGTGGAGGCGGCGATACGCCTTGTTAGGGAGTCGGAGGCTCATGACCTTCGACCCGTCTTTTCCGATGGCCATCTTAGAGTCCCTCGTTCGGGAGGGGCGCGCCGACAGCGCGGAGGGCGGCGATGTTCTCGGGCGTGCGCTCGTAGGTCTTAGGCCAGAAGGTGACGGGCATCATGGCGAGGTCATCGCGGGGGATGCCGTAGGCGAAGAGGTAGGCCTCGATGGCGTCGCCGTATTCTGCATCGTTGACGCGGTAGGCATCGGTGAAGAAGATGCCGGTCGGGTCGTCGTTGCTGCCTTTGACGAAGTAGACGCCGTTCCCGCCTTCCTTGAACGGGTTCAGAATCTTGAAATCAGGCTTCGCGTAGTAGGCGATTCCTGCACGGACGATGCGCGTGAAGCCCGGATGCTCGACGGGCCGCGCCGCGCGTGCGAAGCCCAGGTCGGGGTCGGACTCCAGCAGATGGGAGAGCACGGAGCCGACGGCGTCGTCCTTGTGCTTGGGGACGGTCCCGAGGAGGTCGTCGAGATGCGATTTGGTTTTCTTGACAAGTTCCATCATGGTTTTCCTCTCTGCCGGTGCCGTATGGGTACCGGTGGTTCATTTGAGGGTCTTTGCTGATGATGCTTCTAGCTGCGGCGAAACGTTGCGGTGCCGAAGGTGCCAAAGAACAGGAAAGAGTTTCTGGGCCTATGGCACCTTTGGCACCATCGAGAGACTTTGCAGGTGAGGGGGGCGACCGAGGTGCCGCAACGGCATGTTGCGGCACCTCTATCGGCCCTAATCCGTCTCCCGGTACACCCAACAGCGCTGCTTTCCGTACGGGGGACAGAGGCGCTTGTTGCCCGGGGCCCATCCCGGGCACTGCGACGACAGGATGCGGCTGACCATTTTGCAGTTGGCCTTGGTCTTCTCGAGGTGGAGGGCCTTGTCGAGAATCTCGAACGTGCACATGGGACGGTCGGTGTTGCCGGGGAGATACGCGAGGACCTTCTGCACGCAGGGGTCCTCCTCGACGAAGCGTCCGCGCTGTGCGGCCGCCTCGGTCTCCATCTCAGGTGTTAGGACGGTCGAAAAGCGGACATCGCCCGTCCTCATCCACGTGCGGGCCTCTGCCCATGCCTGGCGGATTGCGGCCGGGAAGTCCTCATCGAAGACGGACTTCTCAGTGCGCTCGATGCCGCAGAGCAACGGGAGGAAGCGCCTTGCGCCGCTTGAGCGCTCGCGTATAAAGTCTGCCTCGTTCGTGGTACCGACGAAGACCACGCGCCGGGGAAACGCCTCCGTCCTGCGGCAATAGGCCCCTCGGAACTCATCGACCTGACGGGTGACCCCAGCCTTCACGCTCTCGATAGAGCGCTCGGACATCCCGTTGAGCTCGGGGACCTCGACGATCCATTTGCCCCGGTTCTGCTCGCCCGTGAGCTTGACGTCGCCGAGGTTGATCACGGAGTCCGTGAAGTACTCGTCGCGGATGGCGAGGCCTCGGGCGAAGGACGACTTGCCGATACCCCCGGCGCCGCACAGGATGGGCATGTAATCGGCCTTGCAGCCCGGGCTGTAGGCGCGGGCGATGCCCTCGCAGAACAAGATGCGCTCGACCTCCGAGACGTATACGCTCCTCTCCGCACCAAGGTAGACATTGAGGAGCGTCCCTACGCGCGGGATGCCGTCCCAGGTGAGGGCGTCGAGCATGGCGACGAGCGGATCGTAGGCATTGTCCTCGGCGACGATGGTCAATGCGAGCAACATGAACTTCTCCTTCTGGAGGGAGATGGTCTGCTGGAGGAGGGCGAAGAGCCGCGCGTCGTCGCTGTCGCGCCACCGGCGTTCCCTCGCATCCGCGTCCCAGGGCAGAGGGCCGGTCTTGAAAAGCTCGTTTGCGAGCCGGTTGTAGCCGACGTTCAAGGGGAGGGACTTGAGCTCCTCGACGATCTCGTTGACCGTCGGCGGGGAGCGGCGCTCTGGAGGCTGCGGCCCAAGGACGTCGTCGTGCTTCTGCGCACCCATCAGGCCACCTCCTCGCGAGACTGGGGGCGTCGTGGGCCGTTGATGGGGCAGGCACTGCCGAAGACGAGCACTTCGAGCCGGCTAAGGCGAAGCTCCGTGTCGACCAGACGCTCGACCAGCTCTTCCTCTGTCAGGGGATGGTCGAGGCCGTGGTCGCGCAGGATGGTGCGGCGCCGGGCGGAATTCATCATGCTAAGATTCATCGATGGGGTCCTCCTTATGTGTGGACTCATGATTTTGGGCGACGGCCGAGCTTTGGTCGGGGAGGCCGTCGTCTATCCCGAGGTTTGCGATAAGTGCGTCTTCGAGTTCCACGGGGGAGCGCTCGGGCGCGAACGATTCGGCGAAGGCGGCAAGCGTCTCAAGCGACTCGACGAGCTCGTCGTCCATGTCTGCCGCGCGCCGGATACGCCGGAGTTCCGTTACGACGGGCCCCACGCGCTCCTTGACCGCCTTGCGCATGCGGGTGGTCGCGACCACGGTGAAAGTGCCCTCAAGCAAGCATTTCGTGATGTACTCCTGCTTTGACAGGCTACTCAGGGCGACGCGGAGGTCGAGCTGGTCCGCCTCTGCGGGCGACATGCGGAAGGCGATGGTCTTGCAGCGGCGGCGCCCCTTGGCGTCCATAATCGGCTTAGACATCCGACATCATCCCATCAAGGGCCTCCACTAGATCGTGCTGCGTCGAGGGGAAGAGATGCGAGTACATCTCCGTGACCTCGGCGGTCTCGTGGCCCATGCGATCGGCGATCGCCGTGGGCGAGTAGCCGCTGTTGACGAGGGCGCTCACGTGGGAGTGGCGGATGTCGTGGATACGGATGCGCTTCACGCCCGAGAGCTCGCAACCCCTCTTCATCTCATGCGACAACGCATGTTTTGTGATGGGGAAGAGTCGGTCGGTAGGAACGATTTCGGGATGTGCTGCCAGATAGTCGCGCAGTTCCTCGCGAAGGAGGCTCGGCATGACAATGTCGCGCTTCGAGGCTCGCGTCTTGGGTGGGCCGATAACGTCCTCGCCCTTGACGCGGGCATAGGAGCGGCGGATGCGGATGACGTTGAGCCCGAAGTCGATGTCCTCCGGACGAAGGGCAAGGAGCTCGCCCTCGCGGCAACCCGACAGATAGAGCGTCAGGAAAGCGAGGTAGATGAGGGGCTTATCCTCGATGGCCTGGGAGAAGAGCTTGAACTCGGTAGGGGTCCAGTAGAGCATCTCCTTCTCGGGACGCTTGGAGCCGACCTTTCCCGCCGCCAGCATGGGGTTCTGGGGCAAGCGGTAGAAGCGGACGGCGTGGTTGAAAATGGCTGAGAACTGGTTGCAGATGGTGTGGAGATAGCTCTGCGACAGGCCCTGCTCAAGGAGCCAATTCTCCCAACGCACAACGTCTGCGGCCTTGACGTCGCAAAGGCGCATCTTACCGAAGACCGGGAGGATGTACTTGTCGATGATGGCATCCTTGGTGAGCTTGGTTCCAACGCGCAGCCGAGGGTAGACGTCGCGGGTGTACATGGTCTTGACGAAGGCCTCGACGGTGATCTCGACGCGCTCGTTGCAGGACGCGAGGAAGTTGCGCTCCCAAGCGACGGCCTCCTTCTTGGAAGCGAATCCGCGCTTCGTCTTTTTGTGGCGCTCGCCTAAAGAGTTGCGGTACCAAGCCTCGACCGTCCAGGTCCCGCGCTTCTTGTCTCGGTTAACTGACATGGGCCATCGCCGCCCTCTGCTTGGAAGGGGCGGAGAGAAGCCGTGCCTCGAAGTACGAGCGCTGAACCTTCCCGGGGATGGTCATGATTCCCTGAGCTGCAAGTTCTGCATTCAAGGTCTTAATCAGCTTGAACGCATAAGACTTGCTCATGCCCGTGATCTCGGCAACCTCCTCCGCGCCGATAAGCTGACGTGTCATATGTAGTCTCCTTTCCAGAGCGGGGCACCGATTGCCCCTCGTCTTGATTATGTCCAAAAAACGTATGACCTACTACGGAAAGTGTAATTTTGCAGATTAAGTCACATCTCCTACATTTTTTGTATGCATGAGATTTCGCATGTAGACTTGAGAACAGTATTTCTTCGGAGGTGTATCTGGATGACTGCCGTCAATCGCATCGGTGCTGCCAAAGAGACCCTGACGTCATTTGTGGCCGATAGGGAGTGGGAACAAACGAGCAAGCGCTGGGGAAGGCTACGGCTGTCCGAGAAACTGCTCCGCCTCCGTTCGGCGCGAAAATGGACACGAAAGGTCGCCGCTCAGGCGGCAGGCATTTCGGAGTCGGCCTTGAGGAACTACGAGCTCATGAAGTCTGCCCCGAAGGAAGAGCATTTGGAGGGGCTTGCGAACGCCTATGGCATACGGGCTGAGGCGCTCCATTTTTATGATTTCAACGATACTGACCTGATTGCTCAGGCTTTTTTCCAATTTGCCGCGACATATGGGTTCGAGCCTGTTGCAAACGAGCGCTATTCAGCGCTCAAGCCGACTTCGCCTTTCATGGAGTCTTTTCTAAAGAAGTGGGCAGCTCAGTATGCTCAAATTGAGAGCGACTCCGATCGAGACGACTATGAAAGATGGAAGGACAACTTCTCAGCCGACTTTGATCCGTCCCAGTTCCCCCTCCGATACGAATATGATCCACGAGATTCTTGGGTGCCGATTACGCCTTGGCAAAATAGGATGCAGTCCAAGAAGCTGCCCGAGCTAAGGGCGCGGTGTACCCCTGCAAAGACCCAGCTGGATTTGGCCCGAGAGGCTGATCTCTCCCTCGCAACGCTACGTTCGTATGAACAGGGGGCTAGGGTGCCGAAATATGCGGCGCTTCAAAAACTGTCCAGCGCTCTTGAGGTGAAGAGGGGAGCGCTTGTATTTACCGATTTCGGTAGTCCTGTTCAAGCTGCTCATGCGCTATTTCAGCTCTCGGCTTCATATGGATTGATTCCGCTTCAACTGGAAGAGGGGCCGGCGCTTCTAGCGAGAGCGCCTGTTCCCGACTCTTTTCTTTTTGAATGGGCGAAGAGGTACGAAACGCGCGTGAAGCAGGCCGATGAATACGACGAGTGGCTTGATCAGTTCGACTATTTCGAGCACGATAAGTCCGATGGCTATGTCGAGAAGTTCCGGCAGCATGAGATACGCCAACCGAACGGTTCATCGCTTATTGACGGCTATGTCTATAGCGATTTCTGTCCCTTTGACGAGCGATTTAAGAAGGGGTATGCCCTGCCCTAATTGTGGTCAGATTAGCCGGCGTGAGGACCAAATGAGTATCAAACGGCGATGGGAGAATGCCTGATAGAACGGACTGAGGTAAAACGAGCGCCTCATTTACCTGCGGCACCCGTTATCGAGTGGGAGTAGAACAGACGTTCGATTCTATGCTATAGTGTTTGCCAATGGGCGCGGCATCTTCCGAATCCGCGCCCATTGCTATACGGGCCTTACGATGACGAGCTGACGATCATAGGCGCCATGCGTGCATTTGCGGCGGAACGGGGATATGCGCCCGACTTCTCCGAATTCCGCCTCTGTCACGAGATTTACCTCTCCGACCCGCGCAAGTACGCGCCGGAGAAGCTCAAGACCGTGATTCGCCATCCCATCAAGCCGATTTAGCGAAACGAGCGCCGCCGTGCGGTCCGGCTTTTGGGGTTTATCAATTGGTAGTCCGCGTCGATCGAGCAAGCTGCCCTGCCTCCCGGCAGGTGCGTAATCCCCTTGGTCGATCCGTCTCGAGGTGCGCTCTTTGCTCATCTTGTGGCGTGGGGTTACGATACTCCTAAAAGTGTAACCAGATTCGAGTTTTAGGAGCAGCTTTTGAAGGGTAGCAGACTCAGGAACCGCGATAGATACCTCGAGGAGGCGATGTTCTTCCGTGACACCGACCTCATCAAGGTGATCACGGGCGTGCGCAGGTGCGGCAAGTCGAGCCTTCTCGATCTAATTAGGATGACCATCGAGTCTGAAGGAGTCGCTGGCCGCGGCTTTGTGAGCGTCAACCTGGAAAGCAAGGGTACGGGCATCAAGACGGAGGACCAGCTTTATGATTACGTTCGCGGGCGCCTGTCGGACAAGGGTCGCACCTACGTTTTCATAGACGAGCCCCAGAGAATCGATGGCTGGCAGGATGCGGTCAACGCAATGAGGGTCGACTTCGATTGCGACATCTACCTCACGGGCTCGAATGCGTATCTTCTCTCGAGCGAGCTGGCCACCTATCTCTCCGGGCGCTACGTAGAGGTAAAGATGCTGCCTCTGTCCTTCTCCGAGTTCGCCGACTTCTGCGGAATCGAGTTCGTATCGGGAACTTCGGTGGCTCTCACTCCCGAGGGGGATCCCGTTCTCTTCGACGACATGCTTACTCGTTACCTTGAGTACGGGGGCATGCCAGCCATCGCATCCCTCTCGACGACCCAGGCGCAGCACTCGGCGTACATGTCCGGCGTCTACGAAGCCATCGCCGTGCGTGATATTGTCAACCGTGAGCGCGGGAAGGGCAAAAGTGCGGTGACTGACCCTTCCCTGCTGCGCCATGTGGCCGAATTCCTGGCGGACAACATCGGCAACGAGTGCTCGTCGAGTCGAATCGCCGGCGCGTTAACTTCTGCGGGGCCGAAGACCACGAACAAGACCGTTTCCTCGTATGTGGGTGCGCTTGAGGAGGCCTTCCTGTTCTATCGTGCCACGCGTTACGATTTGCACGGCAAGGCGCTCCTCAAGACGAACCCAAAGGAGTACATCGTCGACACCGGCTTCCGGACCTGGATGGCCGGCTATAGGGTCACGGATACTGGCCGCCTGTTCGAGAACGCCGTGTATCTCCAGCTGCTCTACGAAGGATGGAGCGTGCATGTGGGCAAGCTCTATGGCAAGGAAGTCGACTTCGTCGCGACGAAGGACGGGCGCGTGCTCTACGTGCAGGCGACTGACGAGATGTTCGCAAGCGAGACCAGGGAGCGAGAGATCGCCCCTCTGAAGTCGATACGAGACAACCACGAGAAGATCGTGGTCGTGAGGCAGGGTTCCTACGACACGGATATCGACGGCATCCGCATCGTGAGCGCGAGGGACTTTTTCCTCTAGGGCCATGCGATTCATCGCGAGGCAGTTAGGTCAAGTGAGAAACATGCCTGACATCGGTTTGCTGACGATCTAAAACAGTAAGGAGAAGCTTGGACAATCGCAAAATCGAGCAGAACGCGGTCAATGCTGTCAAGCAGGCTTTCGGCGATGTCGCTTGCGTCTATGCGTATATAGATGAGAACGACAAGACCGAATGCACCGACGGGCACCTGCAAGTCTACTCGTCTTCTTCCTTCACGATTGAGACCGTTGAAGGCCAGTTGCCGCTTCAGGTCAAGGGGACCACTTCGAAAAGAAAATCGGACCGACCTAAGCGGCAAGTTCGAGTTTCAGACCTCAAGCACTATCTCAACATTGCTGGAGGCTGCATCTATTTTTACGTCTACTGTGGGAGCGAGGCTCGTTCAGCGGAGGTTTTCTACAGACTTTTGCTTCCCTATGACCTAAAGAAGATTCTGGCAGATATTCCGGAGCAACAAGAGCGCATCTCTTTGCGTTTCGACCGGCTTCCATCAGACGCGGCGGAATTGACGCGGCTTGTCAGAAGGGCGGTCAAGGACAGAACAAAGCAGCGAGCAGTCGCTGGCATCGCCCCCAAGACAATCGAGGAATTTAAGGACGCCGGCCTTTGCTTTGATGAGTGCGAGTTTGGAATCGAGCTGCTCGAGGGCGAGTCGCCCGCAAGCTTGGCTCCATACAGGAACGGGCTGTATATCTACGGGAAGAGCCCCTGGGGAGAGCTGTATCCCTTGAATAAGCTTGAAAACATAGTTGGCGTCGCGATTGGGTCTCGGCATGACGTCAGCTCTGGTGATGTTTCCCTAAATGCGGTGGTCATGGCCGGAGAAAATGAGAATGGCGAGCACGTTTTCTTCAGGGGTTTCGACATATGCCTCTCCACCAACACAATCACCCTCAGCGAGACCGGAACTCTTGTCGAGCGCATGGAAGAGTTGGCCCTCATGCGCGCATTGATGCAAACCGGTACGCTTTCCATAGACGGAAGCGGCTTTGCTCGCGGGTGCAAGTTGAGCGGAGGCGACCTCGACGCCCTTGAGAGTCGATTGCAGTCGCTGGAGATTATCAAGCGGGTTGTCGACGCTCTTCATTACAAGCCAGAGCTCGACATCAGTGCGTTGACCACTCAGGATTTAAGAAACATCGAGACAATTTACAAGGGATTGGTTGAGAACGCACCCCTCCACTACAAGGATCGGCAAAACGGATTCGGATATATCAATCTGGGGAACCATCCGATTAAGCTCGTGTTTTACCAAGTATCTGAAGATATGTACCGAATGGTCGATGGGCTTCGACTGGATGACCTGACGGTCTCGGTGTTCTTCCGGGGCGAGGGGGATGCCCCCGTAGTCGTCGCGCCTCTGTTCGTCCAAACGATGCAGGACTATATGAGGCTTGCCAATATCGATGCCGAGGTGTTTGCCGCTACGCTGAAGCAGTATCCAGTCACCGAAGTTAGCTCTGCCTACGTCAACGACAAGATGCTTGAAATGCTATCGGCCTACGATCAAGATGCGTGCTGTAAGGAAGAGTTGCTGAAATGCTGCGAGATGACCGTAGACGCCCTGGAAGCTTTTGCGGATCGAGAGGCAACCCTGATAAATCGATATCAAATTGCCGCTCGAAAGCGAGATCTTACTAGCGAGGAGAAATCTGAGTTAATGGCAATCCAGCTGAATTCAGATAGTGCGCTGTCGAAAGCATGCGCAGCAGCCTTGCGCGGAGACTCGGACATGGCCTCTGCGCTCAGAGCGTCACTTGACGAAGAGGTACGAACGACGCTCGGCTCATGGCCGATCGGCCGTTTCTTCGCATAAGACCGCATAGACTTTTTGAGGCATCGAAATGAAGCTACTCGTCGAATCGATTAGAAATGCGGTTGAGAAAGACTGCCTTATTCCAGCCCTTATGTCTTCCCTTACCATTCCCGACGCCATGGGGCAGCTTCTTTATCCCAATCTCGTCCTTCATAACGGGAAGAGAGCGGCGGGGCGGCAGTATGTGAAGTGGTTTGATGACTGGGCGGCAAACGACTTCCTGTTTTCGGGAGACCCCTCGAACGAAGGTGAAACGATTCCAGGTCAAATCTTTAATGGGAAGATGTGCTGGAAGCTCCGGTGCTCCCTGTTGCATTCAGGCGACTACGATGTGTCGGTCGATGCTCCCGAGAAAGACGAGAGCTTCGACTACGACTACAAGTTCGAGCTTGTCCTCCACGGGTGCAACGCCCTCTGCTCTTCCTGGCCGTCGCCCAAGAGCGGGATGCGTGCGACTAAGAGCGTGACGTTCCGCGTTGATGCGGCGTCGCTCGCGAGCTCGCTGTGCAACGCCGCGGAGGCCTGTCTTAAAGAAACGGGCGAAACGGTCAGTTACCCCAATCTGGAGTTATTCGACGTGGCTGCATGGGCGGATAGATTCAATACTCGCTGAGTCATCTCGTCAAACTCCTTGTGTGCTAAACGTTGGTGTTGGCGCCCCGGAAAAGGGGCGTGGCCAGCGCCTAGAATCTTCAGCTACCACGCTGAGACGATAGGAGATGACCACATGGACACTATGGCGCACGAGGCGCCCGCGACGCCGTTGCTTGCGTTTCGCTATCGCTGCTCGAAGCGTGTCGCTTGGGGCCCTGGCCGGAGGAGAGACGACCGCTCCCTGCGAGACTGCGGAACCACCTATATCCGCTTGCTGCGGGCTTGCTTGAACCAGTTCCTCTTGAAAGAATCTATACCTCCGAAGAACTTGTTGTACGTCTCACCGTTCTCCTTGGCCTCGCACTTGACCAAGGCAAGTTCGATGGTGCAGAGGTAATCCGCCACTTGCTCGAGGCGGTAGTCGGTCATCGAGGCCTTGCGGCGTCGGACGACCCCTTTTGAGAGGACCTTGCCCACCGAGCCGTCTCGCCCACGGAACAGAAG
Source organism: Collinsella aerofaciens (assembly GCA_036299165.1). Classification (GTDB taxonomy): domain Bacteria; phylum Actinomycetota; class Coriobacteriia; order Coriobacteriales; family Coriobacteriaceae; genus Collinsella; species Collinsella aerofaciens_BM. The sequence goes on along the minus strand of JAXJHR010000045.1, from coordinate 29,050 downwards.
GAGCGCATCCTCGCGACCTTCGGCGACCTGTGCTGCGAGATGGAGGGCTGCACCATCGCGCAGGGCCCTTTCCAAAGCGAAGTGTCGAGCCGAAGTGTTGAGCGTCGGCCCTGAATGTTCAATGGCCGTTGTTATCTGCCCCTCAAGTGGTGAACTTCTCCTCGGGGCTGTTGATTCCCCCACGCGCCCCCTTCCGTTCTCTGTGTTCCCCTTATACTCCTTGTACAAGGAGGTAAGAAGTCATGGACAAGACCGCACAGGACAGCTTGGCAAAGAAGCCCGTCGACATGAGGGACAGGATTCTCGAGCATCTCGAGGCCCTCACCTCTGCCGTCTCGCTCGACGACCTTGCCCGTCTGTCCACCTCCGACATCGCCGAGACGCTCATCATCTCCAGGAGCCTGGCGAGCCAGTACCTCAACGACCTTGTTCGCGCCGGCCTTGTGGTTAAGGTGGCGGGCAGGCCTGTCCGTTATTTTCATCGCCGCGCGTTCCAGAAGCGTTTTCAGGTAAAGCTCTCTGCAAGCGAGTACGCCTCGCTCGCCGACCTCATCCAGGCGACGGGAATCGCCGATCACCGTGACTTCGCGCGTGCCGTGGGCTTCGACCTGAGCCTCAGCTCCGTTGTCGAGCAGTGCAAGGCCGCGGTTCAGTACCCTCCGTTCGGCCTACCCATCCTCTTGAGCGGCGGCGTGGGTGTCGGTAAGTCTTTCCTTTCTCGCCTTGTGTACGAGTACGGCAAGAACCAGGGCTTGCTGTCCCGCGACTCCTCCTATGTGCGCATCGACTGCGCCGGGGTCCCGGACGCCGCCTCGTTCAACGGGCTTCTTGACGAGTCGATCGCGAAATCGCGCGGGGGTGTGGTTTTTGTCAACGGCATCGAGGCGCTCTCTCCCTCTGCGATGGAGCACTGCCTTGCGACGGCCCTCGGGCTCGATGCCTCCCAGGATGCGCCGCGCGCTCGCCTCGTTCTTTCGACGACGCTTTCCGCCGATGACCTGAAGGTTTCCTCGGCCTACAGCAAAATGCCCATCTGTGCCCGCGTCCCCTCACTCAAGGAGCGGACCCCCGAGGAGCGCGAGGATCTCATCTTGAGCTTCCTGCGCAGCGAGGGGTGCCGAATCGGTTCTGATGTGAAGATTAGCCGCGGCGCATACCGTTGCCTCGTGAACGCGGACTTTTCCGATAACATCGCCGGCTTGCGCGCCTGCGTGACGAACTGCTGCGCCAAAGCATTCCTCAATCGCGAGGGCGACTACGTCGTCGTTCGCCCGTATCTTCTTCCCAGCGGGCTCCTCTCCTCCGCGCAGATCGATCAACAGCCCGACGATGGCGTTCTGATCGACGCGTCCCTGGATGCCGCCGAGAGCACAGGGCCGGTCGAGCAGGCGCTCGATGCTCTGTGCTCTCTCGATGAGCGATTCTGCGCCGGGGAGCTCTCTGTCTCCGAGCTCGTCTCGCAAGCTGTCTCCGCTGTGCGCGGCGTTGAGGATCACTTGATCTTCGGCCGCGGCGTTACCTCCTCGAGGTCGCGCGCCTTCGAGCGCATCGTGGGCGCGGTCCTTGCCGACGCAGGCTCTTCTTATGGCATCGAGCTTTCGAGGAAGGTCGCTTTTCTGCTGGCCCAGGAGATTTGCCTGCAGTTGTGGCCGGGCATCGGCCTGGCTAAGCGAAAGTCTGCCTGTGCGGAGCAAATCTCCCATCTCCTCGGTGCCGTGACCTCCGAATTGCCGTTTGCCTCGAGCGTCTCCGATCAGGTCGCCGCAGACGTGGAAGGGGCGCTGGGAATCTCGCTCGATCACTTCACGAAGACGCTTCTGACGCTGTGCGTCGCATCGGAGTCTCGCGACGCGAAGGCCCTTCGAACGCTCTGCGTCATCTTGTCCCACGGCTACTCAACGGCGACGAGCATCGCCGACGCGGCGAACCGTATGCTCGGCATGCATGTGTACGAGGCGGTCGACATGCCCTACGACCAGCAGCTGAAGGACATCGTCGGTCCGCTCCAGCGCCTCGTCGACCGCCATTCCTACTGCACCGGGGTCGTGTTCCTCGTCGACATGGGCTCCTTGGAGGAGGCCTATAAGGCCCTCGAGAACGTTACCGACTCCACTATCGGCGTGGTGAACAACGTCTCTACCGGTCTTGCGCTCGAGATCGGGGTCGGGCTGCTCGGCGGCAAGTCCATCGCCGAGGTTCTTGGCGATGCGACCGCCGCGTGCGTGACGCACTGCAAGGTGATCGAGCGCGTCAACCGTGAGGACGCCATCGTCTTCTGCTCCGAGTCCGGGGTCGACGCCGCGGAGAGGATACGCCAGCTCGTCTCGCAGAGCCTCCCGCGCACCATAGGCGCGCGCCTGCTCACGAGGCCCTTCAAGCAGCTCGTCGCGAACGGGTCGAACGACGCCGTTTTCTCCGAGCACCGCGTCTGCGCCGTCATCGGCACGGGAGACCCCGGGGTCGCCTCCATCCCCTTCGTCGCCCTCGAGGACATCATGTCGACGGCGTCCGCCTCTAAGGTCGATGCCGTGTTCGGCAGGTGGCTTGACGCTTCCGAGCTCTCTTCTTTCCACGAGAAGCTGCTCTCGAACATGACGCTGCAGAACGTCATCCGCTCCATCACCATCCTCGACCCGGAGCGGCTATTCCACGAGATCGAGAGCGCCGTGCACGAGCTTCAGCGCAGGACAGGCGAGAAGATCGGCAGCAACGCCATCATTGGGCTCTACGTCCACCTCTGCTGTCTCGTCGAGCGCCTTGTTACCAGAAACCCCATTGAGACCTACGTTGGCCAGGACCGCTTCGAGGAGGAGCGTGCCGATTTCATCGAGTCCTTCAGGCAGAGCTTCTCGAGCATCTCGACGCGCTATCGCGTAGAGGTTCCCGTAAGCGAGATCGCATATGTCTTCGACTACATAAGCGTGAGCGCCGCCCCGGCGCGAGAAGAGCGCCTCGGCTCCTCGGACCTCCTGCTCGACGAGTGACCTTCCCCGCGCCGCCGCAAGCTGACTGCGCGTCCTCAATAATCCGATAACCCCTTGCCCGGCGCGAATCCGGATAGCGCCGAGGCAGTACCGAACGTAAAACTTCATTTGATAGGAGCAAACATGAGTGTTGTTATGGCACGAATCGACAATCGCCTGCTTCACGGCATCATCGTGACGCAGTGGGCCCCGGTGTCGGGCGCGACCCGAGTCATGGTCATCGACGACAAGGTCGCCGGCGACGAGGTCCTGAAATCCACTATGAGGATGGCGCGCCCCGCGGGCATGGCCGTCTCGATCATCTCCGAGGAGACCGCGCTCAAGAACTTCGCGGCGGGCAAGTACGACCGCGAGAAGGTCTTTGTCATCGCCAAGGAGCCCGAGACGATCCTTCACCTGGTCGAGTCGGGCATCGAGCTCCCGTCGCTGATCGTCGGCGGCTCGCTCGTCAAGGAGGGCGGCGTCCAGCTCACCCAGCGCGCCTATGCCTCCGCCGAGAACGTCCAGAGCTACAAGGCGCTCATCGCCCGCGGCGTCAAGGTGACGGCACAGTTCGTGCCCGCCGACAAGCCCGTCTCCGTCGCCGACCTCATCTAAGGAGGGATCATGGTCAACTTCACTATCCTGCAAGTCGTCCTTTTGACCCTGCTGGCCTTCATCAAGCACGTGGACTACTACGGCATCCCGATGATCTTCGTCAACTATGCCGTCTTCTGGGGCCTTATCACCGGCGTCGTCATGGGCGACTGGCAGACCGGCCTCGTCATCGGCGGCACCATCCAGCTCATGCAGCTCGGCGTCGCGGGCTTCGGCGGCTCGTCGATTCCCGACTACGGCACGATGGCCATCATCGCCACCGCCTACGGCGTGACCCTGGGCGCGGACACGGGCCTCGCCATCGGCCTGCCGGTCGGCATGCTCGGCATCCAGCTCGACGTCATCGTCAAGATCCTCAACGGCTTCGTCGTCGAGAAGTCCCAGAAGTTCTGCGACGAGGGCAAGTTCAAGCAGATGAACGCCATCCTGTGGGTCTGCCCCGTGCTCTTCGGCCTGTGCGCCGCCCTGCCCGTCTTTGTCTCCGTGACCCTCGGCCAGCCCGCCGTCAACTGGCTCCTCGAGGTTATGCCCCAGTGGTTCCTTTCCGGCCTCACCCTCGCCGGCAAGATGCTCCCGGCCGTCGGCATCGCGATGCTGCTGCGTTACATGCCCACTGGCAAGTACTTCCAGTACCTGCTCGCCGGCTTCTTCCTCTCGGCCTTCCTGAACGTGCCCATCATCGGCGCCGCCATCGTCGGCGTTGCCCTCGCGATCGCGTTCTACCAGCGTGCCGAGAGGGACACCGAGCTCGCCGCCCACGCTTCCGCAGACGCCTTCATCGGAGAGGATGAGTAACCATGGAAAACGAGAACATCACCGCCGTCGCCGAGGGCAAGCCCTCCGGCTACAAGGTCACCAAGAAGGACCTGCGCAACGCGAACTGGCGCTGGCTCATGAGCGTGTGCACCTTCAACTACCAGACCCAGCAGGGCGCCTCAGTCGCCTACGCCCTCTCGCCGGTCCTGAGGAAGATCTATACGAACGACGAGGACTATAAGCAAGCGCTCAACAACCACTTCCGCTACTACAACACCCAGCCTTGGCTCGCCGCCATCATCCTCGGCGCCTGCGTGGCCATGGAGGAACGCGACGGCCTAGCGGCGGCGGACGCCGTCCAAGACCTGAAGATCGGCACCATGGGACCGCTCGCCGGCGTCGGCGACTCCCTGCTCATGACCATGATCCCGACCATCATGGGCTCCATCGCCGCCTACATGGCCATCGAGGGCAACCCCGTGGGAGCCGGCATCTGGTTCGCGCTCATCCTGGCCATCTTCTGGGTCCGCATGCACGCCCTCGAGTTCGGCTACAAGCAGGGCGTGAAGCTCGTCACCGACTTCAGCGAGAAGCTTCCCAACCTCACTGCCGCCGCCTCCGTGCTCGGCCTCACCGTGGTCGGCTGCCTCATCGCCTCGGTCATCGGCGTCACCTGCCCGATTAGCTTCAGCTTCGGCGACGTCTCGATGGAGATTCAGCCGCTGCTCGACAAGATCCTGCCTGCCATGATCCCCGCCGCCATCACGGGAAGCGCGTATTACCTTCTTACCAAGAAGAACGCGAGCATGACGGCCCTCATCCTCGTGGTGATCGTCCTCGCGATGGTCGCCTCCGCCGCCGGCATCCTTGCCTAGCTTCGACCCAAGAGATTGGTGAATCAATGAGAAAGATAGTTGTGGCGAGCCATTCCCTTCTCGCCCAGGGCTTCAAGGACACCCTCGAGTTCCTTACGGGTAAGAGCGACGCCGTCAACGCCGTGTGCGCCTACGTGAACGACAACGGCGAGGGGCTCGACGCGGCGGTCGAGGCGGCTCTTTCGGGCACTGACGAGGTCGTCGTCCTCACCGACGCGCTCGGCGGCAGCGTGAACCAGCGCTTCTCCCGCTTCGCCTCCGACCGGATCCACGTGATCGCGGGTGTCAACCTCCCGCTCGCCATGACGGTCGCGCTCGCGCGCCCCGACGAGAAACTCGACTTCGACGCCCTCGTCGACGAGGCGCGCCAGCAGATCGTCTACGTGAACGGTGCCAGTTCCGCCGAGTGCGAAGACGACGAATAGAGGAGGTCGACGATGAGAGAGTTCCTTAAGGACGTGTGGATGCACGGCGGTGAGGAAAGCCGCGCCATCACCCCCGAGAACATCACGGGCGAGAAGGGCCGTGCCGCCATGTCGGCCAGCCACCTCGGCGTCGGCCGCAAGGGCTCGTGCTGCGTGCCCCTTGAGTCCGGCGAGACCATCACGCTCGCGGACATCGAGGGCCCCGGCATCATCCGCCACATCTGGATGACCGTCCCCGACAAGACCGCCGCCGGCAGCTTCGTCATGCGCGACCTCGTGCTGCGCTTCTACTGGGACGACGAGGAGACCCCCTCGGTCGAGTGCCCTGTCGGCGACTTCTTCTGCAACGGCTTCGGTGAGCGCGCCATCGTCAACTCGATGCCCATCTGCGTGAACCCGACGGGCGGCATGAACTGCTACTTCGAGATGCCTTTCAGGAAGCACGCCAAGGTCACGCTTACGAGCGAGCACCCCGGGTTCATTAAGTACATCTTCTACACGTTCAACTACGCGCTTACCGACGTGCCGGACGACGCCATGTACTTCCACGCCCGTTTTAACCGCGAGCGCAGCACCCGCAGGGGCGTCGACTACACCGTGCTCGACGGCGTGCGCGGCAAGGGCTACTACGTCGGCACCTACATGGCCCTGTGCGCCCTGGAGCGCTATTGGTGGGGCGAGGGCGAGATGAAGTTCTTCCTCGACGGCGACGAGGAGTTCCCCACGGTCACCTCGACGGGAGCCGAGGACTACTTCGGCGGTGCCTGGGCCTTCCTCGACAGGCCGCCCCACGCGCTGCCCGAGGCGCAGTGCTTCAACACGCTGTTCGCCGGCTACCCGTACCGCTCGACGCGCGACGCCACGCGCGACCGCTTCAGCGCGGGCAAGCCGAACCCGAACCCGATGCTCGCGACCAACGACGACGCGCTGCCCAGGCACGGCCTCTACAGGTGGCACCTTCCCGACCCGATCTCGTTCAAGGAGGACCTGCGCGTGACGTTCCAGGACCTCGGCAACGACGACATCAAGCTCTACGAGCGCGAGGACGACATCTCCACCGTCGCCTACTGGTACCAAAGCGAGCCGCACGCCGTGCTCGCCCCGTTTGCCGCAAGGCAGGACCGCGTGCCCAGGTAGGGTCGCCTCGAAACAAGCCAACGTTATGGGCGCCCGCGGTTGACCATGACTGCGGGCGTCCCTTTGTAAGGAGGATCACATGAGCGAAAAGCAAATGAGGCTCGGCGCCCTCGAGGCCGGCGGGACCAAGATGGTCTGTGCCGTGGTGTCCGGCGACGGCGAGGTCCTCGACCGTATGGAGACCCCGACGCTTACGCCCGCCGAGACCGTCCCGCAAATGGTCGAGTGGTTCACCGCCCGCGATGTGGACGCGTTGGGCATCGGCGCCTTCGGCCCGACCTGCGTCAACCCCAACGATGAGCGCTACGGCTCCATCCTCCAGACGCCCAAGCTCGCGTGGCGAGGCTATGGTCTTCGCGCCGCGTTCGCCGACGCCCTCGGGATTCCGGTGGCCTACGACACGGACGTGAACGTTGCCTGCCTCGGCGAAGTGGTCTTCGGCTGCTGCAAGGGGCTCGAGGACGCCGTCTACGTGACCATCGGCACCGGCGTGGGCGCGGGCGTCATGTGCGCGGGCAGGCTCCTTCACGGCATGCTGCACCCCGAGGCCGGCCACATGCTGGTAAGGATTCGTCCCACCGAGGAGGGACGCTGCGTCTGCCCGAGTCACGCGAGCTGTCTCGAGGGCCTCGCCTCCGGCCCCGCCATCGCCGCACGCTGGGGAAAGCCCGCGGCCGAGCTCGCGGACAACGCTGAGGTGTGGGCGCTCGAGGGGGATTATCTGGGGCAGATGTGCGCGAACCTCGTGCTCATGTACTCGCCTCGCCGCATCGTCCTCGGCGGCGGCGTGATGCACCAGGAGCAGCTCTACGGCATCGTCCGCAAGAAGACCCTCGAATATCTGGGTGGCTACATCCAGACCGCCGAGCTTAAGGACATAGAGAGCTACATCTGCGCCCCGGGCTGCGGTGGCGACCAAGGAATCCTCGGCGCGGCCGAGCTGGCAAGAAGGGCGCTCGCGTAACTTGCGCTCTCTCCGCCATACAACGCGTTAAGAAAAGACGAGCGCTTCTTGCCAATTGGGCGGCAAGAAGCGCTCGTCTTTTGCATTTTTGCCTCTCAAAATCTTATTTTCACGATTTGCATTTTCATCCCGTTGTCACCGACCCTTGCGAGAAACCGGAAAAAGCCGCTGACAGAAGGGTCTCTCAAATCGTTGTAACCCAGCATATAGCCGCGACTTGTGACCTGCAGACGTCTGTCCCACGTGCCGATTTCCTTGGCGGCATCCGAAACCGCAAAATATGCCCCCACATCCTTGATTTTTGCAGTCTTAAGCCATGTTTTTGCGATCATCTTTACTGCCGTCCGATTGGCAGCATCAAAGACCAGCACACTACCGGGGAAAGCGTCCGCCATCCCCCGCACCAGTTCCCGGACCTGCTGGGTCAGAAAGTAATAGAACACCCCGGAGGCAAAGAACACCGCCCCGCCGGAGGCATCGATTTTGCCAAACCATGCGGTGTCTTTCAGGTCGCAGGGGATATTTTGTTCTCGATCCCCGGCGGGCAGTAGCTGCTGCCGCAAGGCAATCACATCCGGGAAGTCCAGATTGTAGATCTTGCATCTACCGTTGTCGCAGGTTCTGCCGGTGTTGTCCAGCTCACAGCCCAGATTGACCACCGCTGCATTGGGGTGGCCTTTCAGGTAATCCTGCACCTCGAAAGCAAGATCACCCTGTCGCATGGCCACCTCCAGCGCACCAAAGCGCTGCATCAGGCTGCGGGAGTTTTTCTCTGCCTCTGAAAAGTCGTAGTCGATTTGGTCGAGCAGACGAACCGCTGTTTCATCCCTATAAAGGTTCGGGTACAGCTCCGTACACAGCTTCCGGGAATACAGCGGGAGGATCAGCGTCTCCTGCACGGTGCTTTTCTCAGTTTTACATTTCATAGGTTTCTTCCTCAGTGAATAAAAACTGTCATAATTGCCGCCAGCACAGCCGCTATGACCGTCATGCCTATCGCCATGTGCAGGATGGATGCAAAAATGCCCGTGCTTGATATCCTTACTTCCGCGCCGTGACGCAGAGCCACCTTTTCTTTTTGCGTATCTGCACCTCGTGAAAACCCGCCTGCTCCAGACACGCCTTTAATTCAATGTCCTTGTAGATGGTCATGCCGCCGATGATCTGCGTCCACCTCTCGTCCTTGTCCGTATCGCCATTGCTCTCGTTGCAGATAAGAATTGTTCCGCTCGGCTTCAGCGTCCGCCAGACCTCACGGAAGCATCGGGGCAAATCAGGCCAAAAGTAGACGGTCTTAAAGGCCGTGACTGCATCGAAACAGCTATCCTCAAATGCCATATCCGCCACACTGCCTTGCAGAACGGCGCAACGCCCCTCCTGAATTGCAGTTCGGTTGAGCTTTCTAGTCTTCTCCACGCTGACGGGCGAATAGTCGATGCCCTTGACGACGCCATGCGGGCATTTTTTCAGCAGCCGTTTTATGTTCGCCCCGCCGCCGCAGCCGCAATCCAGCACCTTGGCATTTGGCGCAAGTCGTAGAAATCGAAGTCCCCACCGTGCCACAGGGCTGTGCCCCAGATTCATCATGGCAACCATAAGTTTTCCGCCGAGGCCCACGGGCTTGCGGGTGTTTTCAAAGAACGACATCTGGCCCCTCCGATTTCGTGCATTCCGCATAGGTCAACGGGAACGAGGCCTTCAGCACCGCGCTTTTCTGCACCGCCCAGCCGTTTTGACGCAGGAAACGTAGGTATTCCTCGCTTGTCCACCTGCTGTGGAGGGGGAATCCCGCCATACTCATGAAAAAGGCTTTTGCCTTGCCGGAAACCGAGCTCCCCGCGTGGGTGAAGGTTGGCGCGATGAGCACGCCGTCGTCCTTCAGCACCCGCCTGATTTCTTGCAGTGCCTTTTCCGGATGCGGCACTATGTGAAGCGCGTTGGACGCGATCACCGCATCAAAGGACTTCTGCGCATAGGGCAGGCGGAACATATCTTGAACGGAAAAGTGCAGCTTTGCGGATTGATTGTCCCGCTTTGCTTCAAGGATCATCTTTGCAGAAGCGTCCGTAGCCTCGATGTGCGCCGCCGCATTCACGATGCTCTTTGCGATAAGCCCCGTGCCGGTGGCAACCTCCAGTACGGTTTTTGCTTTCACTACCGGCCGGATCAGCCCATACATCTTCTCATACGCCGCCCGGTCGTTTCGCATGAAACGGTCATACCGACCGGCATTCTTGTCCCAGAAACCCTCGCGTTCGTGCATGGCCATCGCCCCCAAACAGTTAGAGCTATCTAACTATAACACACGAATCATGCAGTAAGATAAGGCTAACCTTATTCTTGGCTAAGACGCATCTCTCCGACCCTTTGAATCACCCCTTTTCACGTCACCCGCTACGAACCCCGGCGGAAACCAGGGAGTGATTAAAGGAGCGGCCTGCGGTTTTGCGAATCAATTGAGTCATTCCCGAAATCGCGAATCAAGGGCCTGATTCGCCCAAATTGCGCACGAATCAGCCCCTAGGCGGTACGACGCGACACGCATCGACAACACTCGGACTGGATTAGTCATTGAGTGGGAATAGAAAAATCCTTAGTTATGGGGGTATAAATTTGATTCCCTTTAGGATAAACCCCCATGACTATATGAATTGACCTGCTGACTCCAATGAAGATTGGAGGGTAACGGTCAGGGGTGACGGCCCAGCGAGTGTTATTTTGCGAGCTATGCGCATTGAAAGCGACCTTTCGTGGTATAAACTACTTGCCGGAAGCCGCGGCTTTCAGAGTACGGCTTACGTGTACGTTTAACCTCCGTGGGCGACGGGGTGCCGCAAGGCGTAGAATATCGCCCACCTGTAGGGGCCTGCAGCGATGCGGGCCCCGCTTCGTATGAAGGGGGCGTAACCGATGAAGATCGTATCCGTCTCCCAGGGCTTCTTCGACCTCGTCGATGGCGACCGCGAGCTCATGCTTAAGCACAATCGTCCCTGCATCGTGGTGGTGAGGCTGCGTTTCCGCGGGAAGCGCAGGGACTTCGCCGTGCCGCTGCGTTCCAACATCGCCCCTAACGTGCCCAAAGACCAGTACTTTGCGTTGCCACCCCGCCCCACGACGCGCCCCGGCTGCCGCCACGGCATCCACTACATCAAGATGTTCCCCATAACCAAGGCCTACCAGCGCCGCTTTAGGACCGAGGGCTCGGCCTACTATGAGACGCTCCAGCGCATCATCGATGGCAACACCAAGCGCATTGTCTCCGAGTGCCAGGCATACCTCGACCGCTACGAGCGCGAGGGAAGGCCTCGCTTTGCCGTCGACATCGACCGCATCGTGGGGCTGCTGGAGGGCGAGAAGTAGGGCACCTCGGCTCAGTCTCGAGCCATGCGGAGTCGCTCCGCATTTTTGAACGCCGCGTGTGCGTCCCAAATACTTGAGAAATAAGTTGTGAAGTGCGGTGGCGCGCCCGTGCCCGTGCATAGCCGTCACCATCAGCGTCTACGCGGCGTCGGCTTCAAGTGGAAATGGCGCCGCTGCTGTATATGGTTTGCCTTGCTGCAAATAGCGATCAATGCCCGCGATGTTTCTGCTTGCGCTTCAACTTTCGCTGCTCGAAGCGCGTCTCCGCCTCATCCGCGCGACGCTGACTTCTTGCTTGAGCCGACTCCCGCTTCATCGCTTCCCGCTGTGCCGCGAGCGCCTGTTGTGCCTTGGTGCTCACCGCGGGCCGTTTAAGGGCTTTCGCTGCCTCGCGAGCGCGCCGCTTGGGGTTCTTCGCGGGCTTGCTTGTTTCAGTGGCCTTGTCGCCGAAGAACGAGAACTTTTCCCATTCGCTTGTAACGAATCGCAGAATCTCCTCATCGGACGGCTCCGCGCCGAAGACGATGCGGGCGACGCCATACCTTCCGCCCTCGACGTGCTCCGCCAGCCCGACCCAGAATTGACCGTCGTGATATGACGATGAGCAGCAAGTCGCTGATAGCCGCCCTGCGAAGCTAGTTGCCTTGTTCGCAGCCGGGCCGCAGGCCGCACCTACGCTCGAGCTCCGCCACGAGGGCATCGTTGTCGGTCACCGAGACGATGGCGTCGCCGTCGTAGGGCGCCTCGATATAGACGCGGTCGAGCGAGTTGGCCGTCCCCGCCCAGAGCGTCCTGGTGCGCCGGACGCCCCGCACGTGGGCGTAGGGTATCACCGAACGCATCCCAGCGTACACGACGACGAGGCGGTCGCCGTAGAGCTCGAGGCGGTTGCTGCGGACGGGAAGGGCGGCCAGGGCCACGAGGGCCGGGACGGGCAGCAGCGCGAGCCAGCCCCATAGGAGCGCGGGACTCGAGCTCAGGAAACACGCGATACACGCCGCGGATAAACCGCCCGCCACAATCACCATGGCCGCTATGAACCACGGGTCTGTCCTGCCGGGGAACACCCGCTCCGGCCGCTCGCCCTTCTCACCCATTACGGCCTCCCTCCCGACGCCCTCCCTAGCGGAGCGTGGGGCCGGAGAGTGCCTTGAACCCGTCGCCGACCATCTCGCCCCCCGTTCCGTGGGCCTTCTGTAGTGGTGTGTACCCCCGACTGTTCGACGGATGTCGTACGATTGAACGTTTTTCGAACTTTTTTAAGATGGGTGCGGCAGGATCGAGCAGATTGTTCGCGCGAGAGGCTCCCCGCCGCCGCGCCCGGTCTCGGGTTCGATGCATCGACATCCGTCTCAGGTGGTGTCTCCGCTGCGCGACATTGCAGGGGGCAAAGCCGAGATGCCATGGGGCGCGCCGAGGCTTTGCCCGCGGGGCGAAGATTCTAGGGGTCCGACGTGGCCTGGAGGGGAGACGGACATGCAAGCGCTTATGACTGAGGAGCTGGCCGAGTGCCTGCCGCCGCTGTACGCGACCGAGGGAGGGGCACTCGCCCTCGACCTCACAAACCCGGAAGGCGAGGACCACCTTGACCTCTGGTGCTCGCTTACCATCAACCTTTCGGGTGACCCCTTCGCCTCCACGTGGCGCATTCACACTTGTGCCCGGCATCATGGACATGGGCGTCGCCAAGTCGGCCGACGGGGCGCAAGCCCCTGTTGACTCAACGTTCGACGAGATAAACCGCATGTTCTCAAAGCTCGGCTTTATCGATTACAATTCACGCCTCGCGCAAGGGCCGTTCTACTCCTCAAACCTAATCTGCCTGGCGCACGCATCGAGGCGACGGGGCGGCGCCTTCTCGCGTGAGTCAATTCCTGTTTTACTGGTGCGGATCCCAACATGCCCTTATGCATGGTGCCCTGCCGCTTTCGAAACTTCAAAACCATTCGATTTTCGAAACTGAGTGGGAATAAGTTATCGGTACGCTTTTTTATAAAATGTAAAAAAGCACCCCCATAACTGATGAAATGGACGCTGAGAAAAAAAGGGGGCGCATCTTGCGTATATACCGACGTGAAGATCTACCTCTATCTTGCATCGCGCGGGTATGAGCTTTCTGTGGGCCGTATTGGGAAGCTCGAGTGTGACTTCATCGCTCGTAGGCGCAATGCTTACGCCTACATCCAGGTCTCTATGTCGATTGCCGACAGAGGCGTCGAGGAGCGCGAGTACAGGCCGTTCGGCCACATCAGGGATGGTTATCCGCGCTACTTGTTCACGCTTGATCCTCTATTGCAGGAGAGGGATGGCATCAGGCACCTTAACATGGCGTCGTTTATGCAAGATGGCGGTGATCTTATTTGAGCGGCGGCCAGATTCCTTTGCTCCCTAGTGCGCAAACAGCGCGGGTATCAAATGAGGACCATTGCCTCACGTAGAATCGATAGATTGAAAACTTGTTTTGATGTTGACAGGCTTTTGGCCAGTGGCTCCTATTGTCGAGTGGGAGTAGCTGAAACGAGGCGATTGAATAACTCCATACGTTTTGGTTAAAACAAAAAATATGCCGCGCGCCTGCGGCATGAGGGAGGGAGATTTCTATGAATATCGTTGTATTGAGTGGTAGCCCGCGTAAGGGCGCCAATACCGACACCATGGTCGAGACGTTTGCCGAGACCGCGCGTGAGGGTGGCCATGCGGTTGAGGTCGTCCGCGTTGCCAGCAAAAAGATCGCTGGTTGTCTGGGATGCCAGTACTGCTTTACCCATGAGGGCACTTGCGTGCAGAAGGATGACATGGCCAACCTGATCGAGTCGCTGAAAGGCGCCGATATGGTTGTCTTCGCCTCGCCCATCTACTGGTTTGATATCACTGCGCAGGAGAAAGCCGCTATTGACCGCCTGTACGCCTTCGGTGCCACGGGCTTCCCGTTCACCAAGACGGCCCTTTTGCTCGATAGCCACAGCGAGGGCGTCTATGATGCGGCGATCGCTATGTACAAGTCGACCTGCGCGTACTGCAAGTGGGAGGACCAGGGCATTATCACCATCAGCGGTATGACCGAGCGCGATAGCATGGCATCGTCGCCCAAGTTGGAAGAGGTGCGAGAGCTCGCTCGCAAGCTCGCCTAAGGGCAAGAAGAACGCATGGCAATCGGTGTTGGTGGAAAATGCTTGCTATCCTTACCAAGAGGAATGCTGATTGCCATGCGTTGATGCTTCCGCGGACAATTCCGGCGTGCTAAAACGCCTTCTCGTTCAAGAATTCCCTGAACGCGGGAATGTCAAAGCCAACGAGACCACGCCCGCGCTCTCCAATGACGCCGTCCTCCAGGAGGCGGCGTTTGTATTGGCTTGCGTAGTTGCTGGCGACGCCCATGCGTTTGGCTATCTCCGAGACCCTGCTGGGGCCAGAATCGGGCAGCATCGCGAGCAAAAACTCAATGTCTTTATCGGAAAGCTCCCGATAGGTCGTTTCGAGAGAAGCCCGACGTCATGCTTCTCGAGTTGCCTGAAGACGCCATTCATGCGCGTGCGCCAGTTGCCCTGGGCCTCTTGAGCATATGTCCAATCGATGCCCACTGGGCCAATTTGAACACCGTTTATGCGCGCGTGAGGCTGTGAGAGGTAGCTATCTGCGGCTTCTTTGGTTCGCTCGATAATATCTTCGAGCATGCCTGGCATGGCGGAGACATTTGCTGCAATCCATGGTGGCCCCTTTGCAGGTTTTGCTAACTTTTGCAACTTTTGCTAACTTTTGCAAGTTTTACTAACGGCTTAACATGCCTTGTGCCGTGGGGTTGCGGGAGTGAAAAACGGGGATTCCTATTATTCTGACTGCGTTGCAGCGAGCGGGGCCCGGAGCGCAATGTTGCTGCGCTTCGGGCCCCACCGTTTTGAGAGCTTATGGCGGTTCTGCCGTCGTCCTAGTCAAACAGACTCGGCATGTCGTTTTCTTTCATGAGGGCACCGGCTGAGGGGAGGCTCTGCGCGGTGAACTTCTCGGCCGAGACACCGGCGCCAAGAATCTCCTCGGTTGTGCCGACAGTGGTGACCGAGCGGCCCTTCTTGGCCGTAAAGGCCTGGACGCCCTGCGTGTTGGTGGTCGTCTTGGTCTTGAGCAACGACGTGTTGAAGTTCATCAGGCGGTAGTCGCTCGAGACCAGCGCGATGTCGCGATCTTCCTTGAGCACCTGGGCATACTGCAGCTTGCTGCCGCCATAGATGGCGTTCTTGAGGCGCTTGCGGTTGGTCTTGGTGACGTATCCAGAAAGCGCGACGCGCACCACGCGGCCGTTCTCAAAGACGAATAGCACGTCGGCCTTGTAGTCCTCGGGGTCGATGACCCAGATGACGCTCTCGTCGGGTTCCATCTCAAGATCGGTCGGCAGGTACGAGCCCAGCTGGGCCGACTTGGTGTCCTCAAACGCTGCGACCTTGCACTTGTACACCTGGCTCTTGTTGGTAAAGACCAGCAGCTCGTGGGTGTTGGAGGACGGGAACTCGATAAAGGGTCTGTCGCCGTCCTTGTACTTGAGCGTGGTCGCCTTCTTGAGCACGCGGTCCGTCATCTTCTTAAGGTAGCCGTCGCGCGAGAGCATGATGGTGACCGGGTACTCCTCGACCTCGGGCTCCAAGCTTACCTCGATAACCTCATGGGGTTCGATTCTGCCCGTGCGGCGCGGCATCACGTACTTCTTGTTGACCGCGGCCAGCTCGTCGCTGATGACCTTCTTGATGTTCTCCTCGCTGGAGAGGATCTCCTCAAGCTCGGCAATCTCGCCCTCAAGCTTGGCAATGTCCTTGGTGCGGTTGAGGATGTACTCCTCGTTGATGTTGCGGAGCTTAAGCTCGGCAACAAACTCGGCCTGGGTCTCGTCGATGTCGAAACCCTTCATAAGGTTGGGCACGACCTCGGCCTCGAGCTTGGTGCCGCGGATGATGGCGATCGCCTTGTCGATGTCGAGCAGAATCGCCTCGAGGCCGTGCAGCAGGTGCAGGCGCTCGGACTTTTTGCCCAGGTCAAAGTTAATGCGTCGACGCGTGGACTCAATACGCCACTTGACCCACTCGTGCAGAATCTGGCGCACGCCCATAACACGGGGATAGCCGTCGACGAGCACGTTGAAGTTGCACGAGAACGAATCCTGCAGCGTGGTCGAGCGATAGAGCTTGGCCATGAGCTTGTCGGGGTCGACGCCGCGCTTAAGGTCGATGGCGATGCGCAGACCCGAAAGGTCGGTCTCGTCGCGGATGTCGGCGATCTCCTTGACCTTGCCCTCCTTGGAGAGCTTGACGATGCGTTCGATGATGACATCGGTCTTGGTGGTGTAGGGGATCTCGTACACCTCGATGATGCGCTCTTCGGGAATCCAGCGCCAGCGGGAGCGAATCTGGAAGCTGCCAAGACCGGTCTCGATGATCTTCTCCATCTCCTCGCGGCGGTAGATAATCTCGCCGCCGGTCGAGAAATCGGGCATGGGCATGTACTCGAGCAGGTCGCAGTCGGGGTCCTTCAGGTAGTGCATCGTGGCGGTGCAGACCTCGTTGAGGTTGAAGCCGCAGATATCGGACGCCATAGCGACGCCGATGCCCTTGTTGGCCGAGACGAGGATGTTGGGGAACGTGGTGGGCAGCAGACGCGGCTCCTTCATGGCACCGTCGTAGCTGTCAACGAAGTCGACCGGGTCCTTGTCGATGTCTTTGAAGATCTCGGCGCTGATGGGGGAGAGCTTGGCCTCGGTATAACGCGAGGCGGCGTAGCTCAGGTCGCCCGAATAGTACTTGCCAAAGTTGCCCTTCGACTCCACGAAGGGGGCAAGCAGTGCTTCGTTGCCCGTCGCCAGGCGCACCATCGTCTCGTAGATCGCGGCGTCGCCGTGCGGGTTGAGCTTCATGGTCTGGCCCACGATGTTGGCGCTCTTCTGGCGCTCGCCCTTGAGCAGACCCATTTTGTACATGGTGTAGAGCAGCTTGCGGTGCGAAGGCTTAAAGCCGTCGATCTCGGGGAACGCACGCGAGACGTTGACGCTCATGGCGTAGGGCATGTAGTTGACCTCGAGCGTCTGCGTGATCGGCTGATCGGTGACCTCGGAGTGCAGGCCGATGACGTTCTCGGCGTTAACCTGCTTTTTCTTTGGCTGGTTCTTCGTCTTCTTCTTTGCCACGATTTCCTCTTGAACTTCTTATGGGCCGTCGTTATCGATTTGCTGCTATTGCAGGTCCAGCTGGTCCAGGTATTCCCTGCCGTGCTCGGAGATGTGGCGCTTACGGCCCGCCTCGTCGTTGCCCAGCAACAGGTTGAACATGGTTTCCATTTTGGTGACGTCCTCGGGCTCCACCTTGATTAGGCGACGCGTCTCGGGGTTCATGGTGGTGAGCCACATCATGTCCGGATCGTTCTCACCAAGACCCTTGGAGCGGTTGATGGAGCACTTCTGGTCGCCAATCTCCTTGAGAATGCCGTTCTTCTCGAGCTCGGTGTAGGCAAAGTAGGTCTTTTCTTTGCAGTTGATCTCGTAGAGCGGCGACTCGGCGATATACACGTAGCCCTCGTCGATAAGTGTGGGCACCAGGCGGTAGAGCATGGTGAGCACGAGCGTGCGGATGTGGTAACCGTCGACGTCGGCGTCCGTACAGATGATGACCTTGTTCCAGTTGAGGTTGTCCAGGTCAAAGGCACCAAGGTTCTTGATCCGCTTGTCTTTGATCTCCACGCCGCAGCCCAGCACGCGCATGAGGTCCATGATGATGTCGGACTTAAAGATGCGCGGGTAGTCCTCCTTCAGGCAGTTGAGAATCTTGCCGCGGACGGGCATAACGCCCTGGAACTCGGCATCGCGCGAGGTGCGAATGGCGCCTGCTGCCGAGTCGCCCTCTACGATGTAGATCTCGCGGCGGCTCTTGTCCTTGGAGCGGCAGTCGATGAACTTCTGCACACGGTTGGCCATGTCGGTCTTCTGCTGCAGGTTGGTCTTGATGCTCTGACGCGTCTTCTCGGCGTTCTCGCGCGAGCGCTTGTTGATGAGCACCTGTTCCATGATCTTGTTGGCGGCGTCTTTGTTCTCGATCAGGTAGGTCGAGAGGCGCTCCTTAAAGAAGGCCGTCATGGCCTGCTGGATAAAGCGGTTATTGATGGCCTTCTTGGTCTGGTTTTCGTAGGACGTCTGGGTGGAGAAGCAGTTGGTCACCAGCACCAGACAGTCCTGGACGTCCTGCCACTTAATGCCGCTCTCGTTTTTGTTGTACTTGCCTTGTTGCTTGATGTAGGCATCGATGGCGCTGGTCAGAGCGCTACGGGCCGCCTTCTCGGGTGAGCCGCCGTTCTCGAGCCACGATGAGTTGTGGTAGTACTCCTGCATCATGAAGGTGCGCGAGAAGCACATGCACGCGGTGATTTTTACGTTGTAATCGGGCAGGTCCTCGCGATCGCGACCGCGACGGTCGGCCTCGATAAAGAAGGGCTCGGTAAGGTAGTCGGTACCGACCTTCTCGAGCACGTAGTCCTCGATGCCCTTGGGATAGCAAAAATCCTCTTCGGAAAACTCGCCATCGTCGCCCTCGATACGCAGGCGGAAGGTCACGTTAGCGTTGACCACGGCCTGACGGCGCATGGTTTCGCGATACCAATCGTGGGGAATGCTAATCGAGGTAAAGACCTCAAGATCGGGGCGCCACTTGATGGTGGTGCCGGTGCGGTTCTCGTCGCTGGGCTCAATCTCGAGTGCCTTCTTTTTGGCACCGACGACCTTGCCTTTTTTAAAGTGCAGGGAGTACTTGTTGCCGTCGCGCCAAACCGTGACGTCCATGTATTCGGAGGCGTACTGGGTCGCGCACGAGCCCAGGCCGTTGGTACCGAGCGAGAAGTCGTAGTCGCCGCCCTGGTTGTTGTTGTATTTGCCACCTGCGTAGAGCTCGCAAAAGACGAGCTCCCAGTTAAAGCGCTTCTCGGAGGGGTTCCAGTCGAGCGGGCAGCCGCGGCCGTTGTCCTCTACCTGAATGGAACCATCGCGAAAGGCGGTAAGGGTGATGAGCTTGCCGTAGCCCTGGCGCGCCTCGTCAACGGCGTTGGACAGGATCTCGAAGGCGGCATGCGCGCAGCCGTCGAGTCCGTCCGAGCCAAAGATGACGGCGGGGCGCAGGCGTACGCGCTCCTCGTCCTTGAGCTGGCGGATACTGTCGTTACCATAGTTTGCGGTGTTTTTTGCCATACTCGCTCTCTTGGTGCTCCTTTGCTGCGTTTAAGTCATATAGATAGTCAAGGTAGCATAGCCCAGCCCACAGACGATTCCAACCAACACGAAATCCATCGAACAACCGTTCGATTAGATAATGAATGCTTGGAATGCGGGAGGGACCTGTCCTGTCCTATCCAAACATCTGCGGCAGGTCGATGAAGACGGTTCGATCGCTTTCGCCAGCTTCGAAGCCCGAACGGGAGAAGAATCCATAGCGATGGCACTTGAGTCCCGTTGCCTCGACTTGGGCGATTTCCTCGTCGACCATTTTTTGCGTGATGGGGGATTTGCGGAACTTTGCTTCGTAGAATGCGTAGCCCTCGGGGTCTTGCGTTACCACATCGAATTCGCCGCTCGTTTTGTTTGCGGGGTCGTCGTACCAGTACTTGCCTATGGCGTCGAAAGCCGGTTCGATCTTGCCGGTCCTGTTCTGCCGCACGAGGTATTGACGGCAGATCTCCTCGAACATATGAGGAACGTAGTTTTCCTCGAAGTCTTGGAAGACGTGACGATCATAGAAGACTTCCGGGTCGAGCAGCTGACGCGCTGAGGCATTGCGGAAAACATAGCGATAGTAAAAGAGCGAAAGCGGATCCACTACAAAGTAGCCAGACTTGCGCTTGTTCGTAGGGTCGTTGATGGGTGCACGCTTTTGGACGATTTCGAGTGACATGAGCTTGTCGAGCACGTCTGCCATGGCCGGACCGCTCGAGACGTGCGACTGTGCCAGCACGTCCCCCCAACGGGAGTAGCCTTGTGCGAGAGCCCCGAAAACTTCGTTGGCGTTGGTCATCTTCGAGATCTCGGCGTTGAGATAGGACGGCACCTCGCTTTCTAAGCGGGCGCCAGGTTCCGTGACGAGCTCGATGATGTTGTCGCGTACGCTTTGGGATTGATCGATGAGGCGATTGTAAAAGGGGATACCGCCAAAAACGCTATAGAGCCGCACCTTGTCCTCGGGCGAGAACGCGGGATAGAACTTCGCAGCGTCAAAGTAATCCATGGGCTTAAGCTCAAGCGCGAGATCAATTCGCCCGTAGAGGGGGCTTTCATGCTCGATGAGGGATTTCATAATCTCAACGTAGGAGCCGCACAGGACAATGTTTAAACGTGAGTCTTCCCTGTGGGCGTCGATTGAGGTCTGAAGAATGCTGTCTAGGCCTTTAACCGCATCTCTCAAGTAGGGATATTCGTCGAGAACGAGGGTAATGTTCTTGTCTTTAGCTTGGGCAAACAGAAATTCGATGAGCTCGCGGATGCCTGTGAAGGCGAGCGGAGGAAAGCTCAGCGCTTCAGCAACAAGGACGGACAGACTCTCGAGGTTGTCTGCCTCGGAGGTTTGGCGGCACTCGTAATAGACCGTTGCGACGTCCGACAAATCGGTTAGCGCCTGCTTGATGAGCTCACTTTTTCCGACGCGACGCCTGCCGTAAATGAGAACATTGCGCTGCTCGGGTGCTTTGAGCGTTTTCTTAATACGGGCGAGCTCACGCTCCCTGCCAATAAATTCCACTTACTCGGTTCCTTCCGACTCGGTTTTGTCCGAGTTAATTGTATCGCATGGATCAGTTTATGCTCGAGTTTACTCGGACAAAACCGAGTCGGTTCTGTCCGAGTAAGTTTGAATAGTGAACCGAAGTTGTAATGTCCGCATGGCGATGACGAACATGGTTTCCATAATGACAGATATAGTTGACATCTTCTGATAGATGCAATATATTTCTGCCATGTTGCAACGGATATCTGTCCATTACCACGAAAGGAACTCCATGCCGGGCAAAAAGAACCTACGCATGAAGGCGGCGCGCGCGGCGGTTGGCCTTTCGCAAGCTGACTTGGCCGAGGCCGTGGGCGTTACGCGCCAGACCATCGGCCTGATCGAGGCGGGCGGCTACAACCCCACGCTCAATTTGTGCGTGGCAATCTGTAAAGCGCTGCGCCTTACGTTGAACGACTTGTTTTGGGAAGACGAAATCGATGCCGACCCTAACGCTCTTTAGGAGTTCGATATGAAATTTGAAGATTTAAAACTCGTGCAAAAGTGGCGTGAATATGCCGGCCCAAAGGATGAGCGCCTGGAGGCTGAGAGCGCGAAGATCTATAAGATTGGTTTCGTGCTGCTTTCGTTTGGCATGTTGATGATCTTTTTCTACCAGTTTATAGCTCGACAGGTTGCGTGGGTTCACAGCGACGCCAGTGAAATGCCGCATGGCTTTGCAACGCCGTTCGAGGCAGCCATGTATTTGTGGCTCGTTCTCGTGATGTTGATTTGCGCAGGACTGCAAACGCGGAAGGGCTATGTCGATACCAATCGTTTTGGGCAAACCGAGCATCTTCCTGTTGGATATTTTCTGCTTGTCAGCGGTCTTAGCGGCGCCGCGTTCGCGCTTGTTATTGCCGCAATGCGCTGTATCGCTGAGGCGCAGATCGTACCGCTTGAAAGTGTCTTTTGGTTGGCGAACCTGGCCACGGGCGTGTTCTGCGGCGCGACGATTTTTGCGGCCACGTTTGCTGCCCTGTGCGCAACGTTTTTCACGGCGAAAAGACGCCGTGCCAAGCTCGAGGCAGAACTCGACTCCTCTGACGATATCTAATGCGTAATGGGCTGGCTCTGGGTATCCAGAACCAGCCCATTTTGATGGTCGATGAGCCGAGTCGGCGTCTCTCGCAAAGGTAACTGAGAGCTAGTGAGGCTTATCAGAATTGACCTCATCGGTGGTGTCTTTTTCGAGCGCCGTGCGGCGGGCGCTGTAGGCGATGAGGCCGGCGCCTGCCGCGGCGAGTGCTGCTGCGGCTGCTGTAAGGGGAGCGTTGACATCGCCCGTGCCCGCAAGCGCGCCCGCTTTTCCGGGGCGCTTGTTATTGCCGTGATCCTTGCCACTGCTGGAGCTGCTTCCGCCGGAGCCGCCGCCCTCGTCAGTACCGCCGCCACTTGAGCCACCATCGCCGTCCGCCGTCATCGGGGCGTCGTGAAGCCCTGTGGCGTCCGCGCTGTCGCATACGCCGACCTGAACTTCTGAGCGTTCGCATGCCGCGTCGGGCACGTGGAGCTCGTGCAGTACAGCACCCAGCGCCGAGTTCGCGCCCGGTCGAATTTCTTCGAGCGTTACGGGATCGAGCGCCACCAGATTACGCGCCTTCGCATACAGCGTTACGCGTTTGCCCACTTCGTCGCTCCAACTCTCGGGGATGGCGAAGCTCATACGGAACTGTGCCGTGCAACCCGGTGCCAGCACGGCGTTGCCGTTGTCGGCTACCAGCGGGTGCGTTGCAAAACGTGCGCCCAGCGTCTCGAGCGCGTACTTCACGTGTGCCATATCGTTGGCCGAAGCGTCCTCGGCAAGCTCTGGATCGTAGATCGAAGCCATGCGTGCGTTCACTCCGAATCCGATGGATGCACTGGAGAACGGCTGGCTGGAGCCCTCTCGGTACAGATCGATCGTGCCGGCGGTCAGTAAGGTGTTGCCGTCGTTTCGCACCGTGACCATGAAGGATTCGCCTGCTGCTCCGGGCACCACCGCGCCCGAGGTAGCGACCGCGCCCGTCGGAGTGGCACACGCCACCAAGGGCACTTCGATGCCGTGCAGCTCTGCCTCGCTCTTCTCCGCGCTCACAATGTGCGTGGCGAGTGCGGAGAGCATGCCTCCCGACGTCAAAAACGTCGTTATCTGATCGACGGGATGGTCCAGCTCGCACATCACGAACGGCTCCGTGAACAGATCGCCTGCCAAGGTGCTGGCGAAGATGCGGAAGTGCTTGCCCATCACTGCTACCGGGTTGCCTTCTTCGTCGTAGGTTTGTCCCACCTTGCCATCGGTGTTCTCTACATAGAGCACGCACCTGCCGTTGTTGCTTACGCTAAACGATGCAGGGCTACAGCCTGCGGCACCCACGGGCTGCATTGCAAATGCCGATGCGCCTCGCGTCCAAGTAATATGCTGCAGTTGCTCGTTGACGGTTGCCAAAAAGCCCGAATGTTGTGGCCACGGCACCGCGTGGGGTACTGTGGCATCTGGCGACATAACGCCCCAGCCCGCAATGGACTGGCCGATCACGGCGTACGATGCGCAGCCACAACCGCCTGCAGTCTCGTATGCAACGGGCACCACCATTTTGCCGTTGATATTCTCGGGCTCGCCCAGCTCGATACTCGACGGTGCTTGCGGAAAGCGGAGGACCTGACGGAACGTGAGACTGTCGCCCAAATCATCCGACCACAGGGTAAAGCATTCCAGCGCAACCTCGGCCTCGCTGCCGAGCGCCTTCTCTGCGGTGGTTCCGCGGCGGTGGAGGTAAGCGCCCGACAGGCGCCCGTCGACCAGCGTCTTGCCCACCGTGATACGCGGGCACTGCAGGCAATGGTAGCCATCCTCCTGAAGGCGGCCGCGCGAGATGCTGCGCCACGACGTGTGCGATATCACGCGAACTCCGTCGTTGCTTATGCGCAGGCGCACAACGGACAGTATGCCGGATGTGCTCGCCGTATCGAAAAGGGTGTTGTCGCCGGCGGGGCGCTCGCCCGAGACCAGCAGTACGTAGGCGTCCTGGTTTCCCCTCCCGTCTGTATATTCCACCACGTCGAAGTCGTAATCGAATATGCCGTCGCGCTCCACATCGCCCTCGCCAAACCCAAGGGGGAAGTCCACGGGCGTGGGAGCGGACCACGTGCCGTTCGTCTTTGTATGCACCACCAGGTGCGAACGACCATTCTCGCCGTAGCGCACCGAGGCGATACGGAATAGGCACTCCACGCCGGCAACCATTGCCAGCTTCATGTGAGCTTCGCTGAGCACGCCAGCAAACAGCACGTTGTCGCTCGAGGGCTTGATGCCGCCACGCTCGTCCTCCGACACGCCGGCAGAATTGGCGTTCGGGTCAGCAACGGCGTTCGTTGCCTGACCGATGTAGGTGTACTCATACATCGGCGCGGCATTTTCATCGTTCTCCATCAGCACGTGGACGAAATGTTCGACCTGTCCCGTGTCGTCGCTCTCCGCATCTGCCTCGAGTTCAATGCGCGTGACCGCTTGCTCCCAATCGCGTGCGACAGGCGCGGCGTTTACGGCAGTGGCTTTAACCTCGGCGCGCGCGAGCAGCTCGGCGTTGGTGACAATGGTGGCCGATGCGATAAATTGCGGAACGCCGCCCGCCTCGATGTTGGCGGGCGTGCCGAAGCGGGCATCCAGCGTGTAAGGCGTATCTCCACCCAATGCGAGCTCAGAGCGCTGGAGCACATACTGGTCGCCATTGTTCACCGACATATTCCACGAATCGATGAGTGTGGGCCACGACCCCGACCAAGCCTTGGTGGTCCACTTGAACATTACGAACTGGAGTATCACATCGACATCGACGTCTGCACCTACGCGCAGTCGCGGAAGCTGGTGTCCATCTGCCTTCTCGTACCCAATGAACAGCGTGAGGGATGCGGCGCCGCGCACGGCAGACGAAGCGACGCCTGCAACGCCGGCGCCAAAGGTGACGGCAAGCCCGATCTGGATGGTGAACGAGCCCGACGTGTTTGAATAGTCGAGCGAAATGTTTTTAAAAAACGCCGCGCCGCTGCCGTGCGTGTGGGCACCCACGGCGAGCGCCAGTTTTGCCAGCACCCAGGGGTTGACGTTTAGGAAAAATGGCACCGGTCCTAGGGTAAACTGCTCGGTCCAATTGAGGTCGGTTCTTACCTGGAAGAGGGCCTTAATATTGCCGTATGCGGGGTCGTTGTTGTTACCCCAGGTTTTGCCCACCCAATCGTAGGCGAGCGAGCCGTACAGCTGTGTGGCGATATCCATCGTGAACAGCGGCGTGCAATGGTGGCGAAGGAGCTTGGTGTTTCTTGGATCGGTGCCCGAACCGGCACTCATCCTCTTGTACTGATTCCACTTCCCCTCCATCTCGTCGAGGTAGCGGTTTGCCTGCTTGGTGCCCGACTCGCGCGGCGATTTCTTCCAGTATTCCGGATCAGGGTTGCCCGAATCGTTCATATAGCTAGCTGGTTTGTACCCTCCGCCAAACAGCACGTATCCAGCAAACGAGAAATCGAACAGAATGGGAAATGTGGGCATCCAGCACGTGAACTTATTGCCGCCGATACCGGGAAACGCCGCGGGGAAATCAAACGGAGTGATCTCTTGGTCCATGGTGGTGGGAATGATGGTGGTCGAGCCCGATTCCGCCTTTGCGGCCGGCGCGGTGACAACGGCCATAGGGGATGAGAGCGTGTAGGTTTTGCCCTGGTAGTCGAGGACAAAGCGCAGCTTGCATCCTTCTTCCAGAAGGCTCGACGCTGCATCGAGGAACTTGTCTTTGAGCGTGAACGTCGCCAGATTATCCGCGCCCGATGCGCTGGCCTTGATCTGGCCGATCTGCGTGACGGTTTCGGTTGAGCTGCCCGCAGCGGGCATCACTTTATTGATATGCAACGTTGCCTGCCCGCCCTGCGGCAGATGAGCCTGCACGGTAAAAGCGTGCGTGTCGGGCTGGTCGTTTGCTGCTTCGTCCGCTGGCATTGCCATAAACGTGGCGTCGGCGTACTGGATGTCCCATTCGTCGAACGTGAGCTGTCGAAAGTACGGCTCGCCATCGGAGAGCGGACGTGTGGGTGCGGTAATAGCGGTGCCGCCCTGGATACGCGCAAGGGGAATCTCGACATCGCGGTAGCCTGCCATGCTAATGGAGATGCCGCCGTTAAAGTCGTACGCGTCGAGAAGCGTTGCCTCGTCCACGTAGCCTTCTGAAAGAGGGGCGACCTCAAAGATGGCCGTGCCTTCGTCATCGGTCGTGGCGGTGAGCTGCTTGCCTGCGGCATAGCGCGATATGAGCGTGACCTGGGCACCCGTGATGGGCGTATTCTTGTTGGCGACGTCGACCACGACCACACCAAACATGGTGCGCGAGAGCACCAAGACCTTGAAGGGATCATCTTCGTCGGCGTATGCCTCGGCGGGGGCGAACGGCAATATGAAGGCGTTTGCGCTTCCCGGCACGCGCGGCAACATAATGCTCGCTAACGAGGACGCTCCGGCGACAAGTAACGAACGGCGATCAAGCATCTTTGGCTCCCATCCCGCAGGTATCGGTGGAAATAATCCAATTTTGCGAGAAGGCGCCCCGTGGCGGTAGTGCCGTTCAAGGGTCAAAATGTCCAAATTGATCGAGCGAAGCGCCGGGTTCCGGAACGCGTTCGATGCGCTTGGCAGCCCGGTCGTTAACGCAACATATGCGCGACCAGCTCGGCGCGAGTTCCGATACCAAGCTTGGCATACACTCCTGATAGGCGGTTTTTGACGGTGCCCGGCGATACTCCCATATGGCGTGCGATTTCGGCGTTGGTCCACCCACGACAGGCGAGCATGGCCATGGTGAATTCCGTGGTCGTTAGATCGTCGGCTACGTCCTCGCCCGAATCGGGGTTGTGGATGCGTCGCCAGCCGTAGCTGAAGCGGTACGTGATCTCGATGATACGTGCGAAATCGTCAGGGTATTGCGATTTTAGGCATGCCTCGATGAGCCCCTGCAAAAGGCCGTGGTGCTCGCCAATGAGCTCGATAAGGCCGTCGGGGCGCGCAATGTTCCAAGCGGCTCCGAAGTGCGTTTTTGCGGCGTCGACGTCTTTGAGACTCATGCATGCCATGGAAGCTGCCAGGTGCAGGAACAGTTCCGAGATCGGATAGCTCCCCTGTTTCATGATCAGGGCGTTTTCCGCCATGCCCAGACTGCGGCCATATTCGCCGCGCAGGTACAGGGCATGCGCCATCACGTAGCTGGCGAACAGGCGCAGGCCTTCGGGCAGATGCGCCGCAAGCGGATAAAACTCTTCGGCAGAATACGGGGAAGACAAGTGCAGCAGGACGCTTGCGGCCGAGGCGAACAGGATATGCGTGGCGTGGACGGCGGGTGATTCCTCGTCAGTTGGCGTATCGAGGATGCCCGCAAGACAACGGCGGGCGTCGGCGATACGGTTGAGCGACAGACTGGCGTATCCGCAGATAAAGCATGCGGAATAGCGCAGTGCGGAATCGGTGGCGTCAAGATAGGGGCGCGCCGTCTTGGCAGCGAGGGCGGCCTGTCCGCGAAAGTACAGCGCTTCTGCCGTGGCGATGGTGCGTGAATCGGGGTCGGAAATGCCTGCAACCGCAGCGTCAATCTGCCCCGGCACAAAGGCAGTGCACATCAACGGCATGGGAACGCATGGGTAGCCATCGCAGTCCATCTTCCATCTCCCAACAGCTGGCAACAATAGCAGCAATTGTACTCCTGTTGCTCGGGACCCCTTTCGTTTTACTGCTCGGTTGACGCTGCGGATCGTTTTGGAAGGCTTACGAGCATGGTAGTCCCGTTCTCGGAACTTGCTTCGACCTCTACCGTGCCGCCGTGTAGGGCTGCAATCTCCCAAACAAGCGCTAGCCCGAGTCCTGCGCCGCCGTATGCCCTGCTGCGGGATTTGTCTAGACGAAAGAACGGCTGGAAGATGCTCTCTCGGTACTGCTTGGGTATTCCCGGGCCCTCATCTTTGACTCGCAGGAGCACGTGGCTGTCGCTGTCGCTGATGGAGACGTTGACAGTCGAGCTGGAGCGGCTGTAGCGGATGGCGTTTTCGACCAGATTGAACACCAGCCGATAGAGGAGCGTATCACTTCCGATTGTCAAAGCGTCTCCGGAGCAATCGAGGGCTATGCCATTATTCTCGGCAAGTGGCGCAAGGTCGGTGAGGACCTCTTCGGACAAGGGGCCAAGTTCAACATCGTCCTCGCAAGGAACGCTGCGGAGCTCACTCATCTCGAGCAATACCTTGGCCATTCGAGACATGCGCTCGGTTTGTTCTTGTAGCAGGCCGAGTAGCTCGGTTGTTTCGGGTTGCAAACCGGAGTGCTCGGAGATGAATAGCTCAATCTGTGCTTGCATAAGGGCGAGCGGGGTGCGCAGCTCGTGTGCGGCGTTGCCGGTAAACTGACGCTGTGCAGAGAACCCTTCGCCAAGACGGGCGATCATGTCGTTGAAAGAGGCGCTGCATCGTTGTAGCTCGGTGGGCACATCTTCATTGAGTCTGATTTCGCTTAGGTTGTCAGGCTGCACACGCTCAACCTGAGCTGCAAAAGCCCGTAGCGGTTTGAGTGCACGGCCGCTCACAAAGTATGCCAGCGCGCCGCCAAGGAGTGTGACTCCAGCCGTGATGTACCAGGCTGTCGTGCCAAAAGACTCCTGTGCGTCATTTACGACGATCGTGACCTTGTCATCGAGGGCCGCTTTCGTTGGGTCGAACGCCTGGAGCGAATCTTCACCGGTTGCGTTAAAGGCTGAGATGTCGCTGCCGATGGCATCCATGTAGCGCATGCCCGTATAGCCGACCAGGCAGTTCGTCAGCACGCACGCCGCACACGTCAACAGTGCCGTCATGATCGTTATGCGCCATTGCAGCGAAAGCCTTTTCATTCGCTATCCTCCATAACGTAGCCCTCTCCAATCCGATTGCGAATCGGGTCGTATCCCAAAGCGCTGCGCAATTTTTTTCGGAGCGACGAGATGTGAACGCGGGTTGCGTTGCTAAAGCTGTTCACGGTGCTATCCCAAACGTGCTCGATAAGTTCCTCTTGGCTTACCGGTCGCCCCTGATTAAGTATCAGGTATTCCAAGATTCCCGTTTCCTTGCGCGTAAGAGATAAAGCCTCGCTGTCCGCGGAAGCGATGCGCGCCTTGGTGTCAAAGCGGAGCTTTCC